>NZ_JBIBWD010000023.1:0-74751 GCF_043080985.1 Streptomyces sp. NPDC014894
CGGGTCGCGGGGACCGGCCACTCGCAGGGATGGGGCGGACTGGAGGGGCGTCAAGGCTCTTGATTCGCTTGCGGTAAGGCAAGACTAGCAGCTTTCAGCCACGTTAGAGGGAATCTCGTGATTCTGTGTGCTTCATTTTTGGTGCAGAGATAAGCTATGGACTCAGGGCACGCCACCCCAGACCACTCCGGAGGGGTACTTAGATCCACTCCACGGCCTTGCCGGTGCTCCGGTGAGGCCGGGCAAACAGCAAATCGCAGCAGTCCAACTGTAGCCCTCGCGGCTCATCTACGTGCAGTTTTCCTGTTTCCTCCGCTCGAATCGACCGGACGACACCCCAGAAGAAGGCAGGCGAATATGTCGAGCACAGACCGCGTTGACCAGCGCGAGGCAGCACAGCGAGAAGCCATCGACGCGGTCCTCCGTGCGCTCGAATTGCCTGCAAGATCATTTCTGCCCGAACGAGGGCTTCGAACACAGGTGATCATGGCGACCGGGTCCGGGAAGACCCGGGTGGCGGTCCGCAGCGCGGAGGAGCTCCACGCGGGACGTGTGCTGGTGCTCGTGCCCTCGAAGGACCTGCTGACGCAGACTGAGGCCGCGTGGCGCGAGGGAGGCCGCCGGGGGCCGATGATCGGGGTGTCCTCGCTGGAGGGCGAGGATGCGCCCTTCCCCAACACCACGTCCGTGGACGAGCTGGTGGAGTGGACCCGGGGCCTGGAGAAGGTCACCGTGTACGCCACGTACGCCAGCCTCGGGCTGGGCAAGCTGGAGCGGGCGCACGCGGCGGGTTTGGCGGCTTGGGACCTGATCGTCGTGGACGAGGCCCACCGGGTTTCGGGGCGGATCGGGAAGCCGTGGGCGGTCGTCCACGACAACCAGAAGATCCCGTCCCTGCGCCGCCTCTACATGACGGCCACGCCCCGGCTGTGGCAGCTCGGAGAGGATGACGCGGCCGGCGCACCCGGCGAGCTGGTGGCGAGCATGGAAGATGACCCGGACGGGCCCTTCGGCAGCCGCTGCTTCACCCTGACCCTCTCGGAGGCCATCGACCGGGGAATCTGTGCCCCCTACCAGGTCGTATGCGTCGACATCACCGACACCGCCCTCCAGGCCGCGCAGCTCCTGGGCGCCGAAGGCCGCTCCGCAGAGATCCGCGGGGCGCGGCTTGCTGCCCTCCAGACCGCCCTGGTGAAGGCGTCCGCGGAGGAGAACTTCCGGCGCACGCTCGTCTTCCACCACGTCGTGAAGGAGGCCGAAGCGTTCGCGGCCGGTCTCCCCGGCATCGCCGCGCAGCTGCACGCATCCGACCCGGAGCTCTACCCGGCCACGATCTGGGCGGACTGGCTCTACGGCGACCACAAGATCCTCCACCGCCGCCGGCTTCTGGGCGAGTTCGCTGCGGGGATCGCCATGGACGGCACCGTCGTGGAGAAGTGCTTCCTGTGCTCGGTGAAGGTCCTCGGTGAAGGTGTCGACACCAAGAACTGTGACTCCGTGTACTGGGCGGACGTTCGCGGTTCCATGTCCGACCTGGTCCAGGCGGTGGGCCGGGCGCTGCGGATGCAGCCGGGCGAGGGCAAGGTGGCGAGCCTGGTGGTGCCGGTGCTGCTCGGACCCGGGGAGACGGCGGACAACATGCTCACCTCCCGGGCGTTCGGCGGGCTGGCGAAGCTGCTGGAGGCGCTGCGGGCGCACGACGCGCGGATCGTGGAGCCCCTTGCGGAGCAGCAGGCCCCAAGCCGCTACAAGCCCGCCAGCAAGGACGACAGCGGGAAGAGTGCCAACGGGAGCGGCGAGGGCTCCGGGGGCGTCAGCGCCCCCGCCAGGGCCCTGCTGAAGTTCTCCACGCCCCGCGACCCGGCCGCGCTCGCCGCGTTCATCAAGCTGCGCGTCGTCAACCCGGAGCACGAGCACTGGCGGCGCGGCATCGAGGCCGCCGTCATCTACGTCCGCGAGCATGGAGACCTGCGGGTGCCGTTCACGTTCCGGGTGCCCGCCGCCGACGACCAGGAGGCGGGAGGCGCGGGATGGCCGGCCTCACTCGCCGGGTTCCCGCTCGGGCAGTGGACCGCCGACAACCGGCGCTTCTACGCCCGCGGCGACATGGACGAGGACCGCGTCGCCCAGCTGGAAAAGCTCGGCATGATCTGGAGCCACCTCGACGTCGCGTGGGAAGAGGGCCTGTCCGCCGCGCGCGGGTGGGCCGCCGAACACGGCCACCTCCTGGCCCCGCTGGACGCCACCTTCCAGGGGTACCGGGTGGGCATCTTCCTGAAGAACGCGCGGGCCGCCGCCCGCAAGGCCGCCGAGAACGAGCAGCGGCGTGCTGAGGGGCTGCCGGTGGAGTCGTCGGCCGGGGCTCTGTCGGATACGCGGCGCGAGCAGCTGGAGGAGATCGACGCGTCCTGGTGCCCGAGCTGGCCGGTCACCTGGCAGCGCGGTTTCCACCTGGTGAGGATGCACCTGGACGCCGGTGAGGCGCTGCCCACCGAGGCGGGTGAGGTCCTGCGCCAGGGCGAGGATCTGGGGCGGTGGGTGCGGTCGGTCCGATACGGGTGGGACCAGCTCACCACCGTGCAGCAGTGGATGTGCGAGCACGTCCTCGGGATCGGGCCCGCGCCCGAGGAGGAGAAGCCGAAGCGCCGTACGCAGGCCGACAAGTGGACCGCCAACCTCGCGGCCGCCCACCAGTTCTTCGAGCGCGAAGGGCATCTCCAGGTGCCCCGCAAGCATGTCGAGACCGTGCTCTCCGAGGACGGCTGGGAACTCCAGTTCCGTCTGGGGGCATGGGTCGGCAACCAGCGGAGCAGGGCCGCGACGCTGACGCCGGAGCGGATGGAGCAGCTGTCCGCGATCGGGATGCGGTGGTCGTGATGAGGATCGTCGTCACCGCGGCCGCCGCGCTCGCGGCCGGCTATCTGCTCGGACGGCTGCGCCCGTGGCAGCGGGCAGGCGACTGGGCGGCCGATCAGGTCCGCCACGCCGGGGCGTGGGCCCGGGGCGGCGCCGTGCGGCAGGCCGTCGTCGTCCTGGTCCACGCCGTCACCGCGCCGCGCACCAGCTGGCGCATCATGCGCGCCCCGGCCACCGAGACCCGAGCGCCAACGCCCGTACGCGATCCGGACTGGGTCGCACACGTACCCGCAGCGCCCGTACCGACCAGGGAGGCACAGCGTGACCACCGACGGCACCGACCAGAGGACCGACATGACGACAGCGCGCAGCGACGCCGAACTCCGGGTGGAAGTCCGCCGGGAGGTCACCGGTCTGACGTATGAGCAGTTGGGCGAGCTGATCGCCGCTGCCGGGGACGGGGCTGGGCCTGCGGGGTCTGCGGGGTCTGCCGAGAGGCATGGGGCGGCCGTGCGGCTGGCGGAGCTGAAGCGGATCCGGCATCTGGTCGCGCGGCAGGTCTTCGGCGAGTACACGCCTGCCGGCGATCCGGAGGAGCGCGGGCAGGGGCACCCCGCGTCCGGCGGGGTACGGCCGCCCGAGCAGCGCGGGCTCTATCAGGTCCTCGCGAGGTGCGCCGAGCCGGAGCACCCCGGCGCCTCGGAGCTGATCAACCATGCCACCGCCGACTCGGTCGAGGAGGCCGCGGTGAAGGTGCGTCGCGCGAAAGAGGGCAACCTCTACGGCTCCCCGGGTCTGTACCGGATCGTGGAGGTCTTCGAGGACACCCCCTCCAACTCCGCACGGCACATGCTGGACGCGCTCTCGCAGAGCGCCGCCGAGATCGGGAGCGCCGCGAGCGCCGTGGTCGGCGGATACGAACCCGGACCCGCGGCGAGCGACCTGTTCGAGGTGCTCGCCGACTTCTTCCACCGCACCGTCGTACATCCCTGGCACCTCGCCCACCCGGGCGATCGGGGCGACGGCAGCACCCCCCGGCAACCGCACGGCAGTGACCACGGCCGCACCCTGGCGCGTCTCCTCCTTGCCCACCTGGAAGCACTGGAGGTGCCGCTGACAACCACCGCCGCCTCCCAGGGCGGGCGCGCCGCCTCCGGCGCCCTGCCGCTCGCCCACCTCCCGCAGCCGGCCTCCCCCGCCCCGCAGGAAGCTCTCGTGGAGGAACCGGCCCCGTCCCCGGCTCTGGCTCCGTCGCCGCTGTACGCGAGGCGCGTTCTGGCGGTGGCGGAGGGGTTCACGTGGGCCGTCGCCGCGCCGGGGATGCGGCACTGGCCGAACGGCCGAGACTTCCTGGACGTCGCCCTGGCCGCGGTGCGTCCCGAGGAACGCGAGGGGTACACCGAGCGCCTGGAGGTGTTCGTGGAGCAGCACCGTGCGCGTCTGGAGGAGTTGCTGCGGGCGTACGGGCCGGGCAGCCGGCCCGCCTCGCGGGGCCGGTACGCGCTGGTCGGGCAGCCGGAGACCCTGGTCATCCTGGAGCGGATGGAAGCCGCGCCGTTCGGTTTGCGCAGCGCGTGGGAGAAGGAGCTGGAGACCGTCTTCCTGGACGACCTCGAATTCGCGTGGGGGCCGCGCATCCGCCTCAGCCGGTGAGCGGCCGGAAACCGGCAGCGGGCCCGGACAGGGTGATCCTGTCCGGGCCCGCTGTCGTCTCGTCAGCCGAAGTCGAGCGTGTCCTGGGCGAAGCCGGTCGGAGCCGGGCTGGGCGGCGGTGGGGGTGTGTCGTCCTGGCGGGCGGCCTTCCAGCGTTCGGTCAGCTCGTCCTTCCAGCCGTTGGGCGGGGGCCATGGGATGCCCCAGGCGGCGAGCTGGTCGCGCGTCCATCCGCCCTTGGGTGTGCGGGCGGCTTCGATCTCTTCGGGCGAGGGGAGGCGGGGCATTTCTAGCGGCCTCCCATGAGGAACAGGGCGGAGGCGGGGTGGGAGAGGGTCTTGGCCAGCTGCTCGCTGTCCGCCGCGGCGGTCCGGAGCTCTGCGGCGGTCGTGGCCGCCTCGGTCTTCGGGTCGCCTTGGTCCACCGTGACCTTGTTGTTGGCGGCCAGCATCTCCAGGACGTCGGCGGTCTGCTCGAACGCCTGCGGCAGCCGGCCGACCAGCGACTTGAGCGCCTGGGTGGCTTCCGACAGGGCGGGCGCCGACAGGTCCTTCGCGTCGTCCAGCACCACGCGGTTGAACTCCTCGATCAGATCCCGGGCCTGACGGACCAACGTCGCCGGGTCCTTCTTCGCCGCCATGCGCTCACTCCTCGCCGCTGAAACAGTGGGACCCAGTGTCCCAGAGCAGCAACGGCGGCAACCTGAGAACAGCCTGTCCCAGAGGTCGGCCGGAGCCCGGACCGAGGAGGGACCGCCCCGGCCCCGCCCCGGCCCGCCTGGGGTCGCCGGCCGTCGTCAGGTGAGATGCGCGATGAGGGCGGTGGCGTTGTCCGCGTACGGATCGGGCAGCGTTCGTGCCCGGCGGACAGCGTCGTCGACCAGGCGCCGGGCGGACGTACGGGGCGCGCCGGTCAGATAGCCGGCCAGGTCGTGGTCGCCGTCTTCGTGGGGTTCGTAGGCGCCGTCGGAGGTGAGGAGCAGCCTGCCGGGGCGGGCGGGTCCGCGGACGGTTTCCACGGCGGGGTGGCCGTAGCGTTCTTCGGTCTCCTTGTCGTCCCGGCCTGCGCCGAGGCAGGCGGTGAGGACGTTGCGGTCGCCGTGGCCTTCGTAGGCGCGGCGTTCGTTGTGGTCCTCGGTGATGAGGCGGAGGTGTCCGTCGAGGAGGAGGTAGGCGCGGGCGTCGCCGGACCAGGCGAAGGACAGCACCCCGCCCATGCCGGGGGTGCCCGGGGTATGGGGGGTGTGGACGACGACGACGGCCGCGGCGCACGGGAGCCGGGAGCCGTCGTCGGGGTGCCGGCCGGGTTCGGCGGCGTACCGGTCGCGTTCGGCGCGCAGTGCGGTCTCGGCGTCGGCGTGGAGGGCTGCGGTGCGGGCCAGGCGGCGGGCGGCGGTCCGTGTCCAGGCGCGGACGGTAGGGGTGTCGCCGACGCCGTCGAGGAGGACGTAGGCCCGGGTGCCGCCAGGGGCGGTCCACACGGCGGTGGCGTCGCACTGGTTGGCCCGGTCGCCGGGCAGTTGAGCGGTCCCATAGGAATCCACGGCAGGGTCTCCTTTCCGTTCCGCCTGGGACGGCGGGTGTGCGGGCGGTTTCGGTCTCTTCGGATGTGCCCGGCCGGGCCGGGCAGGGCGGGTTTCGCGGTGACAGCACCCGGGACGACGGGTGCCGTCGCCGGTCCGGGCGGTGTTCGTCCGCTGAGCCCGAGCGGGTGAGATCCACCCTCGCGTACGCGGGCGCGACTGGTGATGGATTCAGCCAAATTACGCTGATTAAAAGGTGCTTGACATAGTTTCTTATGTTCTGTCACGTTCGTGGATGCCCGTTTCGGGCAGCGGACTCGCGAGGAAGGGACCCGATCCCCATGGCACGACGAACCGAGTACGACGCGGGCCAGGCCGCCAAGCGCCTGAAGGTGCCCGCAACAGCATTCCGGTGGGCCCGGCACACCGGCCTCGTCCCCGCTCCCGACGTGACGTCGTCGGCAACGCAGTGCGCGGAACGGTGGTCCCGGGCCGCGGTGGAGGCGATGGACGCCGACGCCGTCCGGGCCGCGATGCCCTCCCCTCCGATCTCAGGCCGTGCGGCGGCGGACCGGATCGCCGACGCGCTCGGCACCCCCAACCCGACCGCGTACGGCGAGAAGGCGATCGTGACGGCGTTCGTCGTGCGCCGCCTCGTCGACCGCGGCCTCCTGGTCGACCTGAGCGCGAACCCGGACGGCACGCTGCACCACCCCGACCAGGTCGACCAGGTCTGCCGGCGCGAGGACCTGGCGGAGCTGGTCGCCGCCGACAGCCCGCTCGGACCCGAACAGGCCGCAGCCCGCCTCCGGGTGCGACGCGTGGACTGGGACTGGATGGTCCGGCTCGGATGGGTCCGCTCCCCGCAGTCCGTCGAGGTCCAGTTCGGCACCAGCCGGGCCGGGGCCGTCGACGTCGCCCTCTACACCACCGCCTCCGTCGACGCGATCGTCCCCGCCCACCCCGACATCGACTGGGAACAGCTGCGCGCCGTGGAGAAAGGCCGGCGCTCCCCGCTCGCAGCCCTCCGCCCAACTCCGGTATCCGTCTGAGCCTGCGGGCACCCGTACAGCGCTACGCCGGTGCTTGCCCGCCCGCCGCGCCCCAGCCGTCCAGGAAGGCGGCGAGGGCGCGGCGCTGTTCTTCCTCGCGGGTGATCTGCCGGTCGAGGACTGTGCGGTCGATGTACGGGGTGACGGTGTCGAGGACCAGGCGCCGGAGCTCGTCGGGGTCGAGGGCTTCGACTTCCCACTGGACCGGGTGGGCGGGGTCGAAGCCGTGGCGGCGGGCGAAGGCGGGCCACCGCGGGTCGCCGCTCTTGCCCTCGGCCGGTGGCAGCTCGTACCGCTGGACCTGGTCGTAGGTCAGGAGTACCCGGCTGACCTCGCTCCAGCAGTCCGCAGTGCGCCGGACCCAGTCCCGTTCGATCTCGGTGCCACTCGCGTCGAAGTCGCCGAACCAGAGCAGCGTGGCACGGCCCCCGTGGGCGGTGCGGTGGCGGACGACGTCGGCGTAGGACTGGGAGGCGAAGCCGCGGACCACCAGGACCGGGATGCCGTACTCGGCGAGCCAGGTGGTGAACATCTGCCGGAGGGTGTCCTTCTCGGCGGCGACGTACACGGGCTGCTGGCCCTGGGTGCGGTCGAGGCCGAACCAGCCGACCGCCTCCCGGAGGAAGGCGGTCGCGTCCGGCCAGGCGGGCGGGACGTGGACCTCGCGCAGGGTGTCGATGAGGTCGGGGAACCGGTTCTCACGGCGCGCCTTGGCGAGGTGGGAGGAGAGGTGCCGGTACATCGACGGGGTGTGCGGGAGCGCCCCCTCGGAGACCAGGCGGTACATGACCTGCCGCAGCGTGACGCCGCCGTCGTAGCTCTCCACGATCTGACGGGCCCGGGCCACCACGGCCGGCCACCGGATGCGCTGCTGTGTCATACCGGTACTTGTACCCATCGCCGCGCCGCCGGCGGGTGGGGGCTTGCCCAAGGCCGTCCTCGGGCAAGCCCGTGCCCCGCCGGCGGCTTGCCCGGCTCAGCGGCGCAGGCGGGAGAACCAGCCGGTGGGCTTCCGCTCGGGCACGGCCTGCTCCTGGTCCCGCTCCTGGTCCCGCTCCTCCTGCCGGGGCAGGGGGTCCATGTGCGGCCAGGATTGCTCCCCGTCGACCTTGTACCACTGGTCGCAGTTTCCGCACAGGTGCGGGCGGGTCTCCTGGGGAAGGACGTCCAAGCCGGTGCGCTCCACCGCCTGCCACCGCTCGTCCGTGAACGCCGCCCCGCACTGGGTGCAGACGGGTCGACGGGTGAAGCGCAGGAAGTGCCTGCGCTCTGCCCAGTCGGGAAGCGGCTCCGGCCGCTGGTGCCGGTCGGCCTCCTGGGCGTCGGCGACGGCTGCGTGCTCACGGTGTCCCTGTTCTTCCGCCGTTCGCTCCTCGGTGGCGGCGGCTTGGGGGCTACAGGTGTCACACAGGTGCGGGCGGGTGTCCTTCGGGGTGTCCCAGTCGGTCGCCTGGGCCGCCTTCCACCGTGCGTCGCTGAGTTTGGCCCCGCAGCCGGTGCAGGCGGGGCGGCGGGCCTCACGCTCGGCGTGGCGTTCCCTGATCTCCCGGAGCTGCGCCTGGTACTCCTCCTGGTTCGCCTTGATCTGCGCGCGCTGGCGGGCGCGGGCGGCGTCGAGGCGGGGGTTGCCGATCGCATCGAGGAGGGTCTGCTGTCCCGGGCGGCCGAAGCGCCGGAAGGCCGGGCCGGCCGGGCCGTGCTGGCGGAGGTTTCGCAGGCCGGTCGCCACGATCGGGATCTTCTGGTCGTAGCAGTGGTAGCCGTCGGGGTCCCATTCGCCCTTCCACAGGTGCCGGGTGAGTTCGGCGAGGCGCACGACCGTGCGGTTGGGGTCCCGGGCGCCGATGTGGTTGAACACGATCAGGACGGGCGGATACGGGTGGTCCGGCCCGGCGTCGGTGACGGCCCAGCGGGTCCGCCACAACGGCTTCTCCCGGCCGTCGGTGTCCTTGGCCTTCCTGCGGAAGAAGCGGGCGTACTTCTCCAGCTTCGCCGCGAGTTCCTCGGCGGTCTCGTGGCAGTTGTCGACCTCGATGAACAGCAGCGGCACTCCGTGCTGCGGGGCGGTGAGAACGATGTCGGCCTGCGCCCCGCCCTTCCCCGGAGCGCTCCAGGTGCCGTTGGCGGGCAGCGGTATCTCCGTCGCGTACGAGGCGATCGTCCCGATCCCCGGGGACGCGCCGGCGACCGCCCGGGCGGCGGCCTGGGCCTCGGCCGGCTCGCCGGTGAGGAGCTTCAGGTCCGGCTTCGGGCGCAGCATCGCGATGATCGTCTCGTTCACGGCCATGGCGTGAGTACCGCCGCTGGATCCGGTGCCGCGGGCGGTGCCGCCCATCTCCGTCATCGGGCGTTCCAGTGCCTTCGCGGCGGCTTCCAGACCTTTCAGGGTGAGGTTGCGCAGGGTCTCCGCCTGCTTGGTCCGGCCGCCGTTCTCCGACTGGCCATGCTTGCGGAGATCGGAGAGCGCACCGCAGTGGGCAGCGGTGCGGGCAGTCTTCCGCTCGGACGGGGTCGGCTTGCCGGTGTGCCGGAAGGACAGATGCGGGCGCTCGATCCGCTGGATCTGATCAGCCGTCGCCACCTTCAGCACACCCAGCACGCGCAGCACATCGCCGCGCAACTCGTTCGACGACCCCGCCGGATTCGTCTTCCGCTTCCCCGCCATCAGCCACGCTCCCCCATCACTCGCGACCGGCCGCACACCGGCCGCCCGTCACACGCCGCCGACCGCACACCGCGCGCCGACCGCTCGCCGCGCACCGGCCGTCCGGCCTGCCCGACCCGGGAGGGCATCCGGCCCACCCGGACCCGATGCTCTCCTCCACATAGGACAAGGAGGAGAGAAGAGGGTTGTGACGGCGCGAAAAACACGCCGATTCCGTGTGTGACCTGCGGTTTCACCCCGGCACCGGGTGACGGGCACCCGAGTGGGTTCCCAAGGACACCCCGAAGTAGCCCCCCAAGGAGCCCCATACGGCCCGTTCTGCCGGTGCCGGGGTCCGGGCCGGTGCGGGCGGTGGACAGCCGGTCGGGCGTTCGGGGCCCGGGCCGCGGACGGGTGGTCGGCGTCATCGTCGTCTCCTTCACTGCCCCCGGCCGGAGCCAGGGGCGTTGATCCGAAGACGGAAGCGTGCAGGAGCCCCCCTTGACCGCGGTCCAACAGCGGCCGACAGCAGGGCCGTGTCCAGGGGAAACACCGGCACACACGACCAGGCGGGCACGCCGGTCAAGGGGTACGCCACGGAGCCGGGCGTTCGGGACCAGCACTGGTCAAGGGGGCCCGTATAGGACGGACTCGACCCTTGACCAGACGATTCACACCGATTTAGGGAGCGGGGAGAAATCTCCGGCCACTGTCCACAGGACCCGCGATGCCGTGCATCCTGCGGGCGATGTCGTGCTCCACCCTGAGAGTGCACGACATCGTCGGTGAGCATCGAGTGGGCCGGCAGGTGCACTCAGCGGCCAACGCCGGATCGCGGGTGCACCGGCGGACTTCACCGCAGGGTCAGGGCTCCGTGCCGATGCCCCGGTACCCGGGCCCGAGCCCGCGCCGCCTCGTCCGCGGTCGGGACGGTGACACGGGACCAGACTGTGGCTCGGCCCGCGGCACGGGCAGGGCCACCCCTCCGGCGGCACTGGAGGCGGAGCCGGTGTCCGTGGGGAGAGCGAGGTGGTGGCGCGCCGCGGTGGTGGCAGCCGTCACGGCGCCGAGGGCGTCGGCGGTCTCCGGACTGATCTCGGAGAGGGCGGCGGCCAGGACGTCGATCGCGTCCAGGGCGTCCTCAGCCGCGCCCGTGCTCCAGGCCGTCGGTGTGACGACATCGGCGAGATGACAGGCGCTCACCACCGCCAGCTCGGCCCGCTGCTCGACTCCGGGCGCGGCCCGCGCGTTCAGTCCCATACCCGGGTCAACGACGCAGCCGGGAGAAACGATCGCCTCCCGCGTCTCTCACATCGTTGTCCGCAGCAGCGTTCATCCAAGGGGAAACAGGAAGACGCGCATCAGGGTGATGCCTGGCATCGCCACCGACGATGCCAGGCACTCCCCCACGATGCCGTGCACTCACGAGGGTGGTGCACAGCATCCATCTGGGAGGGCCCGGCATCGCCGCCGTACACACCGGGTCCATCGCACCGACGTCTCCGCTCTCGATCCGAGGTTGCCGAAGAGGGGCGGCTCCTTCTTCGGCGCGGGCGTCGGCGGCGGGTCAGGCCCGCTGCATCGTCTGGAGGTCGTTCAGTGTCAGCTCGTTCGTGCCACGGTCCGCGGCGCTGCTCTGCGTCCAGGCGAGGATCGCCGGGTGCGCATCCTCGTAGGGCGTGCCGGCGGGTGTGGTCCCTCCGTCGTTCTCCGCGACCTGGGTGAGGTAGGCGGCCAGAGCGTGGGGGCCTCCGCCGCTGTAGCCGAGGTTGTAACCGACGGCGTGCTTCTGCGGCAGGATCGACAGGAGTCCCTTGTCCGTCCGGGCCCAGAACAGGCCGCGGCCGGTGATGAAGCTGCTGAAGATGTCGTCGGGGCGCAGTTCGAGCGGGGCGTAGGTCTGGTAGCTCCACTGGTCCGTGCCGCCGGTGCCCGCGTGCTTGAAGTGCTCGCCCACCACGGGCAGCCCGAACTCGGGGTCGTAGAAGGCCCGCCGGCACAGGCAGCCCGTTCCGGAGATGGCCGCTGGACTGTTCTTGTCCTCAGTGACGCACGGGTGGAACAGGGACGGGATCTTCGCCGACTCAACGAGCGTGCAGTGCATCGCGTTCGGCTCGCAGCGCTCCAGCCTGCTCAGCCACTCCTGGAAGTGAGGTGTCACGGTCTGGGAAGCCTCAATGTCCAGCTCGGCGTTCAGCGACGATGAGGCAATGCCGAGGCGTGCCTCGGTGTAGAGGACGAAGTGGAGGTAGCCCGTCGTCGGGTCGGACAGGTTCAGGTCAGAGGGCTGGTAGGTCAACGCGGGTGCTCCAATGCAGGGGGCTCGGTAGTCCGCGCGTGGCGGCAGGTCAGGCGGCACGGTCCTCAAGCCGCCCGCAGTGAGGCCGCGGTGCGGGACCTGTTCAGCGTCGGCCGGGACCGGCCCTGACGATTCTCGGCCCGCCCCGGCAGGACATGTCGGGCGAAGACGGAAATCCGCCACAGCACTGGCCGGTCCTCTCCCTCGCTGGACAGGACCGGCCCGGCACACCGGGATGAGTCCAGCGATGAGCAGCAGGAGCGGTGGCCGGAGCCGGACCGATACGGATGCGGCCGGTGGGCTCCACCCGCCGGGATCCGCTCAGCGGCCCACACCCGGGCTGCGGTGGGGTCCGGGTTGCTGCGGGCGGTGCGCCTGCTGGTCGCCCCCGCGCACCGGCCGATCAGGCTCGCCGACGTCGTCCGGCTCGGCGTACCGAGCCGTTCGCTCGCGGGCCTCCTCGCCCGCCCGTGTGTACTCCTCCAGGAGGCGGCGCAGCTGCTCGGCGGTGAGATCGAGGGATTCGACATCGGTACGGGACTTCTTGAGAACGCGCACCTCGGTCAGGTCGAGCGCTTCCCGGGGTTCGGCCGGCTGCTCCTGGTCGTCGTCACGATCGGTTCCGGCGGACAAGGGGGGTGGGAGGAGTTGTTCCGGCATGGCGGCCTGCTGGTGCGCGGCGACGTCGTACCCCCGCCCGGCCGTGGTGAGGGTGGTGCGGAGCTTCTCGCGGACCACCCCGGCGGCGAGGACGGCCCGGTCGTAGCGCAGCGGGACCCGGGGGATCTCCCACTCCCCCGCCGCCTGGTCCGGGAGCCGGGGCGTCGCTGGGGCGCCCGTGCCGGACGGAAGCTGGGGTGTTGCCGGGGCACTGTCGGTGTCGGGTGGTAGCTGACGGCCGGGATCCGGGATAGCCCGTTGTCGGCGGGCGGGTCGGAGGTCGGCCTCGGTCCAGCGGGTGGTGTAGAGGCGGTGAGCGGGGGTGCGGCTGTGGAGCGTCGTGGAGTCGGTGATGTCGAGGCAGTGCGTGGCGATGGCCGTGTCCACGATCTGGTGGTCGAGGCCGGGTTCGCGGAGGCGGCCCCGGAGGACGAGGGCGAGGTGGCGTCGTGCTTCGGCCAGGAGGTGATGGCGTTGGAAGGTGCCGTCCCTGTTCATCACGAAGACCACCGCGGCGACAGCGGCGGCGGCCAGGGCGAGGTCGACCACGGCCGGAATCCGGGCCCGGACCGCGGCCGCGGCGGCGCGGGCCAGGTCGAGGAGCGTGTCGATGAGGTCCGCCCCGAACTTGCGGACCGCGCTGTCCCGCCACATCTCGCGCAGATCCGCGAGCGCGCGGGCCGTCCTCCGTTTCGGCGGGCGGGTCTGCCGGGCCGCCATCGCGTTGAGGCGGGCGCGGGCCCGCTCGGACACGGCGGGGGCGAACTTCGGGTTCCCCTGGTCGTCGACGGCGGTGACGTACTGGTGCTCCAGCCCGGTCCGGCAGGCGGTGATCTGGTCGCTGCGCCGGGCCGTCCAGGCGATGAGCCCGTGCGGCACCCCCGCGATCTCCATCACCGGACGGCGCCCCGGGGTGACCGTGCGCGGTTCGGACGCCAGCCCCAGGTCTTCACAGACCTTGGCCATGACGAGTTCGTTGTAGAGCGCGCTCGCGGCGACGGTGTTCCGGAGCAGGGTCGTGGAGTGCACCGCGCCCCACTTCCCGTCCGGCCGCAACCCCCGCAGCGACAGCAAGAGGTGATCATGGAGGAGCGGCCAGCCGGAACGGGCCTCGTAGTGGCGGAACCGCGCCGCCGCCAGACCGTGGACCGGCCGGACCTCATAGGCGCCCTGCGCCCCGATACGGATGACCGCGTCCTCGTCCTCGATCCACACCAGCACCCGCCCCATCGCCCACTCATGAGCAGCCTCGATGACCCGCTGCGTCCTCTCGTCCCCGAACGCCCACAGGAGATAGATACTCGGCTGCGGCCGGCACGTCAGATCGGCACCAGTCACCTTCACCCGCCGGCCCAGCGCCCCCGCCCGCTCCGCCGCCTTCGGCGACGCACCCGCGGCGAGCTGCTCGGCCTCGATCCGATCCGCATGAGGGTGCCGGCCCTCACCGAACAAGTGCCGCAGCTGGTCCTCGGTGACCTCCTCCCCCACGGTCAGGCCGAGCACGGCCAGGCCCCGGCCCATCCACCGCCCCACCGGGACACCCGCCTCCTCCTGCGCCTCGCGAAGAGACCCACGGGACGGGCGGGAGTCGTGCCCGGCCAGCACATGGCGCGTGTAGTAGCCGTACTTCTGGCCCACGGTGATCAGTACAGGATCCATCGTCATACATACCAGAGCACACCGCCCTGACCTGCAAGAACAGACCGATCAGCGTGACATCCCGCCAGGCGGGCGCAACAGCTCAACTTTCTCTACAGGCGCCCGCCAGGCGGGAGCCGGCACCGGCTGGCGCGCCAGTGTCAACGCTCTCCACCCGAGCCCAGCAACGCCCCGCAATAGCCGGGAAACACCAACCAACGCCAACTAACGCCGCGCACCGCCCTACACCGACAACCATCCCTCAGCCCTCGGCAACCGCCGAGGGCTTCGTCGTGCTGCCCGAAGGACACCGTGCCCACCTACGCGACACTCCCCCGCTTCACCACCGACCTCCACCACCTCACCCCCAAACAACGCCACCGATTCCGCCGCGTCGTCCAGACCGCCTTCGTCCACGACCTCCGCGCCGGACACGGATTCCGCCCCGGCCTACGCGTGAAACGGGTCCAATGCGCACGGAGCGGCGTCTACGAACTCACCTGGTCCATGGGCACCGGACCGGCAGGACGCGCCACCTGGCAATACGGCACCCCGGTACACCCCGGCGAGCAGCACATCATCTGGAGGCGCATCGGCACCCACGACATCCTCACCGGCCCCTGACTTCCGACCTGGCCTGGATTAGGGGATCCAGAGGGCCGCTCACAGCCAGGTGGTTCGTCGGCAGGTCGGCGGCGGTCACACCGCCGAACTCACGTAGCTGCGGGTCCTTCTACGTAGGGGAGGCCGACCGCTGCGAGCTTGGTCTGCAGGTTGATGTCGCTGGTAGCGGCATACAGCTTGGAGCCGGGGTGGGCGGACTGCAGGAGAAGGGCGGAGGCGATGAAGCGGTCGTCGGGGACGTCCAGGTCCAGCCAGCTGGGGAGTCCGTCGGCGCGGGGCTCGATGTGCTCGAAGACCGCGTAGATGTCACCGGCCACGCGGGCCCCGTTGCGGACGTCGCCGTTGTCGCGCATCGACTTGAGTCGTCGGTCGGCCTTCTTGGCGGCTTCCCTGCGCTCGGGACGGCCATGGCTGCGCTTGAGATCGTCGATCTCGCGCAGTACGACGGGCAGGAGGTGGACCATGTACCGCGAGCTACTGACGGCGTCCTGGTAGACCGTGACGTCGGGGTCGTCCAACAGGGTGTTGGTGTCCACGACCACGCGCACGCGCCAGTCGTCCGCCGGCAGCAGGCTCACGAGGTCGCGAAGAGTCGCGGCTGCCTCGTTGAGCCGCGTCACTGCTGTGGTGATGTCCCGGGGTGCGCGGTGCTTCACCCGGCCCTCTCGGACCAGCCAGTCCTCCAGGAGTCCGATCGCGTCGTCCATGCTGTGCTGGACGGCGGGTGTGGGGTGCGGAAACAGGAGGCGGAACCGGGGTCCCCAGTCGCGTACCTGTCGCAGCAGCTTCATCCGGCGGGCTTCCATGTCCGTCGTGCTCGGTTTCCAGGCCCAGGGGTGCCCAATGACCACGAGGCCGTCACCGCTCATTTTCCTGGCCCGGATTTGAGAGCTGTCCAGCGCAGCGGCGTAGGACTTCTCAATGTCCGCCAGTTCGGACAGCAGCTGGTCGACGTAGGTGGGAGGCGGGGGCTTCTTCGGCATCAACCGATGATCCTCCACAGTGGAATTTACGGACACCCCTTCAGGAAATCCGTCTCTTAGACCGGCGCGAGCCGCAGGAGACACCGTGGCGTCCGAACCAATCGGCAGCGTACCTAGTAATGTTTGGCCACATGAGCATCCCCAGCCCCCGGGGAGAGCGAGAGAAGCTAATCACTGCCCTCACTCCCCAGTTGCGCAGACATCTGAAGATCCGTGCCTTTGAGCACGGAATGGACATTCAGGACGCTACCGAGCACGCGATCAACGCCTGGTACTCGGCAGACGGCTTGCCGGAGGCGAAGACCGACGGGGCGAAGACGTGGGGCACGTTCCTCCCCATCGGCGAGCCTGACAAATTCAAGACGGCCTGCTCGGAACGCGGCGTCACCTACGTACAGGGTCTGGCGCAAGCCCTCACCCTGTGGCTCGACAACCACCCCTCCCCCAGCGCCCCATTGGTGGCTCAGCCTGTAGTGCGGGTGATAGTCGCGAATCAGAAGGGCGGTGTCGGAAAGACGTTCATCTCCAGCGGCATGGCGCAAGCCCTGGCCGAGGCCGGACACCGGGTTCTGATTGTCGACTACGACCCACAGGGTCACCTCACGGCCGAGTTGGGCTTCGAGGACGTCATGTACGAGGACGACGTGGAGACGCTCCTCATGCACATGGACGGCACGGCCAAGGGCCACATCGGTGACCTCCTGGTCGCGCTGGACCAGAAGCGCTTCGGTGAGCGCCTCCACCTCCTGCCGGCGTCCGACGACGCCTTCCTTCGCGATGTCGCGCTCTCCAAGGTCAGCTTCAGCGAAGCAGCACTGGAGCGGGCGCTGGAGCCATTGGAAGCCGACTACGACGTCATCATCATCGACGGGCCACCCAGTCTCGGTCTGAACATGGACACGGCCCTGTACTACGTGCGCCGGCGTGACGGCGAACTCGCCGACCGGTCGGGGGTCATCACCCCGGTCTGGGCGAACAAGGCGAGCCATCGCGCCTTCCGACTGCTCAAGTCGCAGAAGGACGACCTGTGCCGCAAGGGACGGATCCAGATCGACTACCTCGGGCTGGTCGTCAACGCCTACGACAGCCGACGCGGAAAGCTGGTCAAAGAGAACAAGGACCAGTGGGAGCTCAGCACCTCCCCCTCGGTGCTGGCCGTGATCGGCGACCTGAAGGAAGGGCGTGAGGCGGCAGACGGAGAGATTCCGCTGCTGGAGTATGCCCCGGACAGCGAGCATGCCCAGGCCATGCGCGACCTGGCGAAGGAACTGGCGGTATGAGTAGCAGCAAGCCGACGCGGGTCACCCGTGGCTTCAGCATGGACGATGACGGCAGGGAAGGCGGGAAGCCCGCCCCTCGCCGGGTGAGGACTCGGCAGCAGATCATCAACGGTGAGGGGAAGCGCCCACCTGCCTCGGTGGCTCTCAAGGACCTCGCGCACAACCCGTTCAATCCGCGGGACGAGCTCACGGAGATCGAGGAGACGGCAGCGTCTCTGACGGAGAAGGGGCAGATCCAGCCGGTCGCGGTCGTGCGGCGGGCGGTTTTCCTGGCTGTGCACCCTGATCAGGAGGATGTGCTCGGTGTGGCCGAGTACGTCGTCATCGACGGCAACCGGCGGCTGGCAGCTGCGGCTGTCGCCGGGCTGGAGGAGTTGCGGATCGATGTGAATGATGATCTCGCCGTCAGCGCGGAGGACATGCTCGAAGCCGCACTGATCGCGAACGTCCACAGGGTCGACGTCCCGCCTCTGGACCAGGCGAAGGCGATCCAGGAGCTGCTGAGCAAGCACGCCAGCCAGGAGAAGGTAGCCAAGCGGCTGGGGAAATCCGGCGCGTGGGTGTCGCAGCGTCTGGCGCTGCTCGGCTTGTCCGACGACCTGAAGGAAAAGGTCGGGGCTGGTGAGCTGACGGTGAAGGACGGCCGCCGCATCGGTCGGCTCCCCGCTGAACAGCAACAGACAGAGGCTGCCGCGGCCCTTAACCGGGTTAAGGGCCCCCGGAAACCCAGAGCCAAGAAGGCGAGTGGCTCTGCCGCAGTCCAGTCGGCGTCTCCGATCCCTCCGCAGAGCTCCGGAACGGCGTCGGCCGCGGACCCTGTGGTTGAGACCCTTAACCCGGTTAAGGGTGAACCAGAGCCTGTAGCCGGGCCCAGCCTCCCGTGGTTGGATCCGAAGTGGTTCAACGCCCAGCTCCGGGCGCACATGTCAGCTGAGCACCGTGAGGAGCTGGTACTGCTGCTCACGGCGGATTCCTGAACTCCACACGCCGGGCCTTAACCCGGTTAAGGCCGTCAAACGCGGAAAGGCCCGCGCTCCCCCGCATTGCTGCGTGGGGGAGTGCGGGCCTTTCTGGTGCGCAGCTCTGCGTCAGGCCGCGGTGCGCCTCGCCCCAGCGAGGGCGTCGGCCAGGAGTGCGGGGACGTCGGTGAGGTACGGGTCGGTGTAGCTCTCGTGGTTGCTGAGGTCGAACAGTGTGTTCTTCGCGGTGACCGTGAACCCGGGGAGGACGGTGGCTGCCCGGCCCGCGAGCTCGGTGTTGAGATGGTCGGCATCGTGGGAGGCGACCCAGGTCTGGAAGTACGGCCCGAGGCGCAGCAGGGTGTAGCCAGTGCCGTCGGCCTGGCGGGCTTCGACGTGGACGCCGTAGTGGGCGGGCTCCATGCCGAGGTCGTCGGGCAGGGGGAGGTTGGCGGCGGCGTGGGTGAGCAGTGCGTAGCCGGGCTGCCAGAAGCCGAGGATCGCGCTCGTTTCGCAGCGCAGCCAGCCGCGTTCGGTGTAACGGAGCCGGCGGCCGTGGAGGTAGGCCGCGGCGTGGCCGGTGTCGGGGTGGACCAGGGCGACGGCGATCACGTCGGGGCCGTGGTCATCGCCGGGCCGGGGATGGGCCCGCTCGATGAACGGGCCGATGCGCACGGCGATGTCGCGGGTGCTGCCGGGCGCCCAGGGCTCGGTGTTGCGCAGGGCGGTGAGCATCGCGCGGACCTGGTCGACGGTGGCCTGGTCCTCGGGGGAGGCGGCGCCGGGGGCGTGGCCGCAGCGCTTCCAGAGTCGTTTCATCGGGCAGGCTCCTCGTGGGTGGGGTGAGTCCAGGGAAGGGTGAGGCCGTCGCCCGGGGTGCGGGGGAGGAGGTGTCCGTGGAGGTGCTTGACCGATTGGGTGGCGTCGGGGCCGCAGGAGGTGAGGTAGTTCCACTGGCCGCCGATTTCGGCGGCGAGTTCGGCGGCGCGGTGCTGGGTGGTGGCGGAGACCACGGGGTCGGTGGTGAAGTCGTCGACGTGGCCGCGGGGGATGACGAGGAGGTGTCCGTCGGTGCACCCGCCCCGGCGGGGGACGATCGCGATCGTGTCGTGCCACTCGCGGACGATGGTGGCTTCGGCGCCGTCGTGGACGATCGCACAGAACGGGCAGCCAGGCCGGGGGTGCTTGCGGGAGACCGGGGGGCGGTCGATGTGGTGGTGGGTGACCGCGACCCGGGCCCCGGTGGTCTGCATCCGGTGGCCGATGGCGTCGGCGACGGCCGGGGCGCGGTGCCGGCCGTACCAGCAGTTGACCAGGAGCTGGACGGGGCGGCCGTTCGCGGCGGTGAGGAGTGCGGTGAGTTCATGGACGGCGTCGTTGACGATGCGGGCCGCGCCGGGGGTGTTGAGGACGTAGTCGCGGACTCCGGCGTCCTGGCCGGTCTGGGTGGCGACGATGTCGGCGAGGTTCGGGTCGTCCGGCGGGTTGAGGAGTTGGTTGGTGAGGTTGATGGAGAGGACTGCGGCGCGGTAACGGGGCGGTGGGGCGTCCTGCCAGCGGGCGCCGAAGGAGTCGATGAACACGTCGTACACGGGTGCCTCCTGAGGTGGGCGGTTGGGTGCCGGGGGCGGCGGCCCGGGTTGGTGGGCCGCCGCCGCGGGGGTGGGTGGGCGGTCAGGCGTCGCCGGTGGTCGTGTTGTGCTCGAAGGCGTCGATGACGTCGCTGATGGCGTCGGGGTCTGCGGCTTCGCCGACCCAGGCGCCGGTCTCGGTGAAGACGGGCACGGAGTCCGTGTCGGCGTCGAACACGACGAGGTAGGGGCCGTAGCGGTCGAGGACCGTGCTGCCCAGGAGCGGGACGGTGGCGAGGACTTCCAGCGCGTCGACGGACAGCCGGACCGCTCCGTCGGCGCTGTCCGGGAGGGTGAGGAACCCCGAGACGCGGAGCAGGTCGCCGGGCTGGATGTCGGTGAGGAGTGCGTGGGCGAGGCGGGGATCGCCGGTGGTGCAGGGCATGACCGCCTCGTCGGTGACGCTCTCGGTGGGGGGAGGAGATCAAGCGGAAGCGGGCAGTGGTGCCGTCGCCGCCGGGGACGGATTCGGTGTCGAGGTAGCCGTCGAGGACGAGGGGGATCGCGTCCATGTGTCAGACCGCCCGGATCAGGTGGGCGGGCTGGTGGGCGGCGTAGGCGTCGAGCACGGCCTTGGGCGGGTTGCCGCGGTCCGCGACCTGGTGGCCGTTGGCGCGGGCCCAGGCACGCACGGCGGCCAGATGCGCCTTCCTGCCCTGGGCACTGAGCGGGGCGGGAACGTTGGCCGTGCTGGGGGCCGGGGCGCGGGTGCCGGCCTTCACGGTGCGCAGCGTCTCCTGCGCCTGCTCCAGTTCCGCCTTCAGCTGGGCGACGCGCGTCTCGGCCTCGCGCTGGACGGCCTCGCTCTCGCGCCGTGCGGACAGCTCGGACAAGTCGGCGGTGATGCGGGTGGCGCGGCTGCGCACTCCGGCGGCCGGGTGCGTGGCGGCCCAGTCGAGCAGCTCCTGGGCCTCGGCGGAGACGGGCAGCGTGGTGACGGGGATGTCGATGGCCGGGGCAGGGGCGTTCGTCGTCGTCATGGTGGGTGCGTCTCCGGTTTCCGGGAGGAGGGGGAGCAGGGCGGTGAGGGTGTCGGTGTCGGTGGGCAGCCCGAGGACGTCCAGGAGCAGCGCCGTGTCGTCCTTGTCGCGGGAGTGGCGGGCGGTGACGCGGGCCGCGGCGGCGAGCTGCTGGGCCGGGTTCGGGTGGAGCGGGAGGGCTTCGGCGTCGAGGGCCTGTTGCCAGTCGGTGAACACAGTCAGGCCGCCTTGCCGTTGGCGGCCAGCTCCAGTACGCGCCGGTTGGACGCCGCCTGCTGGGGTGTGACCGGCTGCTTCCAGCGGTTGTACGGTTCGGGCCGGGTGGGGATGAGTTCCCGTTCCAGCCGGGCGAGGGCCTGTTCGCGGTCGGTCGGCGGCGCGGCGCGCGCCGCGCGCTGCCGCTCCCTGCGGAGCCGGTCCCGTTCGGCGACCACGCCGACCCAGTCCTCACCGAGCCGCGCCACGAGCTGCTTGCGCAGCCGCTTGCGGTCGCGGTCGGTGGTCGCCGCCCACACTCCGGTCTTCGTCAGGCCCTCGTTGGCGAGTGACCACTTCAGGCAGTCCTTGACGATCGGGCAGCCGGAGCAGGCGTGCTTCGCCGCGGTGAGCGCCTTCTCGCGGGCGCGCGGGTTGTCGGCCGTGTTGTGGATGTCCTCGATCTCGAACAGGGCCGGGTTCGTGCGGCAGCGCAGGGCCTGGTCGGTGTGGGGGAAGGGGATGCGGTCGTCGGCCGCGATGAAGGTCACCGGCTGGGGGACGCCGGTGCGGGTGCCGCTCATGTGGTGGCCTCCGGGGAGAGGTGGGGAAGCTGGAGCAGGACCTGGTCCGTGAGGTCCTGCGGTGGGCGCCACGCCCCGAGCCGGCCGTGCGGCCACGGGATGGGCAGCGCGAGTTCCTGGACGTCGGCCAGGACCAGGTGGTGCGCGCCGGGCTGCGCCCACGGTGAGCACGGGGCGGTTCCGGCGGGGTCCTGGTGGCAGTCGGTGAGGCGGGCGACGCCGATGACGGCCCGGGTAGGGAGGGTGCGGTCGCGGATCGCGGTGGCGACCAGCGGGTCGCGCAGCGGGGCCCGCTCGGTGATCTGTCCGGTGTGCAGGAGCAGCCAGCCGCGCCAGGACCAGGGGCGCGGCCTGTTCTCCACGTCCTTCCCGGCGAGGATGCAGGTGGCCCAGGGCTGGCGGATCGTGATGCCCCGGATCCAGTCGCCGGCCGGGGGAGGGGTGGTGGTCATGCTGCCCGCCCCCGCACGGCTGTGCCCGGACGCCCGGCGCGGCGCCCGTTGATGGACGGCACCGTGGTGTGCGCGGTGGTGGCGATGACCGGACGGCCCGTGTGCTTGCCCTCGTACATCGCGGCGTCGGCGGCCCGCTGAAGCAGCGACAGGTCACGGGTACCGATCACCTCCGGGCTTGCGGCGCCGACCGACGCGGCGACGTCGACCAGGACGCCGTCCTCGACCTCGACGGGCTGCGCGAGCAGCGCGGTGAGCTGGGCGAGACGGAGCGCACGCCGGGCGGGCGCGATCCGCGCGGCGGCGGCGAACTCGTCCCCTCCGAGCCTGCCGACCGCCCCGCGGCTGCCCGCCCAGGCGGTGAGCCGTTGCGCGGTGGCGACCAGGACACGGTCGCCAGCGGCGTGGCCGCCGGGTCCGTCGTTGATCTGCTTGAAGTGATCCAGGTCCACCAGGACCACCAGGACGTGGTCGCCGTACCGGTCGATGGTCTGCCGGGCCCTGGCGGTGTAGCCGTCGCGTCCGAGGAGCCCGGTGAGCGGGTCACGGCGGGCGACGGACAGCTTCCGGTGCAGCGCGAGCGCGTGCACGGTCCAGCCGGTCAGCGGCACGGCAAGCGTGGTGATGAGCAGGGCACGTTGCCCGATCGGGGCCTGTGCGCGCACGGTGGAGGCCATACTGGTGGTTCCCTCTCTCGTCTTGTACGGGGTGGGTGGCCCGGGGCAGGCGGCTTGGTTTGGACGCCGTGGTGCGCCTGTCCCGGGGCGGATCTACAGCTCGTTGTTCCAGGGGCCGGCCTTCGCGGCCTGCCAGTCGAGCGCCCAGCCGGGCCGCAGCCCGCGTGCTCCCCAGCCCCCGGCCTGCTTGCCGGGGATCGCGATTCCGGCCGTGTGGGCGGCGAGCGCCGCGTCGTACACCTCGTGCGCGATGCGCAGGGCCTCGGTCGCCGAGGTCGCCTCGCCGGTGAAGACGTGCACACCGTGCTGCGCCCGGCTGGTGTCGTGTATGGGGACGTCGACCTCGAAGTAGCGAAGCGGCATGACGCCCTCTCCTTCCGTTGCTGGTCGTGGCGGAACACCGCGACCGCCCCGACCGGGTGAGGCCGGGGCGGCACGGAGAAACGCCGCGCTCGCGTGGGAGGGATCAGCGGTTGTAGGCGCCCGCGATGATCTCGGCGTGGTCGAACGCGAGGTCGGGCAGCGCGTCCAGGGGCCACCAGCGGGCGGCGGTGGCGTCGTCCCCTGCCGTGGGCTGGACCATCGCGAGCAGGGTGGCTGTGTAGGCGACGGTGACGTACCGGCCGCGCGGGTCACGGCCGGGGGCGTCCCAGACGCCCACCTGCCGGAAGTCGGCGGCCGGAACGGTGATGCCGCTCTCCTCCTCCAGCTCGCGCACAGAAGCGCTCAGGCTGGTCTCCCCGATGTCCACATGGCCGCCGGGCAGAGCCCACGCGCCCTGGTGCGGCGGCCAGCCCCGCTCGATCAGCAGGACGTGGCCGGCGGCGAACAGGACGACGTCGGCGGTGTAGCGGATCGTCTCGTCGGTGGTGTCGGTGATCACCAGGTGCCTCCAGGGCTCGAAGAGGATGCGGTAGCCCGTCCAGGCCGGTGGGCCGGGGCGGTGTCGAAGGGGTCGCAGGTGTCGCAGCGGGCTTCGTCGGGGTCGCCGCCGAGGTGGACCGCGAGCAGATCGCCCGGGTCGGTGACCCGGGTCCACAGAGCGCCGCCGCCGCAGCCGTCCGGGCAGGATTCCTGAAGCCGGGCCTCCCAGCCGTGGTCGAACGGGTCGCCCCCGTCGTTGTAGCGGAGGAGGAGTTCGCGTCCGGCGACGGCGAGGAGCAGGTGCCCGGGGACCGGGTGAGAGGAGACCGCGGCGGCCAGGTCGTCACCGAAGGCCACGCGGAACTCGGCCCGCAGACCGTCGGGGCTCGCGGCGGCCGCGTGTTCCAGGAGCATCCGCAGCAGGTCCAGACCGGCGGTGTCGTGGACCTGGGCGAAGCCCTCCTTGATCAGGGCCTCCGCCGTGGGGATGTTCTGGTGCTGGCGGGCGATCACGTCGGCGGGCACCTGCCGCGCCGGGGGCCGTGTGTCCTGACGGGCCTGGCAGACGGTCAGAGGGGTACGGACGACCAGGGCGACCGCAGGGACCCGGTGGGCGCGGGCCCGGTCCACCAGACAGATCCGGTGCGGGTGGTGGGTGCTGGTCGCGTCCACGACGGTCGGCAGCCGTCGGGCGAGCCTTCCGGCGAGGACCACGTCGAAGACGCGGAGCGCGTCGACGCTGGCGTCCTGGTCCCCGGCGCAGCCGGACACTTGGGCGCGGCAGTCGTCGAGGGACAGCCGCCACGCGGGCGGGAAGGCGGCGGTGATGGCGGTCTTCCCGGCGCCGGCCGCGCCGATGAGGACGTAGAGCGCCGGTTCGGGCAGGTGGAGCCGCCCGAGCGCGGCCATGGTCGCGGTCGAGGGCGAAGAGGTGGGCACAGTGGTCTCCGGTCAGAGTGAGATGAGTAAGCCGGCTGTGAGGGCGATGAATGCGGCGGCGGTGAGGTCGCCCGCCCACCGCAGGCCGAGGAACTTCCTGCGGGCGAGCTTGGAGAGGCGGACCAGGTCCTCCGCCTTCCGGGCGAGCCACAGCAGCAGGGCCCCGCGGCCGGCGTGACCCGGTAGCCGAACGCCCGGGTGACGCCAATGGTCGCGGCGAGCTGCACAGCGGTATAGGACGCGACGGCCGGGGGCGGGGCTGTTTCGGGAAGGGGTGTGGGTCAGGCGGCTCTACCTTCTTGAACGTCATCTGGGCCCTGATCCGTGACCGACGGTGCTACGAAGTGGCACCGCCCGTCACGGTTCGCCTTCCACCAGGTGGTCGGGGTCGGCTCCGTCAGCACGCCTATGACGGCCACGTGTTCTCCATGCGGTCGGGGACAAAAGGGGTGGTGGTGCGTGAGGCCGGTCGGCCTGTCCGGCCCTCGCCCCGGCCCGCGGCTGCGGGGGAGGGGCGAGGACCAGGCGGAGCGACCGGGGGTCAGCGCTGGAGCGGGTGGACGTTGTCGGGTTCGTCGCCGAAGCCGTCGCCCGCCGGGGTGGGGGCGGGGAGCGTGGCGTGCAGGTGGAGCGCGGGGCTGAACTCGTACTGCGGCGGGTGGTTGTGGACGATGGGCCGCAGCGACAGGCCGCGCAGGGCGAAAATGCTGGCCAGTGCCCACATGAGAGCGGCGAGCCCTGTGGCGGCGGCGCGCCCTCCGGCCGGGGCGGCGGACCAGATCATGGCGAGGCTGCCGAGGCCGAACAGCACCCAGGCGATGCGGGCACCGGCGTTGCCGAAGAACCCGCCGACCAGACCGAGCAGGCCGGTCAGCTGCCAGAACGCGTACAGAGCGGCCGGGGCGACGGCCAGGTGCGCGGCCTGGCCGGCGAGGAACACGCGGACGGGGTGGTCGACCGTGCCCCACAGGCCGCTGCCGTCGCCGCCGCTGGTGGCCGGGACGGCGGACAGGCCCTTGAGTGCGGCGTCGGCGATGTCGCCGGCGGCGTCCAGCATCAGCACGATGAGGCTGAGCCCGGTGAACAGTGCCGCCGCCTTGATCCAGTTGGCGACCTCGTGCCAGCCGCTGTGCCGGACCTCGAAGACCTCCGCCCAGCGCCGGTGGAGGAAGCCGCCCTCCTCCCACGACTCCCTCCAGGCGGTCCGCATCCACGCGAGCCGCCCGGCGGTGTGCTCGGGGGCCGGAGGCGCGGGCGGCAGCTGCTTGAGGACGTCGAGGAAGGACGGGTTGTGGCCGTTGACGGGCTTGTCGTGGTGGGTCATGGCGTGGCTGCTCCTTGTTCCGGAAGGGGTGGGTCAGCGGATCTCGTTGCGGGTGCGGGCGAAGAACGCGCCGCGCGTGGTGCTGTTGTTGTGGATCTCGGTGTGGTGGGTGACCGGACCCTCGAAGACGTTCTTGGTGACGGCCGCGCGGGCCTTGCTGATCGCGCCGCCGATGGCGGTGGCGGCCATGGCCAGACCCGCGAACGGCAGGGTGACCATGAGGACGCTGTTCAACGTGACGGAGGCCAGGCCCTGGAGCACGAGCCAGGCCCCGCAACCGATGCCGGTGATCCCGGCGCCGACGCCGATGGAGGCCACCGCGATCCCGGCCGCCCAGGCCGGGACGATCCGCCGGTCCTCCTGCTTCACGGGCGGGGTGGTGCCGAAGGCCGGCGGCTCGGTCTCGTCGCGGAACGAGGTGGGGTGGTGGGGTACGGGCTTGGCCGCCCAGGCGTCGATCAGGCGGCGGGCTTCGGCCGCGGCCTCGGGCATGCCGTGCTGGGTGTGCAGGGGGTCCATGGTGTTCTCCGATCACGCGGAAGTGGAGCGCCCTCCTGGCCGTGGTGGCCGGGAGGGCGCGTGGGGGAGCGGGTACGCGACGTCGAAGGGCGTCGCCGGAGCGTGTCCGACGGCGCCCTTCGGCGTTGCCTAACAGGGGAGTTGAGGTACGCGGGTGGGTAGGCACCGCCTACGCGCTGCGGGCGTCCTCGGACCCACAGGCGTCAGGGGAGGGGTTGGGGTGGAGTTCGTCTTCGACTGCGGGTGGTGCGGGGGTGAGAACTTCTTCGTGGGCAGGCAGGTCGGCTTCTGGGTCGACAAGTGGGAGGTGCCCTCGGAGTGGGACTGCCGCTTCTGCGAGGGGCTCAACTACACGCCGGACCCGCCGTGGACTGAGGCGTAGTCAGAAGCTGGAGATCAGTCCGGCGAACGAGGCGAGGCCGCTGTTGATGGCCGGGGCCAGGCCGGTCGCGGCGAGGGTGAAGCCGAACAGCGTGCAGGCCAGCGCGGAGCCGACGCGGACGTTGCCGCCCTTGATCAGGACGAAGACGATGATGCCCATGAGCACGGCGGCGGAGATGGAGAGGGCCACGGTGGTGGTGCTCCTTCACAGGGGATCGGGCGGGGCCGGCCGCGATCGGACGGCCGGCCCCCGGGGATGGGTGGGTGTGATCAGGCGTCGGTGAGGCTCTTGATGGCCTCCAGCGCCTTGCGGGCAGAGACGACCTCCTGGCGACTGCCGCCCTTGCCGCCTCCGCCGCCACGGCGGCGGGAGCCGCCGTCGTCGCCGCCGTCGCCGTCGCCCTTGGGCTCGGGCCAGAACTCGCCGGGGCGTACGGGCTCGTTCCAGTCGAACCACAGGCCGCGCTTCTCCAGCTCACGGATCTCGTGGTCGGTGAGCCGGTTGACGTCGTCGGGGAACAGGGCGGCGAGATTGGTGTCGAAGTCCGCGTACAGCGACCGCATGAGGACCGCGCGGCCGTTGTCCATGACCATGATGGCGACGCCGCCGGTGGACACGCCGTTCTCCGGGTCGGCCTCGCCGCGCATGGCCCGCTCGATCGCGGAACCCTCCTGCTGGGCGTAGCGGGCCGGGATGGTCGGCACGTCGTAGGCGTTCTCCATCGTGCCCTCCGCCGCCTTGCGGGTGGCGCCGGGCGAGCCCATGTTGAAGATGGTCGGCCGGCTGTTCTGCCGCAGGTTGTCCTTCATCTCGGTGGAGAACCCGTTGTGTGCGAACGGGCTCTGTCCGGCCGGGTTGAAGCCGATCCCGTACTTCAGGCCGGTGACCGTGAGGTCGTCGCCGTCGGTCTGGATGAACTCGCCGAACTGGGCGTCCTGCGCCGCGGTCATGAACTCGTCCGCGAACACGTTCAGCTGCCGGTAGGGGCAGCGGGCGTCGCCCGGCTTGTAGTCGTGCGCCTGACCGTCGTGCGGCCAGGGCATCTCCGCGCGGATCTCGCACAGCGCCTTGGCCGCGCGCAGCGAGCGGGCCATCCACAGGGCGTTGGAGCCCTGCCGGTCGATGTACCGCCCGAGCGTGGACGTCTTCTCGTCCTTGCGGACGGTGGAGAGCCACACGACCTGACCGGCGAGGGACATGGCGGCCATGTCGATCGCGAAGAACTGCGTCTTCCCGGACCGGGACACCCCGAGAATCAGTCCGTGCCGGGCGGCGTTCTTGTCGTGCTGGAACACCATGTTCTTCACCGGCTGGCCGGTGATGGTGTACCCGCACACGTACATCCCCTTGGCGTCCGGGGTGAGGAGCTCGCGGGTGGCGGGGAAGATCGCGGACAGCGGGGGCTTGTCGAACGCGCTGATGAGGAATTCGATGCCGTCGACGAGGACGAAGACGCAGGAGTCGTCCTCGGGGAGCTTCAGCCCGCGGCAGACCTTGGCCAGGTCGATGCGCGGGGTGGTGGTGGCGTCGGCCATCGTCGCCCGGTAGAAGGTGACTCCCCGGACGTCGTCGCGGGTCTTGTGGACCAATTCGGATCCGGGGGCGCCGCCCTGGGGCGAGCCGACCTTGTCCGTCCAGCGCTCCTGGTCGGTGGGGGCCTTGCGTCGGCGTCGGTTGGCGTCGGGGGTGATGTGGGCCTCCATCCAGCCGGGGCCGCCCTGGCGGCCGGGCTGGATGGCGACCTCCGCCAGGACGACGTCGCCGGAGTTCACGGCGAACGGTGCGGCGACGGCGGCCTCGGTGAGGCCGGTGATCGGGCGTCCGGTCTCCGAGGCGCGCAGCAGGATCGTCATGTCGTGCCGCTGGCCGGGGTGCCGGGTGGCTTTGACGATGTGGGTGTGGCCGGGCATCCCGGCCTGTTCCCACAGGATCCGGGCGTCGCGGGTGAGCGGGTCGGCTCCGTCGTCCTGGACGACCGGCTCCTCGAGGACTTCGGCGGGCACCGGCTGCGGGACGGGGGCGGCGAGGGCGGGGCGGTGGCGGCGGCGGGTGTGCCGGGAGAAGGGCATCACCAGGTAGCCGGCCGCCGCCCAGGTGGCGGCGAGCAGCCCGTCCGTCCCGTACGGGCCGGAGCCGTCGGTGTGCCCGGCAGCGACGTTGACGGCGGCGGCCAGGACGAGCGGGGACCAGCGCAGGATCTTGCGTCCGGCGCCGGGCTCGTCGCTCTTGGCGGCGAGGAACCAGGCGCCGATCCCGGCCGCGCCGGCGAGCTGCACGACCTGGTTGACGGGGCTGTCGGGGTAGAGGTTGGGGGCCACGGCCAGCACGGGCGCGGCGAGGGTGTAGGCGAGGCGCTCCAGCGCGACGCTGCGCGGCGTGGTCACCGGCTTCTCCTTCGGGAACAGCCGCGGGCGGCCCCGCGAGTGTGCGGGGCCGCCCGTGGCAGGGGTGGGTGGGGGAGTGGGGTCAGCGGTTGAAGAACCCGGGTCGCGGCGTCTTCTCGCGCCGGTTCGAGCGGATGTCGTCCAGCGCCCCGTACAGCCTGGAGTGGGTGCGCCGGGTCTCGTGGGTGAGGTCGGCGGTCTCCTGCGCGGTGTCGTGCAGCTTCTTGACCTGTGCCCCGGCGCCCCCGAGGGCGACACCGACGTTGCCGGTCAGCTCCACGAACCTTGGGTCGAGGCCGGCGTTGGCGACGTCGCGGGCCGCGTCCTCGGCCCGCTTGGCGTTCCTGCGGACGCTGCGCACGAGCTCCTCCAGGCCGAGCCCGGCGTCGTCGAGCGCGCGTCCGAGGGCGTCGAGCTTGGCCTGAACGGCCTTGTAGCGGTTGTCGCCGTCGGCCGGCACGGGTGCCGCGCCGGTGTGGCGGGGTTCGAGATCGCTGGTCATCAGCGGGTTTCCTCCCTGCTTTCTAGTCGTGGTGGGCGGCGGCCGATGCGTACGTCAGGCCCGCGTCTTCCTTCGCGGCCATGTCCTGGCTGTAGACGCGGGCGACCATCGCGGCCGCGAGCTTGGCGGCCTCCAGGGCGAGACCGCACTCGGCCGCGCACCGTTCGGCCTGCTGCTTCATGCGGGCCGCGGCGTCGGCCAGGTCCGAGATCAGCTCGGTGACCTCGGTGGTGATGTTGTGGTCGCCGATCAGGTCAGTGGCCATGTCCCGCAGGGCGTCGGCGACCTTGTCGAGTGCCTCCGCGAGGGCTTCGGCCCGCTCCTGGTCGGCGGCGGCCTGGATGGCGATGTTCGCCATCTCCATCAGGTAGTCGTCGAACGTGATGTCCGTGCGGTGCTGGGCGGCGAGGCCGCCCGCGCCGGACGGCCTGCTGACCTGCGACCTGCTCACGCTGCTCCCTTCCGTGGCTGTCGGCCGGCTGGTGCCGGGCCGTGCGGTGTGCCGCTCCGGCGCGGGCGGCAGGCCCCGTACGCCGGTCGTGATGCCTGCGGGCTCGTCGGGGACGATGTCCGCGTCGACGATGTCGTCCCCGCTCTTCGCGGCGCGCCTGGGCGGGCGGGCGCCGTGCTCGGGCCACTCCACCGTCGGAGTGGAGTCCTCCTCGCCGAACGGGCTGTCCGCCGGACGCCCCGTGCGGCCGGTGCGTCCCCTCCGGCCGGTGCGTCCGGTGCGGCGGGTACGTCCTCGCCGGCTGGCACGTCCGGTGTTGTCGGTGCGCCTGCGCCGGAAACCTCGCCGCTTCTTCGCGCCCGCCGCCCCGTCGCCGGCCGTGGAGTCCGTGCCGGACTCACCGCCCTTCGCGTCCTTCCCGTCGGCGGCCTTGGCCTCCTTGTCCTTGGCCGGGTTCACCTTCTCGGGGGCGGCCTTCGCGTCCTTCGCCTCCACGGCCTTCGCGTCGGCGCGGCGTTTCTCGAAGCGGCGCCGGGCTTCCTCTCCGACGGCCCTGCCCAGCGTGGTGCGGCCCGGGTCGGCCGACGCCGCGGCTTCCCGCTTCGCCTTCCGCGCCTCGGCCCGCTGCGCCTTCTTGGCCTGGCGGTCCTCCCACGCCTGCTGCCGCTGCGCCCGGCCCTGGTCGCGGTCCTTGGACCGGTCCGCGACACCGGCGGCGTGCCCGGCGCTGCGCCTCTCCTGCCGACCGGCCTGCCGGGCCCCGGCGCGCTCCTGGCGGCTGCGCGCCCGCTCGGCACGGACGCCGGACGCCTGCCCCCCGCCGCCGCTCCGGGCACCGCCAGTCGGGCCGTAGCCGCCAGAGCCCGCCTGAGAGCCTTTCGGCCCCCCGGACGGGCCGCTGCGCCCGGGGCCGGCTGCCCGGCCGCCAGGGGCCGCCTGAGAGCCCGTCGTGACGCCCTTGCCGCCTCCGCCGCCCCCGGTCGGTCCATTCCCCGAACGGCCGCCGGGGCCGACGGAGTTGGAGCCGCGCGGGGCACCGGACCGGTTCGGCCCGGCGGCGGGGCTGCTGCGGGGCACGCCGCTGGTGCCTCCGCCGCGCGAGGACGCGCCACCGCCGCCGGCCTTCGAGCGGCCCTTGTCCGCCCCCAGGCCGGAGCCGGACGGCTTCGTGCGGTCGGCATCCGCCTTTCCGCGCGCCGCCGCCTTGTCGCCCTTCGCTTTCATCATCGCGGCGTGGAGCTTTCCGTTCTGCTCCATCATCGCGACTTCCCTAGCGGTGCGACCCTCCAGCAGCGCCGCCTTCCGTGCTATCTCAGCCTCACGGAAAGGAGCTTCGCTTTCCTGGTTGTACCGCGCCCTTTCCAGACGGAATTCCAGCCAGTCACCGAGGCGGTCGGCGAGAGAACGAGGCTGCTCGTATTCGCCTTCCTCGTATTCTCCTTCTTCTTCATCGGCGTCCGTCGCGGCAATTCCTTCGGAACGCAGCGCCGTGGCCGGGTTGGGAGCGGCCGGAATCGCAGGAAGTTCCATCGTGGTCTCCTCCGGGCTCTCCGGGGGAGCCGTCGGAATGTCTTCCGGCGGCGGAATGGTGTCGATGAAATCCGGGATCGACGGCAGCGTGTAGGTGGGATCGCCGCTCCACGGACCGTGGACCAGGGTCCCGCCGCCGGTGTCGTCGGACTCGTCGGACACGGGGCACCTCCTCTCCTGGGGACTTGACAGACAGTGGGGTCTCGTGTGCACGCGCGTGCACGTGCACGTGTGCACGCTTTACGCGCGCGAGGCCCCGCCGGAGCCCGGCGGGGCCTTCATGGGTGACGGTCAGTTACGCGGGCCGTGCTGCTTCAGGACGGTGTCCGCGTACTGCATGAGGTGGTCGAACAGCCGCGGGTCGCCCGCCTGCCGCTTCTCCAGGACCAGCTTGAAGAGGCGGCAGACCAGCGTGAACGCGGTGACGACGTCACCGCGTCCCGCTTTGACGTCCCGGCTGATTTCGGTTCGAGTAACGCGGAGCCAGAATTCCATCCGGCCGATTTCCCCGCGACTTTCGATCGCCTTGCGCTCTTCTTCCTGCAGCCAGCCGTTCCGCCCTTGGATTGAGCGTTCGGCACTGCTGAGGGGGCGCGTCACGCCGACTCCCTCTTACCGAGGTCGTAAATCGACGTGGGACCACCATAGCCGGAATTCTGGTTCTGCGCACCCGGCTGGGGCGGCGGGGGTGCGGCCTGGAGGGTCGGCGGGTTCTTCTTCCGCTGCCTTTCGATCTCCTTTTCCTTCCTGTCCTTCGCCGTATTCACGACGGATTCGTCGTGGGCGCGGCGCTTGTAGGCGCTCTTTTCCAGGCCCTCGGTCAGGTTGTTGAGGTTCTTGAGCACGTTGCCGAGGGCCTTTTCGACGGGCATCGCGCGCAGCCGGGCGTGGTACCAGCGGTCACCCTCCACGCTCGTGCCGCGCAGGTGCACGCGGGTCTCGAGCGCGAGGGTCTCCAGGTTCTTGCCGATGTCCAGCAGGACCCGCTGGACATCGGCCAGGTACCGGGCGGTTGCCTCCGGGCTCTGCGCCACGTCGCGCAGGGGGGAGTAGTTCGGGTCGTTGCTGTTCATGCGAGAAGACCTCCAGGTCTCGGGGGTTGGGGAGGGGGAGTCCGTCCCCGAGGCTGTTGCGCGGGGTGGTGATCGGAGCGATTTCGTCCGCGCCCCGCTCGGGGCGGGGTGCGGGCGAGCGGCCTGCCGGCCGTGGCCGTCACCGGTCCGCGCTCACGCTCGGGAGCGTGAGCGCGAGCCGGTAGCGACCATGAGCGGCAGGAGGTTGAACCGAGCGGTGAGCGCGCCGGGCGCTCACCGGGCGACGGGCGCGGCCTCTTCTACCTGAGCGCGCAGGCGCTGCGCGGTCGGGCGGGAGACCGGCTTGTCCGGGGACAGGCCCGCGTCGGTGAGCGCGTCGCGGATCTCCGTCCACTCCGGGCGCCGCCCGAGCTCGGTGTAGAGCAGACGGATACGAGCGTGGCGGCGCTCGGTCAGCGCGTCACTCTCGCTGCGCGTGAGCGCCCCGTCCGCTCGGTGAGCGCCGTCATCGTCCGTGGCGCGCTCACCCTCGTGAGCGCCGGAAGTGAGCGCCGGGCGCTCACCCTCACCCCCGCCGTCGCCAGGGGTGAGCGCGCTCACGTCCGGGTGAGCGCCGCGAGCGTCGCCGCTCTCCTCGACGCGCTCGACGGTGTGAGCGTCCTCGGGGGTGAGCGTGTCGGCGAGCGCGGCGGGCACACTGCCGAGCTTGAGCGCCATCCGCTGCTCCAGCGGCGCCTTGCTGCGCCACCGCCGTCCGTACTTCTCCTTCAGCCGCGCTCGCAGATACGTCTGCTCCTGGAGGCGGGTGAGCGCCTCCTCGTAGGAGGTGATCTCCCACAGGATCATCCGGCGGCGCAGCCTCGCGGTGGGGAGCGGAGCGAGCAGCCAGCGCGAGCGCCGCACCGTCTCCATGCGCTTCTTGCCGGTGACCGCGCCGATCCGGGAGGCGTAGACGTGGGAGGCGATCTCGGAGAACACGACCCAGAGCAGGGTCAGGACGGCGTGCCCGATCTGGCCCGCCAGGCTGTCGGAGGCGGTCCAGTTCAGGTAGACCGTCGCGGCGGTCAGCGCCCGCGGGACCCAGCGAATCCAGCGCAGCTCCATCCCCATCCGGATGAGGATGAGGCTTGCGCCGGTGAACGCGGGGATGGCGACGTCGATGCCGACGGGCAGCAGCCACGGCCAGTCCCAGCCCCACTCCTTGGCGGCCTTCTCCAGCGCGGTGTAGGAGGAGAGGAGACCGAGGGTGGAGACGACCGCGGCCGCCAGGACGATCGCGGCGACGCCCGCCAGTTCCTGTCCGGACAGCGGCGGGACACCGCCCTTGGGTCGGGCTTCGTTGCGGGCCTTGCGCCGGGCGGCGCGGGCGTCGGTGCGGATCTGACGGCGCCTCGCCCGCTGAACGGTGCGCTGCGTCGCCTCCGCCAGGATGCGGTCGGCCTCCGCGCGGGCCTGCGCGGCGGCGGCCTGATCGGCCTGGGCCTTCGCCACCGCGTCCCGGGCAGCCCTGACGTCGTCGGCGGCCTGCTCGCGGAGCCGGGCGGCGTCCTTGTCGGCGAGGGCCCGGAGGCTGTCGGCCGCGCTGCGGCCGTCATCAAGGGCGCGGTCGGCGTCCTGGCGGATCCCGGCGGCGGCCTTCTCGGCCGCCGAACGGATCTGCACGGCCTGGGTGTCGGCGCTCTCACGGGTCCGGTCGGCGTCGGACCGGGCGTCCTCGACCGCGGTGCGGGCCCGCTCCAGGAGCTGCTCGGCGTCGGTGGCCGCGCGGGCGCGGACCTCGGCCACGGTGCGCTCGGCTGCGGCGAGCAGCTCGATGCGGGCCGTCTCGGCGTCGGCGAGGACCTGCGCGGCGGACCGGGCGGCTTCGGAGCGGACTTCGTCGGCGCGCGCGGTGGCGGTGGCGGTGTGCTCGTCGGCCTGGCGGCGGGCGGCGGCGAGGACCTGGTCGGCCTCGGCGGTCGCCGTCGCGGTGACCGTGCCGGCCTCGATGCGGGCGTCGGCGAGCAGCTGCTCGACCGCCACCTTGGCGTCCGCGCGGATCTGGTCGGCGTCAGCGGCGGCGGTGGCCGCCGCGTCCGTACGGATCCGGTCCGCAGCCTGCGTCGCGTCGGCGAGGATCTGCGCCTGCTCCGTGGTCGCCGCCTCGTTCACCGAGGCCGCCTCGGCGCGCGCGTCGTCCAGCAGTCCGGCGGCGCGCTGCTCGCCGTCGGCGACGATCCGGTCGGCGGTGTCGGCGGCCAGGTCGCGGATGTCGGCGGCGCGGTCGGCGGCGTCGGCCAGGACCGGGTCCGCCTCCGGGCGCACCGGCGGGGCGGCGGGCGCGGCGGCCTGGGCCGGGATGGCGGCGGCCGGTGCCGCCGTCTTGGCGCCGCGGCCAGCGCGGGGCTTGGTGGCCGGGGCGGGCTTGCGCCTGCGCCGGGGGGTCGTGGTGGTGGCCACGGTTGGTTGTCCTCTCTTACTCCGGCGCCTCGTGCGAGAGGGCACCGCGGGTCGGCGTCGGTCGATAGGGTGGTGACCAGGCCCTCCGGGCCCCCGGCAGCTCTAATGCCGGGGGCCCGGAGGGCCGTTGCGCGAGGGGGTGACCGTTCAGCTCTGGTCGGGCAGCTTCGGGAGCCGGTTGGCCGTCGTGTGCTGCTGGGTGAGCCAGGCCATGGCCGCGGCCGTCATGTCGTCCGCGCCGGTGCCGGTGTTGAGCGGGGCGGTGTCGATGTCGCGCATCGCGTCGAGGGGCGGCAGCAGCCGCATGTAGTCGGACTTCACGCCGTAGACGGCACGGCCGGTGTGCAGCGCCGTCAGCGTGTGCAAGCCGGTCGCCCAGACGGTCTCGATCCGGCAGACGAAGGTGTGGTTGGGCTGTCCCGTCCAGAAGCGGGCGGGGTCCCGGTACAGGACGTAGTCGCCCTGCTTGAACACGGTGGCGACGGTGGCGTTGTTCTGCTGCGTGAACATGGGGCTCCTCGGTGAAGGGGGAGTGGCCCTGGGCTGTTCCCGGGCCGGTGGGTGGGCAAAAGCGGGGTGCCCGTCAGGCGGGCGCTGGGTCGCGGCGGGTGCAGGGGGGCGGACAGCAACTTGTCCGCAGCTCCCGCTGTGCGGGCCGGTCAGCTCTCGGGGAACTGCGCGCCGTAGCGGCGGAGGTGGTCGGCGGAGATGCCGAAGTGCCGGCAGCGCTCCAGCAGCGGCCGGAGCCGGGCACCGACTTCGGCCGTCTCGGGCGAGCCGGGGCCGAACAGGTTCTCCGTGGCGACGAACTCGTTGACGGTGGTCGCGGTCCGGGCGGCGTGGCGGTGGACGCGGCCCTCGCCGGCCCATTCCTCGGCGATGACGTGCAGGGTGGTGCGCCAGCTCCCGTCGTACTCCTCGGGGCCGATCGGCGGGAGGTCGCTGCCGAAGATCGCGAACATGCACGCCTGGGCGGCGGCTTCCGTGCCGGGCTGGAGCGGGGTGAGCGTCGTGGCCATGGCGGGGCCTTCCTCGACTCGCGGGCCGGGCTGTCCGGCTCCCCGCACGTCCGCGCCCCGCCACCCCGGGTCGGTGCGGGTGGCGGGGCGTGGACGACAGGCAGCGGACAGCTCAGCGGAGCTGGATGGTCGGGCGGTCTCGGTCGTCGCCCGAAGGGACGGGCGGGGTCGGGGCCGGCGCGGGCGGGGTGGTGAGGTGGATAACGGGGCGCTCGCGGTCATCCACGGTGGTGGGCTGGGTGCTCATCGGGTTCCGTTCAGGGTTGGGGTGTCAGTCGCGGCACAGGCGGTGCACCCGCTCGGGCCCGCCGCCGGCGGCGGCGACCCGGGTGCCGTAGTCGTGGATCTCGGCGCCGCGGGTGTCGCGGCCCCGGCTGGTCAGCGCCGCGGCGAGGGTCCCGGTGCCGGAGGTGAACGCGGCACGCGCCTCCAGGTCACCGGACTCGACGGCCCGGTTGATGCCCCGGGTGAGCTGCCGGTGGCCCTGGACCTCGATGGCGGTGTCACGCAGCCGTCGGAACATGAAGGCCCTACCTCTCTGGGTGTTGTGGATCCGGGCTGTCCGGCTCCCCGCACCCCGCCCGGGCCCGCCCGGTTTCTCCGGGCTGGGTACGGGCGGGGGAGGCAACCGTCAGAGGGTCAGCGCTGGAGGTACGCCTGGGCGCGCTGGAGGTCCTCGGTCGACATGCCGGAGGCGATCTGGGCGACCGCGTCGGCACCGCCGGAGGCAGCGGCCTGGACCAGGGCACCGGCCTGGGACTTGGCGACCGCGTGCTGCGCGGCCTCGGTGACAACCACGTTCAGGTCGCGGGAGAAGGCTTCGAGACTCATGGGTGCTCCTTGATCTGGTGGTCCGGGCTGTCCGGCTCCCCGTCACCACCCGCAGCCCGCGACGTAGCACGGGCGGCGGGTGGATCAGGCAGCCACCAGACCGGTCAGGCAGCGGTGACGGAGGCGGTCCGGGCGCGCCGGCGGGCGGCGCGGCGCTTCATCGCCCGGCGCTCGTCCTCGGAGAGGCCGCCCCAGACACCGGAGTCCTCGCCGGATTCGAGCGCCCACTGGAGGCAGCGCTCCATGACCAGGCAGCGGTTGCAGACCGCCTTCGCCTGCTCGGTCTGGGACAGGGCGGTACCGGTGCTGCCGATGGGGAAGAACAGCTCCGGGTCCTCGCCCTTACAGGCCGCGCCAGCCCGCCAGTTCGTGTTGACCGGCAGGTCGGCTGAGGGGGTGTAGGTGGCACGGATGATGGACGAGCGGTTCATGAGAACCTCCAGCGAGGAGAGAAGAAGGGGCGGCCGCGGCGCAGGCGTCACGGGCTGGAGCGAGGGCCGGGCCCCGGGCACGCCGGTGCGCGCCCAGGGCCCTGTGGGAGTCAGCGGCGGTTGTTCTCCGACTGCCGGTTGCGCTCCCGGTTCTTGCGGGACAGCTCGGCGTGCTCGGCGTCGGTGAGACCGACGCCGAGGACGGTGGTCATGGCCGTCACCGTGCCGCTCCGGCGTCGTGCGCCGCCGGAGTGGGTGCGTACGTCGTCGTGCGGTACGGGCAGAGGTCGGCGCAGGGGGTCCGGTCGCACAGCGGGCAGCGGTCCGCCATCTGCGGCCGGTGGAGGGTGAGCACCGGCTGGCGCTCGTAGCCGGGCGCCATCTCCGCGAGCGTCCTGCGGGCCCGGCGCCCGCCAGCAGCGGCACTGCGGTCACCGGCGGCCGCCAGGTGCCGCACGAGCTGGTGGAAGTCGTCGTCGGGCTCGACATCGTCGATCGTCCCGGCGCGCGGGCATGTCATCATCGTGGACACAGGCGTTCTCCTTGTTCGGTGAGCCTGTACGCGCCGCCCGGGGCCTTCACCTCCCAAGCGGTGCACCGGGGCGTTCCTGTAGCCCCACGCCGTCCCCGGCCCATTACGCGTGGGCCGGGGGCGACGTGCAGAACAGGAGACCCAGGTCAGGCCGCCGCTGCGGCCGACGACGGGTAGACAGCGGCCGGAGACGGCAGAGCGCCCAGCGGCGCAGGGGGCATCCAGCGCACTCCCGGCCCGTCAATCCCGTACGGCAGCTCCCGGTGCCGCACCATCTCGTGCGCGGCGAGCGCCTGGTCCAGCAGACCGATGAGGACCGCCCACGCGTGTTCCGACTCCGGCAGCACCAGGAGCTGCGCGGCCAGGAGCCACACGTCCTGGGTGACGTCGTCGGTGTCCGCGACCGGGTCGGCACCGATCGCGGCGAGTTGCTCGGCAGCGTGAGCGGCGAGGCGGGCGGAGTAGCGGGGGTAGAGGTCGTTCAGCGTGACGCGCATCAGGAGTTCCTCCGGGGTCGGGGCAGCATCGACTGCTGTACGAGCAGCCACGGCCCCGGCCACCCCGAATCGTGGGGTGGCCGGGGCCGTGGGCGTTCGTCTCGGTGTGCGGGTCAGATCGCCGAGGGTGCCAGGGCCTTACGGGCGTACTGCCTGCCCAGTTCGGTCTGCCGCCTGTCGTGCGCCTCGACGTCCTGCGGCAGCATCGGGAGGTCGGGGCCGCGGAACTCGGAGACCGATCCCGACGTCCGCGCCGTGCAGAGGTTGTTGGCCCTCTCGACGTCCTCGCCGCCGTGCTTGGCCCACTGAGACCTGCGGACCGCCGGTGCCGACCGCTGCCGTACAGCGCGCTGCTCTTGGCGCTCTAGTTGCTCGCGGGCCTCGCGGCGGGCGGGCTCCTGGTTGAGCGCGAGGACGTAGCGGCGGGCAAGGATGGCGCCGTCCGTGCAGTGCCGGCGGTTCTCACCACCGACACACCCCGTGCAACCCTGACGGTGGGCGAGATAGGACTGGCGGGCGGTCTCAAGGGTGACCTCCGCCTTGATCCGGGAGACCGGCGCGGCCGGGGCCGGGACGGGCTTGTAGAACTGCTGGGCGGCACGCCGGTTGTCCTGCGGCATCGCGTCCCGCAGGAGGCGGTTCTGCCGGGCCTGCCAGCTCCGGACATTGATGTCGATGACCACGAGCTGGTCGCTGCCAGGGCAGAGGGGGCGCTTCTCGCCCTCCTTGAGCTTCCCCCGGTCGAGGCCGTGGGGGCGGATCTTGAGGGTGGTCTCGCCGATGATCCGGCGCCAGGTGCGGCAGTCGGGGCAGGCGATCGACTTCACCTCGGTGGGACGGACGTTGTAGTCCTGCGGGGACATAGAGCTGAGCAGCAGCGCCGATCGGCGGTTGGTGTTCCTGGTCCGGACGCGGCCGGGACGCTTGCGGGGCATCGAATCCTCCTGATGTGGGATCGGGTGCGGGTGCTGCCTTCTCTGCCGCGCCAGGCCGGCCTTTCGGCAGGTGAAGTCCTGGCGGACAGACAGCGCAGCAGCGCCGTTCGAGGTGGATCAGGTCGAGCTATTCGGTACAGGCCTGCCGGGGGAGCTCGGCTCACCCCACTGCCGCCGCCCCCGAAGAGGCGACACCTGCTGTTTTGCGATGGTGCTGAGTGCGTAACCCCTGCTCAGCAGAGCGTTAGGGCTATCGCTATCGACTAGTAGAGACCATGCTGGACTGTCGAGTCAATAGCGATAGCTCTATTCGAGTCGATCGGTTGTGCTCGCGCGTCGCCGACTGATAGAGCTAGCCCTAGAATCAGATCCGCGCAGCACTCTGAAAGGTGGCTCCGATGCCCGTCTCGTATCGCGACATCGCCGCTGACCTGCGACAGCAGATCGGCGAGGGGCGATACATGCCGGGCGACAAGCTGCCGATGCTGACCGAGCTCCAAGCCCAGTACGGCGCTGGCTACCAGACCGTGCGAAGCGCCATCTCGCTCCTGGAGCAAGAGGGTCTGGTCGTCGCGGTGCGCCGCAGAGGGACCATCGTGCGGGAGCGTCCTGAGAAGCGGCGCATCGCTCGATCCCGCCAGGTCTTCCGCGATGAGATCGGCTACTACTTCGACCCGACGGCCCAACCGTGGGCGGCTTTGGAGCCTCCCACCCTGCGTTGGGGCGTCGTGCCGATGGATCTCGCTGCCCTCATGGGCCTCCCCACTGGGTCCGAAGTCCTCGTTCGTGACCGCGTGATGGGCGAACCCGAGAGCAGGAATCCGAAGCAGCTGGCCACTAGTTACCTGCCGGCCGACCTGGCTCGAGGAACTCGACTCGCGGAGGCCGACACGGGAGCCGGAGGCATCTACGACCGCCTTGAGGAGATGGGCCACCGCCCGCTCCGCTGGAGCGAAAGTGTCTCCGCTCGCATGCCCTCGCCTGAAGAGGCGGAGGCACTGAACCTCCCAGCCGACGTTGGCGTTCCGCTCCTGCGCGTCGTGCGGGTCACGACCAGCTCCAACGGCGAGGTCGTAGAGCTGAACGACACCAGAATGAGCGCCGAAGAGTTCGAGATCGGCTACTCCATCCGACGCCACGCGAGTGCTCGACTCGCGGATGACGACGGAGATGGTGACGACGACCACTGACTGCACCTCACGTGCCACGGTGTCCCTCCCCTCAGCTGTTCTCGTGAGGGCCATCACACTCGGGCCGCGCAAGGCGAACCATCACAGGCGCTTGTCGAAGCTCGTACGCACCGCCATTCACACGTTTTCAACATCCGCGTATACATGCGATTTGTAGCCCGAGCCCTAGGCTCGCGGCCATGACGATCACGGAGGGGCACGGGGTGGGGAAGCAGCGAGCAGGGTGGCGGCCTGACCGGCTGCGGGAGCAGCGCGAGGCTCACGGCCTGACCCTGGAGAAGGCCGGCGAACGGCTGCGGGAGGTTGCTGAGCAGGCCAAGCTGAAGGGGATCCCAGCCGCAAACCCTCAGACCCTGTGGCAGCACGAACAGGGCGAGGTCTACCCGGGCCCGCACTATCGTCGTGCCTACTGTCTTCTCTACCGCGCGACCGAACCGGACCTCGGCTTCCGAACCGCTCTGCCCGGCGAAGAGACGTCCTTCAAGCTCACGCCGATGGACGACCGCCTCAACGGCGCCCACGTCCTGGCCGTCGAACGGGCCATCCACCGCATCTCGCCCGGCAGCGAGGATGCCGGGCACTTCGCTCTCCAGCAGCGCATCATCGACGCCTGGAAGCGGAGGCACACCGGCGGCGACCCGCACCGCCCCGTCCTGATCCTGGTTGGCGGATACGCCGGGAGCGGCAAGACGGAGCTGGCGAGGTTCTTCGTCCAGCTCACCGGCTGGCCGCTGCTCGACAAGGACCCACTCACCCGACCGCTGGTGGAACGGCTCCTGGTAGCGCTGGGCGGGGACCCGAACGACCGGCACACAGAGCTCTACCGGGAGCGCGTCCGGTCGGTGGAGTACGACTGCCTCATGCAGTCAGCCATGGCCAACATCAAGTGCGGGATCAGCACCGTGCTCTCGGCACCATTCATCTCCGAGTTGACCGACCCGGACTGGATGCAGCGCCTGTCCAACCGGGCCGCCTCCATGGGCGTCGACGTCTTCCCCGTGTGGGTGCGCTGTGATGAGGAGTCGATGCGCGAGTACATCACGTTCCGGTCCGCGGCCCGCGACGCGTGGAAGCTCGCCCGGTGGGATGAGTACATGGCGACCATCGACCTGGACCTGCGCCCGGCGGTGCCGCACCTGGTCGTCGACAACCGGCTGGGGACCGCGGTGACGCTCGCGGACCAGGCCCGGCAGGCGATGGGGGCGATGTACGCATGACCAGACGTCAGGGCGTGGTCCTGTACGGACCGCCAGCGTCGGGCAAGGACACCATCACCACGGCGCTCACGAAGTTGAGCCCTCGGTACGCGCAGTTCGCGCGGCTCAAGGTCGGGACGGGCAAGTCGGCTGGCTACCGGATGAGCACGGCGGAGCAGCTGCGCGAGCTGGAGGCCGCGGGCGGCGTCGTCTACGCGAACAGCCGCTACGGCAACACGTACGTCATCGACAAGCCCGGCCTGGACGCGGCGTTCGCGGCCGGGGTGCCGGTGGTGCACCTCGGGCAGGTCGACGGCGTCCAGGCCGTGGTCGACGGCTACCCGGCTGACTGGTCGCTGGTGCTGCTGTGGTGCCCGCGCGAGACGACCGAGCAGCGGTCGGCGGGGCGCGGCGACAGCGACACCACGGCGCGCCTGGCAGCGTGGGCAGCGACCCGCGAGGACCTGGACGCGCACCCGGGCCTGGCCTGGGACCTGACGGTGGACACCACGGCGTCGGCGCCGCAGGACGCGGCGCGGCTCATTGATCAGCTGCTGGTGCAGCGGGCGAGGGCAGCGACGGCATGAACGCGGGCTACGGCTGGGCGAGCCGGTCCAAGGCGTCGGTGAGTGTGAGCTCGCTGCCGTCCTTGGCGTCGTGCCACCGTGCCAGCGTGGTCGCAGCCGCGCGCAGCATCTCCGGTGGGAGGCCGGCGGCCGCGAGCGTGTCGGCGGCTTCCTCCAGCTCCGGGCCCCAGCGCCAAGCGCGGGCTGCGGTCTTGGCGACGTACTGCGGCTCGGACAGGTACGAGCCGCTGCGCTTCGAGGCGACCTCGATGAGCTCCTGGTCGACGCCGTGCTCGCGCGCCATACCGACCGCAAGCGCCACCAGCACCCGCGAGGCCTTCTGGAACGCGGCGTACGACAGCTTCAGCGCAGACGCCTTCCCCACCTCCGTGCCCAGCACCGCCGTCCGGACCGCAGTGCCCGCGAACAGTGCCTCGATGCGCACGGTCACGCTGACCGGGCCGGACAGGTACAAGGTCGGAGTCTTGCCGCCCACCGGCGGAGAGCCGACGACGCTACCGTCCACGACGGTAGCGTCCGGTTCGAGCAGCCCAGCGATCCGCTGCGCGCGCTCAGGGCTGATGGCGTTCGCCTCCACGTACACCCCGGCGAAGCGGTGCCCGGCGATGTCGCGGGCCAGGTCCTCGGCAGCGGCTGGCGGGCAGAGGCTGATGACGATGTCGCTGCGATCCAGCAGTTCGGCCAGCGTGGCCACGGGAGTCAGGCCGAAGTTGGCGGCGCGCTCCACGGACGCAGTGCTGCGCCCGGTCTCGCACCACAAGGCGTCGGCCGCGTTGGTCGCGGCGCAGGCGGCGACGGCGGCACCCATGCTGCCAGGGTGGAGGATGCCGACGGTCGGCTGGCCCACGGTGCTACTCCCAGGTTTCGTTGAGCAGGATGGTGATGGCGTCGGTGACATCGTCGACGACGTGGTGAGCGGCAGGGAGTCCGTCGGGCCATGGTCGGCCGCGCAGCCAGATGGTGCGCAGGCCGGCCTGTTGTCCGCCGCCGATGTCTCCAGTCGGGTTGTCGCCGATCATCCAGCCGCCGTCCGTGAGGCTAACGCCGCACCGGGTGGCCGCAAGTTCGAAGAGGCGCCGATCCGGCTTGCGGATCTCCAGGTCGCCCGAGACGGCGACGCCGTCGACCAAGGAGGCGAGGCCGGTCCCGGCGAGCTTGGCGCGCTGGATGTCACCGGCCCCATTGGTGATGACACCGATCGTCCAAGCGGCCGCGCGAAGGCGAGTCAGGCCCACGAGGACCTCGGGGCGGCAGGTAACGGCGGACGACATGAGGGTGACGTACTCCTGCCACAGGTCCGCGGCCGACGCTTCCAGGCCGAAGGCGTCCCGCAGCTGGGCGAAGTCGTTGGCGGTCGCGCGGTCGGCCAACTCGATGCGCAGCCACTGCTCGACTTCTGGGGAGAGCGCGCGGGAACGACACAGGCCGGTCACGGCGTCGCTGAGCGCCGACTGCCGGTCGGCCAGCGTGTTGTCCAGATCGAAAAGCGCGAGGCGGGCCACGATCTCGAACCCTATCGGGCATCCCGCGGCGCGCCCCGCGCAGCGGCTGAACCTCTCCGCCGGAGATCAAATGGTGTATGTTTCAGAGATCGATCGATCTTGAGAGGCTGCGCTATGTCCGACCCGGACCGCTTGAAGCAGGTCGATGCCCTGCTGGACGGCCTGGACGATGTCCTGCCGCCGCCGCGAGTGCGCGCCCAGTTGCGTCTCGCCGCGAACCTCACGCAACAGGACGTCGCGGACGCAGTGGGCGTACAGCGCCTTGCCGTTGTGCGCTGGGAGCTGGGCAAGAGCCAGCCCCGGCGCCCGCAGCGTGACGCCTACATTCATTTGCTCAAGCGGCTCGCGGAGCGTTTCCCCGAGGCCGCTGAGCTGAACGAGGGCATGCCGACGCCGGCCTCCGAAGGGGGGTCGGGATGACCTAGTGGCCATCGGCCGCGCGCGCCAAGAAGCGGACTAACCTCCCGCTGGCCTCGCACGGCCCGTCTACCGACCGGAATAACCACCCGCGTCGGCCGCTCAAGTCCCGGTTCCTGCCGGTCCTGAGCTGCGGCTTATCAGGCCGCTCACTACACCTGGCCCCTTATCAGGGCCACCACCGAACCGATACAGCCACCACAGCCACAGCAGTCCGATCCGGCTTCACCCGCAGGCCCCCACCACAGGGGCTTCGCGGTTCACCGGGATCGAGAGGAGAGGAGAAATCTCCCCCCACCCGATCGGTGTCCGCCCTCTTCTCACGAAGGGGGCGATAACCAGCACATCCACATATCCGGCTCGTCCAGCCCCGAGGGGCTCGGGTCGGTTCAGCTATATGGAAGGCGGGTCGCTCTCATAGTGCCTGATCTGGTGTCCCCTGAAAAGCCGAGCACTGACCGTTTCGGCACGTTTTGCCGCTTTAGCGCGTTCCGTGTCACGGGAGTCGCGCCCGAATCACCCCTCTTCGCACCGCTTTTTTCAGGAAACCCCTCTTCCGGTAGAAACCCACAAAGGCCGGTTGCTCCGGGGCCCGGTGCCGGGCCGTTCGCGCCCCTCGCAGTGCTGCGTTCCGGCCTGTGCGGCGTCCCGTCAGGCGTGGTCGATTCCATGATTGCCTCCCAGATGGCGGGAGACACAGAGCTGACTCCCCGCCGGGCGGGAACCGGACCTCTGTCCACAAGTCGGGCCGCGCATGCTGCCGGGATGAATCATCTCCGGAGTGTCCGGTGACCGCGGTGACGGCGGCGGCCGACACGCTGGTGCACCCTCGCGGTGAGTTCGCCGACAACTCCGTCGGCGCTGACAGCACGTCCGCCGCCGCCCTCATTCACCCCCGCGCGGACTTGACCGACAACTCCGTCGGCGAGGCCGTGGTCGGGTTTCCCTCTCCTCGTTCCCCCGCCGACAGCGGTGTGGTCGGCGTGCTGCCCGCGCTGTACGTGCCGAAGGCGTCCCAGTGGCTGTCGACGTCGACGGGCCGGATCGCGGGCGACGGCTACTCCTGGATGCAGGCGGTCCACTGGGTCGCCGGGTCCGGGCTGTACGAGCCGCGCCGGTACCGGTCGCACGGGCCGCGTTCGTTCGGGCCGACGACGGTCCGTCTCGCCCAGGAGCTTGCGGCGCTGTTTCCGTGCCGTCCGGGGATCGAGTACCTGATGCGCCGTACCGGCCTGTCGGAGCGGTCGGTGGAGTACCACCTGGGGATGCTGCGGGAGGCCGGGCTGCTCGCGTACATCGTGCGGGGCACCCGGGTATCCGGCGGACCGGCGCAGACGTCAGAGTTCGCGCGGATGATCCCTCAGGCGTTCGATGTCGCGCTGGGGATCCGGACGGTGCAGCGGGACGAGGCCGCTCCGGCGTACACCAGGGCGGTGTCCGGGATCGCGGAGGCCGGCCGGGAGCTGATGGCGAAGCTGGCGAAGAAGGCGGCCCGCAAGGTCCGCCGACGGCGGGCGAAGTCGTCCTCGAAGGCCCCGGCGAAGGGTGTCCGGGAGACTGCTGAGCAGCGGGTTGTGATGGCTGATTCTGGTGAGGTCCGTTGCACCCCAATGCAGGTGGGTACCTCAAGTTCTTCTACTGCCGGTACTACCTCGCTTCCCTCTGAGAGCAAGCTCGCTAGCGGGCAGAGCGATTCCCCCACCCCGAAGAAGGTCAAGCCCGGCTGCCGGAAGCTCAACGCGGTGGGGCGGCGTTTCCAGCTGGCCTCGGAGCTGATCCGGCAGGTGCCATGGATGGGCCGCGCGTCGGTGCCCCGCATCGCCTGGATCCTCAAGGACGTTGCGGACGCGGGCTGGACGGCCGATGAGGTGATCGCGTTCCTTGACCTGGGCGACGCCCCGGACACCGTGCACCGTCCGTCCGGATTCCTCGCCGGACGCCTGGCCGGAGCGGTAGCCCTGTGGCCGACCGAAGAGGGCCGGGCTCGCGCCGTTCAGGCGTACCGCGACTCCCGCCGCGCGGAGCAGGCCCGCCACCAGGAGTGGGAGGGCGACTGGACGCCGCCGCGCAGCGAGTCCGTGCGCCGCCTGTTGGCCGATGCGCTCGCCCCGAAGCAGCCGCAGTACGAACTCCCCGACGGCCACCAGGAAGCGGCCGAGACCGGCCCCGACGTGCCCGGTGAGGAAGAGCTCCAGGCGCTCCGGGACCTGGCCTGGCAGGAGTACATGCTCGGCAGGCCCGACCAGGTCATCATGACGCTCGACACCCTCGGTCCGGCCGGCGCTGAGCAGATCTACGGCGCTGACCTGGTGCGGCGCGTACGCAAACTGGCGGGCAGCAGCTCGCTGATGACCGTCGGACGCCGGTAGGAGGCCGTGATGACCGAGACCCCCAACACCACCAGCGCGCAGCCTGCCCCGGAGCTGTCGGGCGTCGACCTGGCCCGGGTCGCGCTGCATCAGGCGCGCGAAGCGGCCAAGGCCCGCGGCGAGAGCGGCACCCGGAAGACCAAGCGGCGCACCCGCACCACGGCGACCCGGCGTGACGGCCGGGAACCGACCGGGTTCGCCGCCGTCCTACAGGGCCTGATGGCCGACCGGGCCTGGGACGTCCCGGCCGCCGGCGGCAGCATCCTGGACCAGTGGCCCGCCATCGCGGCCGTCATCTCCCCGAACCTGCCCGCGCACGTCCAGGCGGTCGCCTTCCACGCGGAGACCGGACAGCTGGACCTGCGCCCGGACTCGCCCGCGTACGCCACCCAGCTGCGCCTGATCACCTCCCGGATCGTCGCCGCGGCGAACGACGCGGTCGGCGCCCAGACGGTCCGCACCGTCCGCGTCCTGGTCGTGGGCGCCACGGCAGCCCCGGCACCCCGTGAGGCGGTCACCGCTCCGACGACGGCGGCTGCGCCCCAGACGCCGGTCAGGACACGCGACATGGCCCCGCCCGGCTTCCACCGCGCACTCACCGCCCACCAGGCCGTCCCGCGCGTCCAGCACGTCAGCTCGGGCGTCACCGAGGCGATCGAACGGCAGAACAGGGCCCTGCGCGAGCTCAGCCGCCGTGCTTTCCCCGAGCCGCCCGCGGTGCCCGAGGACGCCCCGGCCTCGATCGACAATGCTCGCCTCCAGCGACGTCGTCAGGCAGCGGCGACCGAGGCCGCCGCCCTGCGCCGAGCCCGTGCCGAAAAGGCCGGGCGAACCGTCCCCGAGCTGTCACGTGCTCCGCAGGCAGCCGGTGAAGTGGCATGAGCGTAGCGGCCGAACCCAACCTGAAGCGCGGGCAGTTCGCGCCCTGCCGCCCGAACGGACCGGTGGCTACGCTGCCGGGTATGTCGAAGCATCGTCAGTGGCCCGGCCCGAAGGGGCAGTCGTACGTTGCCGCCCCGGTGTGGGCGCGCAGCGCGGTGGTGTACTTGGCGCCCTGGCGGGCGTCGCGGCGGGCACGCTGTTCGGGGGTGGACTGTGCGTTCGGCATGACGTTCTCCCGCCGGCAGAGCCACCCCTCTGCTGGCACGACGGCAGGCCGTAGTGCGGAAAGTTGATGCGCGGGACTCGGAAGCCCTTGACCACGGTGCACACCCGGCGGCGTGGGCCTGGTGGCGGTGGCGAACGGCGTACGCGCTTGGCCGTGGCCGACACCGTAGCGGAACACCGCCTCTCATCTGGTACGACCCGCCCGAGAGGTGCAGACGCAGATGCTGTTTTGGGCCCGGTCTCCTGGGAGTGAAGTCCTGGCCGTTCGGCACCGACAAGCCGGGTGCTCTCGCTACCGTGGCGGGGACTGCAGTCCCGCTATGGACAGGGGTGTTCGGTGATGGCCGAGGGCGATGTGCGGTGGACGATGCACAACGGGGAGCGGGTCGAGGTGCCGGCCACCGTCGGCGGGATCCGCGCCGCTCTGTCCGGGGACCGGCGGGCGCAGTTCGACGCGGAGATCGACGCGGCGAACGTCGACGACCTCTACAACGTGGTGCGCCGGTGGATCGTCGAGCTGGCCTCGTTCCCGGAGGACGAGGAGATCTTCGCGCAACTGCGGGAGCAGGGAGCCGCGTGAGCCGCCGGTTCCGGATCTCGTACGCGCCCGTCGCCGAGGAGACGCTGAAGAAGGTCAGCGACCCGGCCGGGTTCCGGTCCCGCATGGAACAGACCCTGGGCCGTGACCCGTACGCGCACGGATCGGAGGCGATGAAAGGCGAGCGGGACCGGCGCACCGCGACGGTTCGGAACGTGTTCGTCGTCTACTACGTCGCCCAGGCCGCCCTCACCGTCACCGCGGTGCGGCTCATCCCACCACCCTGACCGCCGACTCACCGGGACACGGCACAGGAACGGTCCGGGGCTGAAGAAGGAAGAGGCGCCGGAGAACGAGTGCATGGAGGAAGCAGGGATGAGCGACACATCAGGCAGGCGGGCCGCCGTCCTTCACAGCCAGGATGCCGGGATTCCGGCCGTGCCTGGGGTGGTGTCCAGCGTCTATGTGGTGGGTGCTGAGGGGCTCGCTTCCGTGAAGATCGGCACCAGTGCCAGCCCTCAGCAGCGGGTTTCCCAGTTGCAGACCGGACTTCCGGTCACTCTCTCCATCCTCGCGGTCTTTCCGGGCGGAACGCGCCTGGAGCGTGCTCTCCACGAGTACTTCTCCGCGTACCGGACCCGGGGGGAATGGTTCGATTTCACACCCCTCGGTGATCCGGTCGAGGTGGTCCGGAGCGCTGTGGAAGTGTTCGGGCCGATGCCGCACAGTGCCTCCCCAGCTCGCGGCGGGCCGGGGAAGGGGCCGGTGGCGCTCCCGAGGCAATCTCAGAATCCCGTTCGGCAGACGTTCGTCACCGTGTCGGACGATGAGGAGTGGGGGCTCGGGAGCCTGGTCCTGCGGGAGAGCGTGGCCAGCTATGACGCCAGCGGCACCCGGACCGGCCTCACGTGCCGGGACCGTGCGCTGTCCGACGCCTTTCCGGAAAAGCACCTTCCCGCGGGACTTCCCGTGCAGCCATGGGCACTGGACGCACTGGCAGCCGGCAACTGGACATTGGCACCCACGGCACCGGGACGTCCCGACACAACTCCACCGCCTCGGTGCACGGTCGGCCTTCGATAGGGTCAGACGTAGTGTCGTCGGCCTATGGAGGGACGCCTTGGTGAGCGAGAAGGCGCAGGCCGGGCTGGGGTTCCGTGAGATCGCGGCGACGCTGCGGAACGAGATCCTCGATCGCCGGTATCCGACGGCGTCGGTCCTGCCTCCGGAGCCGGAACTGGCCCTGAAGTACGGGGCCTCCCGCAGTCTGGTGAACCGGGCGATGAACGTCCTGGCGGCCGAGGGGCTGGTGCGGCCCCGGCAGGGGCGCGGAACGATCGTGACCTGGCTCCCGCCGATCACCCATTCCGCCACAGCGGGGCACGACCCGGCTGATGAGATCCTGGCGCTGGGCCTGGAGCCCCGGTACGAGGTCGTGGTCGAGCGGGCCGAACCACCGGCCGATATCGCCGACGTCCTGGGCGTCGAACCCGGACAGGCCGGCTGTCTCGCGCGCAGGAGTCGGCTGCTCGCCGGCGGTATCCCCGTACGCCTGACCGAGAGCTGGTTCCCCCTGACCATCGCGGAGAACACCCTGCTGGAAGACCCGGCCGCGCTCAACCCGGCCGGGACCAGGGCCGTGCTGAGCGGGTTGGGGTTCGAGCAGACCCATCTCGCAGAGCGGATCACCCCCAGCCGCCTGCCCACGGAACCCGAGAGCCGCGCCCTGGAAATCTCCCCGGAACGCACGGTCACCGACATCGGGCGCACCGGCCGGACCGCCGACCGGCGGGCCGTCGAGATCACCACGATCATCACCCCGGCCCACTACCTCGTGATCGAGCACACGCTCGCCTGAAGGGCCCGAACACGGGCTGGGGGCTCTCGCGCACCAGGATCAACAGCCGGACCGGACGGACGCGAGTTGCCCATAGGCAACTGCCATCCTCAAAAAGCGACACAGCAGTTGCCTATGGGCAACTCGTCAGAGGCTGATGAGCCGGACGGCGGTGATGGTGAGGGCGGCCGGGGCGCTGACGTAGTAGACGACGACCGCCTGGGCACCGGGGAGGGCGACCTCGCGGTAGTCCCGTTCACGGGGCCGGGGCGCGGTGGAGCCGTGGCCGTAGGGGTCGCGGGCGATGGTGGAACGCATCGCGGTGTCGATCTGTGTACGGCGCGGGCGCGGCAGAGCGCGCAACGCGGCTTCGGCCTGCCCTGCGTAGGCGATCCGGTAGGTTCTACGCGGCTTCGTGGCCGTCGATCGGGACCAGGTCGCCGTTCTCGTCCAGGGTGACGACGCCGCTGTAGTCCCCGGCGCGCAGCCGGGCGATCTCCGCGTCGGTCTCCTCGACGGCGCCGGGCACGGTCTCCAGCGCCCACCACGCCAGCCGCAGCGTGCGCAGCTCTTCCGGAGCGCCGGCGGCGTCCAGCTCGGCGAGCGCGGCGTCGAACTCCGCCTGACGCTCTGCGGGGAGAGCGGCGCGGATGTCGGCGGCGGTGCTGGGCAGGGTCACGGTCTCACCGCGGACCTGGGTCGACCAGGGGTCAGCGGGTGGTGTGCTGCTCATCGCTCGGGCCCTTCACGCGAAGTGCTGTCCGGGGTCACGGTACGCCGCGCGGGCAGAGCATTGGCACGGCGCGCACGGTCCAGCCGCGCGCCCCCATGGAGGGAGGCGGGTTCCGGGCCGGAGAGACGGGAGCCGGCGCTCGCGGTGCGGGCCCCCGTGTCCGGGGCGAAGCTGAGGTTATGGGGAGTCCCCGATTGGTGGTCTACCCGCCGGATGAGCGCGGGTGGCGGCGGGTGCGCTGGGACGGGCAGATTCTCGGCACCGCCTACAAGGTCAGCGATATCGCGGTGTTCCTGACGGCGGCCGGGATGACCGACGCGGAATCCCTGGACCTCACCGACCCGGCGGTGGTCGAGTGGCGGGGCGGCGGGCCGGACACCTGGGCGGAATCCCCGCCATAGCCACGACCGCTCCCACAGCCCGGCTCGGCTGGCCCCGCACCCGTGAAGGCCGGCCCCGCCGTACTGGTCGCCGACCCGGAACCGCAGCCGACCGCACCCGTCGCGCCGGTAGAGCGCCGGATGCCGCCGGACGGCTACCGGCGTGCGATCGAGGCACACCGCCAGGCCGTGACACCGTCCCGGGCGGACCCGGACATCGCGGCGACGGTGGAACGGCAGACCCAGGCGATGCGCGAGCTGTCCCGCCGCGCGTTTCCCGGGACCAGCGCAGTCCCCCCGGACGATGCACCCGCCCCGATCGAGACGAACGAGAGCGGACCACCGCACTGCGAAACCGCGCCCCGGTCGTTGGTCAAGACGGTGTGAGCCGCGCCACCACAGCACGGACGGAGACGAGCATGAGGGAACAGATGAACCCGTGGGAGACCGATTTCACGTGGCCCGCGAACGAGGAGCGGGAGCCCGAGCCGCCCTGTGGCCGCTGTGAATGGTGCCAGGTCGCGCAGTCGGCATTCGACAACCTCCTCGACGTCGCTGACGGCCTGTGGCGTCGTTTCCAGTCTCCGGAGCGGAACAGCTTCACCGCCAACGGCCGCAACCTGCACCGGACGACCTGCACCTACATCCGCCGCGAGATGCCGGCCGAACACACTCGACTCGCAGGGCAGGCGTACGACCGCGCACTCCAGAAGTGGGCGCATGAGCACCACGACTACAACAGCGCGTGCGCGGCCAGGCGGTACAGCGAGCACCTGCTGCTCGACATCATGACCCCGGCCGAAACTCAGGAGTGGGCCACTTCACGGGCCCGGCCGCGGGGGAAGCCGGACTACCGCCTTTGCAAGGTGTGCCGGCCAGAGGTGCCCGCCTCGTAGCAGCGAGTCCAGCTTCCGCCGTTCCAGTCGACCCGGACCCTTGGAAGAGGGCAGACTCGGGGGCAGACAGAGAAGGGGGCGCCCCGAATGAGCGCACAGCCAGTCCACTCGCACGAGCCGGACCGTGTCCCGCGCAACGCCGACGGCATCGCGGCCGCGCTCGACGGCGGGCGCCGGATGGAGTTCTACCGCGAGCTCCTGGCGGCCGCGCCCGAGGACGCCGGCGCGGTGCTGCGCCGCTGGTGGTGCGAGGCGATGCTCGACACCGACCCGAACGGCGACCGGCTCACCGAGGCCGCGCTGAACGGGACCCTGCCCACCACCACGGTCACCGCCGCCGTCGAGCGCCGCCGAGCAGCGGGCCGGCCCGTTGAGTGAGCCGTACGACCAGGAGCCGGAGGGCTGGCCCTGCCTGCTGTCCGCCGAGGTCGACGCCCTGCTGGGCGACCTTGCACTGCCGGGTGACGTGTTCGGGGCGATCATCGCGGTGACCGTCCAGATCAACGAGACCAAGGGGTACGTGCCGGGCAGTACCGCTTCGTCGAAGTGGCCCCAGCAGCGCCGTGTCCCGCTCGGACCGGACGGCTCCCTCGGCGTGGCCGAGTACGTCATCGTCGCCGACGCCGACGAGCCCCACTGCGTCCTGACCCGGGTCCAGCTCTACTGAACCGGCAGGCGCGGACCGGGAAGGCCTGCGCGGGCTGCGGTGGTCGTCGTCCGCGGAGGAGTTGCCCATAGGCGATTGCAGTCCCTGGTTGAAGGACTGCAATCGCGCGGGTGCAAGAGGGCGTTGTCAGCCATTGCGGACAGAGAACCGGGCAGTCCCTGCGGGAAGTGGCATGTCACCCCGCAGGGGCCTTGATGATCTGGGGCGGCAGCACTGTCCAGCGCTGTCCGTACGTCTTCTCCGGAAGGTCGCCCCGTGTCCGAACCCATCATCGTTGCCGACGATCCCGATCTCGCTCACCTGATCGACCTCATCGACATCCTCCCGCGACCGTACGTGTCGAGTTTCTGGGGCGAAGGCGATCTCAGCATCGGGTCCAAGTTCGGACACCGGCTGAAGAAGATTCTCAGCGGCCGGGGCCGGGCCTCCGACGTGGACTACCTGGCGGTGTACGTCCTGAAGTACCTCGGGCACGGCAACGAGCACATCTCCGAGGAGCAGATCACCAAGCACCTGGTCGGGGTCGGCAATCTCCCCGCAGCCGGCCACGCGTGGGTGGAGGACGCCACCCGCACCGCATGGAGCCTGGTCACCCGCTACAGCCTCCCGCGCTGGCGCGGCATCCGCTCCACCCCGGGCAGCGCATGGGCCGAAGACTGACCGGTCCCGCCCGTCGGCGACATCCAAGCGGACTTCACTGTCCTCAGCGCACGCGGCCGAGGTGGATCACGCTGACGCGGACCTGTCGGTCGCTGATCTCGTACATCACGCGGTAGATCCCGACGTGGATACGAAGGATGTCGGCGCTGCCGAACGCTCCGTCCGGGCGCGGGTTGTCGGCGAGGCGGTCGACGGCGGTGAACACCTGGCGGACTCCCCGCGGGTCGCTCTTCGCGAGCTGCTCCGCCTGGGCGAGGGCCTCGGGTTCCCAGATGACCTCGTAGCTCACGCGTCATCCCCGAAGACGCGGCGGTACGCCTCGTCGTGCGGGACGCCGGCGTTCTCGCCGCGGGCCTGGCGCTCGCGGTAGGCGGCCAGGGCGCGCAGCTCCTGGAGCTCGAGGGCGTCGGCGGGGCTGACGAGTATGGCGACGGTCTGTCCGTGGTCGGTGATGGCGACCGGTTCGCGGGTGGCGCTGACTCCGCGGGCGATGGCGCCGAGGCGGGCGCGGGCTTCCACGATCGAGTACGTCGTTTCCGTCATGCACACCACTGTACGGAAGTGTGCACCTGCCCGCACCGCGCTGTCGTGGGGTCGCGCGTCTGCGGGGAGGGTTACGGCACCGGCCGGGGGCGATATCGTGGGCGTCTGATGACCGCTTCATTTCATGATCTGGCAGGAGGGCCCGGGGTGGCCGAGGATCCCATCGCGCAGAGCGAGCTCGCTGCTCTCACCCGGCGCTACGAGCAGGCCCAGGACAAGACGGACCGCGAGTTCGGGATCGTCAAGTCGGACCTGACCGCTCTGCGGCTCCAGGTGGGCAATCTCGACCAGAAGGTCAGCAACCTCGACGAGAAGGTCGGTGGCCTTGACACGAAGGTTGCCGGTCTGGACGAGAAGATCGGTGACCTCGCCGGGGAGGTGCGGGATCTGAACGCCAAGGTGGACCGCAACCAGGCGCAGATCATCGAGCTGCTGACCCAGCTCGTCGGCAAGAGCCCGGACGCCGGCTGACCTCTGTTCCGTACATTTGGCTGCTGCCCCGAACCCGGTACCGGGTTCGGGGCAGCAGCCGTTTCAGCGGCGGAATACGCGATGCGGACCGGACCTCAGATGTGCCCGGGTGTCACACCTCGGGGGCCGTTCTGTCCGGCGCGACCACGGTGGCCGGGGCGGGTGTGGTGAGTGCGCGGTGGTGGCGTGCGGCGACGGACCGGGGGCCGATCAGGAGGCTGTCGGTGGTGAAGTGGGGCGGGGTGAGATGGCGTTCGAGGGCGGGGAGGTAGTTCCAGCGGACGGCGGGGTGGGCGGAGTGGGCGTAGTGGTGGAGGTCGCCGTAGGGGAGCCAGGTGGCGGCGGCGAGGGCGGCGAGGAGCCGGCTCTGGGGGTAGAGGCGCAGGCAGCGTCCGGCTTCGATCTGGGCGGGAGTGCCGGTGCGGTGCTCGGGGTCGAACCAGGTGTGCTCGCCGAGGAGGCTGAGCCAGGCGAGCTGCGGATAGATCAGGAGCCGGGGGATGAGGACGCCGCAGATCACGGCGGTCCAGCCGCCGGCCGGGTACGCGGCGGCGATCACGGCGACGGCGGTGGCCGCGCGGGCGGGGGAGTGGCCGAGGCCGCCGGCCACCGAGGTGAGGGTGGCGCGGATGCCGGACGGGGTGAGCGGGTGGACGAGCGCGGCGGCGAACCGGAGGGTGGTGGCGCCGGGGCGCAGCCCGGCCCGGTGGAGTTCGGCGAGGTTGGGGTCGGCGCCGGGCAGGGTGGCGTTGGGGTGGTGGTCGCGGACGTGGCGTCGGCGGCGCTCGGGGACGGGGCCGAGGGCGAGCGGGTGGTGGGCGAAGATCTCGGCGAGCAGCAGGTTGGTCCGTGGGGTGCGGGCGAGGACGCCGTGGACGGCGAAGTGGCTGATCTCCTGGAGGTGCCGGAAGTGGACGGCGACCCCGAGCGCGGCCGCGGTGGCGAGGAGGGGGCCGTGGGCGGCGAGGAGCCACCAGCCGGTGATCTGCACCCACTGCCCGGCCAGCAGCAGGAGCGGAGTGAGGTTGTTGGCGCGGGCGCGCTGGAGGGCTATGAGGTCGGCGGAAGATCCGGCGCGCGGGCGGCGGCGGGCGAAGTGAGCCCGGTCGGCCTGGCGGAGTAAGACGCCGGCGGTGATGAGGGTGACGGCGAGCAGCATGGGCGGTCCCGGAGCGACGAAGGACGGAGGGGCGGGAGACCCACCCCATGATCGTCACTCAAGGTACATCTAGTGCACTAGATTCGTTCGGGGGTTCGCCCACCCCGGATCCGGCCGCAGGACGCCGGACAGCCGCCGGACCGGGCCGTACAGCGGGGCTCGCCAGACTGAAACGGGCACGCAGGCAGTGGCGTTCCGCGTTCTCAGAGCTGTTGAGGCTTCTCCCGTCCTAGCATCCCGGCCTGCTGCCATGATCTGGGGATGCTCGTTACACCTCGTCCCGGGGTAGGCCGGGACCACCTCCGCAGCCAGCTCAGCACCCAGTGCACCAAGGTCACGAACCTGTGGACCGCCGGGCCGCACGACGCGGCCGACCGCCTCGTCGCCTACCTGGACTGGTCCACCAACGCGCTCCAGGCGCTCGGGAACCAGATCAGCAGCAAGGACATCGAACGGCTCGTCCTCACCCGCGGGCACCAGATCCTCCTCGAACAGGGCAGACACCTGACCGAGGGCGACAGCCGGAGAATCGTGAACGGGCTGCTTAACCTCGAACTCCAGCAGTGCGCAGCCACCTTCCGGGACGCGGTCGACGCCCTTGACCGGAAGATCACATCCTGGAACGACACGATCGACCTGCTCGTTGCCGACACCAGCTTCTACATCCAGCACCCGGACAAGATCGAGATAGCAGATCTGGCCGAGTTCGGCGACGGCGGCACCCGCGAGACCCGCCTGCTGTTCCCCATGGCCGTGATCGACGAACTCGACAACCTGAAGCAGCACCGCAAGAGCGAGGTGCGGTGGCGAGCCGCTCACACCCTCGGCTTCCTCGACAAGCGCGTTATGCGGGACGAACCGGCGACGATACGCACGCAGAGCGTCCGGCCCGACGGATCATTCAACCTGGGCGTCAGCATCGAGATGCTGTTCGACCCGCCCGGGCACGTCCGGCTGCCGATCACCGACGACGAGATCGTGGACCGGGCCCTGGCCGCGCAGGCGCTCGCGGCGAGCCCGGTCACCTTCATCACCTACGACACCGGCCAGTGCATGCGGGCGCGGTTCGCCGGCCTCAAAGTGATCAAGCTGCGGAACGCCGAGGAAACCGGGCCCGAGCCCAAGTAGCCGCCGGCGGAAAAGAGGGTGGACGAGCCGGCCCTGGGCCGGTGTCTGCGGGATGGCAGGCGTCCTGCCGGGCCGGGCAGGACGCCCCCGGTCATGACGGTGGCCCGGCCGGAGACATCCGGCCGGGCCACCCGAGTTCCTACAGGCCGTCGACCGTGGTGGTGGCGCGGCTCTCGTCCCAGGTTCCGGCGTCGAGCATGGGGCGGATCGCGCTCTCGTAGGTCTGGAGGGTGCGGGGTGCGGAGTCGGCGCCCTGGCCCCAGGTCTCGTCGAAGCGGTCGGCCCAGCGTTCGACGCCCTTGAAGTAGACGGAGCTGCGTCCCTGCTGGTAGTCGGCGTCGCCCTGTTCCTCCTCGACCAGGGCGGCGGCCGCGGCGAAGATGACGACGTCGACGGCCTGGTCGGCGCGCAGGCGGTCGCGGACGGCGAGGCCGCAGGTGACGCCGAGGTCGCGGTGGCTGCCGACGAGGTCCAGGAGGGCTCGGGCGAAGTCCGGGGTGGTGAGGTCGGTGCTGCGGACGATGAAGAGGCGGTTGATGGTGCCGCCGGATTCGGTGAAGCGGCGGTTGGCGGCGATGTATTCGCGGCGCCGGGCCAGGAGTGTCGGGTCGGTGGTCAGGTCGGCGGCGAGGATCCGCTGGGGCTCGGATGCGGCTTCGGTGACGGTCTTGACCAGCAGGGCGGACAGGCGGGGCACCTCGCCGGCGTAGACGCGAAGGTGGCCGTCGGCGATCTCGCTGTAGTCGGAGATGAGCTCGCGCTCCAGGCGGGAGCGGACCAGGTCGTAGTACGCGGAGTCGTCCATGGCCTTGAGGTTATTGGCCCGGCGCAGGTGGATGTATGCCTTCCGCATCCACAGATGCCCGGCGGCCAGCAGAAGGATGAGCCCGCCCTGGACGATGAGCAGGACTTTGAGGTTGACGTGCTCGGCGGCCCAGCCGATCACGGGGACGATGAGTCCGGCGAGTCCGATTAAGGCGCCGACCGCGGGCGAGCCCAGCGTGTCCAGGACCCCGGCAGCCGGGCTCCGGCGCTGTCCAGGCATGAAGAAACCTCCCCCTCCAGCAGCCCCTCGGGGGCCGCACGGCTATTCATGTGTTCCGTCTGCCCGCCGGCCCCGGGCCCTTCGTTCCCGGCGGCGGCCGGTCCGCGGCGCCGGTGAACGGAAGGTCAGGTGCCGGGCGGCGACAGGGTGATGTCGTAGGTGATGTCCCAGCGGTCCGCGGGGACCAGGAGGTCCGCGGTCTCGACCGGGCGGCCGGCGGTGTCGTAGTGGGTGCGCTCGATCAGGGTGGCCTGGGCCCCGGCGGCGATGCCGAGGAGCTGCGCCTGGTCGCGGCCGACGTGGACCGGCCGGGGCCGCTCCACCACCCGCGCGACGGTGATCCCGAGCTGTGCCATGCGGGCGGTGACGCCGTGTCCGGCGTAGGGGCCGCCCTCGGGCAGGACCACGAGGGTGCCGCCGGTCACCGCCATTGGCTCCCAGCTCGTGGCCAGCATCACCGGCAGGCGGTCGGTGAGGAACTCGTACACGGTGCGCACGCACAGTTCGCCGGGCTCCACGCCGAGGCGGTCGGCGATCTGAGGCGGGGCGGGGACCTTGGCGGTGCTGTCCGCCTCCCAGGTTCCGGTGAAGCCGGCCGGAGCAGGCCCGTGAGGGACGGCGCCGACTGATCCGGGCTGGGGGATGCGGGGCAGGGAGCGGCGTTCGAACGGGGCGCGGACGTAGGTGCCCGCCCCGGGCCGGCCTTCCAGGACGCCCTGGGTGATGAGGAGTTCCTGCGCGCGGCGGATCACGTTCTCCCCGACGCCGAGCTGGTCGCCCAGTTCGGTACGGGAGGGGAGGCGGTCGCCCGGGGCCCAGGTTCCGTCGGCGATCCTGTCCCGGATCACGGCCGCCGCCCGCAGATACGGGGCGGCCTTCTCCGAGCCGGCGTCAACCATCCCGCTCCTCAGCCGTGTTGCTGACCTGTACGGATTGACAATCTAGTCCACTAGCTAGAAGCTAGTTAACTTGATTCACTTTGCGTTATCGACGTTGAGCGAATGCGAGTCCCGTGAGCTACGACCGCCAGACCGCCGAGATCTGCTCCGCGGTCGCGCAGCTCGCCGCCCTCACCGGACACGACCCCCGCGTCATCACCGAAACCGGGGCCGTCCGCGTCGAGACCGACCTCACCGACGCCCTCGTCCCCCGCTGGCTGCACCTGCTCGCGGTCCTGGACTTAGGCGCGACCTACGGCCTGCGGAGCGCCGACGGCCACCAGGTCGCCTGGCTCCGCTTCGAGTTACGAAAGAGCCGCCCATGACACGACCACCGCATCCTTTCGCCAAAGGCCACGGAGCCGGGAACGACTTCCTGATCCTGCCCGACCCCGCGGGCCGCCTCCGGCTGACCGGGGAGATGGTGAGAAGCCTGTGCGACCGGCGCACCGGCATCGGCGCGGACGGCATCCTGCGCGCCGTCCACACCACCGCCGTCCCCGAGGCCGCCTCCATGGCGGGGGAGGCCGAGTGGTTCATGGACTACCGCAACCCGGACGGCACCGTCGGCGCGATGTGCGGCAACGGCATCCGCGTCCTGGCCCGCTACCTCGTCGACACCGGCCTCAGTCCGGCCGGAGCACTGCCCATCGCCACCCGCGCCGGAACCCGCCACGTCCACATCCCCCACCCCAGCACCCGCTTCCGGGGCGAGGTCACCGTCAAAATGGGCCGCCCCGAACTGCCCGGACCCGACGGCATCACCGTCACCGCCGCCGGACGCACCTGGCCCGCCCTCCACGTCGACATGGGCAACCCCCACGCCGTCGTCCTCCTCGACGACCTCGGCCAGGCGGGCGACCTGACCACCGCTCCCGCCGTCACCCCGGCCGGCGCCTTCCCCCACGGCGTCAGCATCGGGTTCGCCGTCCTCCGGGGCCCCGGCCGCATCGGACTGCGGGTTCATGAACGCGGCGCCGGGGAGACCCGCGCGTGCGGAACCGGGGCCTGCGCCGCCATCGCCGCGGTACGGACCGCGGGCCGGACAGCCGCCGCCGACAGCTACCTCGTCGACGCCCCCGGCGGCCGGCTCCGTGTCGCCGTACTCCCCGACGACACCATGTACCTCACCGGCCCCGCCGCCATCGTCGCCCAGGGCACCCTCCACCTCGCGACCCTCGAAGTGGACACCGATGCGGCAGTTGCCGCGTGAGGCGGGGGTCATCGGGCAGTTCGCCCGTTCACTCCGACGCGTCCCTTCACGCCCTGCCGGCCCCCGCGGCGGACGGCGTAGCGTGGCGAAGCAGGCAGACCGAGGTGCGGGAAGAACGGGGCGGGTCATGAACCAGCCGGTGGGCGGAGCGACGTGGACCACCGTTATCGGCGGTGAGTTCGTGGAGATCCCCGCGACGATAGAGGGCATCCGGGCCACCCTCGCCCCGGAGAGGGCCGAAGAGTTCGACTTGGTGGTCGCCCGTACCCATGCGGCCAAGCTGCCGCAGGTGCTCGCGGACTGGGCGCTGCCGCCGGAGGCGCTGGCCGAGGAGGACGCTGTGATCGCCCGGCTGAAGGCCGGCGACCACAGCGACTCGATCCCCCAGCACGACAGCATGGATGACGACGGTGGAGGTGGAGGGCGGTGAGCCGCTACCGGATCGAGTACAGCAGCCTCGCCGCCGCGTCCCGCAAAGCCATGCCGGCCGAGTTCCGGACCCGGTTCGAGAGGGAGATGGCCCGCACCCTCGGCACCGATCCGTACGGCCACGGATCCGACCCGGCCGGCAGCCCCCAGGAGCGGGACCGCCGCACAGCGACCATCGCCGGGGCAGTGGTCCGCTACTACGTCACCACCGGACTCGACTTGGTCGTCACCGCCGTCCGCATCCTCCACAGCCACTGACTGCACCTCCGGAAGCCCGGCTCGCCGCCTGTCGGCGAGCCGGGCTTCTTCTCAGTGGTGTGCCATGTGTTCTTCGAGTTCGGCGGCGAGCGCGGGGTCGGGGCGGGGGACGGGTCCGTAGTCGTCGTCGGTGTCGATGTTCAGGCGCAGGATCCCGTAGGCGAGCTTCATGCGCTCCACGGCGCAGCTGAGGAAGGCGCCGCTGCCGAGGGCCGGGTCGGTGATGTCCGCGTCGAGGTCGAGGGGGGCCGAGGCGACTGTGGCGGTGACGAGGGCCCTGGGGGTGTAGTGGCCGCTGGTGAGCGGTTGGGGCGGGGCGATGTCGATGCGGGGGTAGAGGCCGGCCCCGGTGTGGTGGTGGAGGCGGTGCGCCTGGTCGAACCAGAAGCGCGCCATTTCGGTCTCGCTGCACTGGGTGTGGTGGAGGTAGAGGCAGTACGCGGCGGTCGCGACACCTGCACCGGCGGCGAACTGCCACCAGAACTGGGCGCCCTCGGCGGCGTCGGAGAGGTAGAGCAGGCAGGCGAAGGTGAGGGCGCCGGCCGGGTCGATGCGCGGTGCGTTGTCGAAGTGGCTCATCGCCGCCACCGTGTCGGGGGTGGTGACGACCTTCGCAGACAGTGTCTCCAGATGGGCCGCGGCCCGGCGGTAGAGGGGAGGCGCTCCGGCAGGGCCCGGCCGCGGGCGGGAGAACGCCGACGCCGGTTCACCGGCCGATGCCGGGTGCTCCCCGCGCATCGGGTCGCCGGGTGGGCAGCTGCGCGCCGCGCGGCGGGCGATCCGTTCCAGCAGGGCGTCGCTGTCGAGGCCGGCGAACGCGTCCTGGAGCACTTCCGCGCCCCGCAGGAGTTCATCCGCCCGAACCAGGCGGTCGTCTTTGCGGTTCACGCGATCTCCTCCGCTTCCCAGCTGTCCCACCGCACCCCGACCTCGTCGGCCAGGCGCCGGCGGGCGGAGTGCAGGTGCGAGCGCACCGTCCCGGTGGAGATACCCATGATCCCGGCCGTGCTGCTCATGTCGTAGCCGAGGACGAAGCGGAGCACGATCACGTCCATCTGCCTCTCGGGCAGCCGGGCGATGGCGGCATACAGACCGAGAGCCGACTCCATCACCTCCAGCTGACGGCGCACGACGACCCGCACCTTCTCGAACACGGCCGTCTCCACCAGGGCGCGGGAGCGCCGGGACAGGGCGAGGTGGGTGGCTATCGCGTGGCGCAGCACGGAGTAGCTGTAGCGCTGGACGCTGGCCTCCCGCAGCACCTTCGGCCAGTCCTCCAGCAGCTGCGCGAAGACCACCTCCACCAGGGTCAGCGCCGTCTCCTCGTCGCCGACCTGAAGGAGCGCGTACCGCAGATAGGGGCGGTGATACGTCTGGTAGAACGCCTGGAAATCCAGCGGCACCCGTGCCATCACACATCCCCTGCCCGCTGCTCCGACGGCGCCGCCGCCCGCCGGCCCTCCCGGGCGAGCTGCTGCGCCCCGGCCCTCACCCCGGCACCCAGGAGCAGCCGGCCCCCGGCCACCGCGTCCCGGGCGAACACCCTGACGGTGATCACCAGCAACAGCACTTCCGTCCATTCCCCACTCACAGGCCCTCCACCGATCACCGGTCGCCCATACAAGCGAACACGTTCTGCGATCAGCTCATCGCATTGAGGCACCAAACGTTCAGGGGGTGCCGGACTTTTTTCGGGCAGCAGGCGCACGACCCTGCCGCGCGCCCCCGGTGTTCCCGGCCGCGCGGGCGGCTTCCGGCCATCGCGGGTGAGGAATCGGGCAGGGCCGGGTGTTGCCCGTGCGCCGGCACCCGGGCCGTTCCATGATCTGCGGCAGCGGGACACGACGACGGGTCCTGGGGTGACTGGGTGAGGAGAGACATGCCGGTTGCGGCTCGTATGCGCGGCCATGTGCTCGGGCTGGGGATCCCGGCCGTCTGCTTCCTGATGGTGACGGCGTTCGTCGGGTTCAGCGCCGGGGAACGCTTCATCGACAACGTGGTGTTCTCGAAGTTCTACGGCCTGTTCGTGACGGGGATGGCGCTGGTGCCGATGCGGGCCTGGCGCATCCCCAACCGCCGTCGGGACCCCGGGTACTGGCGGGTCGCCTGGTTCCCGGCGCTCTACATCGCCGCGCACGGCGTCCTCTACAGCCACGACCGCAGCTCCGCGAACATCGTCCTCATCACCTTTGGCTGGAGCGCCTTCGCCTTCGGCGGAGCGGTCGGCATGTACCTCCTCGGCCAGCAGATGTGGGACAGCACGCAGCAGAACGACGAGACGGACCCGACGCCCCCTCCGGCGAGTGCGTGACCACGCCCGGCGAGCGGGAGCAGCGGATGGGGCTGTTCGAGCGGGTGCGGGCGGTCCCGTACGCGACCGACGGCGCGCACACTGCCGCCGGCCTGTTCCCGGTCGGCCGGGGTGACTGCCTGGCGAAGTCGGCGTACCTGGTCGACGGATTCCGGGCACTGGGCTGTCCGGCGCGGCGGGTGCGGTGGCTCTACCACCTGCCCGATCAGCCCGCCGAGGTCGCTCTGCTCCGGTCCCGCGAGGACGTCCACTCGGCGGCCGAAGTCCTGATCGACGGACGCTGGACCCTCGTGGACGCCTGCCACGATCCGGCGCTCGCCGCAGCCGGGCTGACCGTCGCCTGGTGGGACGGCAGCGCCGTCGGAACGGCCGCGGCCTACTCGCCGCTCGGGCCTCTGTGGCGGCCGGGGGGCGGCCCGGAGCCCGTACCGAACGGGGGCGTGACCGTCCCTGATCCGGCCGGCCCCCGCTACCGGGCGGCGTTCAACGCCTGGCTGCGCGAGGTACGCGGCTGACCGCCCGGACCCGGTCGATCCGGTCTGTCAGGTGCTGGATTTCGGCTGGACCACGGCAGAGTTGAACTGGAACGGGCCGGGGGTGAGGAACTCGGCGGTGGCCGGAGCGCCGGCCGGGGTGAGGACGTCGTAGTGGGCGGCGAGGGTGTCGAGCAGGGCCTGGGCGTCTGTGAGGTCGGCGGTGTGGATCGCCGCGGCCTCTTCGAGTTTCCCGGGTTCCTCGACCTCCATGCAGTCCCATCCCCTGATCAGCGTCTCGGAGTAGTGCTCGTGCGCCGGGGTGGAGCAGAGGCGGGTGCGGACCGTCCCGGTGGCCCGGTCGGCCCACGCGGTCGCGCGCTGCTCGCCCAGGGCGGTCAGCCGGTCCCGGACGCGGCGGGCGAGGGCGTGCCCGGTCAGGATCCGGTCGGCCGCGTCCGCGTCGACGCGGCTGTCGACAGCGCGCACGATGCGGTCCGGGGCGAGGCCGGCGTCGCTGGAGTCCAGGATCTGCCGGTGAAGTCTGTCCCATGCTTCCCGCACGGCGGCTTCGGCGCGGGTGATCTCCTGGCACGCGTTGCTCAGCCGGACCTTCTCCACTTCCTCTCCGGTTGCCTGGAGCAGGGCGACGGGTTCGCCGCTGGTGTCCTCGTCCGGCCACACCCGTACGCGGACCAGGAGCTCGGGGACGTCGTCGTCGTAGGGGTGCGAGGCGGTGTGCCGCCGGGCGTCCTGCTCTCGGATGATGTCCGGCAGGGCCTCGTGCAGCCAGATGCGGGCAAGCGCGGCCGGGGTGTCGTGGCAGTCTTCGAGGACCATCTCACCGTAGTGGGACCCGGCGCCCTCATCAGCGTCCTCGTTCGCCTGGTCGTAGCGGCACCACGGCCCGGGGCCGTGCACCGGCTTCACCTCGGTCCACACGGTGTACGTCGTCGTCGGGAACACCGTCACGCTCATGCCGCGCCCGCCCTGGTGCCGCAGTCGAGGAACGGAACGCCGGCGGCCGGGCGGGAGCCGGTGGCCGTGTCCCATTCCTGGAGCAGGGCGCGCAGCCGCGCCGCGTTCTCGGGTGGGGTTCCCCGGCGCGCGGTCACGTCCCGCAGGTAGGGCTCGGCTCCCTGGAGGAGTCCCGAACGGGGGTTGATCAGCACCATCGCCCGGTGGGTGCCCGATCGGAGGATGTGGCTCCACGCGTCGATGTCGGGCCCCTCGTTGGGTGAGGGGATGTGGCCGTCGACGAACACGCCGCGCCGGGTGCAGGTCCAGGGTGTCCGGGTGGCGCACGGGTCGCAGGCGATCGTCCCGGTCATCTCCGGGTAGCGGCGGTGCCATTCGGCGTCCAGGAGGTGGGCGTCCCCGGCGAGCGGGATGTTCCTGACGCACAGGCAGCAGCGGATGCGGAACGGGACGGACACGAGCGGGCTCCTCGCCGACGGGATGTGACCGGCTCATGTTCCACCCGCCCCTCCATCTGTTGTGGCAGCCATGCCACTGCAAGCCCTCAGAACCCTCGAAATACTGAATGTACGCAAGAAGTTCGCGACTAGTACGGCTAATGTTTGATCCGTGCTATGATTCTGGGTAGGAGGTGTTTTCATGTCCGAGTTGTTCGACGCGGTCGACGCCCTGATCGCCGGGCAGTCCCCGCTCCCCCCGCCGTCCGAGCGGGAGCGGCTGCGCAAGGCGCACGGCCTCACCCAGGACCAGGTCGCCGGTGCGCTGAAGGTGCGCCGGCCGACGATCGTGTCGTGGGAGTCCGGGAAGACCGAACCGCGGCCGCCGCAGCGGGAGGCGTACGCGCGCCTGCTGGAGAAGCTGGCCGAGCTCTACCCCCCGCCTGCTCCGGCCGCCGCTGCTCCCGCTCCGTCGCCGGTGTCCGGGACGTTCACCGGTTCCACCGCGCCCGTGCGGCGCGAGGCCGGGTCCGCCGAACCGCGGAAACTGTCCACGGGCTCGGCGCCGGATGCCGCAGCCATGGCTACTGAACAGAACCATCAGCAGCCTCCCGTCGTCCGCACCGCAGCGTCCCGTCCGGCGGTGACCACCAGGCCGTCGACGTCGAGGCGTCCGGCCGCGAAGAAGGCCGCGGCCAAGCCCGCCGCCGCTCCGGCCCCGGTCGATCCGCGGTTCGAGAACGGGCCGCTCGCGGTCATCGACGCTGATGCCGACGGGCAGGTGTCGGCGTACTGCGTCGGCGGCCTGGTCCTCGATGTCCCCGCGAAGTCGATCCCGGCACTGGTCGACTGGACGCTGGCCGAAGCCCGGCTCGGTCAGGCCCGGCTGCACCGCAACGGCCGCGACGCCGACCCGATCCTCGTCCTCACCGCCGCCGCGCTGGAGCGCTACGGCCTTCCCGCCGCCCTCTCCGACCAGGAGCGGCAGGCCGGTCGGCTCCCCTCCGGCCACAAGGTGGTCAAGCAGATCGAGCGGGCCGGTCTCCAGATGACCCAGCGCGGCTTCGGGCCGTGGGCCCGCCTGTACCGCGACCCGGAAGGCGCGCGGCGGCGGTGCGTCCAGCTGTGTGTCCTGCCCTGGAACGCGCTGGACGTCCGCGAGTGGGACCGCAAGGACGACCCGCAGCTGCCGGCGATGCACCCGGCCGACCTCGCCCGCTATCTCGGCCTGTACGCGGCGCGGGTGACGACGCCGCGCGGCTCCACGGCGACGACCGGCCTGGAGCTGATGACGGCGCTGCGGCCGCCGACCCGCGCGGAGAAGAACCCGGCGACGGGGGAGTTCGAGCGGGCGTTCAACGACGATGCGCTCACCGCCGTGTACGACGTGGTGGAGTGCGAGGTGCCCGACGAGCACCCGGTCCTCAAGGGCAAGTTCGCCCGGCACCACCTGCGCACCGCGGCCGAGATGCTGATGGAGGAGCCCTACGACTGGTGCCGCCCGCTGACCGACGACGAGTGCGCCAATCCGTACCTGGTGGCCATCGACCTCAACATGTCCTTCGCCGCCGCCGCGAACGGCCTCGTGGTCGGTCTCAACGGTCCGACCCACCTCACGAACAACCCGGCGTTCGATGCGTCGCTGCCGGGCTCGTGGCTGGTCGACCTGAGCCATGTCGACCTCTCCCGCGTGGACATCGGCGGCCGCACGGTCGACGGCGACCGGCTCCCCAGCCCGTTCACGCCGAAGGGCGAACGCCCCACCGGCCCGGCCTGGTACGCCACCCCCACCGTCGCCTACGCGGTCGAGCTCGGGTTCGACGTCGCGCCGATCGAGGCGTACGTCCGCACCCAGACCGGCCGCTACCTGGACCCCTGGTACAAGCGGCTCCGCGACGCCTACGTGGCGACGATGGCGGACATGGGCGTCACCACCACCCTGACGGGCCAGGAGTTTCTGGAGGCGATGGGACGGCGTAAGCAGGCTGACCCGACGATGGCGCTGCTGGAGACCGCGATCAAGGCGACGGCGAAGGGCGGCATCGGCAAGCTGCGCCAGCGCTCCCGTGGTCAGGTGCCGTACTACGAGCCCTATCCGGCGCTGAATCGGGAGACGTGGCGCCCGGACATCCGGGCCGCCGTGCTGGCGAGCCAGCGCGTCGGCATTCACCGCAAGCTGCTGAAGACCGCCGCGGCGGCGGGCCTCTACCCGACGTCGATCGGCACCGACGCGATCGTTTACCCCTCGCCCGGCCCGTCCCCGCTGGACATCCTGCCGCTCACGCCCGAGGGCAAGCCGGTGCCGGGCACGTTCCGGCTCGGGGTCTCGCCCGGGATGGTCAAGCACCAGGGCACCCAGACCGTCCTGTGGGCAGAGCAGCAGTTCGAGGAACGCGGCGGCGTGTTCAACATCTCCAACCTGATCAAGACCGACCCGACCGCCGGAGAAGGGGAGTAGCCGACGATGGCCGACTCGATCGGGAACAGCCTGGACAACGCGCTGGAGGGGGCGTTCACCCGCCCCGCTCCCAAAGGTGCCCAGGCGCAGATGAAGTACCTGGTCAAGCAGCTCAAGGGCACCCGCGCCGTCGCGCAGGCGCTCGGGATCTCCCAGCGCACCGTGGAGCGGTATGTGAAGGGGCAGCTGAAGCGGCCCCGCCAGGAGCTGCGGGCCCGTATGGCGGGCGAGGTCAAGAAGCGGTGGCAGCCGCAGATCAAGGCGAAGGCGCGGAAGAAAGCGGCCTCCACCGACGGCATCGTCGTCTCCACCCGCGCCCGGTTCGGGTTCACCGCAGCCGCGGGGACCACCGACGACGCCCGGATCCGCGACATCACCCAGGCCCTGCCGCCCGAGTTCGCCGACCGGCTGTTCACCGCCCGCGAGCAGGGCGCCAACGAGCGGCAGCTCCAGCAGATCGCGGCCGACGGCCTCGCCCAGATGTACTTCCGGGACAACAACTCCCGGGCCCAGGGCCTCGGGGTGGAGTTCACCGACGTGGAGCACATCCGGATCGACCTGTAGCCCCGCCCACGCACAGACGTCTGGTCCCCAGCATTCGAGCTGCCGGGGACCAGACGTCAGGCAGCCTACCGGCCCGCTACACCGTCGGCCTGGTCGTGGCCCGGTAGCGCTCCAGCAGGGCCTCCATGCCGGTCAGACCGGCGTCCAGACCGAGCTGGTGGAGCCAGCCGTCCACCTGGCTCTGACGCCTGGGCCCGGCCTCGTGCCGACTGGGTCAGTCCGCCGCCGTGCGACGGGAGCGCCGGCGGATGACGCCGGACAGCGAGCGGGAGGCTGCGGCTGGGATGAAGAACAGCCTGGTCATGCCGAGCTGTCCTGTTGTGCCGTCCGCGTCTCGGCTCCGGGGGCAACGAGGCCATCGAAGTTGCTCATGGCGGTGACGGCATCGCACAGACCGGTGGTGTCGGTGTCGATGGGGGTGAGAGTGCCGTCGCTTCGGACGGTCCAGGCCACCAGCGGGTCCACGGTGAACGTGCCGTCCGTTTCCTTGTACCGAGCGCTCCAGCCACCCCCGGGGATGGCGGCGACAACAGGGTGCCCGCCCTCCGCGAGTCCGGTGAAGGTGCGGCCGTTGTTCGCCGGGACGAGTCGACCGCTGCGCTCATCAACGACGAGCGCTTGGCCCTCGTCGTCCCAGGCGATGACGGGCTTGCTGCTGTAGACCGGGCGGCCGTTCTCTTCCTGCTTGTAGTTCGCTTCGTAGGGGTGTTGTGTTGGGATCACTACGTCTCCTGGACAGGTTGGTACTGGTCTTGGTGTGACCGTAACGGTCGGGGCGGTCTGTCCGTCCCGGAGTCTGATCAGGTCAGACCGGCACGTACGGCGCCCCGTCGTCGGCCTCTGTCCACAGGCCGGATCGGGCCTGCTGATCACATGACTGCTGACGACGTGAAGCGCGCGGCCCGGACCCGCGCCAAGATCCTGGACGGCATCGCTCGCGCGGAGCGGGCCCTGTTCACCCGGCCCGTCCCGAAATCCGCTCGGGCCCGGATGAAATTCCTTCGCACGCGGGAGAAGGGCTCCACCCAGAAGGTGGCGGCCCGTCTGGGCGTCTCCCCGCGAACGGTGCAGCGCTACCTCGCCGGCGCCTCGACCACCCCGAACAAGCGCCTCCGCCAGGCGTTGGCTCAAGAGACCGAGTCGGAGTGGCAACCGCAGGTCAGAGCCCATGCCAGGCAGAGCGCCGCATCTTCCGGCGGGATGGTCATCTCCTGTCGGGCGTTCTTCGGCTTCGGCCCGGAGGGCACCTCGGACGCGGGTCGGGTCCGGGACATCATGGTCGCTGTCCCCGCCCACCACGCCGCCGCCATCCTCGCCGCACAGGAGCATGGAGCGACGGACAGCGACCTTCAGGCGGCGGTCGCGGAGGCCATCGCGGACGTCTATTTCCGTCAGGGCGGCGGCGGCCGTGCGGGCCTGGAGGTCCGATTCTCCGACGTGGAATGGCTGAACATAAAGTTCTGACCCGCACGAAAAGACGGACTGCTATAAATCTGTCCGGGGCTGCCGCGCGCGACGCGGCAGCCTGAATTCCCGTCTTTATTTCCGTGACGATCGGGAGGCCCGTGTGAGCACCCCTCTTCCCTGGTCCCGCCGACGCCCGCGCATCCCGGCGCCCGGCACGGCCGCGCCCCGCCGACCGATGGACTGGGCGAAGGTCGGCCGCACCGCGGTCCGGCGGCGTGCCACCGGCATGACGGCCGCCGAGGCCGCGGCCGCGCTGGAGAACGCCGAGCTGGAGCAGCACCTCGACCGCGACCGCGAGGACCTGGCCGACGACGAGCGCGGCCCGGCCGAGATCGCCGAGTGGCGGCGCATCGCCCAGCTCCTCGGTACCGCGGGCGGCGTCTACGACCCGGCGGCCGACGCCGTCGTCCAGGACGAGCTCGCCGCCGACCGTCGAGCCGAAGACGCCGAGCGGCAGCGCCTCCAGGAGCAGCAGCAGATCGCCGCCCGCGCCGACGAACTCGAACAGCTCGCCGCAGCCGGCCGACTCGACCGGACCGTCAAGAGCCGGCCCGGGGACGAGACGGCCCGCGACGTCCTGGTCCAGCGCGGCGACTACCACGCCACGGCGGTCGACGGCTGGCTCGCCCAAGCGCTCGCCGACCACTCCGGCCACTACGCGGATGCGGCCGCGCGCACGGCCGCCGCCGGCTCCCTGCCCGTGGAAGTGCGCGCCCACGCCGCCCTGCTCACCGCGCTCGCCCGCCTCGGCGCCCCGGCCCAGGGCGAGCTGGAGTTCGCCGCCCGCCTCGCCCAGGCCGACCCGGCCGCCACCCACGCGCTCGCCGCCTGGATCGCGGCCCGCGACCCGGACACCCAGTGAACGCCGCCCCTCCTCCCCGGCGACCAGCCCAGCCAAGGCCGCCGACAGCCCCGCACAGCCCGACGAAAGGCATGACCGATGAGCTATCAGATGCGTGAGCAGGGCCGCCAGGTGTCCCGCGCCCGGCTCCGGCAGAGGCGGGAGGAAGCCGCCGCCGGCCGTGCGGCGGTGCGCGAGCGGGCCCGGGGGATGACGCTGCCGGAGGTCGTCGCCGTCCTGGACGGGCTCCGGGCCGGGCCGCCCATCCAGCCGGGCAGCCGGGCCTCGGAGGAGTGGGGGGAGTGGCGCCGGATCGAGGACGTCCTCAACTGGGGCGTCGTCACCTACGACCCGGACGCCGACCCGCATGTCCAGGCCGAGCTCGCCGCCCGGGCCGCGCTCGACGCGGACCGCCGGGCCGCCGACCGACTGGACGAGCTGGAGGTCCTGGCCCTGACCGGGCAACTGCACACCGTCCTGCCGCAGAACGGCGACGACCGGCTGCACCAGCAGATCTACGCTCGCTCCTGGGACGCCGGGCAGGCCGTCGACGGCTGGCTCGCCCAGGCGCTCGCCACCCGAACCGGCTGCTACGCCGACCCGGCCGCCCTCGACGCCGCGATCACCCGCCTCCCCGACAACGTCTCGGCCCGCGCCGAGCTCCTGGCCGCGCTCGCCACCACCGGCGCCCCGGTCAGCGACGAGAAGGTGCCGTTCGCCGGGCTCTTGGCGGCGGCCCACCCGGACGCGGTCACCGACCTCGCCCACTGGCTCACCCGGGCCCTCGCCGACCGCGATACGGACAGCGGTACGCCGTGAACAGCGGCGAGCCGGTGGCGGTCCGGGCCGAGTACTCCACGATCGGGCACCGGTACGAAGAACTCCACGCCGACTGCACGGTCCACGCCTGGACGGAGCCCCCGGTCGGCGAGACGGTCAACCCCGGCGACGACGACCCGGACCGCAGCCGACCGCGTTCTGCCTGGAGTGCGCAGGCTGCGCCGCGTGCGCCCAGTGCCCCTGCGCGCGTCCGCGCCTGCTGGGAGGTGACCGCGCGTGACCTCCCAGGCTCCCAGCCTGGTGTCGGTGAGCTGGGAGCCTGGGAGCCCGAATGCCCGATTAACGCGGTATGCCTGGGAGGTTGGACGGCGTTTCCCCAGGGAACCGCGATCTCGGAGGAGAGCTGGGAGCCTGAGAGGTACGCGGCAGGCACACCCCTCCGTGTTCACTGAGGGTTACTGTCACGCTGTCACGGTCTCCGTGTCACGGAGGCCCGGAATCGCTGTCACGCCGGGTGTCACGCTGCCGGGGCCGCCCGGGAATCCCGGCCCCGAACCCGTCTCAGAGGGCCTGCGGCGGCGTGACACCCCGCTCCCGGGAAGGCGCCCGGCCCACGCCCTTCTCCGTCTCGTTGCGTAACCGCCGACCCGGGCCCGCTGGCCACCGGCGAAGCCCGGAGCGCCGGGGTTCGCCGGTACGGTCCCGCGCGGGGCGTGCCCGGCGCTACGGTGAACGGACACGACGCCCCTGTACCGCCTGGAGGCCCTGGATGAGCGAGCAGCCGGCCACCCCGCCCGTGCCCGACCGTCAGCGGCTCGACGAGAACGCCGCCGCCTCGGTCCGCCGCTACGCCGCGAGCGAGCGCGCCCGCGTCGACGTCCTGGTCGCCGTGCTGGAGGACATCGCCGCGAACGGCTACCCGGCCCCGGAGACCGGCGTGCTGTGGGAGACCGCCCGCGACACCCACCTGGAGCGCCTGGCCGCCGGGGAGCGCCGTGTCGCCTGAGCACGGCCCGCGCCGCGCCCGCGTCGTCATCGTCGAGCCCGCGCTCAGCCAGCTGGACAAGCTCAACCCCGCGGAGACGCACCGCCTGGACCGCGCGGTCGTCGCCATCAGCGCCAACCCGGAGATCGGCACACCGGTCCCCGACACCCTGCTGCGCGACTACACCGACGACATCGAGGGCGTCCGGGTGATCTACTACGTCACCGCCCTCAGAACGATCACGGTCGTCGCCTACGTCGAGGCGTAGGGCCTCCCCAGACCCCGAGCAGCGCCCCGGAACCACAACGGCCCCGGGGCGCTGCTGCTGTTGTTGCACGCGGTGCAGCACGGTTGCTGCCGCGGTGCTGCTTGTGCAGCAAGGGGGGGCGCTGCTTCTGCTGCTCGGCAGGCCGCTGCGCTGCTGCTCGTGCAGTGGGTGCTGCCGCTCCTGGCGCTGCTGGTGCTGTTCGGTGTGCTGCTGCCGGAGAGCGTTGACACTGGGGTCCGGCTGCCGGTGCTGCTGTTGCTGCTCCGGGTGCTGCTCGGCCGGACCGTTGCGCCGCTACGGGCCGGTGAGGGGTGCTTCGGTGATGGTCAGTCCGGTGGTGTCGAGGACGTACTCGTCCTCGTCCCGGTTGGTGTTGAAGGCGAGCAGCGCGGAGGGCGGGGCCAGGGTGCGGTAGAGGCGGCCGGTGCGGGGGCGGCGGGCGCCGGTGCCGGTGGCGTATCCCTCGGCGACGGCGCGGCGGGTGGTCCAGGACCAGTCCGCGCGGCGTTCGGGGACACTGCCGCGCCAGAGCGGGACCGGGGCGGTCGGGCGTTCGGCGGGGTGCCCGTCGACGGTGAAGCCGGCTGCGGCGAAGAGGGCGGTCCAGACCGGGCGGTCGAGGGCGGCGTCCGGGTACTCGGCCATGCTCCACACCCGGCCGACATGCACCGACAGGGTCTCGGCGGTGATGGTGCCGGTGGACCAGGCCGTGGACAGCAGCACCGGCCCCTCCGTCCGTCCCGCCCGGAGCAGCAGTCCGGCGAACCGGTCGGCGCCGATCTGGTCACCGCGGCGGGCGGCCTCGGCGACGGCGGCGGACGCCTCGGCGGCGAGGTCGCGTAACTCGCCCGGGCCGGGCCCGGGGTCAGGCACTGCGGCGGGTGGGGACGGCGGACAGGTGCCGTTCCGGGGTGGGGACCGCGGGCGCGGCCAGATCGCCGGACCGGATTGCCTCGGTCGCCTCGCGCAGCGCGTCCTCCATCTCCTCGACGCTGGTGTACCCGGCGAAGTAGGGGTGGATGAAGTAGCTGCGGTAGCGGCCTTCGGGCCGCAGGACGACGTTGCGCTCGACGAGCTGGTTCATGGCGATCGACGTGCGGTTCTTGCTGAGGCCCACGCGAGCCCGCAGTTCGGCCTGTGAGGCGTTCACCTCGCCGCCGGGGCGCTGGACCTCCATCATCGCGCTCAGAAGGTCGTAGGCGGCCTTGGAGAGCTCCAGGTGGTGCAGCTGCGCGACCCCGAGGGTGGCCTGGATCAGCATGCTTCCTCCTCCACGTCGTTGTCGCCGAACGCCAGCTGCCGCGTGCGCGGCTCCGGCATGGCCGGCCGGGCGAACTCCGGGAAGCTCTCGTTCGCCGCCTGCTCCAGCGCGAGCACATCTTCCCGCATCTCCGGGTAGTGCTTCCTCAGCGCGGCCCTGACGTCCTGCCGCAGCTGGTCCAGGGCCTCGCGCTGGAGGTCTCCGTTGCCCTTGAAGCAGATCAGCGGGTTCACCACGATGACCGAGTTCGCCCGGCGCTGGAGCATGTGCCAGTTCTCCAGGCTGCCCAGCGCCCGGGTGACGTTCGCGCGCTCCACCCCGAGGTGACGGGCGACCTTGATGTGGGTGATCTTCAGGCGGCCCTCGACCTGGCGGCCCATGCAGAACAGCAGGACGGCGGACTGGACCGGCGACATCCCGTACCGGGCGACCAGCACCGCCAGGACGTCAGCGAGGAAGTCGTTGCTGACCATGCTGTAGCCGTTGCGGCCCCAGGCGTCGTGGGGCTCCCGGTACTTGTACTCAACGCTCGCCGACTTCACCGGCCGACCGCGCTCCGGCGGTGTCCGGTCCAGGGCCTTGGCGAAGGTGTCCGCCAGCGGGGACGTCACGGGCTCACCACCGCTCACCGACCGCCGGCCCCTGCTCGTGGAGCGACTCGCTTCCCCGGCCACCCTGGCTCCTGCTGCTCGATCTTGCGTGGTTCCCGGAACCCTAGCTCAGATTGTCCCCGCCCAAGGGGACCTTTGTCCCTGTCGGCGTGGCCCCTTGGTGTCGACGCCGACACATCGACTCCCGCCCCATCCCGTCCGAATGCGGACCTGACCAGCATGAACGCGATTTGTACCTCTCTCCAGGGCCAAATCCCGTGCTCTTGTGTCGGACGAGGCACAAAACCGCAGGTCGATGTGTCAGGGCTAACACATAGCCACACACAAAACCCCAGGTCAGACCAGGTTTCCACGCGGGCCCCTTTTATCTCTAAGACGCACACGCGCGCGCGAAGGCGCACCGCGGAACCTCGGGCCCGTCAACCGACGGCACCTCTCACCGGCACACCACCGCGCGCAGCCCGCATCCCCATCCGCACTCGAACGCCACCCTGACCAATTCGGCCGATCATGCGCGAACGCACCCTCACGCGTGTCTCGCCCATTCCTCATCCGCCAATTTTTACGCCCGCCACCCTCAATTCCCCTGCGTTCACTACTCATCCCCTAATCCCTCTCACAACCATTCCCCAGCTCATATTTCCACTCCGTCATAGGTGGTGTACTGTCATTCCAGTCTCAAGCTAGCCTCTAACTTTGAAGCACACACGGAAGCACCCCGTCATCACCTACTCCGAACCCTGTTCGACCCT
>NZ_JBIBWD010000024.1:0-72832 GCF_043080985.1 Streptomyces sp. NPDC014894
TTGCGTTTCCAACTCTACCAGATCCTTTTCCCATTCCGTTTCCGGACTTGGATTCAGATCCAGCGGCCAGTTGGACCGGCCTTTTGCCTTTCGGCGTGTTCACTACGTTAGCCGATTCCCGCTGCGACTCATAATCGAGTCTTTCAAATGGATTCCGGCATGCCGAAATCACACCCGTTTGGGGTTCGTCATCAGTAATGGGTGGCCACTTCGGGTTGCTGAACAGCAGGGCCCGTCTCAAGCGGCTCGGGCTACGTTAGGCGGCCCGCCTGGTCGAGTCAAGTTGCGCGGCGGCGCGGGGCGTGGGGCCGGTACGGGCTGACCGTGGGGTCGCCGTCGATCCAGTAGCGCCAGGGGTGGTGGGCCCCGTCGCCGCCCACTCCCGTCCGGGGTCCGTTGCGCACCTGGTCAGGGCGGAGGGCGGGGCCGGGGAGCAGAGAGAGGGGAGCCGGGGCGCCGGCGCAGAGGTCGGCGCCGTTCAGGGAACGGTCGACATCCAGGGCGGTGGCCAGACGGGCCGGCCCTTTGGCCAGTTCTCTGTCGTATCGGGCCGAGAGTCGACGTTTGCGGGCCAGGTCGCCGCCGACGAGGATCTCGCCCGCCCGCAGCAGGACCCCGCTCGCCCGGCCCTCGGGTCCGCACACGGCGTTCAGGCAGTGCCACATTCCGTAGGTGAAGTAGACATAGGCGTGTCCGGGCGGGCCGAACATCACCGCGTTTCGCGCGGTCCTGCCGCGGTAGGCGTGAGAACCGGGGTCGACTTCCCCGGCGTACGCCTCCACCTCGGTGACGCGAAGCTCGATGAGGCCCTCGTCGCCGCGCCGTATGAGGGTGCAGCCCAGGAGATCCGGGGCGACCTCGAGCACGGGCCGGTCGAAGAAGGCCCGGGGCAGCGGCGTACGGTCGGGGGTCTCGATCATGGCGCCCGAGGGTACCGGGGAACCGGTGGCCGCGGTGGGGCGTATGTACGGAGCAGAACAGAGAAGGAGTGGACATGGCGTTCAAGAAGCTGCTCGCGAGCCTGGGTGCCGGTGGTGCCTCCGTGGAGACGGTGCTCACCGAGGAGAACGTCGTCCCGGGCGGCGTCGTCCAGGGCGAGGTGCGTATCGAGGGCGGGAAGGTGGACCAGCGGATCGAGTCGCTGTCCGTCGGCCTCCGGGCGAAGGTGGAGGCCGAGTCCGGCGACCAGGAGGTGCTGCAGAGCGTCGACTTCCTCCGTCAGCAGCTCGGCGGGGCCTTCGAGGTGCAGGCCGGGGCGGTGCACGTGGTGCCGTTCGGTCTGGAGATCCCCTGGGAGACTCCGGTGACGAGCCTCGGCGGGCAGCGTCTGCGCGGGGTGGACATCGGTCTGGCCACCGAGCTGGAGATCGCCCGCGCGGTGGACCCGGGCGATCTGGACCCGATCAGCGTGCACCCGCTGCCGGCGCAGCAGGCGATCCTGGACGCCTTCGGGCAGCTCGGGTTCCGCTTCAAGAGCGCGGATCTGGAGCGCGGGCACATCCGGGGGACGCGGCAGAAGCTGCCCTTCTACCAGGAGATCGAGTTCTACCCGCCGGAGCAGTACCGCGGGCTGAAGCAGGTCGAGCTGACCTTCATCGCCGACGACCGCGAGATGGACGTCGTGCTGGAGATGGACAAGAAGCCGGGGCTCTTCACCGAGGGCAGTGACTCGTACAAGGCGTTCCGGGTGAGCCACGCCGACTTCGGGTCGACCGACTGGGCCGCGTACCTCAATCAGTGGCTCGCCGATGTCGGCGGTCGGCGCAGCTGGCTCTAGTCGGCGGGCCTAGGGTCGGTCCGGCAGGAGTGGGAACGGAACAGAACAGTGAACCGGAGGTTCGGAACGTGGCCGAGTTGAAGAGAGCACCCCTTCCGCACGACTTCCACCCGGAGGTGCCGTCGTTCTCGCTCGCGAGCGACGACCTGGCGCCGGGGGCGGTGCTGAAGGACGCTCAGGTCCAGGCGGCGGGCGATCTCTCTCCGCAGCTGCGGTGGGAGGGGTACCCGGCCGGGACGAAGAGTTTCGCGGTGACCTGTTTCGATCCGGACGCGCCCACGGGCAGCGGTTTCTGGCACTGGGTGCTCTTCGACATCCCGGTCTCGGTGACGGAGCTGCCCGCGGGTGCGGGCGGCGGTTCGTTCGAGGGGCTGCCCGAGGGTGCGGTCCACGCCCGCAACGACTACGGGTCGAAGGACTTCGGCGGGGCGGCCCCGCCCGCCGGGGAGAACCACCGCTATGTGTTCACGGTGTACGCGGTGGACAGCGAGAAGCTCGGTCCCGACGCGGACGCGTCGCCCGCCGTCGTGGGCTTCAATCTTCGGTTCCACACGCTCGGCCGGGCCCAGTTGATCGGTGAGTACCAGGCGCCGGAGAGCTGACCCCGCCGGGCGGCGTTCGCCCGTTGTTTGCCCTGCTCCGGTCTTGGAGAGATCAGAGCAGGGCACTTTTTTGTCGCCGGGCTCCCAGCGGGGTCCGGAGCGGCATGGATATTGCGTTGTCCATCCCGGCGCGCCCGGCCAGAGTTGATCCAAGCCCGCCAGGGCGGCGGGCCGGCGAACGGAGGCGGGCGGGATGCGCGACACCCTGGTACTGAATGCGAGCTTCGAGCCGTTGTCGACGGTGACGCTCCATCGAGCGGTCGTTCTGGTGCTCCAGGACAAGGCGGTCGTCGAGCAGTCGCACCCAGGGCTCCGGATGCGCGCGGCGGCGGTCGATCTCCCCGTGCCGAGGGTGATCAGGCTCTGCCGGTATGTCAGGGTGCCGTTCCGAAGACAGGCGCCGTGGTCGAGACGGGGGGTGCTGGTGCGGGACCAGCACCGGTGCGCGTACTGCGGCAGACGCGCGACGACGGTGGACCATGTGGTGCCGCGATCGCGGGGCGGTGCGGACAGCTGGCTCAATACGGTGGCGTCCTGCGCGGAGGACAATCACCGTAAGGCGGACCGTACGCCGGAGCAGGCGGGGATGCCGCTGCTGCACGAGCCGTTCATACCGTCGCCGGCCGACGCGATGCTGCTGGGGCTGAGGGCCGGGGAGCGGGCGGATCTGCCGGACTGGCTGGCCGGGCGGTCGGCCGCGTAGTCCTCGCGGGGGCGTCGGCCCGTCGGTCTGTCGGAGGTTGTGATCGGGAGCCCGTTTCCGCCGGTGCGGCGGAGGCGGGCTTCGGTGCGTCAGCCGAAGCGGCGGAGCACCAGTTGGACGATGGCGACGGTGCCGACGGCCACGATGAGCGCGCGCAGGGCGGTCGGCGGGAGTCCGCGGCCGTATCGGGCGCCGAGCTGGCCGCCGATGGCGGAGCTGACGGCGATCAGCAGGACGGCGGTCCAGTCGAGTTCGGCGACGAAGAGGAAGAAGAGCGCCGCGATGCTGTTGACGACGGCGGCGAGGACGTTCTTGACGGCGTTGATGCGCTGCAGGCTGTCGTTGATGAGCATGCCCATGAGGGCGACGTAGATGATGCCCTGGGCGGCGGTGAAGTAGCCGCCGTAGACGCTGGCCAGGAGGAGCCCGATCAGCAGCAGGACGCCGCCGTCGGGGTGGGCGGGCGCTCCTTTGATTTCGCGGCGGCGCTGGACGGCCCGGGCGATGCGGGGCTGGAGGATCACCAGCACGAGGGCGAGGGCCACGAGGATGGGGACGATGGTCTCGAACGCCGTCGGGGGCAGCAGCAGGAGCAGTATGGCTCCGGTGATGCCGCCGATCGCGGCGACGATGCTGAGGCGGATGACGCGGCGGCGCTGGCCGGCGAGTTCGGCGCGATAGCCGATGGCCGCGCTGATCGCGCCGGAGACCATGCCGAGGGCGTTGGAGACGGTGGCGGTGACCGGGGGGACTCCGGTGGCGACGAGCACCGGGAAGGTGATCAGTGTCCCGGAGCCGACGACGGCGTTGATGGCGCCGGCGCTGATGCCCGCGGCGAAGACGGCGAGCATCTCCCAGATGGTCACGGTGTGCCCCTCCATGATCGGTGCCGAGTGCACCGATCATGCCCGAAGCGGGGTGGGGTCAGTCGAGCGGGGGCTCTTCGCGGCGCTCGGTCGCGGTGTTGAAGCCGGGCATGCCGCCGCCGAGATTGCCGAAGGCTCCGGAGAGGCCCTTGAGCGCGTCGCCGATCTCGCTGGGGACGATCCAGAGCTTGTTGGCGTCGCCCTCGGCGATCTTCGGGAGCATCTGGAGGTACTGGTAGGAGAGCAGCTTCTGGTCCGGGTCGCCGGCGTGAATGGATTCGAAGACCGTGCGGATGGCCTGGGCCTCGCCCTCGGCGCGCAGTGCGGCGGCCTTGGCCTCGCCCTCGGCGCGGAGGATGGCGGACTGCTTCTCGCCCTCGGCGGTGAGGATCTGGGACTGGCGGATGCCTTCGGCGGTGAGGATGGCGGCGCGCTTGTCGCGGTCGGCGCGCATCTGCTTCTCCATCGAGTCCTGGATGGAGGTGGGCGGCTCGATCGCCTTCAGCTCGACGCGGTTGACGCGGATGCCCCACTTGCCGGTGGCTTCGTCGAGGACGCCCCGCAGGGCCGCGTTGATCTCCTCGCGGGAGGTGAGGGTCCGCTCCAGGTCCATGCCTCCGATGATGTTCCGGAGGGTGGTGACGGTGAGCTGCTCGATCGCCTGGATGTAGCTGGCGACCTCGTAGGTGGCGGCCCGGGCGTCGGTCACCTGGTAGTAGATGACGGTGTCGATGTTGACGACCAGGTTGTCCTGGGTGATCACCGGCTGGGGCGGGAAGGGGACGACCTGCTCACGGAGGTCGATGCGGTTGCGGATGGAGTCGATGAACGGGACGACGATGTTCAGTCCCGCGTTCAGGGTGCGGGTGTAGCGCCCGAAACGCTCGACGATGGCGGCGCTGGCCTGCGGGATGACCTGGATCGTCTTGATCAGCGCGATGAAGACCAGCACCACCAGAATGATCAGGACGATGATGATCGGTTGCATCGGTTTCCCTGTGCCCTTCGCTGCCGGATGTCTCTGGACGGGCCGGTGGCCGGCCGGATGAATCTGATGATCGAGTTTCCCAGACCGGAGGCTTGTATGGGGACCGATCCGCAGGTTGCCCGGATCGTGACGGTCGGTGCTCCCGGATCGGGGCCGCCGGCGGCTCCCGGCGGTCCGGTCACATGACGACCGCGGTGGCGCCGTCGATCTCCACGACGTCGACCTGCCGGCCCGGCTCGAAGATCATCTGCTCGTCGAGGGCGCGTGCGGACCAGATCTCTCCGGCGAGCTTGATCCGGCCGCCGGATCCGTCGACCCGTTCCACCACGACGGCCTGACGGCCCTTCAGGGCGTCGACCCCGCTGGAGAACTGGGGGCGGTCGGACCGCTGTCGGGCGGCTATCGGCCGTACGACGGCGATGAGGGCGACGGAGACCGCCACGAAGACGAGGACCTGGGCGACCACCCCGCCGCCGAGGGCCGCGACGACGGCCGCGGAGACCGCTCCCGCCGACAGCATGCCGAATTCGGGCATCGCGGTGAGGACCAGCGGAATGCCCAGTCCGACCGCGCCGATCAGCCACCACACCCACGCGTCGATTTCCACATGGTCATGGTAGGTCCGCCGGTCGGGTCAGGACAGGGGGTGTGGACAGTCGGACGGCGAAGGGCGCGCCGATCCGGTCATCTACGGCGACTTTCAGCCAAGCGGGAGTCCGCGGGCGGTCCAGCGGTCGCCGACGCGCTCGACCACCAGGGGGAGGCCGAAGCAGAGGGAGAGATTCCGCGAGGTCAGCTCCATCTCGATCGGACCGGCGGCCAGCACCTTGCCCTGACGGATCATCAGCACATGGGTGAAGCCCGGGGCGATCTCCTCGACATGGTGCGTGACCATGATCATGGAGGGCGCGTACGGGTCCCGGGCCAGCCGGCCGAGACGGCGGACCAGGTCCTCGCGTCCGCCGAGGTCCAGTCCGGCGGCCGGCTCGTCCAGCAGGAGCAGTTCGGGGTCGGTCATCATGGCGCGGGCGATCAGGGTGCGCTTGCGCTCGCCCTCGGAGAGGGTCCCGAACCTGCGGTCCAGGTAGTCGGTCATGCCGAGCCGGTCGAGGAAGGCGCGGGCGCGCTCCTCGTCCACCGGGTCGTAGTTCTCGTGCCAGGTCGCGGTCATGCCGTACGCGGCGGTGAGGACCGTCTGGAGCACGGTCTGGCGCTTGGGGAGCTTCTCCGCCATGGCGATGCCGGCCATGCCGATACGGGGGCGCAGCTCGAAGACGTCGACGCCGCCGAGGCGCTCGTCGAGGATCCGGACGGAGCCCGTGGTCGGGTAGAGATAGCTGGAGGCGAGGTTGAGGAGGGTCGTCTTGCCGGCGCCGTTGGGACCGAGGATGATCCAGCGCTCGCCTTCCTTGACCGACCAGGAGACGTCGTCCACCAGAGCGCGTCCGTCGCGGACCACCGATACGTCCACCAGCTCCAGTACTTCGCTCATGAGCGCGTTGTCTCCCCATGCAATCGTCTTGAGGTGTGTGGAGCCTGTGTGCCTGTGGGCACAGTCCCCAGGGAAAACCTACGCCACCGGTCGGGTGACCCCGTCCACCGGTCCGATTCTCGGGCCGCTCCTTAGGCTGGGGACATGTTTTCGGAACCACGATCAGGACGGCTGGCCGCATGGGGGAACGCCCTGCTGGCCCAAGTCGCATCACCCGACGACGCGGCGGACGCGATCGTCGGGGACGACGCGGTGCACCGCGTGGCGGGGCTGCCGGGCGAGGCGGGGCCGGTGGGGCTCACGCTGGCGCTGGGGCGGCTGCGCACGCTCGGGGTGACCGGCTGGCGGGTCGCGCTGCCCGTGCCCGGGCACCCGCTGGGGCTCAGCGGGCCCGCGGAGTTCAACGCCCTGGCGCTGGAGGCGGGCGAGGCGGCCGTCGGGTACGGCGCGGCGTACGGGCTGGTGCCCGAGGTCCATGAGGCCGGAGCCGGTCCCGGCGCGGCCGACGTCCATGTGGAGGTGGTCTGGCGCTGTCTGGCGGTACGGGAGGCTCCGCCGGCGGACGTGCCGTCGCTCGGGGAGGCGGAGCGGGAGCTGGCGGAGGCGCTGCGGGAGGCGACCCGGGTGCTGTCGCGGCTCGATGTGGCGGCGTCGGGGCCGGTCGCGGAGGCTGCGGTGGACGCGTACCGGGCGCGGGCGGAGGAGGGATCGCGGGCGCTGGCCCCGGGGTATCCGCCGCGCGCGGCCCGGGTGCTGGAGCTGGCCCGGCGGGTGGGGCTGCTGGTGTCGGTGGCGTACGAGAACGGGCACGGCGGGGCGGTGAGCGCGGCGGAGATGGCGGCGCGGGTGGAGGCGCTGCGGCCGGTGGAGCGGGTGGCGAGGCGGGCGCGGGTGGCCGCGTACAACGCGTATGTGGAGGAGCGGGAGCGTGGGGTGTGACCCGTCCCGGGAGGTGAAGGGGCTCCGGTGACCTGACCGGGGCTCGTGGGGTCCGGGAGGGGCGGGAGGCCCCCGGCGGGCCGGTCCGTGTGCGGGCGGATCGGCCGCCGGGGGTTCCGGGGTGTCAGGCGTTGATGCCGAGGTTGCCGAACGCCGGGTTGAGCAGACCGATCACCGTGACCGTGTTGCCCACCGCGTTCACCGGGACGTGCACCGGGACCTGGATCAGATTGCCCGAGGCGACGCCCGGGGAGCCGACGGCCGCACCGTGGGCGTGCGACCCCGAGGTGGCCGACGCCACTCCGGCGCCCGCGGCGATGAGGCTGCCGGTGATCATGGTGAGCGCGGCGGCCTTCTTCAGGTTCTTCACTTCGTCAATCCTCCTGGAGCATTCGCCGCGGCGAACCGCCGCGGCACACCAGGGAGAACTTCAGCACGGCGCAGAGGATGCGCCGTCCGGGTGACATACACCCGACAGTATGAATCTCGGACCGGACGGGAACCCTCGCGCCGACCGGTCCGTACCAAGGGGCCGCCGACCCGCAGGCGCCCGTCAGTCCGCAGGCGCCCGCCCAGTTCCGCCGGAGCCCGTCAGTCCGTCAGTCCGTGCCGTACCGCCCAGAGCGCCGCCTGCGTGCGGTCGGCGAGATCGAGCTTCATCAAGATGTTCGAGACGTGCGTCTTGACCGTCTTCTCGGAGAGGACGAGGGCGCGGGCGATCTCGCGGTTGGAGCGGCCGTCGGCTATCAGGCCGAGGACCTCGCGCTCGCGTTCGGTGAGCGTGGTGCCGCGCCCCGAGCCGCCGCCCTGGTCCTCCTGGGTGAGGAGCGCGCCCGCGACCTCCGGCTGAAGCAGCACATGGCCCGCGTGGACCGAGCGGATGGCCCCGGCGAGCGCCTCGGGGTCGATGTCCTTGTACACATAGCCCGAGGCCCCGGCGCGCAGGGCCGGGACGACCGTGCGCTGCTCGGTGAAGCTGGTGACGATCAGCACCTTGGCCGGGTTGGCGAGGTCGCGCAGCTTGCGGAGGGCCTCGATGCCGTCGGTGCCGGGCATCTTCACGTCCATGAGGACGACGTCGGGCCGCAGCTCCTCGGCGCGGGCCACGCCCTCGGCCCCGTCCCCCGCCTCGCCGACCACCTCGATGTCGCCCTGGATCTCCAGGAAGGTGCGCAGCCCGCGGCGGACCACCTGGTGGTCGTCCACCAACAGGACTCTGATCACCTTGTCATCCACCGGGGACCTCCATCTCGATCGTCGTGCCCTTGCCGGGCGCGGACTGCACGGTGAGTCTGCCGCCGACGCCGCTCGCCCGGTCCCGCATGGAGACCAGCCCCAGATGGCGGCCGGCCCGGCGGACCGTACGGGGTTCGAATCCCGAGCCGTTGTCGGTGACGCTGAGGACCGCGCCCTGGCCCCGGCGGGCGAGGACCACGTCGACGCGGCCGCCGCCGGAGTGCCGCAGCGCGTTGTGCAGGGCCTCCTGGGCGACTCGGAGCACCGCTTCCTCCTGGGCCGCCGGCAGGGCCTTGAGTCCGCAGGTGTCGAAGGTGACCCGGGCGGAGTGGGCGCGGTCGAGGACCTGGACATGGGTGCGCAGGGTGTGGATCAGCCCGTCCTCGTCGAGGGCGGCGGGGCGCAGCTCGACCACGGCGGCGCGCAGCTCGTCGGCGGCCTCTGCGGCGAGGGCGGCGACCTGCTGGAGTTCGCCCTTGGCGCGGGCCGGGTCGCGGTCGACCAGGGCGGCGGCGGCCTGGGCGGTGAGCCGGAGCGAGAAGAGCTTCTGGCTGACGGCGTCGTGCAGCTCGTGGGCGAGCCGGGAGCGCTCCTCGGTGATGGTCAGCTCGCGGCTGCGCTCGTACAGCCTGGCGTTGGTGAGGGCGATCGCGGCGTGCTGGGCGAGGATCGAGAGCAGTTCCTCGTCGTCCTGGGTGAAGGCGCAGCCGCCGTCGGGCCGGGGGCAGCGTTTGTTGGCGAGGAAGAGGGCTCCGATGACCTCGTCGCCGTCCTTGATCGGCAGTCCGAGGAAGTCGGACATGTCGGGGTGGGCGGCGGGCCAGCCCTCGAAGCGCGGGTCCTTGCGGACGTCGGCGAGCCGCTCGGTCCTGGCGTCGCGGAGCATGGCGGCGAGGATGCCGTGCTGGCGGGGCAGCGGTCCGATGGCCTTCCACTGGGCGTCGCTGACGCCGGAGACGACGAACTGGGCGAAGCCGCCGTGGTCGTCCGGCACGCCGAGCGCCGCGTACTCCGCGTCCAGCAGCTCGCGGGCGGAGGCGACGATCGTCTTCAGGACGTCGCGCACCTCCAGGTGTCGGCTCATCGCGAGGAGGGCGGAGCTCACGGCGGCGAGGCCGGAGCTGGGTCGGTGGCTCATGGCTTCACCGTACCGGCGGGCCGTGACCGTGCGTATCGGGCCGGGGACGGCCCTCGCTTAGGGCTGAGGGCCTAGGTCGAAGTGCCTTGGGGGTGGGGTCCCCCGGACGAGGCGGCGGGGCGCGTCCTCTTCCTAGGTTGGGGAGCGTCGGCGCGGAGTGAGCGGCACACCTGGACCGAGCGCGCCGGACGGAAGGGGTTGGGCCATGCCGGTAGCGGTGATCACAGGCGGTTCGAAGGGGCTGGGGCGGGCGCTCGCGGACGCTCTCGCCGAGCGGGGCTGGGATCTGGTGCTGAGCGCCCGGACGGCGGAGGTGCTGCGCGCGAGCGCCGCGTCCGTGGGGGCGCGCGGGACCCGGGTGGTGGCGGTGCCGGGGGATGTCGCCGACGCCGGGCACCGGGCGGAGCTGGTGGCCGCGGCCCGGGGGCTGGGCGGGCTGGATCTGCTGGTGAACAACGCCAGTGTGCTGGGGGCGGCTCCGCTGGTGCGGCTGGACGCGCAGCCGCTGGAGGGTCTGCGGCAGGCGCTGGAGATCAATGTGGTGGCGGCGCTGGGGCTGGTGCAGGAGGCGCTGCCGCTGCTGCGGGAGTCGGCGGCCGGGACGGTGATCGCGATCAGTTCGGACGCGGCGGCGGAGGCGTACGAGACCTGGGGCGGCTACGGGGCCTCGAAGGCGGCGCTCGACCAGCTGGCGGCGGTTCTGGCGGTCGAGGAGCCGGGGCTGCGGGTGTGGGCGGTGGATCCGGGGGACATGGACACAGATCTGTACGAGGCGGCCGTGCCGAGCGACGGCGAGTCCCGGCCGACGCCGGAGTCTGTCGTTCCGGGCTTTCTGCGGCTGCTGGACCGGAGGCCGGTGAGCGGGCGGTACGGGGCTCCCGCGCTGCTGGAGACGGTGTGACCGGGGTCGGGTAGGTCTCGGGGGCGGCGGGGTCCACGGGGGGCGTGGGGCCGTGCCGGGCGTACGGGGGCGGGGTCCGGCGCGGCCGGCCGTCCTGGCGGGCGGTACGGGGCCTGGGGAGCCGCCGGGGCGGGGGTACGGGGGACGGCGGATGCGAGGGCGTGCGGGGTCGCTGCGGCGGCCCCGTACGCGTGTCCGGGCGCGGGTGTACGTATGGGGCCGCCCCGTACGGCGGTGTCCGGCGCGGGCGGGCAGTGCGGGGGCGGGCGGTGCGCGGGGGACGCCCGGGCGGCGGGCGGGGACGGTCCGTCCGGGCGGGGGCGGTCTCGCGGTGCGGGCGGGAGCGGTCTCCGGGGGCGGGGGGCGTCGCGCGGCGGGAATTCTCGGCCGTGCGCACGAGCGGGCGGCTCTTCGTTCCGCCTCTGGCAGGACTTCAAAGGGGCCTGTCTCGTACTTACGGATGACAACGCTGACACATTGCATTGCTCAAGCAACGCATTGTGATATCAGTGGGGGCCCGATGTGAGCCCGCACATAGGACGCACATCACTTACGACCCTCTTTAGTCGAGACATAAAGGCCCTGTGAGCGGGTGCGGAGTAATTGGAATGGTGTTTGGGCGATGCCCTGATCCACTAACGGGGATAGTACGTCACACCTTTGCCAGACCTTTTTGCTGCCGCTAAGAATTGCCCGGTCGCCGCCGCTGGAGCGCAGCGCCGCCTCCACGGCCTGAAGCGACTTCCCGATTCGAAGAGGTACGTCTGTATGTCCGCTTCCCGCATTCGCAGTACCCGTATGACCAAGGCCCGCAAGGTCTCGATCGCCGGTATCGCCGCCGCAGGCGCCGCAGCCGTCACTCTGACCCTGGTGCCCGGCAACGGCTCCACCGAAACCAAGGACGTCGCCGGTACCGCTCCGGTGGCCCTCCAGGCCGCCGGCAAGCCCGCCTCCCTGAACCTCGACAGCCAGAAGACGGCCATCGAGACCCAGGTGCAGAACGCGGTGAAGGCCGATGCCAAGGCGAAGGCCGACGCGAAGGCCAAGGCCGACGCCAAGGCGAAGCTCGCCGCCGCGACGGAGAAGGCCGCCGCCGAGGCCGCCGCCAAGAAGCGCTCCTCCGAGGAGACGGTCGCCACCCGCACCGTCGCCGCCCGTACGGCCGTCTACCCCAACAACCTGGACGGCTGGATCCGCGAGGCGCTCTCCATCATGAAGAAGCACGGCATCCCGGGTTCGTACGACGGGCTGCACCGCAACATCATGCGTGAGTCCAGCGGCAACCCGCTCGCGATCAACAACTGGGACATCAACGCCATCAACGGCGTGCCGTCGAAGGGCCTGCTCCAGGTCATTCAGCCGACGTTCAACGCCTACCACGTCCCGGGCACCCCGTTCGACCTGTACCACCCGGTCGCCAACATCACGGCCGCGGCCAACTACGCCGCCGACCGTTACGGCTCGATCGACAACGTCTTCGGCGCTTACTGAGCCTGCTGAAGGACGCGGACACACAGACGCCGAAGGGCGGCGCCCCCTCGATCAAGGGGCGCCGCCCTTCGGCGTGTCCGGCGTCCGGGGCCTCCCGGCGTCCCGGCCGGGCCCCGGGAGGGCCGCGGCGGTCCCGGGAGGGCCGCGGCGGTCCCGGGAGGGCCGCGGCGGCGCCCGGAGGCCCAGCGGGGCCCGGGACGGCGGGCGGGCTACTTGCGCATGACCTCGGGCTCGTGGCGGCGCAGCAGCCGGGCGACGACGATGCCGCAGACGACGCCCATGACGATCAGCACGAGCACATTGATCCCCCACTGGCTCGCCGAGTGCTCCCACAGGGGATCCAGGTCGCCGGGGTTCTTCGGGTCCCACGGCGGCATCAGCCGGCCGAGGTCCAGGGTCGTCCCGGCGCCCGCGATGGCCCAGCGGGAGGGCATCAGCCAGGCGAACTGCTCCAGGCCGGGCGAGCCGTACACCTTGAAGAGGATGCCGGTGAAGACGACCTGGACGATCGCGAACATCACCAGCAGCGGCATGGTCTTCTCGGCGGTCTTGACCAGGGAGGAGATCACCAGGCCGAACATCATCGAGGTGAAGCCGAGGGCGATGACGACCAGGCACAGTTCGAGCGCGGGCGGCATGATCAGGCCCTCGGCGGGGAGGGCGCGGGGCGCGAAGCCGATGCCGCAGAGGATGACGCCCTGGAAGGCGGTGATGAGTCCGAGGACGATCACCTTGGACATCAGATACGCGGAGCGGGAGAGTCCGGTGGCCCGCTCCCGTTCGTAGATGACCCGTTCCTTGATCAGTTCGCGGACGGAGTTGGCGGCTCCGGAGAAGCACATGCCGACCGCGAGGATCAGCATGATCGTGCCGGCGTCGCCGTTGAACCGGGACTTGCCGTCGTCGGGCGCGGCGAGGCCGAAGTCGGCCGGGATCACCACGCTGACCAGGCCCAGCACCGCGGGCAGGATCACCATCAGGCCGAGGAAGCCCTTGTCGGAGGCGATGACGGAGACGTAGCGGCGCATCAGGGTCCACAGCTGGGAGCCCCAGCTGTGCGGCTTCGGCGGGCGGATCCGCTGGGCGGGCGGCATGGCGACCGGCTGCGGGGCGACGGCGTCGATGTCGGCCGCGTACATCTGGTAGTGCTGGGAGCCGCGCCAGCGGCCGGACCAGTCGTAGTCGCGGTAGTTCTCGAACGCGGAGAACACATCGGCCCAGGTGGTGTAGCCGAAGAAGTTGAGCGCCTCCTCCGGGGGACCGAAGTAGGCGACCGATCCGCCGGGGGCCATGACCAGGAGTTTGTCGCAGAGTTGCAGCTCCGCGACGGAGTGGGTGACCACCAGCACGGTGCGGCCGTCGTCGGCGAGCCCGCGCAGCAGCTGCATCACATCGCGGTCCATGCCCGGGTCGAGTCCGGAGGTCGGCTCGTCCAGGAAGATCAGCGAGGGCTTGGTGAGCAGCTCCAGGGCGACCGAGACGCGCTTGCGCTGGCCGCCGGAGAGGGAGGTGACCTTCTTGTCCTTGTGGATGTCGAGCTTCAGCTCGCGCAGCACCTCCTCGATCCGGGCCTCGCGCTCGGCCTCGGCGGTGTCGCCGGGGAAACGGAGCTTGGCCGCGTAGCGGAGCGCCTTTCGGACGGTGAGTTCCTTGTGCAGGATGTCGTCCTGCGGGACCAGACCGATGCGCTGGCGCAGCTCGGCGAATTGCCGGTAGAGGCTCCGGTTGTCGTAGAGGACATCGCCCTCGTTGGCGGGCCGGTAGCCGGTGAGCGCCTTGAGAAGGGTGGACTTGCCGGATCCCGAGGGGCCTATGACGCCGATGAGCGATTTCTCCGGAACGCCGAAGGAGACATCGCGCAGGATGGTCTTTCCGCCCTCGACGGTGACCGTGAGATGGCGGGCCGAGAAGGAGATCTCGCCGGTGTCGACGAATTCCTCGAGCCGGTCGCCGACGATCCGGAAGGTGGAGTGGCCGACGCCGACGATGTCGTCGGCCCCGATGACGGCGGTGCCGGACTTGGCGATCGGCTGGCCGTTGACATACGTGCCGTTGTGGGCGCCGAGATCGCGGAGGTGGAAGCTGCCGTCGGGTGCCGCGGTGAATTCGGCGTGGTGGCGGGAGACCTGGAGGTCGGAGACGACCAGGTCGTTCTCGAGCGCGCGGCCGATGCGCATGACCCGGCCGAGCGAGAGCTGGTGGAAGGTGGTGGGGCTGCGGTCGCCGTGGGCGCGCGGAGCGGACACGCCGGCCCGCTGCTGCTGCTCGGGGACCGGGGCCCGGTGCGGGTCGGCCGTCGCGTGCCGGGGCCCGGACCAGGGCGGGCCGCCCTCGGGGCCGGGGCTCTGCGCGGCCGGGGCGGGCTGCTGCTGCTGATAGCCCTGGTGGTGGTCCGGGCCCTGGGTCCGGACATCGTGCGCGGCCTGCGGAGCCTGCACGGCCTGCGGAGCCTGCTGGTAGGGCTGCGGGCTCGCGTACCCCTGCTGGGGCGTCTGCTGCGGGAAGGCGTGCTGGTGGGATCCGGCGCTCTGCTCGCCGTGGCCGCCGCCCGACGGGCCGGTGAGATTCAGCCTGGGGCCGTCGGCGGCGTTGCCGAGCCGGACGGCCGAGCCGGGGCCGATCTCCGACTGATGGATCCGCCGGCCCTCGACATAGGTGCCGTTGGTACTGCCGTGGTCCTCGATCACCCAACCCCGGCCGCCCCAGCTGACGCTGGCGTGCCGCCAGGAGACCCGGGCGTCCTCCAGCACCATGTCACCCTGCGGGTCCCGGCCCAGGGTGTACGACCTGGCCGGATCCAGCGTCCAGATGCTGCCGTTCAATTCCAGTACGAGTTCCCGCACTCCATGCCCCACTACTTGTCCCCCGGAATACCCCCGTCACCGGGAGTCTAGGGATGGTGAACATCGGGAGGAACTATTTCAGGCTCGGTTACGTACCTGGTACCCGGGCCTGACGAGGCTGTGGCGTGACACAGCGCGCCCGTCCGGCTCCGCTCCCGGCCGTGAGCTCCGGCGGTCCTTCGGCGGTCCTTCGGCGGTCCTTCGGGGGATTCTCCGGTGTCCGCCCATCGGGACAGCGCGTCTCGCCGGGGCCTCGCCGGTTACGGTGGGGGAACCATGAGCGCTTCGCAGAACTCCGACGTACGCACCCTTCTCGTCAAGATTTTCGGGAAGGACCGTCCCGGGCTGACCGCCGGGCTCTTCGACACCCTGGCCGCCTACTCCGTCGACGTCGTCGACATCGAGCAGGTCGTCTCCCGGGGCCGGCTGGTGCTGTGCGCCCTGGTCACCGCGCCGACCGCGGCCGGGGCCGACGAGGGTGAGCTTCGAGCCACCGTGCACAGCTGGGCCGAGGCCCTGGGGCTCCAGGCAGAGATCATCTCCGGTGTCGGCGACAACCGGCCGCGCGGCAGCGGCCGCTCCCATGTCACCGTGCTCGGGCACCCGCTCACCGCCGAGGCGACGGCGGCCATAACGGCACGGATCACCTCGGTCGGCGGCAATATCGACCGTATCTTCCGGCTGGCCAAGTATCCGGTGACCGCGGTCGAGTTCGCGGTCTCCGGCGCGGAGACGGAGGAGCTGCGCACCGCGCTGGCGACCCAGTCCTCCGCGATCGGCGTGGATGTGGCCGTGGTGTCGGCGGGGCTGCACCGCCGGGCGCAGCGGCTGGTGGTGATGGATGTGGACTCCACTCTCATCCAGGACGAGGTGATCGAGCTCTTCGCCGCCCACGCCGGGTGCGAGGAGGAGGTCGCGCAGGTCACGGCCGCCGCGATGCGCGGGGAGCTGGACTTCGAGCAGTCCCTGCACGCGCGGGTGGCGCTGCTGGAGGGGCTGGACGCCTCGGTCGTGGACAAGGTCCGCACGGAGGTGCGGCTGACTCCGGGGGCGCGGACGCTGATCCGTACGCTCAAGCGGCTGGGTTTCCAAGTGGGCGTGGTCTCGGGCGGCTTCACGCAGGTCACGGATGATCTGAAGGAGCGGCTGGGGCTGGACTTCGCCTCGGCGAACACGCTGGAGATAGTCGACGGGAAGCTCACCGGCCGGGTGACCGGCGAGATCGTGGACCGTGCGGGCAAGGCGCGGCTGCTGCGCCGGTTCGCGGCGGAGGCGGGGGTGCCGCTCGCGCAGACGGTGGCGATCGGCGACGGGGCCAACGATCTGGACATGCTCAACGCGGCCGGGCTCGGGGTCGCGTTCAACGCCAAGCCGCTGGTGCGCGAGGCCGCGCACACCGCGGTGAATGTGCCGTTCCTGGACACCGTGCTCTATCTGCTGGGCATCACCCGCGAAGAGGTCGAGGCGGCGGACGGCGCGGACGCCGAGCACTGAGGGGGTACGGAAGGGCCCCGGGCGCGGTTCGCGCGCCCGGGGCCCTTCTCAGGTCTCGAAGGCGTCTCCAGGTCCCGAAGAGGCCTTTCCGAGCCTCCTCGGATCGGGGAGGCGCTCAGTCGTGGGGCGTCCAGTAGCCGGTGAGCCGGCCCGCTCCGTGCTCCACGCTCTTCCATGATCCGCTGAACTGGACGACCGCGAAGGCCGAGGTCGGGAAGCCGCTGCGGGTCATCCGGGGCAGCAGATCGTCCTCGGCCTCCCCGGCGAGGGCGTCGGCGGTGGCGTGCATTCCGGGGTTGTGGCCGATGAGCAGCAGATCTCTCACGTCGTCCGGGGTCTCGTTCAGCAGCGCGAGGATCTCGCCGAGGGAGGCCTCGTACAGCCGGTCCTCGTAGACGGTCCTCGGGCGCTCCGGCAACTCCTGCACCGCCAGTTTCCATGTCTCGCGGGTGCGGACCGCGGTGGAGCACAGGGCCAGATCGAAGGCGATTCCGGTCTGGGCGAGTCGGCGGCCCGCGACGGGGGCGTCCATGCGCCCCCGGTCGGCGAGCGGACGCTCATGGTCGGACTCCTCGGCCCAGTCGGCCTTGGCGTGTCGGAGGAGCACAATCCTGCGGGATTCGGAAGGTCCGGGGGCTTTCCCTCCGGACGGCGTGGCGACGCTCATGTTCCCCAGCTTCGCATGAAATGCGCCATTGGGCGCGGGGTGTTGGCGGGCTCGCCCGCTCGGGGGCGGGGCGACGGAGAGCACGGCGGCGGAGAGCACGGCCGGGCCGGGAGCCGGAGGCGCGGCGAGGGCGGGGGGCACGGGGCGTGACGCGGCAGACGGCCTGGCGGCCTGGCGGGCGGGCAGGCGGGCAGGCGGCCTGGCGGGCAGGCGGGCAGGCGGGCAGGCGGGCAGGCGGGCAGGCGGGCAGGCGGGCAGGCGGGCAGGCGGCTCAGCGGAGCAGCAGATGCCGGAAGTACTCCACGAGGACCCCGAGGCCCGGCTCGGCCTCGGCGGTCCGCGCCTGGGCCTGGGCCGGCTCGGCTATCAGCACCAGCAGAAAGAGAAAGGCGAGCGCCGGCAGGGCCAGGCCCCACCAGGGAAGCCGCATCCCCACGCCGCCCTCGGCACGGGAAGGGGTGGGCGTACGGGCCGCCATGGTCGCCTCCGTCAGCTGTGATCCGCGATTCCGCGTTCGACGTGTCAAACGCTACGGATCATGTCTGCGGCGGCCCATCCGGCGACCCACCCACTGAACCCTGAACCTGGCCCCCTAGGGGATGGTGGTGCCAGCCCCACCAGGGGCGGGCGGCACGGGTCAGGGCGAAGCGATGGAAGCGATGATTCCCATCACCACGAAGAGGCCGATCATCGTGCCGAAGACGAGGAGAAGCTTCTTCTGGCCGTTCTGCGGATTCGGGTCAAGGACTGGCATGGACTCAGTCTCGCATCCCGGTCTCGTCCTCGATCGTCCGGTCCCTGCCCGCGAGCACACCGAAGACGATCTGCGGCACCAGCAGCCCGGCCATCAGCGCGATCGGCAGATTCCAGCCGCCGCTGCGCTCGTAGAGCACACCGACGAGGAGGGGGCCGGGGATGGAGATCAGATAGCCGGTGGACTGGGCGAACGCCGAGAGCCGCGCGACTCCGCCGCCGGTCCTGGAGCGCAGACCGATCATGGTGAGGGCGAGCGGGAAGGCGCAGTTGGAGACGCCCAGCAGCAGCGCCCAGGCCCAGGCCCCGCCGGCCGGGGCGGTGAGCAGCCCGGCGTACCCGGTCAGTCCGCAGAGGCCGAGGGCGACGACGATGGGCCCCTGGCTCCGCAGCCGGGTGGCGAGCCGGGGGATGACGAAGGCGAGCGGCACCCCCATCACCATGATCACGGCGAGCAGCACGCCGGCGGTCCCCGCCGGGACTCCCGCGTCGCGGAAGATCTGCGGCATCCAGCCCATGGTGATGTACGCGCCGGTGGCCTGGAGGCCGAAGAAGCAGGCGAGGGCCCAGGCGGTGGGGCTGCGGACGATCCTCGGGGCGGGCCCCTCGGCGGAGGCGGAGGCTGAAGCCGGGGCTGAAGCGGAAGCCGGGACCGAGGCTGAAGCCGGGACCGAGGCGGAGGCCGGGTTCGAGGCGGAGGCCGAAGCTGAGGCGTCCCCGGACTCCACGACGGCCCCGGGCCCCTCCCCCGCCACGGAAGCGGACGCGCCCCCCGGCACTCCCCCCGGCGCGGCCTCGGACGCGGGAGCCCCGGCCGGCTCCGCGCGCCGGGCGCGGGCGATTCCCAGCCAGGGCAGTACGGCGAGGGCGGCGAGCAGCGCCCAGACCCCGAGGCCGATCCGCCAGCCGCCGCCCATGGCCGAGGTCAGGGGCACCGTGACGGCGGCGGCCGCCGAGGTGCCGACGGCCAGGGCCATGGAGTACAGCCCGGTCATCGAGCCGACGCGGTCGGGGAAGTACCGCTTGACGATCACCGGCATCAGAACGTTGCTCACCGCTATGCCCATCAGGGCGAGCGCGGTGGCGGCGAGGAATCCGGCCGTGCCGCCCGCGAACGGGCGGATCGCCAGCCCGGCCGCGATGGCGGCCATGCCCGCGCAGACCACCGCTCCGGGCCCGAAGCGCCGGGCGAGCCGGGGCGCGGCGATCCCGAAGACGGCGAAACACAGGGGCGGTACGGAGGTCAGCAGCCCGGCGACCGTGCCGCTCATCCCGAGTCCGGTGCGGACCTCCTCCAGCAGCGCGCCGAGGCTGGTGATCGCGGGGCGGAGGTTGAGCGCGGCCAGCACGATCCCGACCATCACCAGCGGGGTGAACCAGGCGGCGTGGCGCGGGGGCGACGGGTCCCGGGGCTCCTGGGAGCGGTCCGGGAGGGGGGCGTTCCCGGCGCGCGTGCCGGATCGGGTTTCGGAGGGCATGAGACCCATCATAGAATCATGGGATGAATGCATGTCCACTCGCCGACCACAGCCGCCCGCGGGGATCCGCGCCCCTTCGGAGGCGGACCGGGACGGGACCGCGATGAGCCTGACCTCGCCCCGCCGCGCCGGGCTCTCCGACCAGGTGATCGCCCAGTTGCGGAATCAGATCACCTCCGGCGAGTGGCCGGTGGGCTCACGGATTCCGACCGAACCGGAATTGGTCGAGCAGCTGGGGGTGGCCCGCAACACGGTCCGCGAGGCGGTCCGCGCCCTGGCCCACAACGGGCTGCTGGACATCCGGCAGGGCTCCGGCACCTATGTACGGGCGACCAGCGAGCTGGCCGGGGTCATGCACCGTCGGTTCTCCGGCGCGAGCCCCCGGAGCATCGCCGAGGTCCGCTCCACCCTGGAGTCGTCGGCGGCCCGGCTGGCGGCCGAGCGCCGCACGGAGAGCGAGCTGCGGCAGCTGGAGACCCTCCTCGCCCGCCGCGAGGAGGCCTGGGCGACCGGGGAGCCGGAGCGCTTCGTCACCGCCGACACCACCTTCCATCTGGCCGTGGTGGCCGCCTCGCACAATGAGGTCCTCGGCGAGCTGTACGCGGACCTGGGCGATCTTCTGCGGAACTGGCTGCGCGAGGACGTCGCGGGCGGGCTGCGCCCGGAGCACCATCTGGACCACGGCCGGCTGGTCGAGGCGATCCGCGCCGGCGACGGGGAGCGGGCGGCGGAGGAGGCGGCCGGCTATCCCTTCGTCTGTCTGGGCCTGAAGGAGCTGTACGCGGCGGCCCGGGAGGAGGAGGCGGAGGAGCGGGCCCGCCGGGGCGCAACGGGAGCGCCGACCCGCCAGGACACGCCGGGGGCGCACGCCTCCCGGGGCGGCCCCCCGGAATCCTCCGCTCAGGAGGACGGCAGCGGCTGATGACTGACCCAGACCGCGCGGATCTCCTTCCAGCAGCGGTCGGTCAGCGTCACCTCGCCCGCCGGATAGACCTCGGCGGGCGCGCTGTCCACATCGATGTCCCACCAGCGCTCGCACTCGATGTGCAGCCGCACCCGGTCGACCCCGGGGTTCGGATTGTGGCAGTGGGCGGTGGCGTGGGAGCCGTCGATCTCGGTGCGGCAGTCCGCCTCGTACCGTCGGGGCTCCGGTTCCGGTTCCTGGGCCGGCGCGTCGGGGGTCGCCCACAGGAGAAGCGTCACCGCGGCCAGTACGGGGGCTGAGCGCCGGATCATTCGCATGAGCAGGACCTCCTCGGCCGTACCGCGGCGCGATCGCGCCCCGGCTGCACCACAAGGGGGGTTGCCTCTCCACCCTGGCCGTGCCGGGGGCCGGGCGCGCGCCCGGGGGGCCGAATGGGCGACGCCCCGCCCCCCGCGCGCCGCGGGGGACGGGGCGTCGCACACCACCCGGTCCGGGTGGCGCGGGTAGCTCAGGCGCCCATCATGTGCACGCCGCCGTCGACGTGGACGATCTCGCCGGTGGTGCGCGGGAAGAAGTCGGAGAGCAGACCGACCACGCCTCGGCCCGCGGGCTCCGGGTCGGCCAGGTCCCAGCCGATGGGCGCGCGGTGGTTCCACACGTCCGCCAGGTCCTCGAAGCCGGGGATGGACTTCGCGGCCATGGACTTGAGCGGGCCCGCCGAGATCAGATTGCAGCGGATGCCCTGGGGGCCCAGATCGCGCGCCAGGTAGCGGTTGGTCGACTCCAGGGCGGCCTTGGCGACGCCCATCCAGTCGTACTTCGGCCACGCAACCTGCGCGTCGAAGGTGAGGCCGACGACCGAGCCGCCGGGCTTCATCAGCGGCAGGCAGGCCGTGGTGAGCGACTTGTAGGAGTACGCCGAGACCTGGACGGCGGTGGAGACGTCCTCCCACTCCCCCGCGAGGAAGTTGAACGCGCCCTGCGGGCCGAAGGCGATCGAGTGCACGATCCCGTCGAGGCCGGTGTCGTCGCTGGAGTGCTCACGGATCCGGTCCGCGAGCCCGTCCAGGTGCTCCTGGTTGGTGACGTCCAGCTCGATGACCGGAGCGGTCTTGGGCAGCCGCTTGGCGATCCGCTCCACCAGGCTCAGCCGGCCGAAGCCGGTGAGGATGACCTCCGCGCCCTCCTCCTGCGCCACCTTGGCGGCGTGGAAGGCGATGGACGCGTCCGTGAGGACGCCTGTGACGAGAATGCGCTTGCCGGCGAGGATTCCACTCATGGTGATCAGTGACCCATGCCCAATCCGCCGTCAACGGGGATGACGGCTCCAGTGATGTACGAGGCGTCGTCGGAGGCGAGGAAACGCACGGTGGCGGCGATCTCCTCCGGCTTCGCATAACGGCCGAGCGGCACCTGCGAGACGATGCCCGCACGCTGCTCCTCGGTGAGCACCTTGGTCATGTCGGTGTCGACGAAGCCGGGCGCGACCACGTTGAAGGTGATGTTCCGCGAGCCGAGTTCGCGGGCGAGGGAGCGGGCGAAGCCGACCAGGCCGGCCTTGGAGGCGGCGTAGTTGGCCTGTCCGGCCGAGCCGAGCAGTCCCACGACGGAGGAGATCAGGACGACGCGGCCCCTCTTCGCGCGGAGCATCGCGCGATTGGCGCGCTTGACCACACGGAAGGCGCCGGTGAGGTTGGTGTCGACGACGGAGACGAAGTCCTCCTCCGTCATCCGCATCAGCAACTGGTCCTTGGTGACGCCGGCGTTGGCCACCAGCACCTCCACGGGACCGTGCTTCTCCTCGATCTCCTTGAACGCCTGGTCGACCTGCTCGCTGTCGGTGATGTCGCACCGGACGGCCAGAAAGCCCTCCGGGGGCTCGCCCGAGCGATAGGTGATCGCGACCTTGTCGCCCGCGTCGGCGAACGCGCGGGCGATGGCGAGGCCGATGCCCCGGTTTCCTCCGGTGACGAGAACCGAGCGGCTCAACGGATCACCCTTTCGATAGCGGTCGTGGTACGACCGAAACTATCGGTCCCGCCCGCTCTGCGGAGAATCGGGCAGTGACAGCGCCTTCCTCCACTCCCTGTCGGGTCCCTACAGAAAGCGGCCGCGGGCCCGCCCTCCCGCGCACCGGGGACGGGTCCCTCCCGCGGCCGGAGGGCCGACCGCGCGGGCCGCTCCGCATGATTCACTGCCGGTCTGTAGTCACGAGTCGCGTTGGCCGAGAACCGGTCTGTCGTCGCGTCGGCCGAGAAGGGGAGGGCCCCTGTGCCCCATGACATCGATCAGACATTCCTCGCACTGCCTCTGCGCGCCCTCGCCGACGCGGCGCTCGCGCGGGCCCGGGCGCTCGGCGCCGACCACGCCGACTTCCGGTTCGAGCGGGTGCGCAGCGCGGCCCGGCGGCTGAGGGACGCCAAGCCGGCCGCGTCGTCGGACACCACGGACCTCGGGTACGCGGTCCGGGTGATCCACGGCGGCGCCTGGGGCTTCGCCTCCGGCGTCGACATGACGATGGACGCGGCGGCGAAGGTCGCGAGCCAGGCCGTGGCCATGGCGAAGCTGTCCGCGAAGGTGATCGCCGCGGCCGGTTCGGACGAGCGGGTGGAGCTGGCCGAGGAGCCGGTGCACGCGGAGAAGACCTGGGTCTCCTCGTACGAGATCAATCCGTTCGAGGTGGCCGACGAGGAGAAGACGGCGCTGCTGGCGCAGTGGAGCGCGCGGCTGCTGGCGGCGGACGGGGTGGCCCATGTGGACGCCTCGCTGCTGACGGTGCAGGAGAACAAGTTCTACGCGGACACCGCGGGCACCGTCACCACCCAGCAGCGGGTGCGGCTGCACCCGCAGCTCACGGCGGTGGCCGTGGACGAGACGACCGGCGGGTTCGACTCGATGCGGACGCTGGCGCCGCCGGTGGGCCGCGGCTGGGAGTATCTGACCGGCGCCGGCTGGGACTGGGACACCGAGCTGGAGGAGATCCCGGGGCTGCTCGCGGAGAAGATGCGCGCGCCGAGCGTCCAGGCCGGGCGGTACGACCTGGTGGTGGATCCGTCGAATCTCTGGCTCACCATCCACGAGTCGGTCGGCCACGCCACCGAGCTGGACCGGGCGCTGGGGTACGAGGCCGCGTACGCGGGGACCTCCTTCGCCACCTTCGACCGGCTGGGGAAGCTGGCGTACGGCTCGTCGGCGATGAATGTGACCGGCGACCGGACGGCCGAGCACGGGCTCGCCACCGTCGGCTACGACGACGAGGGCGTACAGGCGCAGTCCTGGGACCTGGTGCGGGGCGGCACCCTGGTCGGCTATCAGCTGGACCGGCGGATCGCTCGGCTGACGGGGCTGGGGCGTTCCAACGGGTGCGCGTACGCGGACTCCCCCGGCCATGTGCCCGTGCAGCGGATGGCGAACGTCTCGCTCCAGCCGGCCCCCGGCGGGCTGTCGACGGAGGATCTGATCGGCGGGGTGGAGCGCGGGATCTATGTCGTCGGCGACCGGTCGTGGTCGATCGACATGCAGCGCTACAACTTCCAGTTCACCGGGCAGCGGTTCTTCCGGATCGAGAACGGCCGGCTCGCCGGGCAGCTCAGGGATGTCGCGTACCAGGCGACGACGACGGAGTTCTGGGGCTCGATGGAGCAGGTGGGCGGTCCCCAGACCTATGTCCTGGGCGGTGCGTTCAACTGCGGCAAGGCCCAGCCGGGCCAGGTCGCCGCGGTCTCCCACGGCTGCCCCTCCGCCCTGTTCCGGGGCGTGAACATCTTGAACACGACGCAGGAGGCCGGTCGATGAGCCGCACCAGCAAGCCGTACGACATCGTCGAGCGCGCCCTCGCGCTCTCCACGGCCGACGGCTGTGTCGTCATCGCCGACGAGCACTCCTCCGCCAATCTCCGCTGGGCGGGGAACGCGCTGACCACCAACGGCGTCACCCGGGGCCGTACCCTCACCGTCATCGCGACCGTCGACGGCGCGGAGGGGACCGCGTCCGGGGTGGTCTCCCGGTCCGCCGTCACCCCGCAGGACCTGGAGTCGCTGGTGCGCGCGGCCGAGGCCGCCGCCCGGGCGTCGGAGCCCGCGGAGGACGCGCGGCCGCTGGTGGCCGGGGGGACGGCGTCGGCCGGTTTCACCGAGGCCCCGGCGGAGACGTCCTCGGCGGTCTTCGCGGACTTCGCGCCCGCGCTCGGCGAGTCCTTCGCCCGGGCCCGGTCCGGCGGGCGGGAGCTGTACGGATTCGCCAGTCACGAGATGACCTCCACCTATCTGGGCACCTCCACCGGGCTGCGGCTGCGGCACGACCAGCCGAACGGGACGCTGGAGCTGAACGCGAAGTCCCCGGACGGCTCGCGCTCGGCCTGGGCCGGCCGGTCCACCCGGGACTTCACCGATGTGGATCCGGCGGCGCTCGACGCCGAGCTGGCGCGGCGGCTGGAGTGGGCCCGGCGGCGGATCGAGCTGCCCGCCGGGCGGTACGAGACGCTGCTGCCGCCGACCGCGGTGGCGGATCTGCTGATCTACCAGCTGTGGTCGTCGACGGCCCGGGACGCGGTGGAGGGCCGTACGGTCTTCTCCCGGCCGGGCGGCGGCACCCGGGTCGGGGAGAAGCTCTCCCCGCTGCCGATGACCCTGCGCAGCGATCCGGAGGAGCCGGGTCTGCAGTCCGCGCCGTTCGTGATCGCGCACGCCTCGGGCGACGACGCCTCGGTCTTCGACAACGGTCTGCCGCTGGCGCGGACGGACTGGGTGCGCGAGGGGCGGCTGGAGCATCTGGTGACCACCCGGCACAGCGCGGCGCTGACGGGCCTGCCGGTCGCCCCGGGGGCCGGGAATCTGATTCTGGACGGCGGGGGCGAGCGCTCGCTGGAGGAGATGGTCGCGGCGACCGGTCACGGGCTGCTGCTGACCTGTCTGTGGTACATCCGGGAGGTGGACCCGGCGACGCTGCTGCTGACCGGGCTGACCAGGGACGGGGTGTATCTCGTGGAGAACGGCGAGGTCACGGGCGCGGTGAACAATTTCCGGTTCAACGAGTCGCCGGTGGATCTGCTCTCCCGGGCCACCGAGGCGGGCCGGACCGAGAAGACGCTGCCCCGGGAGTGGGGCGACTGGTTCACCCGTGCCGCGATGCCCGCGCTGCGGGTGCCCGATTTCAATATGAGTTCCGTCAGCCAGGGCGTATAACCTCGGAGGGGCCGAGAGGCACTTTCCGTACTGCACATCTGAGGAGACACGAGAGACGTGACGGACATCGTCGACGAGCTGCGGTGGCGCGGGCTGATCGCCCAGTCCACTGACGAGGACGCATTGCGCAAGGCGTTCGCGGACGGCCCCGTCACGTTCTATTGCGGATTCGACCCGACCGCGCCCAGCCTCCACCTGGGCAATCTGGTGCAGATCCTCACCATGCGCCGGATGCAGCTGGCGGGGAACCGTCCGCTGGGTCTGGTCGGCGGGGCGACCGGGCTGATCGGCGACCCCAAGCCGACCTCCGAGCGCACGCTGAACGAGCCGGAGATCGTCGCGGCCTGGGTCGAGCGGCTGCGGGCCCAGATCGAGCGGTTCCTCGACTTCGAGGGGCCGTACGCGGCGACCATGGTCAACAACCTGGACTGGACGTCGGGGATGTCGGCGATCGGCTTCCTGCGCGACGTCGGGAAGTACTTCCGGGTCAACAAGATGATCGCCAAGGAGGCGGTGTCCCGGCGGCTGAACTCCGACGCGGGGATCAGCTACACCGAGTTCAGCTACCAGATCCTCCAGGGCATGGACTACCTGGAGCTGTACCGCCGGTACGGCTGCACGCTGCAGACCGGCGGCAGCGACCAGTGGGGCAATCTGACCGCGGGCACCGATCTGATCCACCGGGTCGAGCCCGAGGCCAAGGTGCACGCCCTGTCCACGACGCTGATCACCAAGGCGGACGGCACCAAGTTCGGCAAGACCGAGTCGGGGACCGTCTGGCTGGACCGGGACCGGACCTCGCCGTACGCGTTCTACCAGTTCTGGCTGAACGCGGACGACCGCGATGTCTCGAAGTACCTGCGGATCTTCAGCTTCCGGTCCCGTGAGGAGATCGAGGAGCTGGAGCGGCTGACCGAGGAGCGTCCGCAGGCGCGGGCGGCGCAGCGGGCGCTGGCGGAGGAGCTGACGACGCTGGTGCACGGCGCGGACGACTGCGCGGCGGCGGTGTACGCCTCCAAGGCGCTGTTCGGGCAGGGCGAGCTGGCCGATCTGGACGAGGCCACGCTGCGCTCGGCGCTCTCCGAGCTGCCGCACGCCAAGGTGGCCGAGCCCCTGCCGGTGGTGGATCTGCTGGTGGAGGTCGGTCTGGTGGCGAGCAAGTCGGCGGCCCGGCGGACCGTGAAGGAGGGCGGGGCCTACGTGAACAATGTGAAGGTCACGGCCGAGGACGCGATTCCGGCGGCCGGGGAGCTGCTGCACGGGCGCTGGCTGGTGCTGCGCCGGGGCAAGAAGAATCTGGCGGCCGTCGAGATCGGCTGAGGCAGCCGGTGCGACGGCGCACGGCGGCCGGACGGAATGCTCCGTCCGGCCGCCGTGCGGCGTGCGGCGCCGGTCAGGCGCGCTGCCGGTTGCCGCGCATCGCGATCCAGGCGCGGTCGCCGATGAAGACCAGGACGACGGCGAAGATCAGTTGCAGGGCGTGGCGTCCCCAGTCGAAGCCCGGGGTCTCCTCGATGCCCATTCCGCCGGCGGCCCAGTTGCCGAGCACCGCGCCGCCGATGCCGCAGATGGTGGCCAGCCACAAGGGAAGGTGCTGTTTCCCGGGCAGGATCGCCTTCGCGATCAGGCCCAGCACGAATCCCACGATGATCGCCCACAACCAGCCCATGGCTGCCTCCTCGTACGGCTCCGCGTGAGCAGTTACGCCGTCAGTCTCGGCCCATCGCGGCTACCTCGCATGTCGGAGGCGTCCATACGCGCGGTGACGGAGCGCGGGCGATCGTCTGGTGGCCGCCCCCGCTCTCGTCGGCGGGCCGGGGGCGGCGTACCGTGGAAGCCGTCAGGACCGGCGCGCGTCCGACAGGGAAAACAGGTGGTGGAATGTGATGCGGAAGCAGACGAACGCCGAGGTCTTCCGGATCACCGGGGCCCGGCAGGGGCTCGCGGACGATGTCCGCGGACGTCAGCGCCGCTATGTGATCTCGATGTCGGTGCGGACCCTGTCCGTCGTGCTCGCGGCGGTGCTGTGGAATGTGGAACGGCATGTGGCGATCGTGGCGCTGGTGCTGGGGATTCTGCTCCCCTACGTCGCCGTGGTCATCGCCAACGCGGGCCGGGAAAGCGTGCCTTCGCTGCCCTCGGCGTATGTGGTCGACGCGCCTCTTCCCCCCGCTCTGCCGTCCGGCGCACCGGCGGCGGAGGGTCCCGGTCCGGAATCCCAGCCGGAATCCGGTGTGCGGGACGGCGTGCCGGGCGCGGCCAGCGCCGGCCGGTCCGGGGAGAGCGCGCGGGAGCGCGAAGCGGGCTGAGGGGCCGCCGATCCGGGGTGCCGATCCTCAGGAAAACCTCAGACTCTTTCGTGAAGTTCCGGTGCACCGCACCCGGTTACCCATGACATACTTCGTACGCGCTCCGCATCCCCCGTCGGAGCGACGGACCGACGCCGGGCAGCTCCCCCCGTGGCTGCCCGGCGTCGCCATGTAGTGGAGCATTGCGCACGTGAGCGACGAGTCCCCGATCTGTTCGGCCAAGGGCTGCCGTGCCCCCGCGGTGTGGGTGCTGGCCTGGAACAATCCGAAGCTGCACACGCCTGAGCGCCGCAAGACCTGGCTCGCGTGCGAGGAGCACCGTGAGCATCTGTCGAGCTTCCTCGGCGTCCGGGGCTTTCTCAAGGACGTGGTGACGCTGGCGGAGTGGGAGTCCGGCGCCGGCGGTCCGGACGCGCCGGGGGCGTCCGGGGACGGCTCAGCCGCCGATCGCTGACATGGGCCGCTGCGGCTGGAGGAACGACGGGTCGTCGAGGCCCGAGCCCGCCTTCTTGCCCTGTGTCGCCGTCCGCCAGAGCTGGGCTATCTCCTCGTCGGAGGCGTCCGAGCGGAGCGCGGCCCGCAGATCCGTCTCCTCCCTCGCGAAGAGGCAGGTGCGCACCTGACCGTCGGCGGTGAGCCGGGTCCGGTCGCAGGCGGAGCAGAAGGGGCGGGTGACGGAGGCGATCACGCCGACCCGGTGCGGTCCGCCGTCGACCAGCCAGCGTTCGGCCGGGGAGGATCCGCGCTCGTCGCCGCCCTCGGGGGTGAGGGTGAAGCGGGTGCGGAGCGAGGTCAGGATGTCGCCCGCCGTGATCATTCCGTCGCGCTTCCAGCCGTGCTGGGCGTCGAGCGGCATCTGCTCGATGAAGCGCAGCTCGTACCCCTCGGCGACGGCCCAGGCGAGCAGCTCGGGGGCCTCGTCGTCATTGACGCCGGGCATCAGCACCGTATTGACCTTGACGGGGGTGAGCCCCGCGGCGCGGGCGGCGCGGAGGCCGGCCAGGACGTCGTGGTGGCGGTCGCGGCGGGTGAGCCGCCGGAAGATCTCGGGGCTGAGGGTGTCGAGGGAGACATTGATCCGGTCCAGTCCGGCGGCCCGGAGGGCGGCGGCGGTGCGCTGGAGGCCGATGCCGTTGGTGGTGAGCGACATCCGGGGGCGGGGGGCGAGGCGGGCGCAGCGCTCGACGACGGAGACCAGTCCGGGGCGGAGCAGCGGCTCCCCGCCGGTGAAGCGGACCTCGGTGACGCCGAGGAGGGTGACGGCGATCCCGACCAGCCGGACTATCTCGTCGTCGGTGAGCAGATCGGGCTTGGCGAGCCACTGCAGGCCCTCTTCCGGCATGCAGTACGTGCACCGCAGATTGCACCGGTCGGTCAGCGAGACCCGCAGGTCGGTGGCGACCCGGCCGTAGGTGTCCAGAAGCACGGCACATCCCTCCCCTCCGGAGCGTCTCTGCGTCGAGCCTACGTCAGGGCGCCGACAGCGCCGGGCCCCGGTGAGCCCGGGAGCCCTGCGGGGCCGGGCCGCGCGAGGTCGCGCGATCCGGCCCCGCGGGGTTTCCCCGCAGGTCAGCGGGGTCCGGCGCGGCCGGGTTTCCCGCCGGTCAGTGGGCTCCGGTGCCGGTGAGGGACTTGACCTCCAGTTCGGCGTACTTGCCGCTGTCGGGCTTCTCCTTGGAGAGGACCGAGCCGAGCCAGCCGAGCAGGAAGCCCAGCGGGATGGAGACGAGGCCCGGGTTCTCCAGGGGGAACCAGTAGAAGTCGGCGTTCTTGAACATGGACGTGGGCTTCCCGGAGACGACCGGGGAGAAGAGGACCAGGACCACGGAGGAGACGAGGCCGCCGTAGATGGACCACAGCGCGCCCTGGGTGGTGAATTTCTTCCAGAAGAGGCTGTAGAGGATCGTCGGCAGATTCGCGGAGGCGGCGACGGCGAAGGCGAGGGCGACCAGTCCGGCGACGTTGAGGTCGCGGGCGAGCGCGCCGAGTCCGATGGAGACGACGCCGATGGCGACGGTCGCCCAGCGGGCGGCGCGGACCTCTTCCTTCTCGGTGGCCTTCCCCCGGCGGATGACGTTGGCGTAGATGTCGTGGGCGAAGGAGGAGGACGAGGCGAGGGTGAGTCCGGCGACGACGGCGAGGATGGTGGCGAAGGCGACGGCCGAGATCACGGCGAGCAGGATCGCGCCGCCCGCGGAGTCCGTTCCGCCGATGTGGAGGGCGAGCAGCGGGGCGGCCGTGTTGCCCGCCTTGTTGGACTCGGTGATCTCCGCCGGTCCGACCAGGGCCGCGGCTCCGAAGCCGAGCGCGATCGTCATCAGGTAGAAGGCGCCGATGATGCCGATGGCCCAGTTGACGGACTTGCGGGCGGCCTTCGCGGTGGGGACGGTGTAGAAGCGGATCAGGATGTGCGGGAGTCCGGCGGTGCCGAGGACCAGGGCGATGCCGAGCGAGATGAAGTCCAGTTTGGAGGTCCCGGTGGCCCCGTACTTGAGGCCGGGCTCCAGGAAGGCCGATCCGTGGCCGCTCTTCGCGGCGGCGGTGCCGAGCAGGTCCGAGATGTTGAAGTTGAACTTCAGCAGCACCAGGAAGGTGATGAGGAGGGTGCCCGCGATGAGGAGGACCGCCTTGACCATCTGGACCCAGGTGGTGCCCTTCATGCCGCCGATGGTGACGTACAGGATCATCAGCACGCCGACGAGGGCGACGATGAGCACCTTGCCGCTGTCGCTGGTGATGCCGAGGAGCAGCGAGACGAGGACGCCGGCCCCGGCCATCTGCGCGAGCAGGTAGAAGATCGAGACGACGATGGTGGAGGTGCCGGCGGCGGTGCGCACCGGGCGCTGGCGCATCCGGTACGCGAGCACGTCGCCCATGGTGAACCGGCCGGAGTTGCGCAGCGGTTCGGCGACGAGCAGCAGGGCGACGAGCCAGGCCACCAGGAAGCCGATGGAGTACAGGAAGCCGTCGTAGCCGAAGAGGGCGATGGCGCCCGCGATGCCGAGGAAGGACGCGGCGGACATGTAGTCGCCGGAGATCGCCAGGCCGTTCTGGAAGCCGGTGAACTGGCGTCCGCCGGCGTAGAAGTCGGCGGCGCTCTTGGTCTGGCGGCCGGCCCGGACGGTGATGAAGAGGGTGGCGACGACGAAGGCCCCGAAGAGGGTGATGATCAGCGGCCGGTGTTCGGTGGTGGCGCTCTGGGCCGCGAGCTGGAGGGCGCTGGTCACAGTTCGGCCTCCATCCGGGTCTTGATGGCCTCGGCCTTGGGGTCGAGCCGGGCCGCCGCGTGGCGCGAGTAGAGCCAGGCGATGAGGAAGGTGGTGGCGAACTGGGCGAGGCCGAGGACGAGGGCCACATTGATGTTGCCGAAGAGCCGGGTGCCCATGAAGTCGCCGGCGTAGCTGGAGAGCAGGACGTACAGCAGGTACCAGAGGATGAACGCGACGGTCAGGGGAAAGGCGAACGAGCGGTAGGAGTGGCGCAGTTCGCCGAACTCGGCGCTCTTCTGCACCGCGACGAACTGCTCGGTCGTGGGCTGCGCGGGGCCGGTGTCCCTGGGGCCGTCGGGCGGCGGTGCATCGGTAGCCACGGATTCTCCTCGTGACGCGGGAGCGGTGGGGATGGACAAGGCGGGGCCTTCGTTCGAGCGGGTTCAGCGGGGCGGTCCGATGGTGCTCCACCCCCTGACAACGGCACGGAGAGCACGCCGGGGCGGTTCAACATCGGCCTTTTTTCTTCACGATCGACGTTTTCCGTTCAGGTTTTCCGCTCGTACGCATTGATGGCGATCAAGATCGGCGATAGCTTCGCTGGTCATGTACCCGTCCAGGCGCACCAGGTGCCCGGGCGGTCGTCACGGATGATGTGGAGAACCCATGGCTCATCTGGGAACCAGACGGCGGCGTGCCCTCGCCCTGCCCGTCGGCCTGGCGCTCACGGCCTCGCTCGGCTTCCTTCCGGCGGCGTCGGCCACGGCCGCGCCCGCCGCCCCGCCCGCCTCGGTGGTGACCGACGGCCCGAAGCTGTCGTACGTGGTCAACGTCGACGGCGGCCGGAAGACCGTGAAGTCGGTCAAGAAGGAGATAGCCAGGGCCGGTGGCTCGATCGTGATCGCCTACGACCAGATAGGCGTCATCGTCGTCCACTCGCAGAACCCGGACTTCGCCAAGACGATCCGCACCGTGCGCGGCGTGGAGTCGGCGGGCGCGACCCGGACCGCTCCGATGGCCGCCGCCACGGACACCTCGACCGGGTCCGAGCGGCCGCTGACCGCCCAGGAGGCGGTGACGTCGGCGTCGAAGGCCGAGGCCGAGCAGGACCCGCTGGAGCCGCTCCAGTGGAGCCTCCCCGCGATCGAGGCGGACAAGGCCCACAAGCGGACCCTCGGCAGCAAGAAGGTCACGGTCGCGGTCATCGACACGGGCGTCGACGACACCCACCCCGACCTCGCGCCCAACTTCGACCAGCGCGCCTCGGCGAACTGTGTGACCGGCAAGCCGGACACCACGCCCGGCTCCTGGCGTCCGGCCGCCGGCGAGAGCGACCACGGCACCCATGTCGCGGGCACCATCGCCGCCGCCAAGAACGGGGTCGGCGTCACCGGCGTCGCGCCCGGTGTGAAGGTCTCCGGCATCAAGGTGTCGACCACCGCCGGCTTCTTCTACACCGAGGCGGTCGTCTGCGGCTTCGTCTGGGCGGCCGAGAAGGGCGTCGAGATCACCAACAACAGCTACTACACGGACCCGTGGCTGTTCAACTGCAAGAACGACCCGGACCAGACGGCCCTGGTCGAGGCGGTCTCCCGGGCCACCACGTACGCCGAGCGCAAGGGCGCGGTGAATGTGGCCGCGGCGGGCAACGACGGTCTGGATCTGGCGGCGGACGAGCTGAAGGACACCACCAGCCCGAACGACACCACGCCGGTGGACCGGGTCATCGACCCGAGCGAGTGCCTGGACATTCCGACGCAGATCCCGGGTGTGGTGACCACCTCCTCGCTGGGCGCGAAGGGTCTGAAGTCCTCGTTCTCCAACTACGGCGACGGTGTGATCGACATCTCCGCCCCCGGCGGCGACCGCACGGCCTACCAGCAGCCGGACGCCCCGGCCACCGACGGCCGGATCCTCTCCACGAGCACGGGCGGCCGGTACGTCTACAAGGCCGGTACGTCGATGGCCACGCCGCACGCGGCGGGCGTGCTCGCGCTCATCAAGTCGAAGCACCCGGGCGCTTCCCCGGCCGCGCTGAAGGCGCTGCTGTACGCGCAGGCGGACGACCGCGCCTGCACCAACCCGTACGACTACAACGGTGACGGCACCGTGGACGCGGTCTGCGAGGGCGGCAAGAAGAACAACGGCTTCTACGGCGCGGGCGTCGTGAACGCGCTGGACGCGGTTCGCCGGTAACGGGCGAACCGCTCCGCGAGGAGCGGGAGGGGGCCGGGCGCGGTGATCGCGCCCGGCCCCCTCGGTCATTTCGGGTACGTACCCGGAAGCGGCCGCCCGTCCTCTCCCGTCAGCCGGCGCGGCCGTCCGGCGCGGGGGCCCCGGGGAGCGTGCGGGCGGAGGCGGTCAGCACGCCGAGGGCGAGGGTCAGCTGGGCCGCGCAGTAGAGGAACATGATCCAGAAGTCGGCGGCCGGGGGCTGCGGCAGCCCGGCGATCCCGGTGGCGATGATCAGGTCCGAGACCAGGAAGAGCGCCCCGCCCGCGCCGACGACCGCTCCCAGCGCGCTCGCCCGCCAGGCCGTGAAGGCCAGCAAGGCCGCGTATCCGGCGACGGGGAGCCGCAGTTCGGCGGGGAGTCCGGGCCACAGCAGGGCGACGGCCGCGACCAGCAGGACGGCGTAGAGCGGTCCGAGCCCCCGGGGCGGCGCGGCGCGCCCGAAGAGCCGCAGATAGCAGAGGTGCCCCAGGGCGAAGAGCCCCATGCCCGCCAGGAAGGCCCACGCGGCGTCGAGGAGCAGGAACACGTCCCCGCCCCAGCCGAGCAACAGCGCGGCGACCAGCGTGCGCGGGCCGCCCCGTACCGCGACGAAGGCGGCGAGCAGCGGCATCAGCAGCGGTTTGGCGATCCGGTGGCCGGTCTCCGCGCCCGCGAGGAGCGAGCCGAGGTCGGCGAGTACGGCGAGGGCGAAGGCGGCGAGCAGGGCCGCGGCGAGGCGCTCGCGGGTCCGGGGCGCGAGGGGTGCGGGCGGGGTGGTCATACGGTCCGTCCGGCGGTCGGGGCGGCGGGGGCAGCGGCGGGCGGGTCCTGCTCGGGGCGCGGCGGGGGCTGCCGGCCGGGGCCGCGGAAGATCCGTCCGGCGCGCTCCCGCCAGGTGGCGGCGGCCCGGAGGTCGCGGGCGATGGCGGCGTACTCGTGGGTGGCGACCCGCAGCGGGTTGTGGGTGTCGATGTTCTTGGTGAGCCCGAAGACGCACCGCTCGGTCTCCGGGGCGAAGGATCCGAAGAGCCGGTCCCAGACGATGAGGATGCCGCCGAAGTTGCGGTCGAGATAGCCGCCCTGGGAGGCGTGGTGCACCCGGTGGTGCGAGGGCGTGTTGAACAGGTACTCGAAGGGTCCGGGAAGTCTGCCGACGCGCTCGGTGTGCACCCAGAACTGATAGACGAGGTTGACGGAGGAGCAGAGCGCGAGCGCGGCCGGATGGACCCCGCAGGCGACCAGCGGCAGATAGAACGGCCAGACGGTGAGGCTCGTCCAGGGCTGGCGCAGGGCGGTGGTGAGGTTGAACTTCCGGCTGGAGTGGTGGACCACGTGGCAGGCCCACAGGATCCGTACGACGTGGTGGCCGCGGTGGGACCAGTAGTAGAGGAAGTCCTGCGCGAGCAGCATCAGGGGCAGGGTCCACCACAGGAGGGGGACCCGGGCGGGGGTGAGTTCGTAGACCGCCGTGTAGATCGCGACGATGGGGATCTTCCACAGGAGGTCGAAGAGGAGACTGCCCAGTCCCATGGTGATGCTGGTGGCCGAGTCCTTGGTCCCGTAGCCCGCGGCGGCCGCGTCGGGGCGGAACCGGCAACTGGCCATCTCCACCGCGGTGAGCAGCACGAAGGCGGGTATGGACCACAGCACGACATCGGGCGGGTTCGGCATGGGTGCACCGTATGGGCGGTGGCCGGGGCGGGGCTAGACGCTGTTACCGACAAGTATGTGAGACAGATTGTCAGCATGTTTTGGCGGGTTCCGCCAAGTCCGGGGCGGGGCGCGGGTCCGCGCGGGAGGCCCGGGGCGGGGCGTCGGACGCGAGGCATCGGACGCGGGACGTCGGACGAGGGGCTCGCGGGCCGGAGCGAAGGGGACGGGGGCGGCTCACCGGGCCCGGTGAAGGGACCGGGCGGCGGGACGCGCGACGGTCCGGGCGGGGGCCGCCGGGCCGGACGGGCCGCCGGGGCACGGTGCGGCCGCGCGCGGGCGCAGGAGTACCGAAGGAGCCTACAGGGCAGGCGGATCGGACACTGTCAGTGGGGGCCCGTATTCTCTGTGACCATGCTCGACGACAGCACCACAGCAGCGACGGCGTGGCCGGCCGCGTATCCGCGGGGATACGCGGTCGTCGACGTGGAGACCACCGGCCTCGCGCGCGACGACCGGATAATCTCCGCTGCCGTGTACCGGCTCGACGTCTTCGGCGACGTGGAGGACCACTGGTACACCCTGGTCAACCCGGAGCGTGATCCGGGCCCGGTGTGGATCCACGGTCTGACGAGCGATGTGCTGGAGAGCGCGCCGCTGTTCGGCGACATCGCCGAGGAGTTCTCCGAGCGGCTCGCGGACCGGGTCCTGGTCGCGCACAACGCGGTCTTCGACTGGTCCATGATCGCCCGGGAGTACGCACGGGCCCGGCGCACCGCCCCCACCCGCCAGCGGCTCTGCACCATCGCGCTCTCCAAGGAGCTGGCGCTGCCGCTGCCCAATCACAAGCTGGCGTCGCTGGCCGCGCACTTCGGCGTCGTCCAGCAGCACGCGCACCACGCGCTGGACGACGCGCGGGTGCTGGCGGAGGCGTTCCGCCCCAGTCTGCACAGCGCGGCGCGGGAGGGCGTCCGGCTGCCGCTGCTGGAGTGCCGTCCGCTGACCGAGTGGTCGGACTCCCCCGCCACCCCGCGCGTCGGCCCCCAGGCCTCGTACGGCAGATCCCCCTCCGGGCGGTACGGGCCGGGCAGCTGGCGTCCCTCGCGCAAGCGGCCGGCCTGCCCCCATCCCAACCCCGGGCGGTACGAGACGGGGAAGCCGCTGAAGCAGGGCATGCGGGTGGCGATCTCCGGCGACACCTCCATCGACCGGGAGCTGCTGGAGGACCGGGCCGTCGAGGCCGGACTGCACATCGCCACCAGCGTCTCCCGGCTGACCAGTCTGCTGGTGACCAACGACCCCGGCGCGGTGACCTCCAAGACCGCCCGGGCGAAGTCGTACGGCACGCCGGTGATGGACGAGGCGGCCTTCACCCAGCTGCTGCGCGATGTGACCCCGGCGGACGGGACGGGTCCCGAGGCGCGGCGCGCGGCGGAGGAGGACCCAGCGTGAGGCCCGTCCGGACCGACAGGTACGGTCGAAGCCGTGTATCGCTTCCTGTTGTCCCGGCAGTGGGTGTCCCTGACCCTCATCGGCCTCGTGCTCATCCCGTCGATGATCGAGCTGGGTTTCTGGCAGTTCCACCGGCATGAGCGCCGGGTCGAGCAGAACGCCCTGATCGCGCGGAATCTGGCGGACAAGCCGGTCCCGGTGACCGAGCTGACCTCCCCCGGGCACACCGTCCCCCGCTCGGACTACTGGCGCGCGATCACCGCCACCGGTGTCTACGACACGGAGAACGAGGTCGTCGTACGCCGCCGGGTCAACGCCGACGAGAAGGTCGGCGCCCAGGTGCTGACCCCGCTGGTGCTCGCCGACGGGCGGGCCGTCCTGGTCAACCGCGGCTGGATCCCGCTGGCGGCGGACCAGAAGGCCTACCCCGAGGTGCCGCCCGCGCCCAGGGGCACGGTGACCGTCACCGGACGGCTCAAGGCGGACGAGACCACCAGGGGCAGCGGGATCAAGGACCTCGCGGGGCTGCCGGACCGCCAGGTCATGCTGATCAACAGCGAGCAGCGGTCCGAGGCCATCGGCAGGCCGGTGCTCGGCGGCTATCTGGAGCAGACCGCCCCGAGGCCCTCCGGGACGCTCCCCGAGCTGATCCCCGAGCCCGACCACGACTCCATCGGCGCGCACATGGCCTACGCGGTCCAGTGGTGGCTGTTCGTCGCCGGAGTGCCCATCGGCTATGTGATCCTCGTCCGCCGTGAGGTGCGCGACCGGCGCGAGGCGGCGGCGAAGAGCGCCCCGGAACCGGCCCCCGCGAACGCCTGACACGCCCGCGCCGTCTGATTGGCCCTCGCGTACGGCGGGAATGCGCCACAGCGTGACCCTACGCATCGAGGACTACGCCCTGATCGGCGATCTCCAGACAGCGGCGCTGGTCGGCACGGACGGCTCCATCGACTGGCTCTGCCTGCCCCGCTTCGACTCCGCGGCCTGCTTCGCCGCCATCCTCGGCGACCAGGACAACGGCCACTGGCGGATCGCCCCCAAGGGGGCGGGGCCCTGCGCCCGGCGCGGCTACGCGGGCGACTCCCTCGTACTGGAGTCGGTGTGGGAGACCCGCACCGGCACGGTCAAGGTCGTCGACTTCATGCCGCAGCGCGAGGAGACGCCCGATGTGGTGCGGATCGTGGAGGGCGTCTCGGGCTCGGTCGAGATGGAGTCCGTGCTCCGGCTGCGTTTCGACTACGGCTCGGTGGTGCCGTGGATGCGGCGCGCGGACGGCCGCCGGGTGGCGATCGCCGGCCCCGACTCGGTCTGGCTGCGCAGCGAGCCGCCGGTCAAGACCTGGGGCCAGCAGTTCAGCACCGTCTCGTCGTTCACGGTCGGCGAGGGCGAACGGGTGGCCTTCGTCCTGAGCTGGCACCCCTCGCACCGGCAGCGCCCGGACCAGGTGGACCCGTTCGAGGCGCTGGAGACCAGCCTGCGGGACTGGAGCGAGTGGGCCGACCGCTGCCGCGCCGAGGGCCCCTACCGGGAGGCCGTGGTCCGCTCCCTGATCACCCTCAAGGCGCTCACCTACGGCCCGACGGGCGGTATCGTCGCCGCCCCCACCACCTCGCTCCCGGAGGAGCTGGGCGGCGTACGGAACTGGGACTACCGCTTCTGCTGGCTGCGGGACTCCACCCTCACCCTGGACGCGCTCCTCGACGCGGGCTATCAGGACGAGGCCGCCTCCTGGCGGGACTGGCTGCTGCGGGCGGTGGCGGGCGACCCGGCCGACCTCCAGATCATGTACGGGCTGGGCGGGGAGCGCCGGCTGCCGGAGACGGAGCTGCCGTGGCTCTCGGGATACGCCGGCTCCGCCCCCGTACGCACCGGGAACGCGGCCGTCAAACAGCTCCAGCTCGATGTGTACGGCGAGGTGATGGACTCGCTCTTCCTCGCCCGGGAGGCGGGCCTGCCGACCCAGCGGCACGCCTGGTACCTCCAGCTCAGCCTGCTCGGCTTCCTGGAGTCGAAGTGGCGCGAACCGGACGAGGGGCTGTGGGAGGTGCGCGGCCCGCGCCGCCACTTCGTGCACTCCAAGGTGATGGCGTGGGTGGCGGCGGACCGCGCCGTGCGGACGCTGGAGTCGGATCCCTCGCTGCGCGGCGACGCCGACCGGTGGCGGGCCATGCGCGACGAGGTGCACCGGGAGGTGTGCGAGAAGGGGTACGACCCCCGGCGCAACACCTTCACCCAGTCCTACGGCTCCGCCCAACTGGACGCGGCGACGCTGCTGATCCCCCGGGTCGGCTTTCTGCCGCCGGAGGACCCCAGGGTGATCGGCACCGTGGACGCGGTCCGGGAGGAGCTGGGCGCCGGGGGCGGGCTGGTGCGCCGCTACAGCACCGCGGGCGTCACCGTGGACGGGCTGCCGGGGGACGAGGGCGCGTTTCTGGCGTGCTCGTTCTGGATGGCGGACGCCCTGCGGATGACCGGCCGGGTGAAGGAGGCGCGGGAGCTGTTCGAGCGGCTGCTCGCGCTCCGCAACGACGTAGGGCTGCTCGCCGAGGAGTACGACCCGGCCTCGGGCCGTCAGCTGGGCAACTTCCCCCAGGCGTTCAGCCATATCGCCCTGGTGACCACGGCTCTCGCGCTGAGCCGGGAGGAGACGGCAGGATAGCCCCATGGATCTTGGACTGAGGGACCGTGTCTACGTGGTGACCGGCGCTTCGCGCGGGCTGGGCAACGCCTGTGCGCGGGCGCTGGTCGCCGACGGCGCGAAGGTCGTCATCACCGGACGCGACGAGAAGACCGTCATGGACGCCGCGGCCGAGCTGGGCCCGGACGCGGTGGGCGTGGCGCTGGACAACGCCGACCCGGAGGGCGCGGACCGGTTGGTCGCGGCGGCCCGCGCGCACTTCGGCCGGTTCGACGGGGTGCTGATCAGCGTGGGCGGCCCGGCCCCGGGCTTCGCCGCGGACAATACGGACGAGCAGTGGCGGGCGGCGTTCGACTCGGTCTTCCTGGGCGCGGTGCGTCTGGCCCGTACGGCGGCCGGGGAGCTGGGCGAGGGCGGGGTGATCGGCTTCGTGCTCTCCGGGTCGGTCCATGAGCCGATCCCGGGCCTGACGATCTCCAACGGCCTGCGCCCTGGTCTGGCGGGCTTCGCCAAGTCCCTCTCCGTCGAACTCGGCCCGCGGGGCATCCGGGTGGTCGGCCTCCTGCCGGCCCGCATCGACACCGACCGGGTCCGGGAGCTGGACGCCCTCTCCGGCGACGCGGACGCGGCCCGCGCCGCGGGCGAGTCCCGTATCCCGCTGCGCAGGTACGGCACCCCCGAGGAGTTCGGCGCGGCCGCCGCCTTCCTCCTCTCCCCCGCCGCGTCCTACCTCACCGGCGTCATGCTCCCCGTCGACGGGGGCGCGCGCCACGGGTTCTGACCCGCGGCCGGGCGAGGGGGGCCGGGCGAGCCCGGCGGTGGGCGGGTGCGGGCTCCGCGCGTACGGCCACGGCGGGCGGATACGGGCGGGGGTCCGGGCCGGCTCGGCGGCGGGCGGGGCGCGCGTACGGGCGGCGTGTATGCCGCGTGGCGCGTACGGCCGGGGCGCGCGCCCGTGCCCGGCGGGGCCGGGACCAGCTCATCCGGCGCGTACAAGCGGGGTGCGTACGGCGGGGGCGGGGCGAGCCCCGGCGAGGGGGTATGGGCTCGGCGCCTACGGCGGTGGGCGAGGGCGGCGTACGAGCCGGACCCCGCCCGAGGCCCGGCGGGCGGGATCCGGGAGGCGGGATCCGGGATCCGGGATCCGGGATCCGGGGTCCGGGAGGCGGGATCCGGGATCCGGGATCCGGGGTCCGGGAGGCGGGAGGCGGGATCCGGGAGGCGGGGTCCGGGAAGACGGGTCCTAGCTCACCCGGCGGGCCCGGTGCTTGGCCTCCTTGAGGCGGACCTCCGCGGGCAGTTCGGCCGCCCCCGCCGACTCCCTCGCCCGCGCCAGCGCCCCGGACGTCAGCCCGTCGAGCGTCGCCGCGGGCGAGGCGAACGGCTCCAGCCGGAGCCCCAGCCTCGCGGCGGGCCGCTCCCGCCGCCCGGTCAGCCGGACCCGCGCCCGCTCCACGCCCGGCAGCGACTCCGCCTCGCTCCCCAGGACGTTTTCGAGCGCGCTCCCGCGCAGCCGCGCGCCCTCCCCGTCGCCGCTGTCGACGACGATCTCGGCCGGGCGGGCCCGCCGCAGCTGCGCGAGGAGCAGCCACAGCGCCAGCAGCACCAGGACCGCGAGCGCGGCGATCACGGTGGGCCACCACCAGCCCTCGTCGCGCCAGCGCATCCGGTCCGCCGTACTCAGCAGCACATCGCGACGACCGTGCCAGGGCCACCAGGACGGCACCCCGAGCCCGGCGCCGGCCGCCAGCACCGCGCCTCCGCCGCACACCAGCACCAGGCCCGCGAGGGCGAGCACCACACGATTGACGACCCGCAGCATTCCGTGTCACCTCTTCCTGGCCGGCGGCCGCGAGACCCGTACGGACGGCGACGGCGGCTTGGCGAGGCCGAGTTCGGCGATCGCCGCGTCGACCGCGCCGTCCAGATCCGTGCGTACGTCGTCGAGTTCGCGGAAGTGGGCGCGGGCCCGCACCGAGACCTTCCGGCGGCGCATCCGCACCCGTACCGACTGGACCCCGGGCACCTCCATCGCCCGGTCGCGCAGCACCAGCGCCGCCGCGTCGCGGGTGAGACCGGCCCGTACGGCGGGGTCGTCACGGCGCATGGGGAGCAGGGCGCGCAGCCCGGGCGTGGCGGCGATCACCAGCAGACAGAGGCCGAGGAGCGCGACGGCGGCCGCGGCCGCCAGCACCCAGGGCTCTTCGAGCCGCCATTCGGCCAGCCGGTCGGCGGTGACGCGCCGCCACCGCATGGCCGGCCGGTCCGCGCGCACCGCCGCGATGTCGTAGAGCAGGATTCCGGCCCCGCCGAGCACCGCGGCCGCGAGGAGCGCGGCGGGGATTCTGCGCCCCGACCAGAACCGCCCGGCCTTCGCCTTCTTGGGGCTCGGCACCAGAAAGGGCCCGGCCGCGGCGTCCGGTCCCGAGGTGTCGCCCGGTCCCGAGGTCCCGTCCGGTCCCGAGGTGTCGCCCGGCGCGGTCCGGTGGGTCGGCTCGGTCATCGGATCCTCCCCTGCGCGGTGCCGCGCGAGTGCGCCGAGTGCAGCTGTTCGACCAGGACGGACACCTCGGGCACCGACATTCCGGCGAGGCCGCGCACGCGTTCGACCACGCGGCGGCGTACCGCTCCGCACTGCGCGCCGATGTCGGAGGGGTAGTCGAGTTCGAGGCTGATCCTCACCCGGGCGGCGTCGTCGCGGACCACGACCGAGGCGTGCGGCGCCTCGCCGCCCGCCGGTACGGTCCCGATCGCCTCCCGGGCCGCCTGTGCGGCGATCTTCGCCACGACCCGGTCGGCGATGACCGTCGCGCCCCGGTCCCGGGCCGCGACGACGGCGGCCCCGGATCCGGGGGCCGAGGCCCGGCCGTCCGGACGGTCCGCCCGTGCGCCGGGCGGACCGCCGTCGTGTTCCGCTTCCGCGTCGGTGTGCTCCGTGGCCACCGTGCGTCACCGCCGCCGTTCGCCGCGCTCACGGCCACGGCCGCGGAAGAACTCTCCCGGTTCGAGGTCGCCCTCCAGAAAGCGCCCGGCCACAAACCCGACCGCGCCGAGGGCGGCGATCAGCAGAAACGCGCCGAACCCGCCGAAGTACCCGGCGAAGCCGAGCGCCATGCCGGCCACCATGCCGACCACAGCCATGCTCATCTGAGCTCCTCTCATGGGACGCGCGGGCTACTGAAGTCGTGGTTCCGGCTCGTCCTCTTCGTCCTCGGGCAGCTTCACATCGCTGACCGCGATATTGACCTCGACGACCTCCAGGCCGGTCATCCGCTCCACCGCGGAGATCACGTTCTCGCGCACCGCGCGGGCGACATCGCCGATGGAGACGCCGTAGTCGACGACGATCTCCAGGTCGAGAGCGGTCTGCACCTCGCCGACCTCGGCCTTCACCCCACGGGTGGCATTGGATTTCTGCCCGCCCGGCACCCGGTCGCGGACCGCGCCGAAGGTGCGGGAGAGACCGCTGCCCATGGCGTGCACACCGACCACATCGCGGGCGGCGAGCCCGGCGATCTTCTCGACGACTCCGTCGGCGATGGTGGTGCGGCCCCGTGAGCCGGGGTCACCACCGCCGCCGCGCTTGCCGCTGGAGGACTTCCGCAGCTCCCTCGACTCGTCGCCCGAGCCGCCGGAGGGCTCATGTCCGGTTCGTTCGCTCATCGCCTTGCGTCCTTTCCGGGGTTTGCCGCTGTCGGGCCGTGCGCCGGACGCCCGGCTTCCGGTGGTACCGGGGCCGTCGTCCGGGACGCGCCGACGCCTGGGGTGTCCAGGGGATCCGGCACCTCGCGTGATCCGGAGGACACCCTCCAGCCCACACTAAGCGCGGTTGCCCGCTCTCGCTCCGGGGATGCGGCAGGGTGGAGCAATGACCACTGCTGACGCGGTACGCGGACGACTCGGCCTGGGCAGGCTGCTTCCCCTGGGCGGACCCGAGGACGGGGCCTGGCTGACCGAGCGGGCGGCCGACGGCGTGCTCCGGCGCGCGGCGGCCGGCATCGCCGGGGCGGAGCTGGGGAAGGTGCGGCTGGCCCTCGTGGACCCGGAGGGAGCGGGTTCTCCGGCGGTGCCGCCTCCGCCGAGCGCCCTGCCGCCGGGGCCGCTCGCGATCGAGGCGGAGTTCACCGCCACCGCCGAGCGGCCGCTGCCCGTCGTCGCCGACGCGCTGCGCGAGGCCCTGTTCTCGGCCGCGACGGCGTTTCTGGAGCTGTCGGTCGAACGGGTGGATCTACGGGTGACGGCGCTGGTGGACTCGTTGACGAACGCCCCCGGAGCCGCCACCGCCACCGCTCCCGAAGCTCCGGCGGACGCGGCGCCGACGGACACGGCGGACGGGACGGGCGGGACGAGTGAGACGGGCGAGGCGGCGCCGGCCGTCCGGGCGGCGGCCTCCGCCCCCGGCGTCGCCCGGCTGACGTCGACCCTGGGCGCACCCGTACGGCTCGCGTCCGACCATGTCCGGGTCGAGGTGGCGATCGCGCCCGGGAGCCGCCCGCTGGCCGTGGCCCGGGCGGTCCGCACGGCGGTGTCGGCGGTCCTGGAGGACGACCGCCCGGTATCGGTGCTGGTCACAGATGTGCCGGGGTGATCGGAGCCCCATACGCGCGCAGGGGCGATCCATGGACCCGCCCGATGGTGCGAGGTCCGAAGCTCCCGCACGCTCGTGCGGGGTCCGTCAGTCGCCGAGGCCCGCCAGGTCCCGGAGCCGGCGCGCCTGTGCCGCGCGTTCGGCGGCGAGCTGATCGTCGTACGAACGTGTCGCCGCGCCCCGGAGCAGCGCCTTGGTCTCGATGACCGCCTCACGCGGTGCGGAGAGCAGCGCGGAGGCGAGATCCCGTACCGCCTCGTCGAGGTCCGTGCCGGGCACCACCAGATTGGCGAGTCCGGTGCGCTCGGCCTCCTCTGCGTGCACGAAGCGTCCGGTGGCGCAGATCTCCAGCGCGCGGGCGTACCCGACGAGCGCCACCAGCGGGTGGGTGCCCGTGAGATCGGGGACGAGTCCGAGGCTGGTCTCGCGCATGGCGAACTGCACGTCCTGCGCGACGACCCGGAGGTCGCAGGCGAGGGCGAGCTGGAACCCGGCGCCGATCGCATGGCCCCGAACGGCCGCGATCGTCACGATGTCGCTCCTGCGCCACCAGGTGAACGCCTCCTGGTACTCGGCGATGGCGGCGTCGAGTTCCGCGTCCGAACGGCGCGCCAGATCGAGGAACGACGGCTCGCCGTCGAAACCCTCCGGCGTGAAGGCCTGCCGGTCGAGTCCTGCGGAGAAGGACTTGCCCTCACCGCGCAGAACCACGATCCGCACAGAGCCCGGGAGCGACCGACCCGCGTGCGCCAGGGCCCGCCACAGGGCGGGAGACTGTGCGTTGCGCTTGGCGGGGTTGGTCAGGGTCACCGTGGCGACGGTGTCCTCGACGGTGAGCCGTACGCCGTCCTTGTCCAGCACGATCTCGTGCGCGGAGTCGGGCGAAGTCATGGGGCGCCTCCGGTTCGGGTGCAGTGTCCGTGCAGACGCAGACTAGCTAAGCGACTGCACAGTAACCACCCTCCGCCGGTCACCCTGGGGCGACCGGCGGCCGGTGATCCACTGCCGGCGTCTGCCCGGCCGGCTGTGAGAACCGGCCGGACGAACGCCCCAGGAACCGTTGGGAGCCCCGGACGCGGGGCTCAGGCCGAAGCGGCCTTCTTGCCTCGCGTGGCTCCGCCACGTCCTCGTAGGACGACTCCGGACTCGCTCAGCATCCGATGGACAAATCCATAGGAGCGACCGGTCTCTTCGGCCAGCGCCCGGATGCTCGCGCCGGAGTCGTACTTCTTCTTCAGGTCTGCCGCGAGCTTGTCGCGCGCGGCGCCGGTAACCCGGCTGCCCTTCTTCAGAGTCTCGGCCACCCGTGCCTCCTCATGGGAAGTGCGCTCTTGGACTTCTCATGATCACCCCTTGCGCCGCTCCTGGCCACCCATTCGGCAAGGTCGGTGGAACGACCTTGGGGCCGCGAAGGGCTCCGGATCTGACCGGAATGAATCATTCCGCACGCTCGACAACCGGATCACGACCCGATCAGCATGGGAAAGCACCAGGTCAACGAGGGTGTGCCAGGAACGACCAGGAAACGCCGACCTCACGTGATCATGAGCCGGGGATCTCTTCGGGGTACGAGACACCCTCACTCAGATGATGGATCACCCGTGAGCCGAATGATCCATACGGAGTGGATCAGTGTCCTGGCCGGACCGTCGCGGGTGACGGTCGGTGATCAGGCGAGGGCCACCAGATCCGCGTAGTCCGCGCCCCACAGGTCCTCCACGCCGTCCGGCAGCAGGATGATCCGCTCCGGCTCCAGCGCCATGACGGCGCCCTCGTCGTGGGTGACGAGGATGACCGCGCCCTTGTAGGTGCGCAGCGCGCCGAGGATCTCCTCGCGGCTGGCCGGGTCGAGGTTGTTGGTGGGCTCGTCCAGCAGCAGCACATTGGCGGAGGAGACGACCAGGGTGGCCAGGGCCAGCCGGGTCTTCTCGCCGCCGGAGAGCACCCCGGCCGGCTTGTTCACATCGTCGCCGGAGAAGAGGAACGAGCCGAGCGTCTTGCGGACCTCGACCAGATCGAGGTCGGGCGCCGAGGTGCGCATGTTCTCCAGGACGGTGCGCTCCGGGTCCAGGGTCTCGTGCTCCTGGGCGTAGTAGCCGAGCTTGAGGCCGTGACCCGGGGTGACCTCGCCGGTGTCGGGCTTCTCCACCCCGGCGAGCAGCCGGAGCAGGGTGGTCTTGCCGGCGCCGTTGAGGCCGAGGATGACGACCCGGGAGCCCTTGTCGATCGCGAGGTCGACGTCGGTGAAGATCTCCAGCGATCCGTACGACTTGGACAGGCCCTCGGCGGTGAGCGGGGTCCTGCCGCAGGGCGCGGGCTCCGGGAAGCGCAGCTTGGCGACCTTGTCGGCGGCCCGCACCTCCTCCAGTCCGGCGAGCAGCCGCTCGGCGCGCTTGGCCATGTTCTGGGCGGCGACGGTCTTGGTCGCCTTGGCGCGCATCTTGTCGGCCTGCGAGTTGAGGGCGGCGGCCTTCTTCTCGGCGTTCTGGCGCTCGCGCTTGCGGCGCTTCTCGTCGGCCTCGCGCTGCTGCTGGTAGAGCTTCCAGCCCATGTTGTAGACGTCGATGGCGGAGCGGTTGGCGTCGAGGTAGAAGACCTTGTTGACGACCGTCTCGACCAGCTCGACATCGTGGGAGATCACGATGAAGCCGCCGCGGTAGGTCTTGAGGTAGTCGCGCAGCCAGACGATCGAGTCGGCGTCGAGGTGGTTGGTCGGCTCGTCCAGCAGGAGGGTGTCGGCGTCGGAGAAGAGAATGCGCGCCAGCTCGACCCGGCGGCGCTGACCGCCGGAGAGCGTGTGGAGCGGCTGGCCGAGCACGCGGTCGGGCAGGCCGAGCGCGGCGGCGATGGTGGCGGCCTCGGCCTCGGCGGCGTACCCGCCCTTGGTGAGGAACTCCGTCTCCAGGCGCTCGTACTTCTTCATCGCCTTCTCGCGGGTGGCGCCCTGTCCGTTCGCCATCCGGTCCTCGTTCTCGCGCATCTTGCGCAGCACGGAGTCGAGGTCGCGGGCGGAGAGGATGCGGTCCCGGGCGAGGGTGTCGAGATCGCCCGTGCGCGGGTCCTGGGGCAGATAGCCGACCTCGCCGGAGCGGGTGATCGCGCCGGCGGCGGGGATGCCCTCGCCCGCGAGGCATTTGGTGAGGGTGGTCTTGCCCGCGCCGTTGCGCCCGACCAGGCCGATGCGGTCGCCCTTGGCGATACGGAACGAGGCGGACTCGATGAGGATGCGGGCGCCGGCGCGCAGCTCAATACCGGAAGCGGTGATCACGGACATACTCCAGGGCGGTGTGGACGGCGGAAGGACGGGCTATGAGGCTGCGACGCCGTCTAATGCGCAAGGAGGATGGCCATGGGGCCAGTCTAACGGGGCCTCGCAAGTGGTATTCGCGGCTCGGTACGCGTTCAGGACACATCGGGCACGGCGCGGCGGGCGGGCGTGGCCGGAGTGCGCCGTGCCGCGCCGGGCGGCTCGCCTCGCCCTCCCGCTCAGCGGGGGGGCGCGGCCCGCCTCGCTCTGCCGCCCAGCGGGGGGGGACAAAAGGGGCGATCGCTCTCCGGGTGATCGATACTCGGCGCAGGCGGCGGGCCGCCGCCGCACCGGAGCCGAGGGCGGTGGCCCCATGCAGTTCGACGACGACGCCGATCTGGACACGTCGGAGGTCAGGGATGTGCGCGGCAGCCGGGTCCCCGGCGGCCGGGCGGCCGTGGGCGGGGGCCTGGCGGGAGTCGTCGCGCTGATCCTGGGGCTGGTCTTCGGGGTGGGCCCCGAGCAGCTCGGACTCTCCTCGGACGGCCCAGGACCGGCCGCGACCGCGTCGACGCAGGCGGAGGTCGGCCGGGCGTGCAGACGGGGCGCGGACGCCAACGCCCGGGAGGACTGCCGGATCGTCGCGGTGGTCAACAGCGTTCAGGACTTCTGGCGGGCGGAGTTCCCCCGGCGGCAGGGGCGCTACACGGACGCGCGGACGGTGCTGTTCACGGGCCGGGTGGACACGGCGTGCGGGGCCGCGACCTCGGCGGTGGGCCCGTTCTACTGTCCGGCCGACCGGCAGGTCTATCTGGATCTGGGCTTCTTCGACGATCTGCGGGACACCTTCGGGGCCGGCGACGGCCCGTTCTCGCAGGCGTATGTCGTGGCTCACGAGTACGGCCACCATGTGCAGAACCTGATGGGCACCCTGCGCCGGGCGCAGGACGGACGGCAGGGCGCGGCGAGCAATTCGGTACGGGTGGAGCTGCAGGCGGACTGCTACGCCGGGGTCTGGGCGCATCACGCGACGACGACGCCGGACGGGAGCAGCGGGCGTCCGCTGCTCGTCAGCCTGACGGAGGCGGACATCGCGGACGGTCTGGACGCGGCGGCGTCGGTCGGCGACGACCGGATCCAGGAGCGGTTCCAGGGGCGGGTCACCCCGGAGACCTGGACGCACGGCTCGGCGTCGCAGCGGCAGGAGTGGTTCGACGTCGGGTACCGGTCGGGGGACATGGCGCTCTGCGACACCTTCCGCTGAGGCCCCTGGGGCCCGTCACCGCCCTGACCTGGGACGACGGTGCTGTGGACGGGCGTTGTCAGTGGCGGGTGCCAGACTGAGACGCAGCTCACATTTCAACAGTCGCGCCGGTCTCTGGGGGCCGGCGGAACCGGAAGGAGTGAGGGAGATGGCTCAGTCGTCGAGCACCGGCTCGCCGAGCATCTGTCCGACGCTGGTGTACGCGGACGCCAGGGCCGCGATCCGGCAGCTGACCGAGGCCTTCGGCTTCACCGAGCACGCGGTGTACGAGGACGGGGACGGCCTGGTGGCGCACGCCGAGCTGAGATACGGCGACGGGATCGTGATGCTGGGCAGCGAGGGAAGGGGCGGGGACTTCGACCGCTTGATGACCGGCGGCGGGCCCTCGGGGGGTGTTCGTCCGGGTCGGGGATGTGGACGCCCATCACCGCCGGGCGGTGGAGCACGGGGCGGAGATCGTGACCGCGCCGGCCGATCAGGAGTACGGGGCCCGGGACTACATGGCACGGGATCTGGAGGGGAACGTCTGGAGCTTCGGGGACTACCGGCCGGGGGCGTCCTGATGGGGGACGCCCTGTTGGGGGACCTCCTGTTGGGGGGCGGAGGGCTCCGGAGCGGCCGGGAGGCAGGGGGCGGCACGGCGGACGGGGGCGGCCGGGAGGACGGCGGCCGGGGTGCGGCCGCCGTCGCACGGAGCGCTAGGCCCCGCCGGTGTGGACCTGGAACGCGGCCCGGCGCACGGCCTTGGCGAGGGCCGGGTCCGGATGGGCGGCGGCCAGGGCCACCAGGACCTGCACGGTGCGCGGGTGGCCGCCCGCCCTGACCTCCTCCAGGAGCGCCGGGACGGTGCCCTGGACGGCCGAGTCGAGATGGCGCAGCAGCAGCTGGGGCTCCCCGTGGTCGGCGACGGCGGCCGCGGTGTCGACCCACAGCCAGGTGGCCTCCTCGCGGCTGAGGACGTCATGGACGTCCTCGGGGTCGGCCCCCTCGTACTCGGCGAGCCAGAGCAGGGCGTAGGGGCGCAGGGAGGGCTCGTCGGCGACGGCGCGGACCTCGGCCTCGGCGGGGGCGCCGACGACGCGGAGCGCCTCGAAGGCGAGACCGCGGAGCAGGGCGTCCTCGCCGCGGGCGACGCCGAGCAGCTCGGCGACCGCGCTGGAGACGATGCGAGCGGCCAGCCAGGCGCGGTACTCGGCGCGGGCGGGCCCGGGGGTGAGACGGGCGCAGCCGCGCAGCATGTCCTCGGCGGACTGCTCGATGTTGCCGGCCGGGCTCTGGGCGGCGACGCAGATCTGCTCCAGCTTGACCCAGACCGCCCAGTTGCCGAGCGGGGTCAGGGTGGCGGAGCGGCCCCGGTCGAGGGTGAGCGCGCCGACGGCGGCCAGCCCGTCGAGGGCCCAGTCGAGCAGGGGGGAGACGGTCGCCGGGCCGGAGGCGGCCGGTGCGGCCGGGTCCCCGGCGGGCGCGCGGCCGTCCCCGGGCCGGTCCGCCCGGTCGCCGGCCGGTCCGTCGGCGGTCATGGGCAGGGGCTGGGCCTGCGGGCCGTAGGGGACTTCGCAGCGTTCCTCGCGCAGTTCCTCGACGCGCTGCTCCAGAAGGTCCAGCAGGACCGGGACCAGAACGGGGCCGGCCGAGAGCTGAAGGAGGGAGAGCAGCTGGGGGACGGCTTCCACGACCTCGGCGACGGCGGTCGGCGCGACGTCGTCGGGGGCGGGGTGGGCCAGGGACCAGGCGTCGAAGAGCGCGACCCAGCCGCGCAGCACGGCCATGTCGTCGCGGTCCCAGGCCCGGAGCCGCCAGCCGGGGCGGGCGGTCCCGCCGTGGAGTTCGACCAGGCCGGCGAGGCGGGCGCGGTCCCATCCCGCGCGGACCTGGAGCGGGGTCAGATCCAGTGCCGCGGCGGCCCGTTCCCGGGCCGTGGCGGCGAGCGGGGTGGTGCCGGGGTCGCGTTCGACGGCCGCCCAGCGGGCGATCCGTACCGCGTCGGCGAGGACTTCTCTCGCCTGGCGGGCCAGTTCCGCGGGGGGCGGGGTGCCCTCCGGGGGCCTGGGGGCCGAGCGGGTACGCCGGGTCGTCACGGCCCGCCGGGCGGTGGCCAGCGGTCGCGGGCGGACAAGACGGAGTCTGGAGTTGCGCGCCAATTGCTCATCAGGCTTTCGGGACGTCACGAGGAGCAGTCTTCCCGCTGACGGCCCGAAAGCCCAAACGGAACCCGATGAAGAGGGCGGGGGCGGGGGCCGCGGGCGTCCGCGGCCGGTGCGGGCGAAGCCGCCCGGCGGGCCGGGCGGGCCGGACCGCGCCGCGGTCGGGGCGGCTGCCGGCGGGAGTCACATCAGGGGGGTGAGAAAGCGGCGGAGGGCCTCTTCGTAGCGGGCCGGGTCGGCGTTCCACATGGCCGCGTGCGGTGCGTGGCGGACGGTGTGGAGATGGACGAGTTCGGGTCGGCGGGCGGCGAGTTCCCGGGAGGGGTGCCAGGGGGCGATGGCGTCGTCCGGGCCGTGGAAGATCAGGGTGGGCACCCGCAGCAGCCGGGCGTCGGCGGCCACGGCGGGCCGGCGCCCGTCGTACAGCCCCGCCCTGCCCCGGGCGGCTCTGACGGCGAGCGGGAGCAGGGGCCCCGGGGTGTGCCGGGCGGCGGCCAGGGCGCGCAGGGTGGCGTCCTTGTCGAGGACCGGGGAGTCGAGCACCAGCCCGGTGACCCGGTCGCGCAGGGCGGAGTCCGCGGCGGCGTGCAGGGCCATCGTGGCGCCGGTGGACCAGCCGTACAGGACGACGTGGCGGGCGCCGTTGCCGACGGCGAAGCGGAGGGCGGCGTCCAGATCCCGCCACTCGGCGTCGCCGAGGTGTCCGAGCCCGTCGGGAGGGCGGGGTGCGTCCGGGTCTCCGCGGTAGCCGACCACCAGAACCGGAATACGTCTGCCGTGCAGAAACGGAAGGAGGTTCATGGGGTGTTCGCGGGTGGCGCCCAGGCCGTGGACGGCGATGACCCAGGTGGTGCGCGGGCCGGGCACGGACCAGGCGGGCAGCGGCCCCAGCTCGCCCGGGACGCTGACGTCGGTGTGGGGGACGCCGAGCGCGGACGTCGGGTCGCCGAGATGGAGCCGCGGGGTCAGCCGGACCTTGGCGCCGGGTTCCAGGGAGCCCCGGGAGACGCGCTCCAGACGGCGGACGACGGTGTCGGCGGAGGGGGCCGCGCCGTCGAGCACGGGGCCGACGACCGCGTGGACGCCGGGACCGTCGAGTCCGTAGACGCCGGGGCGGCGGGAGGCGAGCGCCCGGGTGAGGGTCACCCGGTCCGCCTCGGCGGCGTGCACGGTCAGTCTGGGGTCGCCGGGGAGCGGCCGGCCGGGGGCGGGCCTGAGCACCGCGTCGCTCGCGTAGCGGCCGGCCGCCGCCGCGGCCGCGCCGACGCCGATCAGGGTGGTGACGGCCGCTGCCGTCGCGATAGCCGGGCGCACCGTTCCAGTGTCGGCGCGGCGGTGCGGGGCTGCCAGTGGACGGCGGCCGACGGTGTGGCCGCCCGGGCGGGCGGCCCCGGCGGGCGGGACCGTCCTGGGCGCGGCACCGGGGACCGCCGTCCACCGACAGGCGGAGCCGGGGGCCGCCGTCCGGGCGGGCGGAGCCGGGGGCGCGAGCCGGGACCGGGGGCGGGCCTGGCCGTACGGGGGCGGACCGGGGTCGGCCCGCTCCGGCCCGGGGCGATCGGGGCCCGGGGCGGGCGGATCGGGGCGTCAGGACGCTCCGGAACCGGGCCGGGGCGTCAGGACGGGACTCGGGCCGAGCCGGACCGGCCTCGACGCGGGCCGGGGCCCGGCCGGGCGCGGGCCGCGCCGGCCCCGCGAGCCGCCCCGCGCCGGACTGCCTCCGCACCCGGCTGCCGCGCATCGGACTCCCCGGGCCGGACTCCCCCGCGCCGGACCGGACCCGACCCGGGCCTGGTCCGGCCCGAGTCAGGCTCGGCCCAGGCCCGGGGCGGCAGGCCCGGGTCAGCGGCGCTGGCCGTAGCCGCGGAACTGCTCGGCGGCCTCCGCGAGCTGGTCCTCGGAGAGCAGGGAGGGGCTGTGACCGGGCACGGAGGCCGCGGTGAGCCAGAGGCGGCACATCCACTCCAGCTGCGCGGTGCGGTCGTAGGCCTGGTCCAGGCTCTGCCCGTGGGCGACCGTGCCGTGGTTGCGGAGCAGACAGGCGGTGCGCCCCTCCAGGGCGCGGAGCATGTTCGCGGCCAGGGCCTCGGTGCCGTAGAGGGCGTACGGCGCGACGCGGACGGGACCGCCGAGCGCGGCGGCCATGTAGTGGACGGGCGGAAGCTCGGGCACGAGGGTGGAGACGGCCGTGGCGTGCACGGCGTGGGTGTGGACGACGGCGAGGGCGTCGGTGTGCCGGTAGACCTCCAGATGGAGCGGCAGCTCGCTGGTGGGCTCCAGGTCGCCGAGGACCCGTTTGCCCCGGAGGTCGACGACGGTCGCGTCCTGCGGGCCGAGCCGGTCGTAGGGCACCCCGCTGGGGGTGACCAGGACGAGCGGGCCGAGCCGGGCGGAGACATTGCCCGAGGTGCCCACCACCAGGCCCTCCGCCGCCGTTCTGCGGGCGGTGGCGACCACGCCCCGCCATGCCTCGTCGATCGCCTTCTGGGACACCTGTTCGGTCATACGGCGATCCTGTCAGGAGCGGGCCCCCGATCACAGAGGGCCACCGCCGGGCCACGGAGGGGAGGACCGGACAGATTGCCGGAAAGAGTGATGAAAGGCACTTCAAGGGGCGAGAAGCCGGGCGCGAGAGCCCGTCCCGCGCCCGCGAGGCGTAAGCGGAGCACGAAACCTCACATGGGGACACCCTGAATCCGGCCTCAGTTCACCTTCCGTTCACCCAGGTTACTTACGTTCGCCAGGCCACTGACGTCCATAGATTGCCTGGGTAAATGGAACACATCACGCTGCTGCTCGCGATTGTGATCGTGACGGCTCTCGTGTTCGATTTCACGAACGGTTTCCACGACACCGCCAACGCGATGGCGACGACCATCTCGACCGGCGCCATGAAGCCCAAGTCCGCGGTGGCGATGTCCGCCGTGCTCAACCTCGTCGGCGCTTTCCTGTCGGTGGAGGTCGCCAAGACGATCTCCAGCGGCATCGTCAACGAGTCAGGCATATCCCCAGAAGTGATCTTCGCGGCGCTCGTCGGCGCCATCCTCTGGAATCTCCTGACGTGGCTGGTCGGCCTGCCGTCCAGTTCCTCGCACGCCCTCATGGGCGGTCTGATCGGCGCCACCGTCGCCTCGGTCGGGTTCAGCGGCGTCAACGGCGGCACCGTCGTGACCAAGGTGCTGATCCCCGCCATCGCGGCCCCGCTGGTCGCGGGCATCGGCGCTTACCTGGCCTCCCGGCTGACGTACAAGATCGGCAAGAACGCCGACCCGAAGTCCACCGCGAAGGGCTACCGGGCCGGACAGATCGCCTCGGCGGGCCTGGTCTCCCTGGCCCACGGCACCAACGACGCCCAGAAGACGATGGGCATCATCACGCTGGCGCTGGTCGCCGGCGGTGTGCTCAACCCCGGCTCGAACCCGCCCATGTGGGTCATCGTCTCCGCCGGTGTCGCGATCGCCCTCGGCACCTACCTCGGCGGCTGGCGCATCATCCGCACCATGGGCAAGGGCCTCACCGACCTTCAGCCGCAGCAGGGCTTCGCCGCCCAGTCCAGCGCGGCCAGCGTCATCCTCGCCTCCTCCAACCTCGGCTTCTCGCTCTCCACCACGCACTCCTGCTCCGGAGCGGTGATGGGCGCCGGCCTCGGCCGCAAGGGCGGCGTGGTCCGCTGGTCCACCGCCACCCGGATGTTCGTGGCCTGGGGTCTGACCCTGCCGGCCGCCGGTCTGGTCGCCGCGGGCTCGGAGTACGTGACCAAGCAGGGCGACTGGGGCGTCGCCGCCGTCGCGATCTTCCTGGTCGCCTCGTCCGCCGCCATCTGGATCTACTCGCGCCGCCAGGTCATCGACCACACCAACGTCAACGGCGAGGAGGGCGACGAGCCCGGCGTCGTGACCGAAGCGATCAACGCGGTCACCCCGCCGCCCGCCGGCACCCCCGCGCAGGACGACCTCAAGACGACCATCGCGGCTCCCTCGGCCGCCGCCCCCGAATCCGGCCCGGCCAGCCCGGCCGCGGTGTAAGGACAGATCAGCATGAACATCGACTGGGCAGCTCTCGGCTCCGTCTTCGGCGTGAGCCTCGTGGCCACCGTCGTCCTCGTGGGCCTGTTCACCCTCGGCATCGTCGGTCTGAGCAAGCAGCAGCCGGCCGCCGGGTCGACGACCGGCGGCACGGCGACCGGCGGCGGCGCGTCCGTGGCCCTCGCCCGTGTCGGCGCGTACATCTGCTTCGCGCTCTGCGTGGCGGCGATCACCTACGGGATCTACCTCATCGTCGACTGACGGCGTCCCCGGACCGTGCGCGGGCCCTGCCCGCCGCACCGAGGACTCCGTCGTCACCAGCTCTTTCACCGGCCGGGCCGGACCACTCCCACGGGGGCGGTCCGGCCCGGTCGCGTCGGTGCCGGGACCGTTCGCGGGGCCGGACGGGGCCGCTCCCGGGCCCGGCGGGGGCCGGTGTCGGGCCCGGCGGGGACCGGTGTCGGGCCCGGCGGGGACCGGTGTCGGGCCCGGCGGGGACCGGTGTCGGGCCCGGCGGGGGCCGGTCCGGGGTGTGGGGCTGAGCACACTGTCCCATCGCAGGTCAACAGCAGGTTGACGGCTGTTCTCGCAGCGTGGTGGACTGCCGGGGCCATTACGGCGGCAGCAGAGGAAGCCGGTGCAAATCCGGCGCGGTCCCGCCACTGTCACCGGGAGGAATCCCGGGAGCCAGGAACTCTCGCCGCCGCATCACGTCGAACCAGGGCGCGGACACCCTGAGTGAGGACATATCGCCATGCCCGGCCGCGGTTCAGCCCCTGCCCCGAGTACGCCTCGCACTCCCCCGGCTCCCCCGGCGACCTCTCCCGCTCCCCCGGCGACCTCTCCGGCACCCCCCGCTTCGTCCTCGGCTCCCCCGGCTCCCCCGGTTTCCCGGGCCCTCCGGAACGAGACCGCGGCCTGACCCCATGCGTGCCGACCGGATATTCGTGTACGGCGCCACCGCCGGCCTCCTCGGCGACCTGCTGCTCGGCGATCCCCGCCGGGGGCACCCGGTCGCCGCGTTCGGGCGGGCCGCGGGCGCCGTCGAGCGCGCGCTGTGGCGCGACCACCGGGGCTGGGGCGCGCTCCACACCGCCGTCTGCGCCGGAGGCGCCGCGGCGGCCGGGGCGCTGCTCGCCCGTGGGACGCGCGGCCGTCCCGCGCTGTCCGTCGCGCTGACCGCCGCCGCCACCTGGACCGTCGTCGGCGGCACCTCGCTGGGCCGCGAGGCCCGGACCGTCGGGGCGGCGCTCGCCGACCGGGACCTGGCCGCGGCCCGGGAACGGCTGCCCCATCTCTGCGGACGCGATCCGCAGGCCCTGGACGAGGCCCAGATCGCCCGCGCCGTGGTGGAGTCCGTCGCCGAGAACACCTCGGACGCGGTCGTGGGGGCCCTGGTGTGGGGGGCGGTCGCGGGCGTTCCCGGGCTGCTCGGCTTCCGCGCCGTCAACACCCTGGACGCGATGGTGGGCCACCGGTCCCCCCGCTACCGGCGGTTCGGCTGGGCCTCGGCCCGGCTGGACGATCTGGCCGGCTGGCCGGGCGCGCGGCTCACGGCCGCCCTCGCCGTCCTCGCGGGCCCCGACCCACGCGGGGCCGTACGGGCCTGGCGGGCCGACGCGCGCCGGCATCCGAGCCCCAACGCCGGTCCGGTCGAGGCGGCCTTCGCCGGAGCGCTCGGCGTACGGCTCGGCGGCACTCTCGCGTACGGCGGCCGGGTCGAGCACCGGCCGGTGCTCCACGGCGAGGGCCGGGCCGTGGAGGTCCCGGACATCGAGCGCGCGGTCCGGCTCTCGCGCCGGGTGAGTCTGCTCGCGCTCGCCGCGAGCGCGGCCGGACGGCTGGCGTTCCGGCAGATCACGGCGGTCCGCCGCCGGCAGGGAGGGATCCGATGACCGAGCGCGGACAGACCGGGGGCGGGCGTACCGGAGGCGGACGTACCGGGAACGGGCGTACCGGCGGCGGGCTGCTGGTCGCGGGAACGACCTCGGACGCGGGCAAGAGCGTCGTCACGGCGGGAATCTGCCGCTGGCTGGTGCGGCAGGGCGTCAGCGTGGCCCCCTTCAAGGGGCAGAACATGTCGCTCAACTCCTTCGTGACCCGCGAGGGCGCGGAGATCGGCCGGGCCCAGGCGATGCAGGCCCAGGCGGCGCGGGTCGAGCCGACCGCGCTGATGAATCCGGTCCTGCTCAAGCCGGGCAGCGACCGCAGCAGCCAGGTCGTGCTGATGGGCAAGCCGGTGGGCGAGCTGAGCGCCCGCGGCTACCACGGCGGCCGGCAGGAGACGCTGTTCGAGCCCGTCGTGGAGTGCCTGGCCGAGCTGCGGCGCTCCTACGACGCCGTGATCTGCGAGGGCGCGGGCAGCCCGGCCGAGATCAACCTGCGGCGCACCGACATCGTGAACATGGGCATCGCCCGGGCGGCGCGGCTGCCGGTGCTCGTCGTCGGGGACATCGACCGGGGCGGGGTCTTCGCCTCCTTCTTCGGCACGACGGCGCTGCTGAGCGCCGAGGACCAGCGGCTGGTGGCCGGTTATCTGGTCAACAAGTTCCGCGGCGACGTCTCGCTGCTGGAGCCGGGCCTCGACATGCTCGAAGGGCTCACCGGGCGGCGGACGTACGGGGTGCTGCCGTACGCGCACGGGCTCGGCATCGACGAGGAGGACGGGCTGCGGGTCTCGCTGCGCGGGACGGTGCGCGAGTCGGCCGTGGCCCCGCCGGTCGGCGAGGACGTGCTGCGGGTGGCGGTCTGCGCGGTGCCCCTGATGTCCAACTTCACCGATGTGGACGCGCTGGCCGCCGAGCCGGGCGTGATCGTCCGATTCGTCGACCGGCCGGAGGAGTTGGCGGACGCGGATCTGGTGATCGTGCCGGGAACCCGGGGCACGGTCCGGGCGTTGGAGTGGCTGAGGGAGCGGGGCTTGGCGCGGGAGCTGGCGCGCAGGGCGGCCGAGGGGCGTCCGGTGCTGGGGATCTGCGGCGGGTTCCAGGTGCTCGGTGAGCACATCGACGACGAGGTCGAGTCACGGGCGGGTTCCGTGACCGGTCTGGGACTGCTGCCCGTACGGGTGCGGTTCGCGGCCGAGAAGACCCTTGCGAGGCCGACGGGCACGGCGCTGGGCGAGCGCGTGGAGGGGTACGAGATCCACCACGGCGTCGCCGAAGTGCTGGGCGGGGAGGCCTTTTTGAGCGGCTGCCGGGTGGGTGAGGTCTGGGGCACCCACTGGCACGGCTCCTTGGAGAGCGACGGCTTCCGCAGGCAGTTCCTGAGACGGGTCGCGAGCGCCGCCGGCCGGCGTTTCGTGCCCGCTCCGGACACGTCCTTCGGAGCGCTGCGCGAAGAGCAGCTGGATCGGCTCGGCGACCTCGTGGAAGAACACGCGGACACGGACGCGCTGCTGCGGCTGATCGAGCAGGGCCCGCCCGCGGACCTTCCCTTCATCGCGCCCGGAGCGCCCGCGATGCCCGCGGCGCGCACGACCGCCGGAGCGCCCGGACGATTCGGAGGCCCCGTATGAGCACAGCGCTGTCCTTCCCGGCCGCCGCCGCGAGTCCGCTCGGGGACGGATTCCGCGGCGGATCCGGCTCCGGCCCGGGTCCGGATTCCCGTGCGGCTGCCCGTCCGTCCCGCCGGCCGCTTCCCCTTTCGATCCCCCTTCCGTTCCCCCTTTCGTTTCCCCCTTCGCTTCACCCCGCGTTTCCGTGTGCGCCCGTGACGACCGAGGAGCCCGTATGAGCACGCCCTACCCGTTCACCGCTGTCGTGGGGCAGGACGATCTGCGGCTCGCGCTGCTGTTGAACGCGGTGTCGCCGCGGGTCGGCGGGGTGCTGGTGCGCGGGGAGAAGGGCACGGCCAAGTCCACCGCCGTACGCGCCCTGTCCGCGCTGCTGCCCGAGGTCGCGGTCGTCGCGGGGTGCCGGTTCTCCTGCGATCCGGCCGCGCCGGACCCGGAGTGCCCCGACGGGCCCCATGGGCCGGGCGGGGCCGCCGCGCGGCCCGCGCGCATGGTCGAGCTGCCCATCGGCGCGTCCGAGGACCGGCTGGTGGGAGCGCTGGACATCGAGCGCGCGCTGGCCGAGGGCGTCAAGGCCTTCGAGCCGGGGCTGCTGGCCGACGCGCACCGCGGGATCCTCTATGTGGACGAGGTGAATCTGCTCCACGACCATCTGGTGGACGTGCTGCTGGACGCCGCCGCGATGGGCGCGTCCTATGTGGAGCGCGAGGGGGTGTCGGTCCGGCACGCCGCGCGTTTTCTGCTGGTGGGCACGATGAACCCGGAAGAGGGCGAGCTGCGGCCGCAGTTGCTCGACCGGTTCGGCCTGACGGTGGAGGTCGTCGCCTCCCGCGAGCCCGATCAGCGGGTCGAGGTCGTCCGTCGGCGGCTGGCGTACGACGACGATCCGGCCGGCTTCACCGCCCGCTGGGGCGAGGACGAGAGGGCGCTGCGGGAGCGGATCATGGCGGCCCGGGCGCTGCTGCCCGAGGTGCGGCTGGGGGACGCGGCGCTCCGGCAGATAGCGGCGACCTGTGCCGCCTTCGAGGTGGACGGGATGCGGGCGGACATCGTGATGGCCCGTACGGCCTGTGCGCTGGCCGCCTGGGCGGGGCGTACGGATGTCCTCGCCGAGGATGTGCGGCAGGCGGCCCTGCTGGCCCTTCCGCACCGGCGGCGGCGCAATCCGTTCGACGCGCCCGGTCTGGACGAGGAGAAGCTGGACCGGACGCTGGAGGAGTTCGGGGAGGACGAGCCCGAGCCCGACCCGGAGCCCGATCCCGATCCCGACCCCGGTGAGGGTCCGGAGGGCGGCCCGGACGGCGGCGGTCCCGGCGGCGCGCCGCCCCCGCAGGACGGCCCCGGCGCGGGCGACGGTGATGATCAGAGCGTTCCGCCGCAGGCCGAGCCCCCCGCGCCTCCGTTGACGACGGGTGAGACGGACGGGACGGCCGAGGCGGACGCGGGGGACGCGGCGGTCGGCGGCGGGCGTGAGCAGCGCCCGGTCGGGGCCGGTGAGCCGTTCCGTACGAAGATGCTGAGCGTTCCCGGGATGGGCGAGGGCGCGGCGGGCCGGCGTTCGCGCTCCCGGGCCGAGCACGGGCGCACCACGGGCGCGCGGCGGCCCCGGGGGGCGCTCACCAAACTGCATCTCGCGGCGACCGTGCAGGCGGCGGCCCCGCATCAGCGGGCGCGGGGGCGCGGCGGCCCGGGTCTGGTGGTGCGGCGGGACGATCTGCGCCAGGCCGCGCGGGAGGGCCGGGAGTCCAATCTCGTGCTCTTCGTGGTGGACGCCTCGGGGTCGATGGCGGCCCGGCAGCGGATGGGCGCGGTCAAGGGCGCGGTGCTCTCGCTGCTGCTCGACGCCTATCAGCGCCGGGACAAGGTGGGTCTGGTGACCTTCCGGGGCAAGGACGCCGAGGTGGCGCTGCCGCCGACGTCCTCGGTGGACGCCGCGGCCGCCCGGCTCGACGGGCTTCCGACCGGCGGGCGCACCCCGCTGGCCGCGGGGCTGTTGAAGGCGCACGACGTGCTGCGGGTGGAGCGGATGCGCGATCCCTCCCGCCGGCCGCTGATGGTGGTGGTGACCGACGGGCGGGCGACGGGCGGCCCCGACCCCGTGAAGCTGGCCTCCCGGGCGGCCGGGCTGCACGCGGCCCAGGGCACGGCCGCCATCGTGGTGGACTGCGAGTCCGGCCCGGTGCGGCTGGGGCTCGCGGGCTCCCTCGCGGCCGACCTCCGGGGATCGGCCGTCACACTCGACGAGTTGCGGGCGGACGCCATCGCCGGACTGGTGAAGAACGCCCGGTCCGCCGGGTCCGACAGAAGGGTCGCGTAATGCCACAGGGACAGCCGTCCGTCGTTCCGGACGACGGGCTCACCACACGTCAGCGGCGGAACAGGCCGCTGGTCTTCGTGCACACGGGCACCGGCAAGGGGAAGTCGACGGCCGCGTTCGGGCTCGCGCTGCGCGCCTGGACCCAGGGGTGGCCGATCGGGGTGTTCCAGTTCGTCAAGTCCGCGAAGTGGAAGGTCGGCGAGGAGAACGCGCTGAAGGTGCTGGGGGCGTCCGGCGAGGGCGGCTCGGTCGACTGGTACAAGATGGGCGAGGGCTGGTCGTGGGTGCAGCGCGACCGGCAGTTCAGCAATGAGGAGGCGGCCCGGGAGGGCTGGGAGCAGGTCAAGCGCGATCTCGCGGCCGAGACCTACAAGCTGTACGTGCTGGACGAGTTCGCCTATCCCCTGCACTGGGGCTGGGTGGACACGGCCGAGGTGATCTCGGTGCTGCGCGACCGCCCGGGGAACCAGCATGTGGTGATCACCGGGCGGAACGCCCCGGCCGAGCTGATCGACTTCGCCGATCTGGTGACCGAGATGACCAAGGTGAAGCACCCGATGGACGCGGGTCAGAAGGGCCAGCGGGGCATCGAGTGGTAGCACGGATCGTGATCGCCGCGCCGTCGTCGGGCAGCGGCAAGACCACCGTCGCGACGGGTCTGATGGCGGCGTTCGCCGCCTCGGGGCTGGCCGTGTCCCCGCACAAGGTGGGCCCCGACTACATCGACCCCGGCTATCACACGCTCGCGACGGGCCGCCCCGGGCGGAATCTGGACGCCTATCTGTGCGGTACGGAGCTGATGGCCCCGCTCTTCGCGCATGGCGCGGCCGGCTGCGATGTGGCCGTGGTCGAGGGCGTGATGGGGATGTACGACGGGGCGGCGGGGGCGGGCGAGCTGGCGTCCACGGCGCAGATCGCGAAGCTGCTGCGGGCGCCGGTGGTGCTGGTGGTGGACGCCTCCTCGCAGTCGCGCTCGGTGGCGGCGCTGGTGCACGGCTTCCTGTCGTGGGACCCGGAGGTCCGGGTCGGGGGCGTGATCTTGAACAAGGTGGCGTCCGACCGGCACGAGGAGCTGCTGCGCCAGGCGCTGGAGGAGGTCGGGACGCCGGTGCTGGGGGTGCTGCGGCGGCGGTCCGCGGTGGCGACCCCGTCGCGGCATCTGGGGCTGGTCCCGGTGGCGGAGCGGGCCGCCGAGGCCGTCGCCTCGGTGGAGGCGATGGGCGAGCTGGTGCGGCAGGGGTGCGATCTGGAGGGGCTGCTGGCGCTCGCCCGGTCGGCTCCCCCGCTGGACGCCGAGGCGTGGAGCGCCCGCGCGGAGCCGGAGCCCGCGCGGCCCCCGGGCCGGCGTCCGGTGGTCGCGGTCGCGGGCGGCCCGGCCTTCACCTTCTCCTACGCCGAGCATGTCGAGCTGCTCACGGCGTACGGCGCGGAGGTCGTCGCCTTCGACCCGCTGCGTGACGAGCGGCTTCCCGAGGGGACCTCGGGGATCGTGATAGGCGGCGGATTCCCCGAGGTGTACGCGCCGGAGCTGTCCGCCAACGAGTCGCTGCGCAAGGTGGTCGGGGAGTTCGCCCGGGACGGGCGGCCGGTGGCCGGGGAGTGCGCGGGGCTGCTGTATCTGGCGCGTTCGCTGGACGGACAGCCGATGTGCGGGGTGCTGGACGCCGACGCCCGGATGGGCGAGCGGCTGACCCTGGGATACCGGGAGGCCGTGGCGGTCGCCGACAGCTGTCTCGCGGTGGCGGGGACCCGGCTGCGGGGCCATGAGTTCCACCGGACCGTGATCGAGCCGGGCGCGGGCCCGGTGGCCGCGTGGGGCATGCACCGGCCGGAGCGCCGGCTGGAGGGGTTCGTCCAGCAGGGGGTGCACGCCAGCTATCTGCATACGCACTGGGCCGCCGACCCCGGTGTGGCCCGCCGGTTCGTGGCGGAGTGCGCCCGGTGAGGCGGCGCTCCGGCACCGGGGCGCAGCACGGACCACTCCCGCGCAGAATCGATTCTGCGGATCTCCCCGACGGGGCTGGGCCGGGGGGCCGGGCGCTGCTCGACGCCGGGCCCGGCGGCTTGGGGGGCGTCCGGGCCGGGACGGGCGGGGCGGCCGGGACGGCCGGCCCGGGCCGGGTGGGTGGCTGGGTCCCCGTCGGGGACCCGACCTGCGGACGGGCGTGCGGCGCCGGGGTGCGGGCCTGCGGCCGGGCGCGGACCGGCGAGTGGGTCGGCGACTGGACCGGGACGGCCGGCCCGGCCAGGACCGGTGGTGAGACCCCGACCGGCGAACAGCCCCGGACCGGAACGCGGGCCCGCACCGGGACCGTGCCCTGCGGACGGGCGCACGGTGCCGGGGTACAGGGCTGCGCCGGGACGCCGACAGGCGAGTGGGTCCCGACCGGTGCCGGGGTACGAGCCTGCGGCCCGGCGCGGACCGACGAGTGGGTCGGCGACTGGACCGGGACTGCCGGCCCGGCCAGGACCGGTGGTGAGACCCCGGCCGGCGAACAGCCCCGGACCGGAACGCGGGCCCGCACCGGGACCGTGCCCTGCGGGCGAGCACGCGGCACCGGAGTACGGGGCTGCGCCGGGACGCCGACAGGCGAGTGGGTCCCGACCGGTGCCGGGGTACGAGCCTGCGGACCAGCGCGCGGCACCGAGGCCCGGGCCGGGACCGGGACGCGCCCGACCGGCGGGTGGGGCCCGACCCGCACCGGGATACGGGCCTGCGGCCCGGCGCGGACCGACGGCTGGGGCGGCCACTCGACCGGAACGGCCGGCCCGGCCAGGACCGGTGACTGGACCCCGACCGGCGAACAGCCCCGGACCGGAACGCGGACCCGCACCGGGACCGTGCCCTGCGGGAGAGCACGCGGGGCCGGGACGGCGATCGGCGGGTGGTCACGGATCGGCGGCCAGGGGCGGGTGGGCGGTGGGGGGTTGGGCGGGGTGGTGGGGGGATCATTCGGCGATGCCGACGACCAGCCAGATGAAGCCCGCGCCCGCCGCCGTGCACAGCAGAGTGGAGCGGGCCGGGTGGGTGTGGTGCGCCTCGGGGAGGATCTCGGCGGCCGCGAGATAGAGCAGCGCGCCGCCGAAGAAGCCGAGATAGCCGCCGAGCAGGCCGACCGGGATGGTGAACAGCAGGGTCGACGCGGCTCCGACGACCGGGGCGAAGGCGTCGGCGATCAGCATCGCCACGGCCTTGGCCCGGGTGTTCCCGTACAGGCTGGCGAGGGTGTAGGTGTTGAATCCGTCGGCGAAGTCGTGGGCGATGACCGCGAGCGCCACGGTCAGCCCCATGGCCTCCCCGACCTGGAACGCCGCGCCGATCGCGATGCCGTCCATCAGGCTGTGGCCGACCATGGCCGCCGCGGCGGTCAGCCCCACCTGGGGCGTGCGCCCCTCGCCCGCGCCATGGGCGGCCCGGCGTACGGCCAGCAGCCGTTCGACCATGTGCGCGGTGAGGAAGCCGCCGACGAAGAGCAGCAGGGCGAGCGGCACTCCGAACACCTCGTGCCCCGCGGCCTCCATCGCCTCGGGGAGCAGGTCGAGGCCGACCACGCCGAGCATCAGCCCGCCGGCCAGGCCCAGCACCAGATGCCGGCGGTCGGTGACGCGCTGCGCCGTCCAGCCGCCGAACAGCGTCATGAGGAACGCGCCGAGCGCGACGAACACCGCCATGCGCCCTTGCTAGCGGATTGACCCGATTCTGCGCACGTTCCGCCGGAAGACCCGCCCGATTCACCCGTTTGACGCGAGAGGACCCCTGCTCATGGCCGAGCCCGGCGCCGCCGGTCCGCGCCCGGCGGCCCGCTCGGGACGGGCCGTCCGGCTCCCCGCGCCGCTGATCGCCCGGCTTCCGGCGGACCGGTCGCGGTACGCGCTGGTGCTGGAGGCTCCGGCGGGCGGGGGCGCGGACGGCCCGGCGGCGGTCGTCCATGTCACGGACCGGATCGTTCCGTTCGGGCCGGGGGCGGCGGTGCTGCGGCCGCCGTCGCTGGTGGTCGGGGTCGGCGCGGCCCGGGGCGTCTCCGTGGACGAGATCGTCGATCTGGTGACGGCCGCGCTGCGGGACGCCGGACTGTCGGCGCTGAGCGTCGGCGCGCTGGCGACGGTCGGGGCGAAGGCGTCGGAGCCGGGCGTCGTGGGGGCGGCCGAGCGGCTGGGCGTGCCGCTGGTCGCCCACCCGGCGGAGCGGCTGGCCCGGATCGCGGCGCCGAATCCGTCCGCCGTCGCGCTGGCGGCCGTGGGGACCGCGTCGGTCGCGGAGGCGGCCGCGCTCGCGAGCGGCGGCGGGGAACTCCTCGTACCGAAGCGGGTGTCGAGCCCGCGGAGCGGGGCGGCGAGGGCGACCTGCGCGGTGGCCGGGCGGAGTTCACCCGGTGGCCTCACGGTGTTCACCCCCGGGTCCGGCGCGGCTGGTCCGCTCGCGCCGACGGACGGTGGCGGGCCGCGACAGCCGTCGCGGCCGGGGCCCGACGGGCCCCGGCCGCGCGCCGAGCGGCTCGGCGATCCGTACGGCGAACTGCTCGGCGGCCGGATCGGCGATCTGCTCGGCCCCGGGGACTGGGTCCTCACGCCCCTCGGCGGCACCCCGCCCGGCACCGCGTCCGCCGGGCACGCGGTCACGGTGACCGTCGGCGGGACGTCTCGAACATCTCGGACGTCCCGGATGTCTCGGACGGCCGTGCCGGACGCGGAGTACGGCGAGCGGGGGCAACCGGCGGCGGAGCCCGGCGCGCACGGGAAGCCCGGCGAGTACGGGGACCACGGCGAGTACGGGGTGCGGTACGGGGTCCGGGAGCACCGGGCCGGGGAGTTCGGGTGGAGGGAGTGCGGGGTGGGCGGGTTCGGTCCGGGTTCGGCGCTGGAGGCGGCGCTCGGGGACGACCGGTTCTCCCTCGGTCCCGGGGATCTGGAACAGCCCTGGCCGGCGGTCGTTCGACGGCTCCGCGCGGCCGCGCGCACGGACGCGCCGGTGACCCTCCGGGGGCCCGCCGGACCGCTGATGAGGGCGCTCGGGGCGCTCGCCGGACACCGGCCGCCCGGCACTCCGGCGATCGTGGCCGGGAATACGACTCGACCGAATGAATCAAGCCGTCTGACGACCCTGGCCGGAGTGGATCCCCCGCCGCTGGACATGATGACCGTCGTGACGGTCGGCAACCCAGCCACCCGCGCCATCGCGGGCCGCATGGTGATCCCGCGCGGTTATCGGTGGCAGCCATGACCCCGCTCGGCGCCCAGCCCGACGGGGTCGCGAGCCCATGCGTCCGCACGGCGAGCGCCGGGCGCGCGCGGGGCTCGCGACGGCCGGGCCGACCCGGTGGGCCCGCTCCCCGCGCCCGGCTCTCCCCGGATCCGAAGCGCACCCGTGTACGGGAGCGGGGTCCATGTGTTCGTACGATTTCAGCCACGACGGGATGTGCTCGACACCCTGGCCGGCGCACCGCGGACTCCCTCCGTCCGCCGCCCGGGGCCGCCCGCCCGGCACCGTCGCCGGAGCCCGCCGCGCACCGGCCGACGACCCGTCGCACGACGGGCGGCCGCACACCCCGCCGTACCACCCCCCACATCAAGGAGAACGCGTGACCGCCCCTCCCTCACCATCGATCGCCCGCGGATTCCTCCCGCCGTCCCCGCCGCCCGGCGCGGACGTGACCGGCGTGACCGGACCCGGTCGGCGGAGACACCGCGCCGCCGTGCCGTCGGCGCGTGCGCTTCCGCTTCCGCTTCCGTACGGCCCGTACCGTGACGGACACCAGCTCGGCAGCCATGCGCATGCACACTGACGGCCCACACGACCTGCGGCACCACGGCGACGCGGAGATACGCGACACCGGCGCCCAGTTGATCGATCTCGCGGTCAATGTGCGGGCGAACACTCCCCCGCCGTGGCTGCGCGAGTGCGTCGGCGGTTCGCTCGCGTCGCTCGCCGCCTATCCGGACGGCCGGTCCGCCCGGGTCGCGGTGGCCGCCCGGCACGGGCTGCCGCCGGAACGGGTCCTGCTGACGGCGGGGTCCGCGGAGGCGTTCGTGCTGCTGGCGCGCGCCCTGGCCGTACGCCACCCCGTGGTGGTGCATCCGCAGTTCACCGAGCCCGAGGCGGCGCTGCGGGACGCGGGCCACGAGGTGGGCCGGGTGCTGCTGCGCGAGGAGGACGGCTTCCGGCTCGATCCGGCGGCGGTGCCCGAGTCGGCGGATCTGGTGGTGATCGGCAATCCGACCAATCCCACCTCGGTGCTGCACCCGGCGGCCGCCATCGCCTCCCTGGCCCGTCCGGGCCGGCTGCTGGTGGTGGACGAGGCGTTCATGGACGCCGTGCCCGAGGAGGCGGAGGCGCTGGCGGGCCGTACGGATGTGCCGGGGCTGGTGGTGCTGCGGAGCCTCACCAAGACCTGGGGGCTCGCGGGGCTGCGGATCGGCTATGTGCTGGCGGACCCGGAGACGATCGGGGCGCTGGAGCGCGCCCAGCCGCTCTGGCCGGTCTCGACCCCGGCGCTGACGGCGGCGGAGGCCTGTATGGGTCCGGCCGCGCTGAAGGAGGCGGAGCAGGCGGCCCGGCTGATCGCGCTGGAGCGCGCACATCTGCTGGCGGGGCTGGCGGAGTTCGACGAGGTGCGGGTGGTGGCCGAGGCCGAGGCCCCGTTCGTGCTGATCCATGTGCGGCGGGGTGCGGAGGTCCGCGAGCAGCTGCGTTGTCTGGGGTTCGCGGTACGGCGCGGTGACACCTTCCCGGGGCTCGGCGCGGGCTGGCTGCGGCTCGCGGTCCGCGACCGGGTCACGACCAACCGTTTCCTCCAGGCGCTGGATCAGGCGCTGTCGGTGGTGGGCGGGTAGCGGGACCGGCCTGGACCCGGGCCATCCCCAGGCCCGGGTCGACCCCGGCCCGGGGCGTCCCCCTTGGCCAGGGGCCTCGCGGCTCGGATCGCCTCGCGGCCCCGGCCGCCCCGGAGTACGGGGCGGCCGGGGCCGACTCGTCATGCGCGCGGGTCCCTGCGCCCGGCCGGGCCGCGGACCTGCGCGTCCGTACCCCACCGGGCGCCGGGGCCGTGCGCCCCGGGCCCGGGCGGCTTTCGGGGTCAGCCGCGGCTGCGGGCCCGGGCGCGGACGCGGGCGAGGGCCATCGCGCCGCCGCCCAGCCCCAGCAGCACGGCCGCGCCGACGGCGAGATATCCGGTGGCGGAGCTGCCGCCGGTCTCGGCGAGATTCTCGGTGGGCTCGCCGCCGCTCTGGGCGGCGAGGCCCGGCGCGGACGGCGAGGGCTGCTCCGCGGGCTTCTCCTCGGCGGGCTTCTGCGTGGTCCGCGGAGCCACCGCCCTGGGCGACTCGCAGGTCGCCTCGACCAGGGTGACGGTGCCGTCGACCTCGGCGACGTTCAGATTGAGCGGGTTCAGCGCGACCTTCAGCTCCAGGGCAGTGGCGGCCGCGGTCCGGGAGGTGGTGTGCGTACGGGAGAGATCGAGGGTCACCTCGCCGACGCCGGGCACCGTGACCTGGGTGCGGCCCGCCGCCGAGAGGGTGACCCGCTTGCCGAGCACCTTGACGGCGCCCAGCACATTGGACGCGGCGACGGGCCGCCGGCCCGTCTCGCAGACCGCCTTGGAGGTGACCTTCTCCACCTCGACGAGCGAGAGCAGCGGCAGCCCCGGCAGATGCACCCGGGCGCGCACCAGATTCGCGTGCCCCTCGGCCCGCTTCTCGTCGGCGGTGGCCCGGGCGGCGGCGACGTCCGCGCGCAGCATCGTGAAGGGCCTGCCGCCGTCGACGCCGTCCACGCGCGCGCTCAGCGTGGTCCGCTCGGCGGTGGCGGGCGCCTTCACCGCGTTGAGGGAGGCGGTCAGCGGGACGCGCACCGTCTTGTTGAGCAGGGACACATCGAGCCCGGCGCGGAGGACGACCGCACCCGCCTTGCCGTCGGCGCCGCCCCCGGTGGCCTGCGCCGGTCCCGCCAGGGCCACCGGCGACGCGAGCAGCGCGACGGCGGCGGTGACGGCGGCGCAGCGGTGTGCGGGCATGCGGAAGGTGTTGCTGTTCACGGTGGTGGAACCCCCACAGGAGACATGGCGTCGCTCTGCCGTCCGCAGGGACCGCGGGCGGTGGCGACCGAGACACCGGAATCTTTACGCACCGAGAGTGAACTGACAGATACCTGGGGTTAGTTCACTCCAAAGTGAGGTTTCCGGGTCTGCATTCGATTCCTGAGGCACGGGTGTTCCCGGAGATCACCGCCGCCACGGCGCGGCGGGGGCGCGCCGGGCGGCTTCGGGGGCGCGTACGGGGAGCTTCGGCGGGCCGCCCGGCGTACGCGGGGGAACTCCAACGAGCCGTGGGTACGGAGGTCACGGCCGGTCAACCCCGCGACCGCGCGGGCCGACCGGCACCGGTCGGGGCGGCGGGGTGGCGGGGCGGTCGGGGGCGCGAGCCGGGCGGCGGTCCGGGCGCGGGCGGGTCAGCCGACGACCCGCCCGTTGAGGATCACCCGGCGCGGCGCGGCCAGCGCGCGGACGTCGGCCCGGGGATCGGTGTCGTACACCACGAGGTCCGCGGGCGCGCCCTCCTCCAGCGCGGGGCGGCCCAGCCAGGCCCTGGCGCCCCAGGAGGTGGCGGAGAGCGCGTCGAGCGGCGGGATTCCGGCCTTCACCAGTTCGGCGACCTCCGCCGCCACCAGGCCGTGGGCGAGCGAGCCGCCCGCGTCGGTGCCGACGAAGACGGGGATGCCCGCGTCGTGGGCGGAGCGGACGGTGTCGTACCGGCGCTCGTGCAGCCGTCGCATATGCGCCGACCAGCGGGGGAACTTGGCCTCGCCGCCGTCCGCCAGCGCCGGGAAGGTGGCGATGTTGACCAGGGTCGGCACGATGGCGACGCCGCGTTCGGCGAAGAGCGGAATGGTGTCCTCGGTGAGCCCGGTGGCGTGTTCGACGCAGTCGATGCCCGCTTCCACCAGATCCCTGAGCGAGTCCTCCGCGAAACAGTGCGCGGTCACCCGCGCGCCGAGCCGGTGCGCCTCGGCGATCGCCGCCTCCACCGCGCCGCGCGGCCAGCAGGCGGTCAGATCGCCCGCCTCCCGGTCGATCCAGTCGCCGACGAGCTTGACCCAGCCGTCGCCGCGACGGGCCTCGCGGGCGACATACGCCACCAGGTCGTCCGGTTCGATCTCATGGGCGTAGTGGCGGATGTAGCGGCGGGTGCGGGCGATGTGGCGGCCGGCCCGGATGATCTTCGGGAGGTCCTCGCGGTCGTCGATCCAGCGGGTGTCGGCCGCCGAGCCCGCGTCCCGGATCAGCAGCGTGCCCGCCTCCCGGTCGGTGAGCGCCTGCCGTTCGCTGGTGGCGTCGTCCACCGCGCCGTGCGCGTCGAGCCCCACATGGCAGTGCGCGTCGACGAGGCCGGGCAGCGCCCACCCCCGTACGGTGATCTCCTCCGCCGCGCCGGCCGGCCGCCGATAGGTGATCCGCCCGCCGACGACCCACAGTTCGTCCCGTACGTCCTCGGGGCCGACGAGCACCCGCCCCTTCACATGCATCACCACGTGATCGCTCATGACAGCACTGTACGAGGGGGTTCGCGGGCCCCGGCCGGGTGCGGGCCGGGGGCCCGCGGGAGGGCGTGGGTAGGCTCGGCGGCGAGGCCGGACATGCCCGGCCGAGACCACCCATTCCGAAGAAGGCACCACCGTGACTCATCCGCTTCTGGATCTGCCCCCGCTGACCGCCGCGCACTTCGCGGGCATCGAACAGCGGGTCGCCGCCCTGCTCGACACCGAGCAGGATGTGGTGATCACCCAGGGTGAGGCGCTGCTGCCGCTGGAGGGCTGCATCCGCGCCGGGGCCCGGCCGGGCTCGACCGCGCTGAACGTCGTCACCGGGCCGTACGGGCAGACCTTCGGGAACTGGCTGCGCGACTGCGGCGCGCGGGTGGTGGATCTGGAGGTGCCGTTCCACACGGCGGTGACCGCGGAGCAGGTCGAGCGGGCGCTGTCCGCGCATCCGGAGATCGACTTCGTCTCGCTGGTGCACGCGGAGGCGGCGACGGGCAACACCAACCCGGTCGCGGAGATCGGCGAGGCGGTGCGGCGGCACGGCGCGCTCTTCATGCTGGACGCGGTGGCCTCGGTGGCCGCCGAGCCGCTGCTGCCGGACGTCTGGGGCGTGGATCTGTGCGTGATCGGCGCGCAGAAGGCGATGGGCGGCCCGGCGGGGGTGTCGGCGGTGTCGGTGAGCGGGCGCGCCTGGGAGCGGTTCGCGGCGAATCCGGCCGCGCCCCGGCGGTCCTATCTCTCGCTCCTGGACTGGAAGGAGCGCTGGATCGACGGCGGCCGCCGGGCGCTGCTGCACGCGCCCGCGCAGCTGGAGATGCTGGCGCTGGAGGCGTGTGTGGAGCGGATCGAGGCGGAGGGCCTGGAGGCGGTGATGGCGCGGCACGCGTCGGCGGCCGCGGCGACGCGCGCGGGGGCGACGGCGCTCGGCGGCGGTCTGGAGCCGTATGTGCGCGACGCCCGGGACGCCGCTCCGGTGGCGACCACGCTGCGCGCCCCGGCGGGGGTGGACGCGTCCGAGCTGGTCGCGCGGGCGCTGAAGGCCGATCCCTCGCTGCCGCTGATCGCGGGCGGGGGCGCGCTCGCGAAGGAGATGATCCGGGTCAACCACTACGGGGTGGACGCCACGCGCGGCGCGGTGCGCTCCTCGCTGGCGGCCCTCGGCGGGGCCCTCGCGGAGACGGGCGTCCCGGTCGACCTGGAGGCCGCGGGCCGGGCGGTCTCCGCCTCCTGGGCCTGACCCCGCCCCGGCCCCCCGACTGACGGCCCGGCCCCCGACCGGGGGCCGGGCTTCCGTTCTCCCCGGGCCCCGGCTCTCCGGCCCGGCACACGCCTCCCCGGCCGGGCCCCGGCTCGCCGGACCGGACCGAGCCTCCGGGCGGGACTCGCGCCCGGGCCGGGCCACCGGACCAGAAGCCGCTGTTCCGATCGAGCCCGGCCCCGGGGCCGAACCGGGACCGAACGGGACCGGGCCGGTGCCGCACTCGGGGCGGGCTCGGACTGGTGCCGGGCTCGGGGCGGGACCGGACTGGGCCGGGCTCGGGGCGGGCTCGGACCGGCCGTGCCGGGCTCCCGGCACGGCCGGGGCTCTCCGGCGGCACGCGGGCCGTGGCCGCCGGCGCGCGGGCGGCACGGGCGGCGCGGGCGGCACGGGCGGCGCGGCTTCGGGGCGGGGCCCGGGATACGGGACCCTGGATGCGCGGGAATTACGCGGTCGCCGAATTCAGAAATACGGGAAGCTGCCTTTTGTGGCAGCTTCCCGTATTTCTATCTCCTTCTTCTGCCCCGGCTCCCCGAGCCTAAACGCAAAGATTTCAACAAGGGAAATCCCGATGCCGTCAAGGTGTGACCGACCCCACATACTGCCTGAATAGTGGCTTATTTACCGTACAAATCCCCCTAAAACTCCCCCGTCAAGAACCCACGCTCACGCCTGCGCGATAACACAGGAACCCCCTTCACCCAACCCTCCCGGACCATGCATTTTCTGAATTTGCTGGGTAAATTGCTTAAGCATGACCGCCGCACAAGAAGACCTTGTACGAGCCGACCCGAAGAGCGAATTCACGACCATCGACACCCCGCGAGTGGAGGACGGAGCCGCGATCTGGCGCATAGCCCGCGACTCCGAGGTCCTGGACCTCAACTCCTCGTACAGCTATCTGCTGTGGTGTCGCGACTTCGCGGCCACCTCGCTGGTGGCGCGGGACCCCGGCGGTGAGCCGGTCGCCTTCGTCACCGGATACACCCGGCCCGACCGTCCGCAGACCCTCGTCGTCTGGCAGATCGCCGTCGACGGCACGCACCGCGGACAGGGTCTGGCGGGGGTGCTGCTCGACGCGCTGACCGCCAAGGTCACCGCCGACCGGGGCGTACGGGAGGTGGAGACGACCGTGACACCGGACAACACCGCCTCCGACCGCCTCTTCACCTCGTACGCCGAGCGCCGAGGCGCCCGGCTGGAGCGCGAGGTCCTCTTCGACGGCGCCCTGTTCCCGAAGGACCCCGCCGACGACGGCCGGCCCCCCACGGCCCACCAGCCGGAGGTCCTGTACCGCATCGGCCCCGTCAACGTCTCCGCCTGACTGACCACCCTCTGGAGAATCGCTGTGACCATCACCCCGCCCGCCCTGAGCGTCTTCGAAACTCTGGAATCCGAGGTGCGCAGCTACTGTCGTGGCTGGCCCGCTGTGTTCGATCGTGCGCAGGGGTGTCGTCTGCATGACGAGGACGGTCATGTGTATCTGGATTTCTTCGCCGGTGCGGGTTCGCTGAACTACGGGCACAACAATCCGGTGTTGAAGCGTGCGTTGATCGATTACATCGAGCGGGACGGGATCACGCATGGTCTGGACATGGCGACGAGTGCGAAGCGCGCGTTCTTGGAGTCGTTCCAGAATGTGGTGCTGAGGCCGCGCGATCTGCCGTACAAGGTGATGTTCCCGGGTCCGACGGGGACGAACGCGGTGGAGGCGGCGCTGAAGCTGGCGCGGAAGGTGAAGGGCCGGGAGTCGGTGGTGTCGTTCACCAACGCGTTCCACGGGATGTCGCTGGGTTCGCTGGCGGTGACGGGGAACGCGTTCAAGCGGGCCGGCGCCGGCATTCCGCTCGTGCACGGCACGCCCATGCCGTTCGACAACTACTTCGACGGCCAAGTGCCGGACTTCCTCTGGTTCGAACGCCTCCTGGAGGACCAGGGCTCCGGACTGAACAAGCCCGCCGCCGTGATCGTCGAGACCGTCCAGGGCGAGGG
>NZ_JBIBWD010000025.1:0-63492 GCF_043080985.1 Streptomyces sp. NPDC014894
GCCGTCACATGCACCGCCGTCAAACCATGCACCCCCACCAAACCCGCCAGAACCACCCCGTCCACCCGACCAGGCCCAGCCACCACCACCCGACCACCATGAACCAACGGCACCCACAACTCGAACACCGACGCATCGAACGCGAACGGAGCATGGAACAACACCCGACCCCGCGCCGCCTCACTCCAGCACCCGTCCGACACCAACGCCGCCACCGCCGAATGCGACACCACCACACCCTTCGGCACACCCGTCGAACCCGACGTGAACATCACATACGCCACATCCGAACCACCCACCACAACCGACGGCACCCCATCAGGACCCGCCAACAACTCCCCCACCGAAACCACCGGCACCGAAACCCCCGAAACCTCCCCATCCGCCACCACCACAGCCACATCACCCAACACACCCCCAACCCGCGCCGCCGGCCACGACCCGTCCACCGGCACAAACCCCGCACCCGACTTCGCGATCCCCAACAACACCCCCACCAACTCCACCGACCGCTCCATCACCACACCCACACGATCCCCACGCCCCACACCCCGCGCGATCAGACCACACGCCACACGATCCGACACCCGACCCAACTCCGCATACGACCACTCCACACCACCATCAGCCGCGACCACCGCCACCGCGTCCGGCGAACGAACCACCTGAGCCCCCACCAACTCCACCAACGACGAACCCGGAACCACACCATCCGTGTCATTCCACCGCTCCACCACCAACGACCGCTCAGCCTCACCCAACACATCAATCCGGCCCAGCAGAGCATCCGGATCCGCCGCCATCCGCCCCAACAACAACAGCAACCGATCCAGCACACCCTGCGCCTCATCAGCCCCGAACACATCCGGCCGATAGTTCAACCGCATACCCAGACCACCGATCGACCCCGCCACCAAACCCAGCGGATAGCTGATCGACTCTCGAATGCCGGAGTCCACCACCCTCAGGGCCGAGGGCCCGGAAAGCCGGCCCTGGGCCCCGGAGGGGAAGTTCTCGAAGGCCATGATCGTGTCGAAGGACGCCCCGGCGCCCGCCAGCCGCTGCACCTCGCTCAGGCTCAGGAACTGATGGTCCAGCAACGCCGACTGCTCCGCCTGAAGCCCGGACAACAGCCCCGCCACCGTCTGCCCCGGATCCAGCCGCACCCGCACCGGCACCGTATTGATGAACAGCCCGAGCATCGACTCCATCCCCGGCAACTCCGCCGGACGACCCGCCACACTCGCCCCGAACACCACATCACGACGGCCCGTCAACGTCCCCACCAACAACGCCCACGCCGCCTGCACCACCGTATTCATGGTGACCCCATGCTCCCGGGCCAACTCGGTGAGAGCGTCGTTCAGGGCGGTGTCGACCAAGGCGAATCGTTCATGGGACTCGGCCGGGATCTCGTCCCGATCGGCCGAGGGCGCGATGATCGTGGGCTCGTCCGCGCCCGCCAGCGCCTCCCGCCACGCCTCGCGCGCGGCTTCTTTGTCCTGGCGGGTGAGCCATTCCAGATAGTCGCGGTACGGGGTGACCGCCGGGAGCGCGGTCGTGCTGCCGCCGGCCTCGTACGCCGTCCACAGCTCCTGCGTCAGAATCGGCAGCGACCAGCCGTCCAGCACGATGTGATGCAGCGTGATCATCATCCGGTACTGGTCAGGACCCATCCTGACCAGCAGAATCCGCACCAGCGGCGGCGCGGCCAGATCGAACCGGCGCGAGCGCTCCTCGATTCCCAGCCGCTCCGCCGCAGCCGCACGCTCCCCCTCCGCCAGCCCGGAGAGATCCTCCTCCCGCCACGGCAGCACCACCTCGCGGGCGACCACCTGCACCGGCTCATCCACCCCCGACAACTGCCGGAACCCCGCCCGCAGACTCGCGTGCCGATCCAGCAGCGCCTGCCACGAAGCCCGCAGCACCGCCGGATTCACCGGCCCGTCCAGCCCGAGATCCAACTGCTCGACATAGACATCCGTGCCCTGCTCGTCGAAGAGCGCGTGGAACAGAAGCCCTTCCTGAAGCGGCGAGACGGGCAGGATGTCCACCAGCTGCGGAACCTCTGCCTCCAGCTCCTCGATCCGCGCCTGGTCCAGCGCGACGAGCGGGAAGTCGGACGGCGTATGACCACCGCTCCCCGCCACCGAGGCATGCGTCACCAGACCGGCCAGCATCGCCGCCCAGCCCTCCACCAGCGACCGCACGGACGCCTCGTCGACCAACGCCTCCGGCCACAGCAGGGTCAGCGTCAGCTCGGGCCCCTCCGGCAGATCGTGGACGACACCGAGGGCTTCCAGCGCATGCGCGAGGGGAGCGTCCGCGCTCGCTTCGTTCTCGTCGGCCAACGGCCAGCCGCTCGTCGACCCCCGGTCGGTCGTCGCCTCCGCGGCCGCGAACCGGCCGAGGTAGTTGAAGCCGATCTGCGCGGTCGGCAGCTCGGCCAGTCCGGGCGCCGTCTCCGGGTTGAGATGACGGAGCATGCCGTAGCCCAGACCGTCGCCGGGCACCGCCCGCATCTGCTCCTTGACCCGCTTCAGCACCCGCCCGGCGGCCGGACCACCGGCCCGCACCTCGGACAGATCCGCCGAGCCGACGTCCAGCCGCACCGGATGACTGCTCGTGAACCAGCCCACCGTCCGCGACAGATCATCGCTCTCGGCGAGAGGTGTGCGTCCGTGTCCCTCGACGTCGACCAGGAAGCCGCCCGCCGAAGCCTTGAGACGCCGCCAGTCGGCGACGGCCGCCGCCAGCCCTGTCAGCAGCACCTGGTCCACTCCCGCGTGGAAGGCGGTCGGCACTCGGGTGAGCAGCAGGGCGGTCGTCCCCGTGGGGATCTTCACGGAGATCTGGCGCGGTGCGGTGGATTCCGCAGGAGCGGGGAGGGGCTCGGCCCCGACGATCAGCGGCTCGGAACCCTCCAGGAGATCCGCCCACTTCGGCAGCTCCGCCAGCCGCTCTTCGCTCCCGGCCTGTTCGACCAGCTCACGGGCCCAGTGCCGGAACGACGTCGGTACGGGATCCAGCGCGGCTTCGCGACCGGCGGCCAGGGCCTCGTACGACTGGGCGAGATCGGGCAGCAGCACCCGCCACGAGACGCCGTCGACCACCAGATGATCCACGACCATCAGCAGCCGGCCCGGCGCATCGGGGCCGAGATCGAACCAGACCGCCTGGACCATCGCCCCGGCCCGCGGGTCGATGCGGTCGGCGGCCGCCCGTGTCTCGTCGCGGATGAGTCGCCGCAGATCGCTCGCCGTCGCCCCGACCCGTCGCACCCAGGGGGCGGCGGTCGCCGTGTCGGGGACGACGAGCGCCGGCTCCCGCCCGTCCACGAGCCGGGCCCGGAGCATGTCGTGCCGGTCGGCCAGCGCCTGGACGGCCGCGGTGAGCAGCTCGAAGTCCAGACCCGCCGGGGTCACGGTCAAGGTCGACTGAACAGCTGTGCCCGGCTCGGCCCGCCCGAGGAGTTCGCGCATGACCGGGGTCAGTGGGACGTCGCCCACTCCGATGTCACCGCTTCGACCGGGGCCGTTCGGGACGGCGACGGCGACAGCGGCCAGACTCGCCGGGGTCCTGTGCTCGAAGATCTGACGGGCGGTGATGACGAGCCCGGCCTTGCGGGCGCTCGACACCAGCAGCATCGACATGATCGAGTCGCCGCCCAGCTCGAAGAACGAGCCGTCGGCACTCACCTCCTCCAGCCCCAGCACCTCGGCGAACAGCGCACACAGCGTGGCCTCCACCGGCGTCTCCGCAGCCCGCCCGGCCCTCTCACCGCCGGACTCCGGAGCGGGCAGCGCGGCCTTGTCCAGCTTGCCGTTGACAGTCAGCGGCAGGGCGTCGAGTACGAGGACGGCGGCCGGGACCATGTACTCCGGGAGCCGTTCACCCGCGTACTCGCGCAGTGCCGGTATGTCGACTTCTCGACCGATCGCAGGTACGGCATAGGCAACCAGCTTCTTGTCACCCGGCCGGTCCTCGCGGACGATCACCGCGATCTGTCCCACGCTCTCGTGCGCGGCGAGAACGGACTCGACCTCGCCGGGCTCCACCCGGAAGCCGCGGATCTTCACCTGCTCGTCCGCCCGACCCGCGAACCACAGCTGACCATCAGCCGACCAACGCGCCAGGTCACCAGAGCGGTACATCCGCCCGCCGAACGGACTCGCCACAAACCGCTCAGCCGTCAGATCCGCCCGACCCGCATAGCCACGCGCCAGACCGTCACCGGCCACATACAGCTCACCCGTCACACCCACCGGCACCGGACGCAAAAACCCGTCCAGGACGAACACCTTCGCGTTGCCGATCGGACTGCCGATCGCCGGAGGCTGATCCTGCGCCGACATCCCCGGATCGAGCGGAACAGCCGTGGTGATGACCGTGGCCTCGGTCGGACCGTACGTGTTCCACACCCGGGAACCCGCCAGCCACCGGCTCGCCAGATCGGCGTTCAACCGCTCGGCGCCCAGAACCCAGTTCCGCACCCCCGGCACCGACGACGGATCCAGCACACCGAGAAGGGACGGCACCACGCTCGCGACCTCGACCCCGGACGTGCGGATCATCTCCGCCAGCGCCTCGGGCTCCGTCCGCTCCTCACTCGACGCGACCGCCAGCACTCCGCCCGCGGCGAGCGTCACCACCACATCCAGCACCGCCGCGTCGAAGCTGAACGACGCGAACTGAAGCGCCACCACACCCTCGCCCACACCCAGAGCCGGTCGCATCGCCAGCGCGAGGTTCGCCACGCCGCCGTGCGCGACCGCCACCCCCTTCGGCCGGCCCGTCGAACCCGACGTATAGATGACGTAGGCCAGCTGCTCCGCGCCCACCACGGTGTCGAGCGGCTCGGCGGACTCAGCGACGAGTTCCGCCTCGATCTCGTCCAGCAGTACGGTCCGGGCGGTGGCGGCGACCGTGCCGCCGGCCAGTGTCCGGCCCGTGCCCAGGACGACCGACGCGCCGCTGTCGGCGACCATGTACGCGAGACGGTCCGCCGGGTACTCGGGATCGAGTGGTACGTACGCCCCGCCGGCCTTCCACACCGCCAGCAGCGCCACCACCATGTCCACCCCGCGCGGCAGGCACAGACCCACCACCCGCTCCCGGCCCACGCCGACAGCGGTCAGATAGCGGGCCAGCCGGTTCGCGCGTCCGTCCAGCTCCCCGTACGACAGAACATCCGCGCCGCACCGCACGGCCAGGGTCTCGGGCCCGTGCTCGACCCGGTCCGCGAACAGCTCCAGGAAGGTGCCCGCCGCCACCGGCGAGGCCGTGTCGTTCCACTCCGACACCACCTGAGCGCGCTCGGCCTCGTCCAGCACCGCGATCTCACTCAGCCGGACATCCGGATCCGCGGCGACCTGCTCCAGCACCCGACCCAGACGAACCGCAAGACCCTCCACCGTCGCCGCGTCGAACAGATCCGTCGCGTACAGAATCCCGCCGCCGATACCGGCCGGAGCCCCGTCCGCGTCCCGCTCCTCGACGAGGTCCACCGAGAGATCGAAGCGGGCGGCGTCCGCGGCGAACTCGATCCGGTCGACGGCGAGTCCTGGCAGGTCCCAGCGCGCCCAGGTGCGGGTCTCCAGGGCGAGCATCACCTGGAAGAGGGGGTTCCGGGAGAGTGAGCGGGCCGGGTTCACCGCCTCCACCAGGCGTTCGAAGGGGACGTCCTGGTGGGCGTAGGCGGAGAGATCGGCGTCGCGCACCCGGCCGAGCAGTTCGCTGAAGGGCGGGTCGCCGCCGAGGTCCGAGCGGAGCACCACGGTGTTGACGAAGAGCCCGGCCAGATCGTCCAGCTCCGCGTGTCCGCGGCCCGCCGTCGCGGTGCCGATCGGGATGTCGTCCCCGGCGCCCATCCGGGACAGCAGCACGGCCAGCGCGGCGTGCACGACCATGAACAAGGTCGCCTGTTCGCGTCCGGCGACCTCCGCGAGCCCGGCGTGGATCCGGGCGTTCACGCGCACCGGCTCGGAACGGCCGTGGAAGGAGGACGCCGGAGGGCGCGGCCGGTCGCTCGGCAGCGGGAGTTCCTCCGGCGCCCCTCGCAGCGCTTCCCGCCAGAAGCGCAGCTGTGTGCTGATCGGGCTCTGCGCGTCGTCCGGCTCGCCGAGCAGTTCGCGCTGCCAGAGCGCGTAGTCGGCGTACTGCACCGGCAGCGGTTCCCAGCCCGGGGCCCGCCCTTCGCGCCGAGCCGCGTACGCCACGCCGAGATCACGGGCCAGTACGCCCATCGACCAGCCGTCCACCGCGATGTGGTGCGCGACGATCAGCAGCGCGTTCTCCGAGGGGGCGGTCCTCAGCAGCCGCACCCGCCAGGGCAGATCGGCGCTGACGTCGAAGCCCTGGGCCGAGTGGGCGGCGAGCGTCTCCTCCACACCGGCCCCGGCGGACTCCACGACCTCCAGCCGCGGCCGGCCGGCCGCACCGCGCAGAATCTCCTGCCGGGGGAGGCCGTCGGTCTCCGGGAAGACGGTCCGCAGGCTCTCGTGCCGGTCGGCCACATCGCCGAGCGCCGCCTCCAGCGCGGCGATGTCCAGCTCGCCCGACATCCGCAGCGCGAGCGGCAGGTTGTAGGTCGCGTCGGCTCCGGAGTCGGTCTCCTCCAGCCGGTTCAGGAACCACATCCGCTGCTGGGCGTACGACAGCGGCAGCACCTCCGGCCGCTCCCGGGGCGTGGGGGCGGTACGGGTTTCGCCGTCGGCGCCGGATGGGCCGTCCGCGCCGTGGATCAGTTCGGCGAGGGCGGCCACAGTGGCGGCGGAGAACAGTTCCCGGATGCTGATGTCCGTGTCGAGCACGGCGCGGACGCGCGCGATGAGGCGCATGGCGAGGAGGGAGTCGCCGCCGAGGTCGAAGAAGGAGGTCTCGGCGCCCACCCGGTCCAGGCCGAGCACCTCGGCGAAGAGACCGCAGAGCACCTCCTCCGCCGGGGTCGCGGGGCCCCGGCCGCCGGCCGTCCCGTCGAACTCGGGCGCGGGCAGCGCGGCCCGGTCCAGCTTTCCGTTGACGGTGATGGGGAGGGCGTCGAGGACGACGACGGCGGCCGGGACCAGGAACTCGGGCAGCCGGTCGGCGGCGAACGCCCGCAGTTCCCCGCTCAGATCGGCGGTGGCGGCGGTCGTGGGGACGACATAGCCGACCAGGCGCTTCTCTCCCGGGCGGTCCTCGCGGACGATCACCGCGGCCTGGCCGACCCGGTCGTGGGCGGCGAGCACGGCCTCGGTCTCGCCGGGCTCCACCCGGAAGCCGCGGATCTTGGCCTGGGAGTCCGCGCGGCCCGCGAACATCAGCTGACCGTCGTCGGTCCAGCGGGCCAGATCGCCCGTACGGTACATCCGGCCGCCGAAGGGGCAGGCGACGAACCGCTCGGACGTCAGTCCCGGCCGGCCGGCGTAGCCCCGGGCGAGACCGGCTCCGGCGATGTACAGCTCGCCGTCGACGCCGACCGGGACCGGCTGGAGGAACTCGTCGAGCACATACATGCGGGTGTTGTCCCGCAGCCGCCCGATCGGGACGACCGCCGGGGAGGGGTCGCCGGGGGCCACGGTGTAGGTGGTGGCGATGACCGTGGTCTCGGTCGGCCCGTACACATTCACGAACGCCAGGCCGGGCGAGGCCGCCTGGGCCTTCGCGATCGCTCCGGCGGGTATCACGTCGCCGCCGATCAGCACCTCGGAGAGCCCGGTCAGCGCCTCCGGGGAGTCGTCGGCGGTGACGCCGAAGAGTCCGGCGGACATATAGACGGCGGTGAGGCCGTGTGCGCCGACGAGCCCGGCGAGCGTCGCCGCGTCCACCCGTCCCGGCGGGGCGATCACGATCCGGCCGCCGCTGACGAGCGGCACCCAGAGTTCGTAGGTCGAGGCGTCGAAGGTGTGCGGCGAGTGGACGAGCACCCGGTCCCGCGCCGCCTCGCTCCAGCAGGAGTCCGACACCAGGGCCGCCACCGCCGAGTGCGGGATCGCGGCTCCCTTCGGCACGCCCGTTGAGCCGGACGTGTACATCACATACGCCACATCGTCGCCGCCCACGGTGACGCCGGACGCTCCGTCGGGGCCGCTCAGCAGCTCCTCCGCCGAAACCGTCCGCTCGCCCGGCGCGTCCTCGGTCACGGTCAGCGCGACATGTTCGAGGACGATCCGGGTGCGCGCCCCGGGCCACGACGGATCCACCGGTACGAAGCCGGCTCCGGCCTTGGCGACGCCCAGCAGCACCGCCACCAGGTCGGCGGAGCGCTCCATGACGACGCCGACGAGATCGCCGCGGCGTACGCCCCTGGCGCCCAGTCCGCGGGCGACGCGGTCCGCGATCCGGTCGAGTTCCGCGTACGACCAGGTGGGGTCGGGGCCGGTCCCGACGACCGCGACGGCGTCGGGCGTACGGCGTGCCTGGGCCTCGAACAGCGCGACCAGGGTGGGCGCAGGGACCGGGCGGTCGGTGGCGTTCCACCGGTCGACCACGAGGGCGCGTTCGGCCGTCTCCAGCACCTCGATCCGGCTGAGCGGGGCGTCCGGGGCAGCGGCCATCTGTTCCAGCACCGACACGACGCGCCGGGCGAGGGAGTGGGCGGTCGGCCCGTCGAAGGCGCTGAGCAGATGCTCCAGCCGGAAGGTGATCTCGTCGTCGGCCGGGTTCACGATCATGATCAGGGGGAAGTTGGTCGACTCACGGGCGGTGGAGTCGGTGAGGGTCAGCCCTTCCGTGGGGGGCTGGGCGTCCGGGTCGCCCGGGTAGTTCTCGAAGGCCATGAGGGTGTCGAAGGCCGCGCCGGGTCCGGCGAGCCGCTGGATCTCGGTGAGGCCCAGGTACTGGTGGTCGAGCAGGGCGGACTGTTCGGCCTGAAGCTCGGCGAGCAGCCCGGCGACCGTCTGCGCCGGGTCGAGCCGTACGCGTACCGGCACGGTGTTGATGAAGAGTCCGAGCATCGACTCCATGCCCGGCAGTTCGGCGGGCCGGCCCGCGACCGTCGCTCCGAACACCACGTCGGCGCGGCCCGCGAGCTGGCCGACGACGCGGGCCCAGGCGGTCTGGACGACCGTGTTGAGGGTGAGCCCCCGGGTGCGGGCCAGGTCGCGCAGCGCGTGGGTGAGTTCCGCGCCGGCCCGGGCGGAGACCCGGCCGAAGGGGGCCGACGCGACGACGGCCGTCTCGGCCGGGGCGACCCGGGTCGGTTCGTCCGCGCCGATGAGGGTCTGTCGCCAGGCCTCCCGCGCCTCTTCCCTGTCCTGGCGGGCCAGCCAGCGCAGATAGCCCCGGTACGGGGTCGCCGGGGGCAGCTCGCGGGTGGTGCCCCCGGCTTCGTACGCCGCCCACAGGTCCGACATCAGGATCGGCAGGGACCAGCCGTCGAGGACGATGTGGTGCAGTGTGATCAGCAGTCGGTGGCGGTCGGGGCCCGTCTTCACCAGGAGGATCCGCAGCAGCGGCGGCCTCGCCAGATCGAATCGGCGGGACCGCTCCTCGATCCCGAGGCGTTCGGCCCCGGCGGCCGCCCCGGCCTCGTCCAGCGCCGAGAGATCCTCCTCGCGCCATGGCAGGGTCACCTCGCGGGCGATCACCTGGACCGGCCGGTCCACGCCCGGCAGCTGCCGGAAGCCGGCCCGCAGACTGTCGTGGCGCGCCACCACGGCCTCCCAGGACGCGCGCAGGGTCGCGCTGTCCAAGGGTCCTTCGAGTCCGAGGTCGAACTGCTCGACATAGATGTCGGTCTCGCGCTCGTCGAAGGTCGCGTGGAAGAGGAATCCCTCCTGGAGGGGGGTGACGGGCAGGATGTCGGTCAGCTCGGGGACCTCGGTCTCCAGCTCCTCGATCTGTTCCTGGCCGAGCGCGACCAGCGGGAAGTCCGAGGGGGTGCGGCCGCCCGCGCCGGTTTCGGAGGCGTGGGCGGCGAGTCCGGTCAGCATCGCCGCCCAGCCCTCGACCAGGGCGCGCGCGGACGTCTCGTCCAGGAGCCGTTCGGGACGGACGAGGGTCAGCGTGAGCCGGGGCCCGTCGGCGGACTCATGGATCTCTCCCTCGGCTTCGAGGGCGTGCGACACGGGGAACGCGCCGCCGACGCCGCCGACCGGGCCGCCTTCGGCCGCCGGGGACCAGGCTGTCGCCCCGGTCTCCACCGGGGGCGCGGAGAACCGGCCGAGGTAGTTGAAGCCGATCTGGGCGGTGGGCAGTTCGGCGAGTCCGGGCGCGGTCCCCGGGTTGAGACGGCGCAGGATGCCATGGCCCAGACCGTCGCCGGGCACCGCCCTGACCTGCTCCTTGATCCGCTTGACCGCCCGGCCCGCCGCCGGACCGCCGGACCGCACCCCGGACGGATCGATCGGGCCCAGGCCGAGCCGGACGGGGTGGATCCCGGTGAACCAGCCGACCGTACGGGACAGATCCACGCCGTCGGTCAGCGGAACCCGGCCGTGGCCCTCCACATCCACCAGGAACCCGTCCCCGGCGGCGGAGCGCTCGCCCCGCCACTCGGTGACCGCCGCCGCGAGCCCGGTCAGCAGCACCTGCTCGGCTCCCGTGTGGAAGGCCGCGGGTACGGCGGTGAGCAGCGCGGACGTCACCTCGGCGGACAGGTTCACCGAGACGCGCCGGACGGTGGCGTCCAGATCCCTGCTCGGGTCCAGCGGCTCGGCGGTCAGCAGCGGGTCGGCGCCCCGGAGGAGTTCCGTCCACCGCGGGAGTTCCGCCAGCCGTTCGGCGCTGTCGGCCTGGGCGGCGAGCGCGCGTGCCCAGTGCCGGAAGGAGGTGGGCACGGTCTGCGGCTCGGGGGCGCGGCCTTCGGAGAGCGCGGTGCAGACGGCCGCGAGGTCGGGGAGGAGGACGCGGAGGGAGACCGCGTCGACGGCGAGGTGGTTGACGGCGATCAGGAGCCGGCCGGGGGTGTCGGGGCCGAGGTCGAACCAGACGACCTGGACCATCGTCCCGGCGAGCGGGTCCAGCCGGCCGACGGCCGCCCGGGTCTCCTCCGCCACGATCCGCCGCAGCTCCCCGCCGCGCGCGTCCACCCGGCGGACCACGGAGTCCGGCGCGACCGTGCCCGGCTCGGGGACCACCAGCTCCTGACGGGGCTCGACCGTGAACCGAGCCCGCAGCACGTCATGGTGATCGAGCAGCACCCCGACCGCCCGGGTGAGGATCGCCGGATCCAGCCCGGCGGGGGCCACCACCAGCGCCGACTGATGGATCTGGCCCACGGTGTCGGCGCCGACCCGGTCGATCAGTTCGCGCATGACCGGGGTGAGCGGCACCTGTCCGACGCCGGATTCTCCGCCGGCTCCCGCTCCGGGGTCGTCGGCGGTGGCCACGGTGGCGAGGCTCGCCGGGGTCCGGTGCTCGAACACTTCACGGGCGGAGACGGCGAGGCCCGCGCGGCGCGCGCCGGAGACCAGGAGCATGGAGAGGATGGAGTCGCCGCCGAGTTCGAAGAAGGAGTCTTCGACGCTCACCTGATCCACTCCGAGGACTTCGGCGAAGAGTGCGCAGAGGGTCTCCTCGACCGGGGTCCGGGGCGCACGGCTCACACCCGTGCTTCGGCCGGGGGCGGGCAGGGCCGCCTTGTCCAGCTTGCTGTTCACCGTCAACGGCAACGCGTCCAGCACCACGAACGCCGACGGAACCATGTACTCCGGCAACCGCCCACCCGCGAACCCCCGCAACCCCTCCACATCCACAACCCCACCGGCCGCCGGCACCACATACGCCACTAACCGCCGCTCCCCCGGCCGATCCTCACGCACCACCACCGCGACCTGACCCACACCCCCGCCAAGCCCCAGAACCGCCTCCACCTCACCCGGCTCCACCCGGAACCCACGAACCTTCACCTGCTCATCCGCACGCCCCACGAACAACAACCCGCCATCACCCGACCACTCCACCAAGTCACCCGACCGATACATCCGCACACCCGGCACGAACGGACTCGCCACAAACCGCTCAGCCGTCAAATCCGCCCGACCCACATACCCCCGCGCCACACCCACACCCGCGATATACAACTCACCCACCACACCCACCGGCACCGGACGCAAAAACCCGTCCAACACCCACACCCGCATCCCACCGATCGCACCACCGATCGACGGAGCCGCATCCCCCGCACCAATCCCCCCGTCCACCCGCCCCACCGTCGCGATCACCGTCGCCTCGGTCGGACCGTACGCATTCCACACCCCCGCACCCCCCACCCACCGACTCGCCAACCCCGCACCCACCCGCTCCGAACCCACCACCCAATTCCGCACCCCGGAAACCAACCCCGGATCCAACACACCCAGCAACGACGGCACCACACTCGCCACCTCAACCCCCGACGCACGGATCATCCCCGCCAACGCCTCGGGCTCCGTACGCTCCCCACTCGACGCGATCGCCAACGTCCCACCCGCCGCCAACGTCACCACCACATCCAGCACCGCCGCGTCAAAACTGAACGACGCGAACTGAAGCGCCACCACCCCCTCACCCACACCCAACGCAGGACGCATCGCCAACGCCAGATTCGCCACCCCACCGTGCGCGACCGCCACACCCTTCGGCCGACCCGTCGAACCCGACGTATAGATGACATACGCCAGCTGGTGCGCGGACACCGTCGTGCCGAGGGGTTCGGCGGAAGCGTCCTCGATGTCCTCCAGCCGCAGGACGGGCGCGTCAAAACCGGAGGGCTCGGTCTCGGCCGTGGCGAGCACCAGCACCGCGCCGCTGTCGGCGACCATGTACGCCAGCCGCTCCGCCGGGTGCGCGGGATCCAGCGGCACATACGCACCACCCGCCTTCCACACCGCCAGCAGCGCCACCACCATCTCCACCCCACGCGGCAGGCACAGACCCACCACACACTCCCGACCCACACCGGCGCCGACCAGCACCCGCGCCAAACGGTTCGACCGCTCGTCCAGCTCCCCGTACGACAGAACATCCGCACCACAGCGGACGGCCGGGATCTCGGGCCCGCGCTCGATCCGGTCCGCGAAGAGGTCCAGGAAGGTGCCCGCGTCGACCGGGGCGGCGGTGTCGTTCCACTCGGACACGACGCGCGATCGCTCGGCGTCGCTCAGCACGGCGATCCGGCCGAGGCGTACGGCCGGGTCGGCGGCGAACTGGGCGAGGACCCGTACCAGGCGGTCGAGCAGCGCGGACGCGGCCTCCGTGTCGAAGGCGGCGAGCTGGTGGTCGAGCCGGAGGCGGAATTCGCCGACCGGGCTGACATCGAGCGCCAGGGGGTAGGTGGTCGACTCACGGACCTCGGTTCCGGTGAGCGTCAGCGGCGCGGGGGGCGTGTTCTCGGACGCGCGGTAGTTCTCGAAGGCCATGAGGGTGTCGAAGGCCGCGCCGGCGCCCGCGAGCCGCTGGATCTCGGTGAGCCCGAGATGCTGGTGGTCGAGCAGGGCGGACTGTTCGGCCTGAAGCTCGGCGAGCAGCCCGGCGACCGTCTGCGCCGGGTCGAGCCGTACGCGTACCGGCACGGTGTTGATGAAGAGTCCGAGCATCGACTCCATGCCCGGCAGCTCCGCCGGCCGGCCCGCGACCGTCGCTCCGAACACCACGTCGGCCCGGCCCGCGAGCTGGCCGACGACCAGGGCCCACGCTGCCTGCACCACGGTGTTCAGCGTCACCCCGCGCGTACGGGCCACATCGCGTACGGCGGTGGCCAGTTCCGCGCTCGGTTCGATGATCACGGTGCCGGTGAGGGCGGACTCGGCGGTCTGCTCGGGGGATGCGACGAGTGTGGGTTCGTCCAGCCCGGCGAGCGCCTTCCGCCAGGCGGTCCGCGCGGCCTCCTTGTCCTGGCGGGCCAGCCAGGCGAGGTGTTCCCGGTACGGCGTCACGGCGGGCAGCGCGTCGACGCGGCCTCCGGCCTCGTACGCGGACCACAGTTCGCGCACCAGGATCGGCAGGGACCAGCCGTCGAGGACGACATGGTGCAGGGTGACCGCCAGCCGGTACCGGTCCTCGCCCAGTCCGAGCAGGAGGATCCGGACGAGCGGCGGCTCGGCGAGGTCGAACCGGCGGTGCCGCTCCGTGTTCTCCAGGAATTCCGCTTCGCTCCGCGCGGTGTCCGGGTCGAGGTCCGAGAGGTCCTCCTCGCGCCAGGGGAGGGCGACGCTCTCCGAGATCACCTGTACGGGCCGGTCGGCTCCGGCGGGGTAGCGGAAGCCGGCCCGCAGGCTCGCGTGCCGGTCGAGAAGCGCTGCCCAGGACGCGCGGAGCACGGCCGGGTCGAGCGGGCCCTCCAGGGTGAGGACCAGCTGCTCGACATAGACGTCACGGCCCGCGTCGTCGAAGAGGGCGTGGAAGAGCAGACCTTCCTGGAGGGGGGTGACGGGCAGGATGTCGGTCAGCTCGGGGGCCTCGGTCTCCAGCTCCTCGATCTGCTGCTGGTCGAGCGCGACCAGCGGGAAGTCCGAGGGGGTGCGGCCGCCCGCGCCGGTTTCGGAGGCGTGGGCGGCGAGTCCGGTCAGCATCGCCGCCCAGCCCTCGACCAGGGCCCGCGCGGACGCCTCGTCCAGCAGACGGGCGGGCCAGGCCACGCTGAGCAGGAGTTCCGGGCCGTTCTCGCGATCGTGTACGACGCCCTCGGCCTCGATCGGGTGCATGACCGAAGCCCCGGGGTCGCTGCCTTCGCCGAGCGCGGACTCCCCCGCCAGCTGCCAGGGCTCGTCCCGTCCGGAGAACCGGCCGAGGTAGTTGAAGCCGATCTGGGCGGTGGGCAGTTCGGCGAGTCCGGGCGCGACCTCCGGGTTGAGACGGCGCAGGATGCCATGGCCCAGACCGTCGCCGGGCACCGCCCTGACCTGCTCCTTGATCCGCTTGACCGCCCGGCCCGCCGCCGGACCGCCGGACCGCACCTCGGACGGGTCCACCGGGCCGATGTCGAGCCGGACGGGGTGGATCCCGGTGAACCAGCCGACCGTACGGGACAGATCCACGCCGTCGGTCAGCGGAACCCGGCCGTGGCTCTCCACGTCCACCAGGAATCCGCCGTCGCCGGACGGCCGCTCGCGCCAGGCGTCCACGGCCGATGCGAGCCCGGTCAGCAGCACATCGTCGATTCCGGCGTGGAAGGCCGCGGGTACGGCGGTGAGCAGCGCGGACGTCACCTCGGACGGTACCCGGACGGATATCCGCCGGACGGTGGCGGAGTGGTCCTGGCCGGGGTCGAGGGGCTCGGCGGTCAGCAGCGGGTCGGCGCCCCGGAGGAGTTCCGTCCACCGCGGGAGTTCCGCGAGCCGTTCGGCGCTGTCGGCCTGGGCGGTCAGCTCGCCGGCCCAGTGGCGGAACGAGGTCGGCACCGGCGCGAGGGCGGCGGGGCGTCCGGCGGTCAGTTCGGTCCAGGCCTGGGCGAGGTCCGCGAGGAGGATCCGCCATGAGACGCCGTCGACGGCGAGGTGGTTGACGGCGATCAGGAGCCGGCCGGGGGTGTCGGGGCCGAGGTCGAACCAGACGACCTGGACCATCGTCCCGGCGAGCGGGTCCAGCCGGCCGACGGCCGCCCGGGTCTCCTCCGCCACGATCCGCCGCAGCTCCCCGCCGCGCGCGTCCACCCGGCGGACCACGGAGTCCGGCGCGACCGTGCCCGGCTCGGGAACCACCAGCTCCAGACGGGGCTCGACCGTGAACCGCGCCCGCAGCACGTCATGGTGATCGAGCAGCACCCCGACCGCCCGGGTGAGGATCGCCGGATCCAGCCCGGCGGGGGCCACCACCAGCGCCGACTGGTAGACGTCGGAGAGACCGTCGGGCCGGGAGCGGCCGAGGAGTTCGCGCATCACGGGGGTGAGGGCCAGGGCGCCGGTGCCGTTGGCGGTCTCTCCGGGGAGGGCCGCGGCGGCGAGCGGGGCGGCGACGGCGGCGAGCCCGGCGACGGTGCGGTGTTCGAAGACCGCCTGGGTGCTGATCACCAGGCCGGCGCGGCGGGCGCCGGAGACGACCATCATGGAGAGGATGGAGTCGCCGCCGAGTTCGAAGAACGATTCGTCGGCTCCGACCCGCTCCAGGCCCAGCACTTCGGCGAAGAGTGCGCAGAGGGTCCCCTCGACCGGGGTCCGGGGCGCACGGCTCACACCCGTGCTTCGGCCGGGGGCGGGCAGGGCCGCCTTGTCCAGCTTGCTGTTCACCGTCAACGGCAACGCGTCCAGCACCACGAACGCCGACGGAACCATGTACTCCGGCAACCGCCCACCCGCGAACCCCCGCAACCCCTCCACATCCACAACCCCACCGGCCGCCGGCACCACATACGCCACCAACCGCCGCTCCCCCGGCCGATCCTCACGCACCACCACCGCGACCTGACCCACACCCCCACCGAGCCCCAGAACCGCCTCCACCTCACCCGGCTCCACCCGGAACCCACGAACCTTCACCTGCTCATCCGCACGCCCCACGAACAACAACCCGCCATCCCCCGACCACTCCACCAAGTCACCCGACCGATACATCCGCACACCCGGCACGAACGGACTCGCCACAAACCGCTCGGCCGTCAAATCCGCCCGACCCACATACCCCCGCGCCACACCCACACCCGCGATATACAACTCACCCACCACACCCACCGGCACCGGACGCAAAAACCCGTCCAACACCCACACCCGCATCCCACCGATCGCACCACCGATCGACGGAGCCGCATCCCCCGCACCAATCCCCCCGTCCACCCGCCCCACCGTCGCGATCACCGTCGCCTCGGTCGGACCGTACGCATTCCACACCCCCGCACCCCCCACCCACCGACTCGCCAACCCCGCACCCACCCGCTCCGAACCCACCACCCAATTCCGCACCCCCGGCACCGCGCCCGGATCCAACACACCGAGAAGCGAGGGAACGACACTCGCCACCTCAACCCCCGACGCACGGATCATCCCCGCCAACGCCTCAGGCTCCGTACGCTCCCCACTCGACGCGATCGCCAACGTCCCACCCGCCGCCAACGTCACCACCACATCCAGCACCGCCGCGTCAAAACTGAACGACGCGAACTGAAGCGCCACCACCCCCTCACCCACACCCAACGCAGGACGCATCGCCAACGCCAGATTCGCCACCCCACCGTGCGCGACCGCCACACCCTTCGGCCGACCCGTCGAACCCGACGTATAGATGACATACGCCAGTTGCTCCTGGCTCGTCACCGTGCCGAGCGGCTCCGCGGAGTGCTCGCCCATCAGATCTTCGATCCGGTCGAGCAGCAGAACGGGCGTGTCACCGTCGGGGAGCCGAACGCCTTCGGCGCCCAGCACCAGCACCGCGCCGCTGTCGGCGACCATGTACGCCAGCCGCTCCGCCGGGTGGGCGGGATCCAGCGGCACATACGCACCGCCCGCCTTCCACACCGCCAGCAGCGCCACCACCATCTCCACCCCACGCGGCAGGCACAGACCCACCACCCGCTCCCGACCCACACCGGCGCCGACCAGCACCCGCGCCAAACGGTTCGACCGCTCGTCCAGCTCCGCGTACGACAGAACATCCGCACCGCACCGCAGAGCCGTGACCCCGGGCACACGTCCGACCCGCGCCGCAAAGAGATCGAGGAACGTGTCCGGGTGGGCGACGGAGCGAGGTGAGCGGTGAGAATCAGGCATTCCTACGGTCCCCAACTGACTCGATGGTGGATGTCCCTCTGTGCTGCGGGCGGGTGGCCCGCCCGTGGTGCGTCTGCCTCACACGGCGGTCGGGCGGGAGCCGTCCGGCCCGGGACGGCGCACGGCCCGGAAGTCCGGACGGCTCGGAGCGACGGGCGGCCGGGCAGGTCGCACGGCCCGGTCGAGGGCCGGCCGGGGTGCTCCGGCCGGCCCGTCGGGCCCGTTGTCCGTGTTCGTGTCCGTGTCTGTGTCCGTCGGGACGGCTGTCCGACCGGCCCGTTGTCCGACGGGCTCGCCTACCGACCGGTCCGTTGTCCCAGCAGGCCCCGCTGTCCGGCCGGCCCGGTCCCGTGTCCCGCCCGGAGGCGGTCGGTCCGGTCCGTGCCGGTCAGCCGTGGCGCGGGGGCGGTCCGCCGTGCATCGGGCCGTGGCCGCCCGGCATGGGGCCGCCGGGAGGAGGCCCGCCCGGGAAGAAACCGGGCCCGGGTCCGCCCGGATGGGCTCCGGGCCCCGGCATTCCGGGGTACGGGCCCGGGGGCGGTCCGCCGGGGAAGGCTCCGTGCGGTCCGACGGGCTCCGGGATCCGCTGCGGCGCGGGGCCGTCGCCGTTGGCCGACGAGGCGCCCTGCCCGGCGAACTGGGTCCGGTGGAGTTCCGCGTACAGCCCGTCCCGTTCGAGCAGCTCCTCGTGGGTGCCGCGCTCCTGGACCCGGCCCTGGTCGATGACGAGTATCTGGTCGGCCTCCCGGATCGTGGAGAGCCGGTGCGCGATCACCAGCGAGGTGCGGCCGGCCAGCGCGGTCTTGAGGGCGCGCTGGAGCGCGGCCTCGGACTCCGAGTCGAGGTGCGCGGTGGCCTCGTCCAGGACCACGATCGGCGGAGCCTTCAGCAGCAGCCTCGCCATGGCGATGCGCTGCTTCTCGCCGCCGGAGAGCCGGTAGCCGCGGTCGCCGACGACGGTGTCGAGTCCGTCGGGCAGCGATTCGATCAGATGCCAGATCTGCGCGGCCTTGCAGGCGGCGACGAGATCCTCCTCCGTCGCCTCCGGCTTCGCGTAGACGAGATTCCCGCGGATCGTGGTGTGGAAGAGGTGCGCGTCCTGGGTGACCATGCCGATGGAGGTGCGCAGCGATTCCAGGGTGAGGTCGCGTACGTCGTGGCCGCCGATGCTGACGGTCCCCTCGACCGCGTCGTAGAGCCGGGGCACCAGCTGGGTGATGGTGGTCTTGCCCGCGCCGGAGGGGCCGACGAGGGCGGTGAGCTTCCCGGCCGGGACGGTGAAGCTGAGATCGCGCAGGGTCCACTCGGTTCCGGTGCGTTCCTGCGTGGGCAGGGCGATGGATTCGAGGGAGGCGAGGGAGACGTCGGCGGCCTTCGGGTAGCGGAACGATACTGCGCTGAATTCGACGTCGGGCGCCGTTCCGTTTCCGGCGCCGGGGGCCGGCAGGGGCACCGCGCCGGGCTTCTCCGCGATGAGCGGCTTGAGGTCGAGCACCTCGAACAGCCGGTCGAAGCTGACCAGGGCGGACATGACGTCGGCCTGGGCGCTGGAGAGCTGGTTGACGGGTGTGAGCAGCCGGGTCATCAAGGTGGCCAGGGCGACGAGAGTGCCGATCTGGAAGGCGTCGCGGATGACGAGCGCGCCCCCCAGTCCGTACACGGTCGCCAGGGCCAGGGAGCCGAGGAGCAGCATGGAGATGGGGAGCATCTTCATGTAGACCGCGGTCTGGACGCCGAGGTCGCGGCCGCGGCCGGCCATCTTGGCGAAGAGGCCGGTCTCCTTGTCCGGTCGGCCGTAGAGCTTGGCCAGGAGGGCTCCGGTGACGTTGAAGCGCTCGTTCATCAGGGAGCCGATCTCCGCGTTGACTCCCATGTGCTGTCGCATCACGCGCTGGAGGCGGCGGCCGACGACCCTGCCGGGCAGGACGAAGAGCGGCAGCAGCACCAGGGAGACCAGGGTGACGGTCCAGGACAGATAGAACATGGCGACCAGGACGAAGATCACGGTCAGTCCGGCGGAGACGACGGTGGAGAGCAGGGCGGTGATCGCCTGCTGTGCTCCGATGACATCGTTGTTGAGCCGGCTGACCAGCGCGCCGGTCTGGGCGCGGGTGAAGAACGCCAGCGGCTGGCGCTGGACGTGGTCGAAGACCTTGGTGCGCAGATCGTAGATGAGCCCTTCGCCGACGCGTCCGGAGAGCCATGCCTCGGCGAAGCCGACGAATGAGTGTGCGAGCGCCAGTCCGGCGACGGCCACGGAGATCCAGACGACGACTTCGGTATTGCGTACGGCGATACCGTTGTCAATGAGGTACTTGAACAGCACCGGTGTCGCGACGGTGATGGTCGCGTTGAGTGCGGCGATGCCCAGGAGCAGGATGATGCTGAGCCGGTAGGGCCGGGCGTACGGAAGAATTCGCTTGGTCGTGCCGGGGGTGACCTGTCGTTTGGACATGGGTCCGTCCGGCCCGGGGCCGCCCATCATCGGCCCCGGGCCGCCGATTAGCGCCACTGCTGCCTCCTCTGTTTCGTCTTCGATGTCGGGAGGGCTTCGCTAGCCGGCGGCCTGGGCCTTGTTCATCTCGTCGATGAGGCTCTTCGGGCGCATGTCGGTCCAGCTCTCGTTGATGTACTCGAGGCAGGCCTTGCGGGTGTCCTCGCCGAACACGACCTTCCAGCCGGCGGGAACGTCGGCGAAGGCCGGCCAGAGCGAATGCTGGTTTTCCTCGTTCACCAGGACGAGGAAGGTGCCGTTTTCATCGTCGAACGGGTTGGCCATAACCACTCCCATCAATTGCCGTTGGCAGAACGAGCTTCACGTTAGCGGGGTGGCTGTGGGCGAGCAATGTTGGTCGTCTTCGATGGTGTCCAACCATGAATTTCCGACACTTGGACAGCTGTTGACAGATTTCTTTTATGAATTCATTGGAATGGCTGTGCCGGCGGCGCGCCGGGGCGGCAGAGGGCGCTTGGCGGGTCTCCGGACGAAACCCTGAGGAAACCGCCGGTGGAAGATCCTTGGGGTACTTGTCAAGGAGTTCGTGTTCCGGGCGTGGCCGTGTGGTAGAGGTCTCCCGGGACGGTCGCGGTGTCCAGCTGTGCGGCAGGGGCCGCGGAGCCCCGGCGCGTCGGCCGGCGGGTTCGGAGCGCTGAGGAATCGAGCTAGGGAATCGAGGGGGATCAGGTGCGCGTGCTGGTGGTGGAGGACGACGAGGAGATGGCGCAGACGGTGGCCGTCGGGCTGCGTCGGGCGCAGATGACGGTGGATGTGACGTTCGACGGCGAGGAGGGTCTGGAGCACGCGCTCTTCACGGACTACGACGTGATCGTCCTCGACCGGGACTTACCGGGGATGCACGGTGATCAGGTGTGTGCCGAGCTGATCGCCTCCGGGTGCCGGAGCCGGGTGCTCATGCTGACGGCCGCGGCCACGGCGGAGGATCTGGTGGACGGGCTGAGCCTGGGGGCCGACGACTATCTCGCGAAGCCGTTCGACTTCCCGGTGCTGATCGCGCGGATCGGGGCGCTGGCGCGCCGCGCCCATCCGCTGGTGCCGCCGGTGGTGCGGCACGGGGATCTGATGGTGGACACCGCGCGGCGCACGGCGAGCCGGGGCGGCCGTGCGCTGGATCTGGCGCCCAAGGAGTTCGGGGTGCTGGAGCTGCTGCTGGCTTCCAAGGGGCGGGCGGTGTCGGCGGAGGAGCTGCTCGAACGGGTCTGGGACGAGGCGGCGGATCCGTTCACCAGCGCGGTGAAGATCACGATCAGCAGACTGCGGGCCAAGCTCGGCGATCCTCCGGTGATCGAGACCGTGGCCAAGCGCGGATACCGGATCTGAGGATGACCATGTCTGTGACGGCCCGGCTCTCCGGCGGACCGCTGCGCCCGGGACGTTCCCGGCGCAGTGTGCGGCTACGGCTCACCCTGTTGTACGGGGCGCTGTTCCTGGTCTCCGGGGCGGCTCTTTTGGCGATCATGCTGATTCTGGTCAACAACAGCGTGAAGGACAGCTGGCGGGACAAGCTCGGTCCGAGCGACGATCCGCTGAAGCCGCTGCCCGGGCTGACGGAGCCCGCGCCCACCCGGCAGCCGGGGCAGGTGACCCCGCAGCCGAGCCCGGTGGACAGCAAGGACCATCTGATGGGCGAGCTGTTGACGCAGTCGGGGATCGCGCTCGCCATCATGCTGGTGGTCTCGATCGCGCTGGGCTGGATCGTGGCCGGGCGGATACTGCGTCCGCTGCGGACGATCACGGCGGCGGCGCAGGCGATCTCGGCGACGAGTCTGCATCAGCGGCTGGCGCTGGAGGGCCCCGGTGATGAGCTGAAGGAGCTGGGCGACACCTTCGACCGGCTGCTGAGCCGGCTGGAGACCTCGTTCGAGGCGCAGCGGCGGTTCGTGGCGAACGCGTCGCACGAGTTGCGTACGCCGCTGGCACGACAGCGGGCTCTGGGGCAGGTGGCGCTGGCGGATCCGGACGCGACGGTGGAGTCGCTGCGGGCCGCGCACGAGCGGATCCTGGTGACGGGTACGCAGCAGGAGCGGCTGATCGAGGCGCTGCTGACGCTGGCGCGGAGCCAGGGCGGCATCGATGTGCGGGAGCCGTTCGATCTGGCGCGGCTGACGCAGGAGGTGATCGATTCCCGGGAGGCGGACGCGCGCCATCGGACGGTGGTGTTTCTGCCGTCGTTGTCGTCGGCGACCGCGGCGGGGCACCGGAATCTCGCGGAGCGGCTGGTGACGAATCTGGTGGACAACGCTCTGCGGCACAACACGCGGGGCGGCCGGGTCGATGTGACCACGGGGACGGTCGACGGCCGGGCGACGCTCACGGTGACCAATACCGGTCCGGTGGTGCCGCCGGACGAGATCGGCCGGCTGTTTCAGCCGTTCCAGCGGCTGGACGCGACGCGGGTGGCGCGTACGGAGGGCCTGGGGCTCGGTCTGTCGATCGTGCAGGCGATCGCCCAGGCCCATGACGCGACGGTGACCACGCGGGCGCGGCCGGAGGGCGGGCTGACGATTCTGGTGACGTTTCCGGAGACGGGCGACCGGCCGGTTCCGGTCCGGCCGGCCGCGGAGCGGGTCAGCGGGCGAAGAAGCCGGTGATGGCGGCGTTCACGGCGTTGGGCTGTTCGAGGTAGCCGTAGTGTCCGCAGTCGGCGATCTCGGTGTAGACGGCGCCGGGGATGCTGTCGGCGACCTCGCGGGAGAGGTGGGGCCGGACGACGAGGTCGTCGCTGAATCCGATGACGAGGCAGGGGCGGTCGATGTTCCGGTAGGCGGGGCGGCGGTCGGGGATGACGTCCAGGCCGAGCTGGCCCCGTACGGAGGTGAGGTCGACGGGGGACATTTCGAGGACGGTCAGCCAGTCCTGGAGTTTGGCCTCGTCGTTGAGGGTGCTGGGCGAGAGGTTCTGGAGGGCCTGGACGTAGGCGGCGTAGCGGGGCGGGATCTTGACTCCGCTGTCGCTGAGTTCGATGTCGCCGGCGGACATGCCGGCGAGGAGGGCGTCGGTCCGTCCGCTGGTGGCCATCAGGACGGCCTGGCTGACGAGTTCGGGCCGGGCGACCAGGAGTTCCTGGACGATGATGGCGCCCATGGAGGTGCCGACGACGCGGCTGGGTCCCCGGCCGAGGTGTTCGATGAGGGCGGCGACGTCGGCGACCATGTCGGCGAGGGTGAAGGCCCGGGGGCCGGCGTCGGTCGGCGGGATGCCGCGGTTGTCGACGGTGATCACCTGGTATCCCGCCCGGCGCAGCGCGGGGACCTGGTGGGTCCGCCAGACGCGTCCGGGGGCTCCGGTTCCGGTGACCATGACGACCGGCTCGCCGGTCCCGTGGATGTCGTGGCTGAGGCTGATTCCGTTGATCCGGGCGACCGGCATCGGCGTGTGTCCTTGTCTCTCTTCGTCCAACCGTCCGGTCCCCACGCTTGGACACCGGAGGGCCGGGCCCGTCGCCCGGTGGGGCGGCGGGCCCGGCGGGGTGGTCAGCGGCCGGTCCAGACGGGGTCGCGTCGTTCGGCGAACGCCCGGACTCCTTCGACCGCGTCGTCGCTGGCTCGGCGGCGTTCCTCCCATGTGTAGCGGGTGGTGAACGCCTGTTCCAGGGGTATGTCGACGGAGGTGAGGACGGCTTCCTTGATGGCGCGTACGGACAGCGGGGCGCTGCGTACGAGGTCGTCGGTCCACTCCTCGACGCAGGCGTCGAGCCGGTCGGCGGGGACGACCTCGTTGACCAGCCCGTGGCGCAGGGCGGTGGCGGCGTCGAGCCGGCGGCCCGTGAGGAGGTGTCCCATGGCGGTCTTCTGGGGGAGCTGCCGGGCGAGCCGGAAGGCGCCGCCCGCTCCGGGCACGAGACCGAGGCGGGCCTCGGGGAGGCCGAAGACGGCCTGGTCGGAGGCGATGATGAGGTCGCAGGCGAGGGCGAGTTCGAAGCCGCCGCCGAGGGCGTAGCCGTGGACGCGGGCGACGACGGGTTTGGAGAGGGTGAAGCGGTCGGTGAGGCGGGGCCAGCCGGGCTGGCCGCGGCTGCCGAAGGTGGTGCGCGGGGCGCCCCCGGCGTCGAGCCGGGCGCGTTCTTTGAGGTCCTGTCCGACGCAGAAGGCGCGGTCGCCCGCTCCGGTGAGGACGGCTGCTCTGATGTCGTCGTCGGCTTCGACGTCGTCCCAGATCGAGGCCAGTTCGGTGTGGGTCCGCTGGTCCATGGCGTTGAGGACGTGCGGCCGGTCGATGGTGACGCGGGCGACGTGGTCCTTCTTCTCGTAGCGCACCCGGGCGCGGTCGTCGCTCATGGGGCGGGGGCCGCGAAGTGGCCGGCCTTGTGGATGACGTCCTCGCCGTAGATCCGCAGGGCCTGCTGGAGGGCGAATTCGGCGAGGTAGGCGCGGAAGGCGTCGGGGGGTTCCTCGGCGAGGTTGAGCATGCGCCGGTTGGTGACGACGGCTTCGCCGTCGAGCCGGCGCAGGCCGCGTTCGACGGCGGCGTCCATGTCGTCGGGTTCGGCGACTTCGTCGACGAGGAGCCGGGCGTCGGGTTCGGTGGCCCGGATTCTGCGTCCCTGGAGGATGACCTGCCGGGACAGGCGCGGTCCGGCGAAGCGGCTGAGCCGGAAGTTGGAGACGCCGGGGATGATGCCTTCCTTGGCGGCGGGGAGGCTGAGGTAGGAGTCGGCGGCGGCGATGACGTGGTCGAAGACGAGGAGGAGCTGGGCGCCGCCCCCGATGGCGAAGCCGTCGACGGCGGCGAGCCAGGGTTTCTCGGTGTGGGGCGAGTGCCAGCGGGCGGGGTCGTCGACGCGGACGCCGCGGACGATTTTGTGGATGTAGCCGAGTTCGCGGCGGAGCAGGAAGTCCACCAGGGAGATGTCGCCGGAGCTGAGGTTCTTGAGGTTGATGCCGGCGCAGAAGACGCGCCGGCCCCGGTGGCGCGGGTGGCTCATCTCGCCGCCGCGCAGGAGTCCGACGCGGACGGACGGGTCGAGGAGGGCGAGGTCGACGGCGGTCTCCATGTCGTCGACCTGCTGGTTGTCCTCGGCGTTGAGGCAGTCGTCGCGGCAGAGCGTGAGCCGGGCGACGCCGTCGCGGCGTTCGAGGAGTACGGCTTCCATCCGCACGGTCCCGGTGCGGATGAACTCGGGGAGCAGCCGCAGGGCCCGGGGGGTGGGGCGGAGCATGGTGTCGAGGAGGTGGGGGCCGGCGGTGGGTGAGCGGAGGACGGCCCGCAGGAAGATGCCCTGGTCGATCTCGTGGCCTTCTTTGTCGGCCTGGTTTCTGCTGCGCTCCTGGGCGAGCCGGCCGGCGGAGGGCGTCAGTCCGGGGAAGGCGGTGGCGGCGGCCGCGACGAGTTCGTCGAGCCGCAGGGGCAGGGTGCGGTCCTCGGTGAGCTGGTCGTAGACGGCGTCGATGTGGGTGTCGAGATGGCGGGCGCGCAGGGCGCGGGCGGCGTCCTTGGCCGCGGCGGCGACGGCGCGCTGCTCCGGGGTGCGTTCGCTCGGCCGGGGCAGGGCGGCGGCGACGGCGTCGGCGTGCCGGACGGCGTCGACGAGTTCCGGCGGGAGTCCGGGGGCCGCGGTGTGGCGCTCGGGCAGGGTGGTCGTCATGGGGCCGCCCCGGCGGAGGTGCGGCGCAGCGCGCGGTCGCAGGCGGCGAGGTGGGGGCCGATGGCGTCCTCGAAGCTGGTCGTCGTGGCGTCGAAGAGGAGCTGTCGCCGGATGGCGAGTTCCTTGCCGGGGAGGCCGGTGACGGTGCGTACGGTGGCGTCGAGGGCGCTCGCGGGGTCGTCGGCGACGGTGTCGACGATGCCGAGGGAGGCGGCTTCGGCGGCGGTGATGGGCAGGCCGAGGAGGAGGGCGCGGCGGACGGCGGCGACGCCGGCCTGCTGGACGAGCCGGTACGCGGCCATGCCGGGCCAGGTCGCCTCGCCGTCGGTGACGATCAGGAGGCGGGCGTCGGCGGCGGCGATGCGGAAGTCGGTGGCCAGGAGGGCGTCGAGCGCGGTGCCTCCGCAGTCTCCCCGGGCGACGGCGACGGTGGGGGTGGGCAGCCGTTCGAGCCGGCGGAGGGTGCGCTCCCATTTGGTGACCGCGGCGACGCCGAGGCCGCTGGTCCAGCCTTCGGCGGGGGCGCCCTCGACGTGGAGGGCGACGATCTCGGGGCCGGTGTGGTCCTCGGCCTGGTCGCAGAGGGCCGCGAGGGCCTTGACGGATTCGGCCGACAGCGGCGCTGTTCCGTCGATCTTCAGTGTGAGCATGTTCTCCGTCACTTCCCCCGTGGTCACCATCGGACCAGCGCCGTTTCGATCGTGGATCCCGGTCCCATCGTCATGAGGACGCCGTGGTCGCCGGGTGCGGTGACTTGCTCGTCGAGGAGCCTTTCGTAGGAGAAGAGGAAGGAGCCGCTCGACACGTTGCCGTAGTCGCGCAGTACGCCGACGGTGTGCCGGAGGTCGTGGCGGGTGAGTCCGAGGTTGACGATGACCGCGTCGATGACCTTCTTGCCGCCGGAGTGGACGAGCCAGTGCTTGATGTCGCTGCGGCGCAGGCCCGTTCCCTTCAGCAGCCGGTCGACGGTGAGTTCGGCGTGCGCGCCCACGACGTAGGGGATCTGCGGGTCGAGGAAGAAGCTGAACCGGCCCTGGGTCCGGTCCCAGTCGTAGCGCATGGCGTCGGCGGCCTCGGGGATGATGCAGCTCGCGAATTTGAGGACGCGGGGGCCCTCGGGTGTGCCGGAGGTGTCGTCGCCCGCGCCGGCGATGAGGGCGACGGCTCCGGAGCCGTCGCCGAAGAGGCTGTTGACCACGGCGGTGCGCATGGTGGAGTCCATGGCGTACGCGGCGGAGCAGGCTTCCGAGCAGAGGACCACGGCGAGTTCGCCGGGGTGGGCGGCGGCCCAGCCGCTGACGACGCCGAGGGCGTTGAGGCCGGCGTTGCAGCCCATGCCGACGATGTCGGACCGGCTGCAGTGGCGGTCGATGCCCAGTTCGCGGATGAGGAGGGCGCTGAGGCCGGGGGTGAGGAAGCCGGTCGAGGTCACGCAGCACAGATGGCGCAGGTCGGAGAGTTCGGCGCCGGCGCGTTTGAGGCAGGCGCGGAGGGCTTCGGCGCCCATCTCGATCGCGAGCGCCTTGTGCTTGTCGAGGAGATCGCCCTGGGCCTCGGGGAGGCGGACGCCGTGGGCGTCCTCGGGAGGCAGGGTGAGGTGGCGGCGGTCGATGGCGCTGTTGAGGAAGACGCCGCGGATCTTCGGGTCGTTGATGTCGAAGACGTCGAGGATCTCGCGCTGGGTGTAGGAGGTGGCGGTGGCGGAGGTGCCGACGCCGACGATGCGCGGGGCGAGCGGCATGTACGGGCCGGGCGCCGCCGTGTCCGCGGCGGGCAGGCGGAGCGGATTCTCCGTGTCGTCGGCGGTCTCGGCGATCTCTGTGCCCAAGGCCGGATGGGCGCCGTCGCCGGTCGCGGCGCCCGGTATCGCCGGATGCTCGATGCTGATGGTCATCGGAAGGTCCACCCCCACATGCGCGGCTTGCTCCGCGCTCGCTGTGTGTCTCTGGTGCCGGTCACGTGCTTCGTCCTTCTCGTGTGGTGTCGGGGAACGCTCGGGAGGAGCGCCGGCGCGGGAGCGATCGCGGGCGCCGGCGGCGACGGGCGGCCGGGTCAGGTCCCGGGTGTCGCGCTGCGCGCCTCGATGAAACGGGCGAGGCGCGCCGTGCCCTCTTCGATCTCGGCGGGCGTCAGATAGCTGGTGGACAGCCGCAGCGTGTGATCGCCGCCGCCGTGCGGATAGAAGTAGCTCATGGGCGTCCAGATGACGCCGAACTCCTGCGCGGAGCGGGTCAGGGCCTCGTTGTCGACGCGGAAGGGGACCTGGACGGTGAGGAAGAAGCCGCCGGTGGGCTCGTTCCAGCTCACGCCCAGGGCGGTCCGGCGCTCGGCGGGCAGATTCAGCTCCAGGTGGCGCAGCGTGGTGCGCAGGGCCTCGCCGTAGTACGCGGCGGCCTCGGCGTTGCGTTCGGAGACGAGTCCGCGGGCGGTGATGAGCGCTCCGGCGACGGCGGCCTGGCTCAGCGAGGAGGTGTTCACCGTGACCATGCTCTTGATCTTGGCGAGTTCTCCGGCGAGGAGGCCGGTGGCGCCCCGTTCGTCCACGACCACCTGGTCGGCGACGGCGAAGCCGACGCGGGCGCCGGGGAAGATGGTCTTGGAGAAGGAGCCGAGGTGGACGACCCTGCGGTCGCGGTCGAGCGATTTGAGGGTCGGCAGCCGTTCGCCGGGGCTCACCATCCGGTAGGGGCTGTCCTCCAGGACGAGGATGTCGTGGCGGGCGGCGAGGTCGAGGAGTTCGGCGCGGGCCCGGACGCTCATGGTCGTACCGGACGGGTTGGAGTGGTCGGGTACGACGTAGAAGGCGCGGGGCCGTCGTCCTCGTGCCTTCTCGCGCAGGATCGCGGCGTCGAGGTCGGCGGCGGCGGGGCCGTCCTCGCGGGCCTCGACGGCGGTCAGTTCGATGTCGAGGAGCCGGGCCGCGCCGGTGATGCCGACGTAGCAGGGGCTGGAGACGAGGAGGACGTCGTCGGGGCCGGTGATGAGCGCGCGGAGCGTCAGCAGCATGGCTTCCTGCGCGCCGACGGTGACCACGATCGACTCGGGCGGCACATCGATGTTCTCGTCGGCGCGCAGCGAGTCGGCGATGATCTCGCGGATCTGGCCGGCGGTGGGTCCGTACTGGTACATGGCGGTACGGATGGACTGGGGCGAGCCGCCCTGCTCCGCGAGGTGGGCGAGGTAGGTGCGGACGTGGGTGATGATCTCCTCGGTGTCGAAGAAGCCGTCGTAGGGGCGTCCGGGGGCGAAGGAGATCGCGTCGGGGTAGCGGTGGGTGACCTCGTTGAGGAAGGTCATGGTGTCGAGGACGGGGTCGGAGACGCTGATGTGGAGATCGCTCTTGCGGAGGTCGCCGCCGCTGGGGCGCGGGGGTGCGGGGGCGGGGTCCGCCGGGGCCCGCCGCCCGGCGTCCGCCGTACCGCTGGTCCGCCCGGCGTCCGCCGTGGCGCGGGTCGGCCCGGCGTCTTCCGTGGCCCGGTCCCGCCCGGTGTCCGCCGTGTCGTCGTCGCGCCCGGTGGGCCCGGCGGGGACGTCCCGGCCGGTGCGCTCCCGTACGCCGTCCTCGTCCCCGGTGTCGAGCAGTTCGGCTCCGGCGTCGGCGGCCGAGGCGGTGCCGGTGTGGGTCAGCGCGGACCGGAGTTCGCCCACGAGGGCGTCCAGGACGTCCGCGACGCCTTCGCGGGCCGCGACCAGGAGGCCGTCCAGGACGGGCCGTTCCACGAACACCGCGTCGGCGCCGTGGGCGAGGGCGGCGAGGACGTCCCGGCCTCGGCGGATCCCGCCGCGCAGGAGTACGGGGCCCCGGCCGGCGACGGTCTCCGCGATGCCCGGGAGCGCGCCGAGGTCCTCGGCGACGATGCCGTCGGCCCCGGCGTCGAGCGCGCGGGCCGCGTCCTCGCGGGTGCGGACTCCGGCGACGAGCAGCGGGAGCGGTGAGACCGAGCGCAGCCAGGCGACCCCGGACCAGTCGAGGTCGTCGTCCAGGAGGGCGCGCGGGTCGGCGTAGGGGCCGTATCCGCCGAGGTCGGCGAGGGGGCCGTCGCCGTGGGGGCGTCGGATGGGGACGTCCTCGGCGAGGTTCACCGGCACCGCGCCGGGTGAGAGCCGGATGTGGTGCTGGGGTCCGACGGAGAGGACGACGGCGCCGAAGCCCGCGTCGGCAGCGCGGGAGAGGAGCCAGCGGGCGGCGCCTCGGTCGCGGAAGGGGTGGGTACGCAGCCAGAGCGGTCCGGTGGCGGCGGAGGCCAGCTCCGCGAAGGCGCGTCCGGTGAACGCGCTCACGGCGGCCGGGAGTCCGGCCGCGCCGGCGGCCCGTACCACGGCCAGCTCTCCCTCGGGCCGGACGAGTCCGGCGAGGGGGCCGACGGCGAGCGGGGCCGACCAACTGTGGCCGAGGATCTTGACAGCGGTCCCGGGCGGTCCGGAGGGATCGCCGCGGCGGGGGCGCAGGAGGGTTCGGCCGAGGATTTCCCGGTTGCCGGACCACTCGCGTTCTTCCGAGGCGAGGAATTCCGCCGGCGCGGTGTCCAGACCTTCCCGCGCCAGGCGCGCATAGTCGTCGAGACTGCGTCCGGCCATGGATTTCCCCCAGGCAATCAAGGAATTGCGGCGAATGGATTACCGGCCGCCAGGATCACATGGGCGTTAGCCGACCGCCAGCTCCGTCCAACCGACGGGTGTGGTCACTTGGACACGCGGAAGCCCGTCATGGCATGGACGCGTTTCCTTTTTATCCGCCATTCGGGAAGCATGGGAGGTCGTTGAAGGCGAGGAGTTCCGCGGGCAGCCCGGAACGGCTCCTGACCTTTAACTTGCGATAAATCTTGGTGAGATGCTGCTCGACCGTACTGACGGTAATGAAGAGCTGGACGGCGATCTCGCGATTGGTGCAGCCCGCGACGGCGAGGGCTCCGACCCTGCGTTCGGCCTCGGTGAGTTCGGCGAGCTGCGGAGGCACCGCGCTCTCGTCGTCGGTGCCGCTCTGGCCCGCGTTGCGGACGCTGTACGGGGCCGGGGGGCTGGTGCGGCCGGGGCTCTCGGCCGGGGGGATGTCCCGGGCGAAGTCGAAGGCGCGGGGGCCGGGGTCGGGGAATCTTCCGGCGGCTCCGTTGAGACCCTCGCGGACCGTGGCCGGGCGTTCGGGGACGGTGGCCGCGGCCATCGCGGACCGGGCTCTTCCGAGTTCGAACTCGTCGCCGCAGTCGGCGAGGATCCGGATGGCCTCCTTGAGCAGGGACTGCCGGTCGGGGGCCGCGCTGATGGCCGCGAGCCGGCGCAGCGCCACGCCCCGGTCGCGGCTGCGGCCGTCGCCGAGGAGGGTCAGCTGTTCCTCCAGCAGGGTCCGGGCCTGCCCCGCCCGCCGCATCGCGACGAGGGCGGCGACGGCGTCCTTGCGCCAGTCGGCGAGGTCGGGCGAGTCGGCTCCCCACTGGCGCATCAGGTCGCCGCACGACTGGAAGTTGCTGAGCGCGGTGTGGGGGCGGCCCATGGCCAGGTGGTAGCGGCCCAGCGCCTGGAGGTAGGGCAGCGCGAAGGGGGTGTCGAACATGACGGGCGGTACGGCGGTGTTGAGATAGGGCGTGACGGCGTCGAAGTCGCGCTGTTCGGTGGCGGCGCGGACGGCGAGCGCCAGCGGCAGGCCGACGGCGACGCCCCAGGCGGCGGCGGTGACGAGTTCCAGCGCGGTGCGGGCCGACTCGCCCGCGGTGACGGGGTCCCCTCCGCGCAGGGCGGCGGCCGATCTGATCGTCTCGAACATCGCGCGGCGCATCGGCACATGCCGGATCCACGGCTCGCGCAGCAGCCGGTCGGACCACTGGACGGCCTCGTCGGAGCGGTGGTTCTGGATCAGGAAGAGGAGCGCGAACAGGGCCGGGGTGAGCGGGCTGTCGGCGTCGGTGCGGCGCAGGACGTGGTCGGCTCCCTGGAACTCCTCGCCGTCGCCGTCCAGGGTGGCCGAGACGTTCAGCAGGGTGCTCAGGGAGACCGGCCGGCGGGGGCGCGGGGCCGGCGGGGCGGGGCGCGCGGCGGCGGCCGCCTGGACGTCCTGGGACAGTCCGGGGCAGACGAAGGACAGCCAGAGCCGGCCGATCTTCGCGTCGACCGGGGCGACGGCCCAGGGAGAGCCGGCCGGAACGTGTCCGGAACCGCTCTCGATGATGCCGAGGAGGTCGTCGGCGCGGGCGAAGTCGCCCCGCCACATGAGGTGTTTGACGGGGACCATGGCGTCGTCGCCGGTCAGGGTGCCGGAGGTGACCAGCGCGCTCAGATGGGGCAGATAGCGGCCGGCTTTGACGGGGTCGATGAGCCATTGGGCGTCGGCGAGCGCGGCGGCGATGTGCGCCTCCTCGACGGCGCCCTCGCAGATCGCGGACGCGTGGCGCAGATAGTCGACGGTGTGGCCGATCTCTCCGGCGTGGAGCGCCTCGCGGGCCGCCTCGCGGAGGATGCCGACGCGCCAGGGGGCCTTCACGGAGGCGTGGGTGGCCATGAGCTGGTCGGCGACGGCGCGGGCGGGCGCTCCGCTCGCGTGGAGGAGTTCGGCGGCGCGGCCGTGCATGGTGAGCAGGCCGTCGGGAGGGATGCCGTCGAGGACGGCCTGCCGGGCCCGTTCGTGCCGGAACCGGAGGTCGATCAGGAGTCCCGCGGCGTTCAGGTCGGCGAGGCAGCGGCGTACGGAGGTGGCGTCGACGCCGAGGAAGTCCCCGACCAGGGCGGGCGAGGCCGAGTCGCCGAGGACGGCGAGGGCGCGGGCGGCGGCGAGCATGGAGGGCTCGCAGCGGTGGAGGCAGCGGAGGAAGGCGTGGCGGAAGGACTCCCCCGGTTCGGGCGTCCCCCGGACGGGTCCGTCGTCGCCCGCGGCGAGCTGCTCCTCGATCAGATAGTCCTCGACGAGGGCGTTGAGCAGCAGCGGGTTGCCGCCGCTGACGTCGGACCAGGATTCGGCGGTGCGGATGGTCGGCACGATGCCCAGCCGCCGGGTGAGCTGGTCGGCGGTGCCGCTGACGGTCAGCGGGGCGAGGCGGATGCGGTGGCAGTAGGGCAGGTGGAGGGTCTCGGCGTGCAGGGTCGCCAGTTCCCTCTCGTGGCAGGAGCTCTCGTTCATCACGATGAGGACGGCCGAGGAATCGATCCGGCGGATGAGGTAGCGCAGACACTGGAGGGAGGGTTCGTCGGCGAAGTGCACATCGTCGACGCCGAGGACGAGCGGTCCCTGTGCGGCGAGTTCGGAGATGGTCCGGCTGACGCGCTGGAGGAGTCCGAGCGGGATCCTCGGGGGGCGCTGGTGGTCGCCGACGTCCACGGTGACGTCGACCTCTTCGGCGGCGAACGGGTCGGCGGTCAGACCGGCGGCGCGTATGGCGTTCACCAGCTGGTCGATGAGGCCGTAGAGATGGAACCGCTCGCTGGTGGAGGCGGTGACAGACAGGAAGTGGCCGCCCTGTTCCTTCACCCGGCTGGCGAACGCCTGGAGCAGTGCGGTCTTCCCGCAGCCGACGGGCCCGTTGGTGAAGACGACGGCGCCCCTGCCTCGAGCGGTGCCCGCGTACAACCGGACGAGCAGTCGCAGTTCCTCGTCTCTTTCACTGAACTTCACGGATCCCCCCGTACGTTCTGTGCGCTCTGTCCAGCTTTGTATGACTTGGCCGCGCATGTTTGCCACGTGAACCGTCCTTCGCGCGATTCTCAAGGAAACGCGCCTGACCTGCGGCGATTTAACTTGTGGGGGATGCAGGATCTGGAGGCCACCCGAACAGAAACACACCTCAAAACAGCATACCGAGCTGAACCGGCCGACGTGGGCCCTTTCCAGCCACTCACAGGGCAGCGCACGGACGACTTTGGGACATCACTCGAATTCATGTGCGGGTGAGATTAGGCGAAATGCGTCAGCGCGGGAATAGAGAATCGGCCAGTCGAGGGCTCAGGTCCGGACAGTCGGACGTACCGGGTCTTCTTCGTACCGATCGGTATACGCGCCGTTCTCCCCCCGCGCGTCCCAGCCGTCGGCGACCAGGGCCGCCACCACCCGGCCCGCGAGGTGCGGCGGGACGCCGAACCGGACGGCCAGCCGGCCGGGACCGGCGTCCTCGACGCTCGCCCGCTCGGCGTCGGCGCCGGCCACCGCGGCCCGGGAGAGCAGCCTCGGCAGTTCGCCGGAGCCGTCCGCCACGGCCACCCGCACCCGGGGTCCGTCGGCCGGATCGGCCCGGGCCCCGCTCCGGATCTCGCCGAGGCCCGCGACGCCCCGGTCGAGCAGATCCACCAGGGTCCCCATCCCGTGTGCCCGGCGCGACTCGTCGGGCCCGGTCAGCCCCTCCAGCGCGTCCACCAGCCGCGCCAGATCCGCGTGCACCTCCCTGATCACCTCGGTGACGGCGACCGCGTTCGACCGCAGGATGTCGCCCCACAGCCCCGGGTCGCCCGCCGCGATCCGGGTGACGTCCCGCAGCCCCTGACCGGCGAACCGGGTCGCCCCGGCCGGCCCCGCGGACAGCCGGGCCGCCATCAGACTGGCGAGCAGATGGGGAACGTGCGAGGTCAGCGCCACGGCCTCGTCATGGGACGCGCTCTCGGTGACGACCGGGACGGCGCCGCAGAGCACCGCCAGTTCACGCGCCCGGCGCAGCGCGGTGGCCGAGGTCAGCGAGGACGGGGTGAGCGCCCACGGTCTGCCCTCGAACAGTTCGGCGCGGGCCGCGAGCGGACCCGACCGCTCCCGTCCGGCCAGCGGATGGCCGCCGACATAGCTCGACGGATCGGGCGCGAGGCTGAGGGCGGTGCGCTCGGGCAGGGCCTTCACGCTCGCCACGTCGGTGTAGCAGTGCGCGAGTCCGCGCGCCTGCTGCTCGGCGAGGACCGCGCCGACCTGACTGGGCGGCACGGCGAGCACCGCCAGATCGACCGGCACGGCCGGCGGCCGGATCCGCCCCGCGCCCAGGGCGGCCGCGGTCCGGGCGGCCACTCGGTCGCGGTCGGAGAGGAACACGGTCACACCCCGGCGGCGCGCCGCGAGTGCGACGGACGTGCCGATCAAGCCGGTGCCGATGACGGCAATGGCGCGGATCACCAGTCTTCACTCCGTTCAAAAAGCATCGTTCATTGAGGAACTCAGCAGAAGACATTTATGTGTCTAACCATGCGCGTCCATCCGTCTGTCTAACCGTGCAAGCAATGCCGTAACTGTCCATTGGTCAGACGGAAGACCGGGGCTCTACAGTTCCAGAAACTCAGTTCTTTCCCGGTTGGGGGGCACTCATGAGTGATTCATCAAAAGCCGTCGATCCGCACGAGGATCTCGCCGTCGACTACGTCGAGATATACGTCGAACAGCTGGAGTCGGCGGCATTCGACTGGGTCGACCGGTACGCCTTCACGGTCGTCGGCACCGCGGGGTCCGCGGAGCACCGCAGCATCGCCCTGCGCCACGGGCGGATCACCCTGGTCCTCACGCAGGCCACCTCGGACCACCACCCGGCGTCGGCCTATGTGGCGACGCACGGCGACGGGGTCGCGGACATCGCCCTGCGCACCTCCGACGTGGAGACGGCCTTCGCCGCCGCCGTCGCGGGCGGGGCGCGGGTGCGGCGGGGGCCCACCCGTCACGCCGGATCCGGGCCGGCCGTCACGGCGGTGATCGAGGGCTTCGGGGATCTGGTGCACACCCTGGTGGAGCGCGCGGACGGGGAGCCGGCGGGGCTGCCGGCCGGATTCGCGCCCGCGCTGCGGGCGGACGGCGACCGGGCGGACGACGTCGGCCTGATCGAGATCGACCATGTCGCGGTGTGCCTGAACATCGGCGACCTGGAGTCGACGGTCGAGTACTACGAGAACGCCCTCGGGTTCCTGAACATCTTCGAGGAGCACATCGCGGTGGGCCGGCAGGCGATGGAGTCGAAGGTCGTGCAGAGCCGCTCCGGGGCGGTGACCCTGACGCTCATCCAGCCGGATCCGACGGCGGACCCGGGTCAGATCGACGAGTTCCTCAAGGGCCACCAGGGCTCCGGCGTCCAGCATCTGGCGTTCTCCTCGCCGGACGCGGTCCGCTCGGTACGCGCCCTGGGGCGGCGCGGCGTCGGCTTCCTGACCACGCCGGCGGCCTACTACGACCTGCTCGGGGAGCGCATCGACCTGGGCGATCGGCTCGCGGATCTGCGCGCGACGAACGTGCTCGCGGACGCGGACCACGGCGGGCTGCTGTTCCAGATCTTCACCGCCTCGACCCACCCGCGGCACACCCTGTTCTTCGAGGTCATCGAGCGGCAGGGCGCCGAGACGTTCGGCAGCTCGAACATCAAGGCGCTGTACGAGGCCGTCGAGCTGGAGAGGACCGGGCAGCGTGGGGGCCGGCTCTGATCCGCCCCCGGGGGCGGGGTCCGGCGGGACGGGGTCCGGTACGGCCGTGTGCCTGGCCGACTTCGAACGCGCCGCGGCCGCCGTCCTGCCCCCGGACATCTGGGACTTCATCGCCGGGGGCAGCGGATCGGAGACCACGCTCGACGCCAACCGGGCCGCGCTGGACCGGGTCTTCCTGCTCTCCCGGGTCCTCCGGGACGTCTCGCGGGTGTCGACGCGGGCCCGGCTGCTGGGCCGGCCCGCGGCCCTGCCGGTGGCGGTGGCGCCCATCGCGTACCACCGGCTGGTGCACCCCGAGGGCGAACTCGCCGCCGCCCGCGCGGCGAAGGCCGCCGGGGTGCCGTTCACGGCGAGCACGCTGAGCAGCGTCCCGGTCGAGGCGATCACGGCGGTCGGCGGCCCGGTCTGGTTCCAGCTGTACTGGCTGCGGGACACCGAGCGGACGCTGGCCATGGTCCGCAGGGCGCAGGACGCCGGGTGCGAGGCGATCGTGCTCACCGTCGACGTGCCCTGGATGGGCCGGCGGCTCAGGGATGTGCGCAATCGCTTCGCGCTGCCCGCCGATGTGCGGGCGGCCCATCTGGAGACGGACGCCGCCGCCCATGAGCGTCCGGCGGGCGGCTCCGCGGTGGCCGTCCACACCCGTCAGTCGTTCTCCCCGGCGCTGACCTGGTCCTCCGTGGCCGAGCTGCGGGAACGGACGAGTCTTCCGCTGGTTCTGAAGGGGGTGCTGGCCCCCGAGGACGCGCTGCGGGCGGCCGGGGCCGGGGTCGACGCCGTCGTGGTCTCCAACCACGGCGGGCGGCAGCTCGACGGCGCCGCGCCCAGCGTCGACGCGCTGCCGGAGGTGGTGCGGGCGGTCGGCGGGCGCTGCGAGGTCCTCCTCGACAGCGGCATCCGCAGCGGCACCGATGTGCTGCGGGCCCTGGCGCTCGGCGCGTCGGGCGTCCTGGTGGGGCGGCCGGTGCTCTGGGGGCTGGCGGCCGGCGGCGAGGCCGGGGCCGCCCGGGTGCTGGAGTTGCTGGCCGAGGAGTTCCGGGACGCCCTCGGGCTCTCGGGCTGCGACGGCGTCGCCGCGGCCGGCCGGCTGCGGGCGCGGCGCGACGGCACGCTCCCGGGGCGGGCCCCCGGCGGGCCGGCGCCGGGCTGAGCGCCGGGCGGCGCGCCGCCCGGCAGAGCGAGGCCGAGGGCCCTCCCGCTGTGACAGCGGGAGGGCCCTCGGTCCGTGAAGGTGCGCACGGTATTCCGCCCGGTGTCCAACCGTTCGCTTTCCACGCTCGGACACCGAGGCGAATGCTCAGCCTATCTGGGCGACGTCGTCCTTGATCCTGACGGCGAATTCCGACCAGAGATCGGCGAACTGCCGGGCGAGATCGGCGACAATGTCGCTGCAGTGCGGCGGCACATTGTTGATGATCGCGTCCCACTCCTCCTTCCGGAGCGAGTGCAGGGCCAGCAGACGCAGAAGATTGCGCCCCGTCTCGGTGAAGCGGAGCGCCGGATCGGCCTTGAGCCGTTTCACCAGCACGGCCCGGTCGGGTGCGATGTCCGTACGGGACCGTACGGAGCGCGGGGACGGATGCTGGGCGTCCGGCTCCCCGGGCCGGCCGAAGGAGGACCCGTCCGCGGAGATCTCCTCGTCCTCCGCGACCGTCAGGACGACCGGGGTCCTCCTGCGGCGCTGCCGGGGCACCAGCTCGTCGCCGTTGCGCAGCCGGTTGCGCACATCGCGGGCGGTCTCGGGAGAGATGCCCGCCGCGCGGGCCACCTGGCGCAGCGACAGTCCCGGATCGGCGGCGAGGAGTTCCCCGGCGAGCATCCTGCCCGCGCTGCCGTCGAGCGGGCGGACCCGGCCGTCCTGTCCGATGCGCCGGGCCGCCGGCTCCGGCCGGACGGTCCGCTTGCGGATGTCGCCGACGGTGCCCGGGGAGATCCCGGTGACGGAGGCGACCCGGCGGTCGGACCACTGCGGGTGCGTGGCGATGATGCGCTCGGCCGCGCACTTGCGGTCGGCCAGGGCCAGCGGCAGACCGTGGGTGACGTTGAGCCTGACCGCGAGGACGAACGCCTCGGCCTCGTTCCCGTCGAAGAAGCGGACCTCGATCGTGTCCGCGCCGCGCAGCCTCGCCGCCCTCAGCCGGTGGAAGCCGTCGATGACCTTCATGGTGGGCCGGTGCACGACGATGGGCGGCAGCGGGCTCTGCGCCGCCGCCAGAATGTGTACGTGTTCGAGGTTCTCACCGGAAAGCCGGGGCGAACCCGCCGAGTTCAGATAACTCAGTTCGATTTCCACTACGGGCTGCTCTTCGATGCTCACTTCTTCGGGTCCCATCCAGCCACCTCACGCACTCGTGGTGAAGAGGCGGACGCCTGTGCGAGCCCGGTTGGTTCCCGGATCGTTGTGGTATCCCCCGTAGCGTCTGTGGCACTGTGGATCGATGAGCAGAAACCAGCTCGCTGCCAATTCCTTCGAACCCCCCTGGACGTTTTCGAGCAGAACATCCGTTCGGCTGACCGGACTTCCGCCAGATGAGAAAGAAATTAACATTCGTCCTTTGAGGGTTGTAACCCCTGCGTAAGTCCCATCTGTCGACCCTTATGCCCCCCTAACCCCTAGGGGGGTGTCCTCAGTGAGCGCAAAGGACACCCCCCGCACCAGCAGCCCCACGGGAGGGCGCCGGATCCGGGCTCAGGCCGCCCGTACAGGGGTACGGCCGGCGGTCGGCGCGGAGCGGTTGGGCATCGTGAGGGTGCGGCCCATGAGCGGCGACAGGACCCTCACGGCCTCGGCTACCGCGCGGACGTCGGACTCGACCAGGGCCTGATCGCCGTCGCACAGCGCGGTCTTCGGCTCCGGGTGGACATCGATGATGACCCCGTCGGCCCCGGCCGCGATCGCCGCCCGGGTCAGCGGCAGGACCAGATCGCGGCGGCCGCCCGAGTGCGAGGGATCCACGATCACCGGCAGGTGCGAGAGCCGCTGCACCACGGGCACCGCGCTGATGTCCAGGGTGTTGCGCGTCGCGGTCTCGAACGTCCGGATTCCGCGCTCGCACAGCACGATGTCCAGGTTCCCGCGCTGCGCGATGTACTCCGCCGCGCTCAGCCACTCCTCGATCGTGGCGCTGAACCCCCGCTTGAGCAGCACCGGCCGCCCCGCCCGGCCCACGGCCTGGAGCAGGGCGAAGTTCTGCATGTTCCGGGCGCCGATCTGCAGCATGTCCGCGTAGGAGGCGACCATGTCGACGCTGCCGGGGTCGATGACCTCGGTGACGACCGGCAGCCCGGTCTCGGCCCGCACCTCGGCGAGGATCTTCAGTCCGCGCTCGCCGAGTCCCTGGTAGGAGTAGGGCGAGGTACGCGGTTTGAACGCGCCGCCGCGCAGCAGCGAGGCCCCGGCGCGCTTCGCCATCCGCACCGCCTCGAGCGTCTGCTCCGGCGTCTCCACCGCACAGGGGCCGGCGATCACGCTCAGGGTGTCGGGCCCGATCGGCACCCCGCCCACCCGGATCACGGACCGGGCCGGGTGGTGCTCCCTGCTGACCAGTTTGTACGGTGCGGACACCCGCATCACCTGGAGCACCCCGCTGCGGCTGCCCAGGTTCAACGCGTCAAAGTCATCCACATCGCCGACCAGACCGACGATTGTCCGGGAAACCCCACGGCTGACAAAAGCATCTCCGCCGGCCGACCGCACCAGCCCCACGACACCGTCGATTTCCTCTTGAGTGGCCTCGGGAGCCATCACCACAACCATGAGTTCTCCTCACCGTGAACTTTCTTGTCCGCCGGAGCAGTGGTCTTTCCATTCGGAACAAGGAATTTCTGACCACTCATCGTTTTCAGCATCCTAAGAGCGCCCGGTCCGCGCAGTCGACCGCCGCCGTCGGCGTCCAACTCCTCATGGAGAAAAGCGGATCGGGTGCTTTAGGCTGCACGGATGGGCATTCTCGGCGGCCGGGCGAAGCGCTGCGCCGCCGCGCCGGGCGCGGCCGTGGAGCCGAATGGGACGTGAAGGAAAGAAGGGGCCGGAGAGGATCCGGGAGCGGGCCGTGCCGCCGCGCGTACGGCCGTCCGGCCCGGGGCCGGGCCGTCCCCGGGCCCGGGTGATCAGCGCGGCCCGCCGGCCGGCCCGGCGGTCGGGCGCTGCCGCGAGGCCGGTCGCCGCGCCGTGGCTGTTTCGACTCCGGCCGGACAGCCCTGGACCGCCCCGGCCCGCGCAGGGCGGGCGCGCGCCCGTCGAACCCCGGCATGGGCAGGCTCCCCACGGCCGGGGTGACAGGGGGCGAGCCCCGGCCGCCCCGGCTCGCGCCGCGGGCGGGCTTCCGCCGGGCGGGTGCACATCGTCGCCCACCCGGCCGATCCGCCGCTTCGGGCGGCCTCCCCGCAGCGGGCCCGGTGATCGAGTGGGGGCGGAGGCGGTCTCCGTACGGGATCGCCGGAACGTATGCGCAACGGAACGCCGGAGGCACCCGATGGAGCCCTTGATCGCCCTCGTGACCGGGTTTCTGGCGGCCCGGCTGGCCGGGTTCGCCGGGGTGGACTCGCTCGACGCCTGGCAGCCGGCGCTGCGGGTGGGGCTCGCCCTGATGTTCGTCTTCACCGGGCTCGCCCACTTCCACCCGAAGACCCGTGCCGAGATCGTCGAGATGGTGCCGCCCGCGCTGCCCCGGCCCGGCCTGCTGGTGACCGTGACCGGGATCCTGGAGCTGGCGGGCGCGATCGGGCTGCTGATCCCCGCGACGGCCCCGTGGGCCGCGGGCTGTCTCGTTCTGCTGCTGATCGCTATGTTCCCGGCGAACATCTCCGCGGCCCGGCGGAAGGTGGCCCAGGGCGACCCGATCGGGCCGCGCACCGCCCAGCAGATCGTGTACATCGCCGCGGTCGCCCTGGTGCTGGTCTGATCCGTACGCGCCCGCACCGGGCGCGGGCGCTTCAGCGGGTCCGGTACGCGCCCCCGTTCACCTGGAGCACCTGACCGGTGATGTGGCGCGCGGCGGGCGACGCGAGGAAGAGGACCGCCCCCGCGATGTCGGCCGGCGCGCCCGCCCTGCCGAGCGCGGTGGCGGCGACGAGCCGCTCGCGCCGGGCCTCGTCCAGCACGTCCCGGAAGAACTCGGTGTCGGCCACATAGCCGGGCGACACGACGTTGGCGGTGATGTCGCGGGGGCCGAGCACGGCGGCCAGATCGAGATTCCACGCGGCGAGTCCGGCCTTGGCCGCGCCGTAGGAGCCCGCGCCCTGGTCGGCGGCGATCGACCCGATGTGGACGACCGCGCCGCCCGGGGCGAGCCGCTCCTCCAGCGCCTTGGTGGTCAGTGCGGCGCCGACGAGATTGGCGTCGAGGTTGGCGCGGAAGTCCCGGGCGTAGGAGGCCAGGTCCGTCCGGCCGTCGGCGTCGAAGTCGGTGTTCCCGCCCGCGTTGTTGACGAGCACGTCCACGGCGGCGGGCAGCCGGTCGAGCAGTCCGGCGAGCGCCTTGGGGTCGGTGTGGTCGCACACCGCGGGCCGCGCGCCGGTGGCCTCGGCGAGCGCGTCGAGCGGGGCGGACCGGCGGCCGGTGACGTAGACCGTGTCGCCCTCCTCGGTGAAGCGCTCGACGACCGCGCGGCCGATTCCGGTGCCGCCGCCGGTGACCAGGATGGTGCGTGACATAGGGTGGACTCCTCGTTCAGGTCTAAATTTAGCTCTAAACGTAACACTGGGGAGAGGACCGACGCCATGGACGCCACGACGGGCGCGCACCAGGACGGCACCGCCGGGGACCGGCCGGACACCGCGGCGGACATCGCCGCGGCCTGGGAGCGCGAGCGTCCGGGCACCCCCGTGTCCTCGATCGGGATCGTCACCCCCCTGTGGCAGCTGGCGAAGCTCTTCGGCGACGACCGGCGCCGGGCGCTGGCGGACGCGGGGCTGGACGCCGCCACCCTGGACCTGCTGAGCGTGCTGCGCCGCGGCGGCCCCCCGTACACCCTCAGCACCCGTGAGCTGGGGCGGCGGTCCCTGGTCACGGCGGGGGCGATCTCCCAGCGGGTGGCCCGCGCCGAGCGCGAGGGCCTGGTCGAGCGGCGACCGGGCGCGGGCCGTCCCCGTACCGTTCAGGTGTCCCTCACCCCGGCCGGACACGAGCTGGTCGAGTCGACCGTGGACCGGGTGCTGGGGCGCGAGGCCGAGCTGATCGGCGGTCTCGGCCCCGAACAGCAGCGTCTGCTGACCGCACTGCTCGGGGCGCTGCTCGCCGATGTGCAGCGCCGTCTCGGCGACGACGGGGTCTCCCATGTGGGGCACGAGTGAGCGAGGCCCTCTTGTCCCACGCTGCACACTGAACGACCATGACGGCAGTTCTTGACCCGTCCATGGCAAATGACGGGATGAGCCGCACCTGAACCACGCACGTTTCCTGCACGTCCACCGGCGGGCGCGCGCCCGCCGCCAGCGCCAGAGGAGACATCGTGGCACCACGGAGCAGACGGACCGGCCGGACCAGATCCCTGCGTTCGGCCTGCGCGGCCCTGACCGCGCTCGTTCTCTTACCCCTCGGCGGAGGGACGGCGCTCGCGGCGCCCGCCCCCGCCGACCGGCCCACCGCGGCCGACCGCAAGCTGGAACCCCGGCTCAAGGCGGAGCTGGCGGAGGGCAAGACCGCCTTCTGGGTCTATCTCGACAGCGCCGCCGATCTGACCGCCGCCTCCCGCGAGAAGACCAAGAAGGCCAGGACCAAGGCGGTCTACGAAGCCCAGCGCGACCACGCCCGGCGCACCCAGGCCGATCTTCTCAAGGCCCTGGAGGGCGCACGCGCCGAGGCCACCCCGTACTGGATCGTCAACGCCGTCCGGGTGGTGGGCGACGCCAAGGTGGCGAACAGCGTCGCCCAGCGGCCCGAGGTCGAACGGATCGGCGCCGACGAACGCATCCCGCTCCCCCGGCCGGTCGAGGGCGCCCGGGAGCACACCGTCAACGCGGTCGAGTGGAACATCGACCGGATCAAGGCCCCCGAGGTCTGGAACCGGCTCGGAGTGCGCGGCGAGGGCGTCGTCGTGGCGAACATCGACACCGGCGTCGACGTCGCGCACCCCGCCGTCGACGATCAGTACCGGGGCCGGGCGGCCGACGGCAGCCTGAGCCACGACTACAACTGGTTCGACCCCGCGGCGGTCTGCCCCACCGCGGCCCCCTGCGACAACAACAACCACGGCACCCACACCATGGGCACGATGGTCGGCGACGACGGCGCGGAGAACAAGATCGGCGTGGCCCCGGGGGCCAGGTGGATCGCCGCGAAGGGCTGTGAGTCCAGCTCCTGCTCCCAGGCGTCGCTGCTCGCCTCCGGCCAGTGGGTCCTCGCGCCCACCGACCGCAACGGCCAGAACCCCCGCCCCGATCTCGCGCCCGACATCGTCAACAACTCCTGGGGCAGCTCGGCGCACACCCCCTGGTACAAGGACGTCGTCAACTCCTGGCGCGCCGCCGGAATCTTCCCGGCCTTCTCCAACGGCAACGGCGGCCCCGGCTGCGCCACCAGCGGATCGCCCGGCGACTACGTGGCCTCCTACAGCTCCGGCGCCTTCGACAGCGCCAACGCCATCGCCAGCTTCTCCTCGCGGGGCGCGGGCGACGAGGGCGGCATCAAACCGAACATCGCCGCTCCCGGCTCCAATGTCCGCTCCGCGATCCGGAACGGCGGGTACGGCGCGCTCTCCGGAACCTCGATGGCCTCCCCGCACACCGCCGCCACCGTGGCGCTGATCTGGTCGGCGGCCCCGGCGCTCCACGGGAACATCGTCCAGACCGAGCAGCTGCTCGACCAGACCGCCGTGGACGTGGACAGCACGTCCTGCGGCGGCACCCCGGCCGACAACAACGTCTTCGGCGAGGGCAGGCTCGACGCGCTCGCCGCCGTCGAGGGCGCTCCGCGCGGCCCGGTCGGCTCCCTCACGGGCACGGTCACCTCCGGCGGCGTTCCCGTCGCCGGCGCCCAGGTCGCCGCCGACGGGCCGATCAGCCGCACCGCGCTGACGGCCGCCGACGGCACCTACTCCTTCGCCTCCCTCTCGGTGGGCGACTACACCCTGTCCGTCACCAAGTTCGGCTACGGCAGGGCGACGGCCGCGGCCACCGTGACCGAAGGGGCCGCCGCCACCCGGGACGTCACCCTCGCCCAGGCGGCGTCCGGGAAGGTCACGGGCACCGTCTCGGCCGGCTCCGGGCCCGCGTCGGCGGCCTCCGTCACCGTGACCGGCACCCCGGTGACCGCCACGGCGGACGCCGACGGCCGGTTCGAGGTGACGCTCCCCCACGGCGAGTACGAGATCCGCGCCACCCATCCGTCCCGCTGCGTCACCGCGGGCGGCGTCCGGATCACGGTCGCCGGCGACACCACCGCCGCGGTGATCCTGCCCGAGCGCACCGACTCCTACGGCCACGCCTGCGCGACGGGCTCCCGGAGCCAGCCCGTCGGCGACCGCAAGCTGGCCCTGACCGGCGACGACGCCACCGAGCGGGTGGAACTGCCCTTCCCCGTGCCGCTGTACGGCAAGAGCTACGCCGCGGCCTGGGTGGGCACCAACGGCACCCTGAGCTTCGGCGGCGCGCACACCGGCGACACCAACGGCCAGATCCCCAGCGCGAGCACGCCCAACGCGGCCCTCTACCCGTTCTGGGACGATCTGCTGCTGAGCGGGGAGGGCGCGGGCGTCTTCACCGGGGTCGTGGGCACCGCCCCGCACCGCGCGTACATCGTGGAGTGGCGCAACGCGGTCCACTGGTCCGCGCAGTCCGACCGGTTCACCTTCGCCGCCGCCATCGGCGAGGACGGCCGGGTCTCGTACCACTACAAGGGCACCACCGGGGTCGGTCTCAAGGCCGGGTCGAGCGCGACCGTCGGGGTGGAGAACGCGACCGGGACCGACGCCTTCTCGTACTCGTACAACACGCCGGTGCTCAGCGACGGGCTCTCGGTGTCCTTCCGCACCACGAAGAGCGGCGTGGTGCACGGCCGGGTGCTCGACGCCAATGACGGCAAGGGCGTCGCGGGCGCGACGGTCACGGTCGGATCGGGGGCGACGGCGGTGACCACCACCACCGCGTCCGACGGCGGCTACGCGGCCCAGGCCCCGGCCGGCGACCACGCGGTGGCCCTCACCGCCCCCGCCTACCAGCGGGCGGAGACCGCCGTACGGGTCGAGCCCGACGCCGTGTCCCCGTACACCGGGTCGCTGAAGACCGGACGAGTGACCGCCGCCCGAAGCTCCGTCGACGTCGTGGCCCCCGGCGAGCAGCGGCGCACCCGCACCCTGGAGCTGACCAACCCGGGCTTCGGCACCCCGTTCACCGTCGCCGAGGAGGCGTCCTGGCTGACCGTCAGCCCCACCGCCGGTGAGCTGGCGACCGGGCAGAAGCAGCCGCTGACCCTCTCGGTCGACACGGCGGGCCTCGCGCCGGGCACGGTGCTCACCGCCGACGTCCGGATCGAGTCCCAGAGCGGGCGCACCCCCGTGCTGACCGTGCCCGTCAAGATCGTCGTACCGCGCTACCAGACCGCCCTGGACAGCGGCGCGTCCTCGGAGCGGGTCGACGTCCTCGGCGACACCTGGTCGCCGGACCGCAAGTACGGCGCCGGCTCCCACGGGTACCAGGGGACCTCCTCGGTCAGGTCCACCGGGCGCGCCATCTCCGGCACGGACGACCAGGCGCTCTTCCGCACGGCCCGTGAGGGGATGTACGAGTACCGCTTCGACCAGGTGCCGAACGGCGTCTACACGGTGGAGCTGGGCTTCGCCGAGGTGTCGTCCGCCCGGCCCAACAAGCGGGTCTTCGACGTGCTGGCGGAGGGGACCGAGGTGCTGCCCTCGCTGGACATCGCGCTGGAGGCGGGGTCGTACGCGGCGGTTCAGCGCACCTATCAGGTCACCGTGACCGACGGAACGCTGAATGTGCGGTTCGTCGCGCACAACGGCTATGGGAAACCCCTGCTCAACACCCTCCGGGTGACCGAGCGTCCCGACCGGGGCTGACACCGGCCGGGGCGGGTCCGTGCCGTCGCGCGGACGGCACGGACCCGCCCCGGCTCCGCCCGGTCACGCCTTCGGCAGCTTCGCCGCCGCCGCGCGGGACAGCGCCTCGGCCGCCGCGCACAGTTCGTTCGGCGAACGCTCGCCCCAGACGGCGAGGAGCACCAGCTCGACGGTGGTGTCGCCGGAGGAGTTGGCGTAGTCGCGGTGCGGGGTGCGCACCACACAGGTGTCGTCGCCGTGGTCCTCGGGGGCGACACGGGCCCGCCGGCCGCCGATGACGACCGGCCGGCCGTTGTCCGCCAGGGTGTTGTCCCGGCTGAAGGTCACACTCACCTCCATGTCGTCGCCGGTGCTCCGCCAGTCGCACTTCCAGCCGGCGAAGTCGCGGTCCGGCGGCCGCCACCCGGCGATCCCCTTCACCGAGCCGAGCGCGGCCGCGTCCAGCATCCCGCAGGCGTCGAGACGGGCCAGGGACTCCTTGGTGAAGGGAGCCTGCCGCTGCGGCGCGGCCCCCCGGTTGAGGATCGAGACCGCGTGGCCGGTCGCGGTCCGGACGATCGCGCACAGATCGGGTGCGGAGCCGCCCAGCCGCTCCGCCGAGATCCAGATCTCATGGCCGTCGGCGAGCCGGAGATTGCGCTCGCACCCCTCCGCGTCACCGGGCATCGCGGACACGGCCACCCGGCCGATCTGCTCCGTACGGACTCCTGAGCCGAATTCGGCCCGGTCGCCGGAGAAGTTGAGCTGGACGTCGACGATCTCCTCGCCGCCGCGATCCTCGCTGATCAGCACATCGCACCGGTCGAACTCACCGTAGTCGTCGTCGAGTTCGGCATGGCCGTGGCGGGCGAGCACGCGGGGGTCCAGGAGTGCGCAGGGATCGGCCCGGGGGGCGTCGACCAGCGCGGCCGTCGGGCCGGGGGCGGGCGCCTTCGCCCCGGCGCCGCCGTCGTCGTCGTCCCCCCAGTCCCACGGTCCGAGGACGGCGACCGCCGCGATCAGCGCCAGGGCGGTCACCGTCCCCGTGGCGGCCGCTCCGCGCGGGCCTCCCCGCCACCAGGGCACCGCGGGCCGCAGCCGGGAGCGGAGGCCGGACCGGCGCTCCCCCATCCGGGACAGGACGTGCAGGGGAGGCGGGGTCGCCTCGGTCAGCGCCAGTCGGGCCTTCGCCGCGCTCGGGCGGCGGCGCGGGTCGGCCATCAGCATCGCCGCCAGCGGACCGCCGAGCGGACCGCACCGGCGGGCCGGCTCGATCCGGCCCGCCGCGGCCCTGCTCAGATAGGCGAGGGCGTGCTCGGCGTCCCCGTACGGCGACCGGCCCTCGACGGCGGCGTACAGCGACGCGCCCAGCGAGAACACGTCCGCCTTGTGGTCGGGCGACTTCCCGCGCGCCACCTCGGGCGGCAGATAGCGGGGCTTGCCGCGCACCCCGCCGCTCTGGGTGGTCTCGGTCCACATCGCGCGGGAGATCCCGAAGTCCGTCAGCTTGGCGACGCCGTCGGCGGTGACGAGGATGTTCTCCGGGGTCACGTCCCCGTGCACCACCCCCGCGCGGTGCGACACGGCCAGCGCCTCGGCGATCTGACAGCCGATCGCTCCGGCGACCTCGGGCCTGAGCCTGCCGCGCTCGGTCATCAGCTGCTTCAGACTCCGCGAGGGCAGATACTCCATGACGATCCAGCACACCGTCCCCTCGGCGACGAAGGTCAGGACGCCGACGATGTTGGCGTGGTGGAACCGCGCGGCGTTGCGCGCCTCGCGTCTGAGCCGCCGCGCGTCCCGCTCGTCCGTCACCCGGGCGCACTTGAGCGCCACTTCCCGCTCCAGCAGCGTGTCCAGCGCGCGCCAGACGACTCCCATGCCGCCCGCGCCGATCCGCTCCAGCAGACGGTAGCGCCCGTCGACGACGTACCCCTCGCCGATCACCGGTGCCGCGCCGTTCCCAGGCCGCCAGTCGTTCGCATGGGGCCGGAGCGTACTCCAGCCGTAGCACAGGGGGACCCGAGTCGGGAAGACAGCACCTGAACGAGGGGCGGGGCCCGCTCTACAGGTCCCGGTACATGATGTGCAGGCCCACGGGCCCGTGCTCGGGATGGTCGTACGCGGCGGGGACGGTGCCGAGGATCCGGAAGCCGAGCGAGGTCCACAGCCGCACCGCGGGGTTGGTCTCGACGACCGCGTTGAACACCATGCCGGTGTAGCCCTCGCGGCGCGCCTCCGCCAGCACGTGCTCGGCCAGCGCGCGGCCGACGCCCCGGCCGGTGCGCTCGGGGTCGACCATGAAGGCCGCGTTGGCGATCCGGGCCGCCGGACCGCCGTAGTTGGCGCGCAGCACGGCGGAGCCGGTGATCCCGTCGTCGTCCCGGGCGACGAACACCCGGTTGCCGGGGGCCGTCCAGAGCGCCCGGGCCGACTCCTCGGAGGTGTCCGGATCCCAGGTGTAGGTGTCCCCCGCCGCGACGATCTTCCGCCAGAACGGCCAGACGGCCGGCCAGTCTTCCGGGGCAGCGTCTTGAACGATCACGGTGCCCGAGTCTGCCACACCGCCCCGGCGCCGCCGCGGGTCCGCCCGTCCCGGGTGGGAGCGACGCTCACGGGGAATACGCGACACACGACGGGCCAAAATCCGACTTGCGGTACTCAGAGCGACCGGGGCCGCTAGCGTCGTAACCCAGACCATGATGAACGGGGGTTGGCCGTGGTCTACAGCGATCGTGAACCGCCGCAGTGCCCGGGCGGGCATCTCGGCATGTCGACGGGTGCGGGCATCGACGTCCAGCGGAGGCTGGAGACCCTGATAAGGGATTTCCGCGCCAGTGAACCGCCCATGCCCGTCGTCGTCCTGCACGCGGAGGACGCCGCCGACGAGGAACGGGTCGTCGAGCTGGTCGAAGAGCTGTACACGGGGCAGGAGGCGCACGGCACCCGCTGCGCCGTCGCCCCCGAACAGCAGGAGGGCCCGACCGAGGTGCGGCGCGCGGCGGGACTCGTGCGCGACCTGGGCGACCCGAGGCGGTGGGACGGCCGGCGCTCGATCTACCGCCGGTACGCCTTCCCGCGGCTGCGGCTGGTACGGGCCATCGAGGACGCGGTGCGCGAACTGGACGCCGACTGGCCGCAGGCCCTCTCGTCGGCCGGGGCCAGGGGCGGCGGGCCCGATCCCGCGCAGCAGCTGCTGGACCAGCTGGCGCGGCAGCGCTGGCGGCCCAGGGGAGGAGCCCGCTGGCGCAGCGGGCTGCGCATGTTCGACATGGCGCACATCCTCCCGGCCAGTCTGGTGGCGGTGCTCGCGGCGCTGCTGGCGCGCACCCACTGGCCGGTGGCGCTGGCCTCGGGCACCGCGTTCCTGGTGCTGCTGGTGCTGCTCGACAATGTGCTGCCGAGCCGGGCGCCGATCTTCCTCTGGCTGCGCCGGGAGAGCCGCTGGTTCATGACCACCACCTTCCTCAGGGCGGCCGCGCGCGGCCGGCCGACCGATGTCTCGCGGCTGCGCCCGGCCCGCTCCTGGCACGCGATCTCGACGCGCGCGTACGACGTGGCGGAGGCCCTGAAATCGGGCGGCGACTTCCAGCTCCAGCTGTATGTGCTGGCCCTGCTGGAGGATCTGCGCGACAACCACCGCCGCTGGAGCTGGGATCTGCGCGGCTTCAAACGGCCCCGGCCGCCCGTTCTCCTCCTGCCGCGTCTGAGCGCGGCGAACGGCGGGATCGAGCTGATCAAGGCGGTCAGCGATGTCCGCAGCCGGCGCAGCGAACTCGATCCGATGCTGATCGTGGCGGCGGTGCGCGGCGCCGATGTGCCGCGGCTCCAGCGCAGTGTGATCTCGGCGCCGGGCGGCACGCCGTGGACCTGGTACCAGGAGTGGGCGCGGAATCTGCGGGCCGGCCAGTCGCCGAGCCGGGAGCTGGCCGAGCTGCCGTGGGTGCTGAAGGTGGCCCTGCCCGGTGACCGGCTGGCGGTGCCGGTGGACGGGCAGCGGCACTGTGTGAAGGCCGTCTCCCGGCCGACGGCCGCGCGTCTGGTGTGGTCGCTCCACGCGCTGGGGCTGGTGGGGGTGCTGCTCGCCGTGGGTCTCGGCGTACGGGCGCAGACCCTGCACGAGCGGCACTGCTCGACGTCGGCGCTCTCCGCCAACACCGACACGCGGCTCATGACGACACGAGAGGGCGACACCGAGTGCATAGGGATCGCGACGGGAGACGTGCGGTTCGCCGACTGGGCGCCCGGGGACGGAAAGGCGCCCGGGCGTGACCGCGGGGGCTGGACCCTGGCCCAGCTGGAGCAGAGCATCCGGGCGGAGAACGAGAAGGTGGTCGCGCGGCGCGACGGCGGCTATGTGACGCTGGTCTACGCCGGTCCGCTCAGCCCCGACTCCGGCGGCGGGTCCTCTCCGCTCAAGGGAATCGAGGAGCTGGCGGGCGTCCATCTGGCCCAGTCCGTCGTCAATGAGAACTTCTCCGTGGGGCTGCGCGTCCTGATCGCCAACGGCGGGGTGGACATGCTGCACCAGAAGGAGATGGCCGAGGCCGTCGCCGCGTATGCGGAGGGGGACGACACGGTGATGGGCGTCGTGGGCAACGGGCGGGATCTGCGCTCCAGCGCGGACGCCACACGGACCCTGCGGGACGCCGGGCTGCCCGTGGTCTCGGGCACCAACTCGGCGACCTATCTGCCGCGTTCGTTCAGCAACTGGTTCAGCCTGGCCGCGCCCGACGAGTGGCAGGTGGATCAGCTGGGTCTGATCGCGGCCCAGCTGCGGACGCCGGAGAGGAAGCAGCGGGCGATGGTGCTCACCCAGAACACCCGCGGCACCGACGATCTCTACACGGAGGAGCAGGCGAAGTACGGACAGCAGATGCTGGAGGACCGGGGCTTCGCCATGCTGCCGCAGCGGCAGTACGCCCTGAAGGCGAACAAGCCGGAACTCCGGCTGCACGCCCAGGAGATCTGCCGCCGGGGGCGGGTGCCGTCCGTGATCTACTTCGCGGGCCGGGTGGAGCATGTCGGTCCGCTGATGACCCGGATCGGCACGGAGCCGGGCTGCGCGCGGAAGAGCATCTCCATCCTGACCGGTGACGATCTGTCGAAGGCGAACTTCTCGCAGGGCGGGGACGGGGTGGCGCCGAAGGTGACGCTCTATCACGCGGCGCTGGCCGAGCTGGAGCGGGCGGCGGCCATGACCGAGTTCTACGAGAACGCCGCGAAGCACCTTCCCGGGCTCGCCTCCGGGCGGCTGTCCCCCGACACGCCCGTCCTGGCCAGCGGTCAGACGGCCCTGGCGCACGACGCGACCCAGGCCCTGTACTCGGCGGCGACCCGGCGCGACGACTCGCGCAGCCGCTCCGAGACCTGGGTGAATCTGCGGACGGTGAAGCTGGGTGGAATGGCGACGGGCACCATCGACTTCACCGGTGCGCCGCTGTACGGGGATCGGAAGGGCCACAGCGTCGCCCTGAAGGAGGTGCGGCGCGGGGCGGACGGCTCGTCCCGTTCGCGGGTGCTCTGCAGCAGGGTGGCGGGGGACAGCAGGCCGCTGACGGAGAAGGAGTGCGCGATCGGCGCGGGGTGAGGATCCGGGGCGGTCCGGACACGGGACAGGTCGGCGGTCCGGACACGGACAGGTAGGCGGCCCGGGGGCGGGACGGACGAGCGGCCCGGGCCCGGGGCGGGCGGGCCGGCCGGCCGGTATCGAAAATGAGTGCGGGCGAGACGGCCGCCGTGGCTACGATGAGCCCATGGTGTCCACCGACCGGCTTCTCGCCTTCGCGGCCATGTCCTTTCTGCTGATCGTGATCCCCGGGCCCAGTGTGCTGTTCGTGGTCGGGCGGGCCCTGTCCCAGGGCCGCCGGGCCGCGCTCACCACGGTCGCGGGCAACACCGCCGGAGGGTATGTGCTCGTCGTGGCGGTGGCGTTGGGAGTCGGGGCGATCGTGGAGCGATCGGTTCTGGTCTTCACGGCGCTGAAGCTGGCGGGCGCCGCCTATCTGGTCTATCTGGGGGTGAAGGCGGTACGGGAACGCGGTTCGCTGCACGCCTCGTTCACCGGTGACGCGCCCTCCCGCGGCGGTCTGCGCACCTTCTGGGAGGGGTTCGCGGTCGGGGTGGCCAATCCCAAGACCATCGTGTTCTTCGCCGCGGTGCTGCCGCAGTTCGTCGACCACGGGGCGGGGAGCGTCCCGGCGCAGATGCTGCTGCTCGGTCTGGTCTTCCATGTCATCGCGGTGACCTGCGACAGCCTGTGGGGTCTGACCGCCGCCACCGCCCGGGGCTGGTTCGCCCGCTCCCCCCGCAGGCTCTCCCTCGTCGGCGGCGCCGGCGGGCTCACCATGATCGGCCTCGGCGTCACGGTCGCCGCGACGGGCCGGGAGCCGTAGCGGCCCGGGGCCGCCGGGATCCGTCAAGGCCCGACGCCCCGGCTCAGCGCTCGCGCCCCCGCCGCGCGGCCAGGAAGTCGTCGAAGGCGCGCGGCGGACGTCCGGTCAGCTCCTGCACGGCGGAGGTCACCCCGGACATCGCGCCGGACGCCATATCGGCGTAGAGCCACAGCAGATCGTCCACGAACGCCACCGGGCCGGTGAGCGGATACGCCTCGCCGGGGCCGGCCGGGCCGGTCAGCAGCGCGGCGGCGCAGGCGGCGACGTCAGCGGTGTCGATGTACGCCACCGCCACCGTGCCGTACGGTCCCGCGACCGCCTCGTCGTGGGCGAAGCCGCCCTCGCCGGTGAAGAAGTTCCGCATGTATCCGGTGGGTCGCAGCGTCGACCAGTTGAGACCGGACGCCTCCAGATGCCGTTCGATCTCCCAGTGCGCGCGGACGGACAGCTTCGCCTCGGGGCGGGGCCGCCACGCCGAGATCTTCACCACGTACGAGACTCCGGCCGCCCGTGCCGGTCGGCGGCCGCGATCTGCTGCCGGACCATGGGCTGCCGCCCGGCGACGGGAAGCGCGCCGCCGCTGGTGAGGAACAGCCGGTCCACGCCGTCCAGGGCGGCGGTGATCGAGGCGGGTTCGCCGAGGTCGCCGAGGTCGCCGACGGTGAAGTCGCAGCCCGGTTCCCTGCCCCGGGCCTCGTTCCGCACCAGCGCGCGGAAGGGCACGCCGTCCCGCGCGAGCGCCTTCACCAGATGCCGGCCGATGCCGCCGGTCGCACCCGTCACCAGAATCATCCGCTCCTCCTTCGGTCCGGGGCCGGGGCGCGCCGGCCCCGGCCGCCGATGCCCCCGCATCCGTTCGAATGACCGCCATAATTCACCCTTTCGAGTTAGGGCATGGGCGGTGCCGGACCCTCACATCACGTGGCTTTTCAACCCCAACCGGCCTGCGAACCTCATGATCGAACCGGCGATTTTTAGACATCAACAAACCTCCCCAATTCCCCTGTTGAACCCCCTCACCAGGTCAAGATAAGGTCAACTCCACTTACAGAACGAACTAATCTCGACAAGAAATGAAGGCCGAGAAATCGATCCGGGAGCCGACACGGAGGAGATGAAATGAAGGGGCACGGGAAAGTGAAGGTACTTCTCGTCTGTGAGAACGAGTTGGAACGTGCCGGACTGAGCGCGATACTCAACAACGACCGGGAAATATCGGTCATCGGAGAAGTGAGCGCCCTCTCGGAAGCCCCAAGATCCGCCGAACAGTTCAGACCGGACATCATCCTCTGCAGCTATCACGAGTTCTCCGCCCACACCCTCAAGATCGCCGAACAGGTCGCCGTCCAGTCCCAGGGCGGCATACCCATCTACCTCATCTTCCTGGCGACCTTCCCGGGCGATCAGGTCGTCAACCTGCTCCGCATCGGCAGATGCACGGTCCTGGACCGGCGCATCAGCCCCACCGAGCTCATCGCGGCGATCCGGGTCAGCATCGCCGGATACACCCCGGTAAAAGATGATGTCGTGGGAAATCTGGCGCGCGCCTCCGTGGCCCTCAAGGGGAGCAGCCACAGCAGCAAGGAGCATCTCTTATCCCTCACCAAACGCGAACGCCATGTCTTTGAATTAATGGTCCAGGGACTGTCCAACCCGGAGATCGCGGCCTGGCTCAAGGTCGCGGAATCCACCGTCAAATCACATGTGCAGGGAATACTGAGCAAATTGGATGTCCGCGACCGGGTCCAGGCGGTGATCTACGCCTACGAGGCGGGGATCGTGAATCGGTCCGCCCGTCAGGAAACCCAGAGAAGAACATGACCGCGGCCGGGGAGAGAAGTCCCGCGATCGGCTGCGACACCGCGCGTACACGGCGGATCCGGGGGGTGCGCCCCGGGCCCGCCGCATACACGGTTCCGACTCCGTCTCCGGTCCCGGTCCCCGCCCGGGCCTCCGCTCAGGAGCGGTCGTCGGCCAGTTCGTCGGCGATGAAGTCCGCCAGATCGGTGAGGCTCTGCCCGCCGAGCATCCGCGCCATCGGCACCATCACCCCGTACTCACGCTGAACCTGGCTGCGCACCTCGGTGGCCATCAGCGAGTCGAGCCCCTGACGGTTCAGGGGCTTGCGCGCGTTCAGCCGCCCGGCGGGGAGCGCCAGCACCTTCGCGATCCGCTGGGTCAGGAAGCCGCGCACCGTGACGGGATCGCCGCCCGAAGCCGGTACGGAGACCGGGTCCGAGACTCCGCCCGAAGCCGGAACGGAGACCGGTACGGGAACCGGGGCCACGACCTCGCCCGCGGCCGCCGGAGACGGCACGACGGCCGTGACGGTGACGGCCGCCGCCCGGGCGGCGGCGCTCTCCCCGGCCACGACGGCAGCGGCGGCGACCGGTCGGGACGGCGGCTCCGGGACCGGCCTACCGGCGATCACTTCGCGCAGCAGCGGATCGCGCGCGGCGTCGGGATACGCGGCGCTCCAGCGCTCCCAGTCCGCGGCGAGCACGGTGAGCTGCCCCGCCCCGCTCCCCCACACGCGCTCCAGCAGCCCGATGCCCTCCTCCGGGGTGAAGCTCTCGATCCCCTGGGGCGCGAGGGCGCGTTCGTGCTCCGCGTCGTAGCGGGCGACCATGCCGACCGAGGACCAGAACCCCCAGTTGACCGAGAGCGCCGGCAGACCCCGGGCGCGCCGGTGGTGGGCGAGCGCGTCGAGACCGGCGTTGGCCGCCGCGTACGCCCCGAGCATGGGCGAGCCCAGGACGGCCGAGGCCGAGGAGAAGAGCACGAAGAAGTCGAGCGGTGCGCGCTCCAGCAGCCGGTGCAGATTCCAGGCCCCGGTGACCTTGGGCCGGACCATGGCGTCGAACCGGCCGGGCTCGGTCTCGGCGGCCGAGACCAGCTCGATCACCCCGGCGGCGTGCAGCACGCCCCGTACGGGCGGCAGTCCGCTGCTCGCGTGCTCCTGGAGGACGGCCCGCAGGGCGTCCTCGTCGGCCACGTCCACCGCGTGGTACGCGACCCGGGCTCCGGTGCGCTCCAGCTCGCGCAGCTCCCGGACCCGGTCGCCGAGCGGGCTGCGTCCGAGCAGGATCAGATGCCGGGCCCCCCGCTCCACCAGCCATGCGGCCAGTTCGAGACCGATGCCGCCGAGGCCGCCGGCGATCACATAGGCGGCGTCGGCCGTGACGACCGGACCGCCGGCCGCGGTCACGGCGGGGAGCGGCGCGGCGATCCCGGCCGGTTCGGCCGGCGCGGGCGCGGCGGTCTCCGCCGTCTCGTCCAGGCGGATGAGGACCTTGCCGATGTGCCGGGCCCGCGCCATCCGCCGGAACGCCGACTCCGCGTCGGCGACGCCGTACGCCTCGTACGGCAGGGGTTCGATCGCCCGGCCCTCGACCAGTTCGAGCACCCGTTCCAGCAGCGCCCCGGCCTGGCGGGGCCGGGTCCGGAGCATGTCGACGAGGTCCATCGAGTGGAAGGTCAGGTTCTTGGAGAACGGCAGCAGCCCGATCGAGCTGTTCTCGATCAGATCCTTCTTGCTCAGCTCGACATAGCGGCCGTACGGCGCGAGGAGGGAGAGGCTGAGGGGGATCGCCTCGCCCGCCAGGGAGTTGAGGACGACATGGACGCCCTCGCCCCGGGTGGCCGCCATCACCGACTCGGCGAACTCCCCCGACCGGGAGTCGGCGACGTGCTTCACCCCGAGGGTCTTCAGCAGGGCGCGCTTCTCCGGACTGCCGGCCGTCGCGAAGATCTCCGCGCCGCGCCAGCGGGCGATCTGGAGCGCCGCCAGGCCCACTCCGCCGGTCGCCGAGTGGATCAGGACCCGCTCGCCGGGGCCCAGCCCCGCCAGCTCGCACAGGCCGTAGTACGCGGTGAGGTACGCCGCCGGGAGGGTAAGCGTCTCCTCGACGGTGAGCCGGGCGGGAATCCGGCCGACCAGTCGGGCGCTGGTCACCACATGGCTGGCGAGCGCGCCCTCGGCCAGCGCGACGACCTCCTCGCCCTCCCGCAGACCGGCCACTCCCTCGCCGAGCGCCGTGATGACGCCCGCGCACTCCCAGCCGAGCCGGGCGCCCTCGCCGAGTCCGGGGTACGCGCCCATCGCGGTGAGCACGTCCCGGTAGTTCAGGGCGGCCCGGGTCACCCGGATCTCGACCTCTCCCGGGCCCGGCCGCCGCTGCTCCACCGGTACGAGCCCGATCTCGTCCAGCAGGCCCGCGGTGGGGCTGCGGACCTCGAAGCGCTCCGGGCGCTCCCCGGGGCCGGCGGCCGGGCGGGGGACGTTCGCGGCGGCCGGGCGGGAGGCGGGCGCGGGCGGGGTGTGCCGCACCAGACGGGCCGCGTACCGCCGTCCGTCCCGGTACGCGATCTGGTTCTCCCCGCCGCCGTCGGCGGGGAGCGGGGCGGCGGCGAGCAGTTCGGCGGCGAGCGGTTCGACGGCCCTGCCCCCGGCCCCCGGGGGCAGGTCGACGAGGGCACAGCGCAGCTCGCGGTACTCCTGGATGAGTGAGCGGCCGAGCCCCCACAGCATCGACTGGCCGACCGAGATCTCGTCCTGGCGGCCGGGGAGCCGCTGGGCGCCCTCGGTCACCAGCCAGAGCCGGCTCGCGTACCAGGGCGTGCGCTCCAGCGCCTGCACCAGGCGCAGCACGCTGTGGCAGCCGAGCCGGGCGGCCGTGTCCGTCGCTTCGGCGGCCGGCGCCCCGGCCGCCCCGGGGTCGCGGGCGTCCCGCGACCAGAGGTGGACGATGCCCTCGCACACGCTGTCGCCGACCTCCCGGGCCACCTCGGCGAGCAGGGTGCGGCAGTCGTCGGGGCCGGTCTCGTAGCGGTCCTTCGCCAGGGGGGCGAAGGCCGTGCCGGGGGTGACGACGATCGCGCGGCCGCCGAGCCGGCGCGCGAGGGCGTCGGCGGTGTCCCCCCGGTCGGCGAAGAGCAGCCAGAAGCCGGTGCGCGGCCCGCCGGGGGCCGGGGGCGCGACGGGCCGCCAGACGACCTCGTGGAGCCAGTCGGCGGGGTCGCCCGGCACGCTCCTGGGGACGAGGAAGCGCAGCCGTACGCCTTCGAGTTCGGCGAGCAGGACGCCGTCCTCGTCGCGTACGTGGACATCGCCGACGATGGCGTCGGGCCGTACGGCGGTGCGCACCGCGTGGCTCCAGACGGGGCCGCGCGGACGGCGGTGCAGCCGGACGCGGTCGATGCCGCCGAGGACGAAGGCGTCGTGCTCCCCCTCGGTCGTGAAGGACTCGGTGGCGGCCGCGAGGGTGTGACCGCAGGCGTCCAGGAGCGCGGGGTGGAAGTGGTGGACCGGGTCGGCGGCGGGGACGGGCGCCGGGGCCTCGATGTGCGCGAGCGCCTCGCCGTCGCGCAGCCAGAGCCGGGTGACGCCCTGGAAGGCGCCCAGCCACTGGTTCCCCTTCGCCGCGAATCGGCGGTAGAACTCCTCGCCGGTCAGCTCCCGGCCCTCGTCCCGCGCCCGGTCGCGCGCCGCGGTCCGGGCGGGCGGCGCGTCGGCTGCCGCGCCCTCGGGGTCGAGCCGTCCCGTGACATTGCGCTTGTGCCCGGGCTCGTCGCTGTAGCGGCTGCTGATCTCGAAGCTCCAGGCGCCGTCCGGCTCCTGGAGCAGGGTGACGCGGACGACGGGCGGGGGCTCGGAGGGGGTGAGGAAGATGCCCTCGTGGTAGGTGACGTCGCGGATGACGGGGGGCGTGCCGAAGACGGTGGCGGCGGCCGCCGCCGTCATCTCGATGTAGGCGGTGCCGGGGACGATGACGACGCCCTGCACCTGGTGGTCGCGGAGGTAGGCGTTGGCCCCGAGGTCGAGCGGGCCCTCCCAGACATGGCCGGCGCCCGCCGCCGGCGCGCCCAGCAGCGGATGGGCGGCCGCGGCCGGTTCGGGGACGCCGGGCGCCGGGCGCGCCTCTGCGGTCGCGGCCCCGGGGCGCTCCTCGGGCGTCCCGGCCGTCCCCGGGTCACGGAACCAGTACCGCTGTCGCTGCCAGGCCGGGCCGGGCAGCCGTACGTACCGCGCCCCGGGTTCGAACGTCCGGCCGAGGTCGACCGGGTGTCCGCTCAGGTGCACGACGGCGAGCGAGTCGAGGAGGGCGGCCAGTTCGGGGGTGTTGCGGCGGGTGGATCCCACCGCGAGGCCCCGGCCATCCGACTGGTCGACGTACTCGCTCATCGCCGGGGTGAGGATGGGGTGCGGGCTGATCTCGACGAACAGGGTGGGGCCCTGCGCGAGCAGCTTTTGCACCACCGGTCCGAAGTGGACCGGCTCCCGGAGGTTGCGCGCCCAGTAGGCGGCGTCGAGACCGGCGCCGTCCACGGGCTCCGCGAGGACGGTGGAGTACATGGGGACCGAGCCGGCCCGGGGCGCGAGATCGCGCAGGGCGCGCAGCAGGGGCTCGCGGAGCGGCTCCACCTGGGGGCCGTGCGAGGCGAAGTCGACCTGGACGAGACGGCAGAAGACGCCGCGCTCCTGGAGCGAGGTCAGCAGTCGGCGCATCGCCCCGGCGTCGCCGGAGAGGATGGTCGACGTGGGGCCGTTGATCGCGGCGACGGAGAGGGCGCCGGCGTACGGGGCCAGCTCCCGGGCGGCTTCCTCCGCGCCCAGCTCGACGGAGGCCATGGCTCCGTTCCCGGCGACCTCCTTCGCCAGCGCGCTGCGCCGGCAGATGACGGCGGCAGCGTCCGTGACGCTGAGGGAGCCGGCGACGCAGGCGGCCGCCGCCTCGCCCATGCTGTGGCCGACGACGTAGTCGGGTTCGACGCCCCAGGAGCGCCAGAGCGCGGCGAGGGCGACCTCGACGGCCCACAGCGTCGGCTGGATGACGTCGACGCCTTCGAGCGCGCCGGTGTCGCCGGTCAGCCGGTCGATCACGGACCAGCCGGTCTCGGCGCGGATCGCGGCGTCGCACTCTTCGAGGGCGCCGCGGAAGACGGGCTGCGTCCGGTGGAGTTCGCGTCCCATGCCGGTCCACTGCGAACCCTGGCCCGGGAAGACGAAGACGACCTGGGAGGGTTCCTCGTACACGTCGTCGGCGGTACGGGTGAGCGTGCCGGGCTCGTCGGCGAGGAACGCCTGGAGTCGGTTCGCCAGCTCCCGGTGGGTCGAGCCGACGACGGTGAGCCTGCTCTCGTGGCGGTCGCGGCGGGTGGCGGCGCTGTGGCAGATGTCCCGGAGGGGGATTCCGCTGCCCGCGCCGCCGGGCTCCAGATGGCGCAGATGGTCGGCGGCGATCCGGCGGAGGGTCTCCGGGGTGTGCGAGGACAGGCTCAGCAGCCGGGCGGGCTCGTCGGCGGCCTCGGGGGCCTGCTCGGCCGGGGCCGGGCGGTGCGCGCCGAGGACGATGTGCACATTGGTGCCGGAGATGCCGAAGGAGCTGACGCCGGCGACGCCCGGCCGTTCGTCCTGGGGCCATTCCCGGGTCCGCTGCGGCACGACCAGAGGGGTGTTCGCCCAGTCGACGACTGGGGTCAGTTCGGCGCTGTGGAGGCTGGGCGGGATCACCCCGGTCTCCAGGCACTTCACGGCCTTGATCAGTCCGGCGATGCCGGCGGCGCCCTCGGTGTGGCCGATGTTGGTCTTGACCGAGCCCACGATCAGCGGGCGGTCGGCGGGCCGGTCGTCGCCCAGGACGGTCGCCAGGGCGCCGAGTTCGACCGGGTCGCCGACGCTGGTTCCGGTGCCGTGCGCCTCCACGTAGTCGACCTGCGACGGGAGGATCCCGGCGTCCGCGTACGCCGCCTTGAGGGTGCGCTCCTGACCGGACGGCGCGGGGGCCATCATCGCGCCCCCCTCCTGGCCGTCGTTGACGGCCGCGGAGCCGAGGACGACCGCGCGGATCGCGTCCCCGTCGGCTATCGCGTCCTCCAGGAGTTTGAGCACGACGACGCCGACGCCCTCGCTGCGGACGAATCCGTCGGCGGCCGCCGAGGCGAACTTGCACCGGCCGTCGGGGGAGAGCATCTTGCCGCTGGAGAAGGTGATGCTCTCCTCGGGCACGAGGATGAGGTTCACGCCGCCGACCAGCGCGAGGTTCGACTCGCCGTTGCGCAGGCTCTGACAGGCCAGATGGACGGCGGTGAGGGAGGAGGAGCAGGCGGTGTCGACGGTGAGGCTGGGGCCGTGCAGATCGAAGGCGTAGGAGAGCCGGCCCGAGAGGACGCTGGGCGCGGTGCCGGCGTTGGCGTAGATGTCCAGGACGCCCGAGCGGCTCATCGTGTCCCAGTAGTTGCGGCCCAGGGAGCCGATGAAGACCCCGGTGCTGCCGGCGGTCAGACGCTCCCGGGTGAAGCCGGCGTCCGCGACCGCCGCCGCGGTCGTCTCCAGGAGCAGCCGCTGCTGGGGATCCATGTGCTGGGCCTCGCGCGGCGCGACGCCGAAGAAGTCGGCGTCGAACTCGTCCACGCCGTCGAGGAATCCGCCCGACCTGCTGACGATCTTTCCGGGCGTTCCCGGACAGGGATCGTGATAGGCGTCGATGTCGAATCGGCTGGGCGGGACCTCCACGATGCTGTCGTGTCCTTCGCACAGCCGCGACCAGAATTCCGTCAGATCGGCTGCCTGGGGGAATCTGCAGGCCATTCCCACAATGGCGATCGCGGCTCCGGCCGCCGGGGGCGGTGCGGTGGCGCTCTCCGGGTGGTCGGTTTCCTTCCGGGTCCGGTTCTCGGCGGATTCCCGGGCGTTCTCGCGACGTTTCCTGCCGGCCATGTCCACTCCTCGGTTGTCAGATGGCCCAGGGAGCGGCCGCGTCGATGGTCAGCACGGCGCTGCTGACCACGAAGCCGGGCGCCGCGCCCGCGAGCAGTACATGGTCTCCGGGCTTGAGCACGCCCATCGAGACATAGTGGTCGAGCGCCACGACATGGTCGCTCGCCGCGAGATGGCCGACGGTACGGCCGAAATCCCAGCTCGACACGGATTCCGGAATGCCGAGCGGGTCGAGCAGGAATTGCGCGACCAGATAGTGGCCCTGATTGACGTAGATGGCCTTGGCGATGTCCCCGACACCGATTCCGGCCTCGTCCAGCGAGCGCAGCACCACATCGGCCTGCCACTTCGCGATGGTCTCGTTGACCTCGGCGAGCGGCCGGTCCGTACGGCTGAAGTGACGGGCCCGCTCGACCATGTCGATGGTCTCCCGGCCGTGCGGGTCGAACAGCGGCTCGCCGCCCCGGTGGAGCCCCTCCAGCTCGGGGACGACCAGGTGGTTCACCGACCGGACCCGGGCCATCCCGCCGGTGGTGTCGAGCACCATCGCGCTTCCGGCGTCCCCGATCACCGTGCCCGGGCCGTAGCCGCGCCAGCGGTCGGCGACGGGCGAGGTGAAGTTGTCCGCGGTGGTGAGGAGCGCGGTGGTGCACTCGGGGTCCAGGCTGAGCCGGCCGGCCGCCAGCTCCATCGCGGCGAGCATTCCGTTGCAGCCCTGCCGGATCTCGAAGGCGGGAATGTTCCCGGCCCCGAGTTCCCTGACGATATAGCCGCCCGGATACCACATTTCCGGGCCCTGGCGCATGACGCAGGAGTGCACCAGCAGATCCACCGCCGACGCCTCGGCGCCCGATCGTTTCAGGGCCTCGCGGGCGGCGGAGACCGCCATGTCCACGGGTGGGGTGTCCCCGGCTATCAGGGTCCCGGTGACACCGGAGTCGAGCATGAGGATCTCGTCGTACAGACCCATGTCGACAGCGCGGCGACTGGTCATGCGCTCGGGCAGATAGGTGCCCAGCCCGCTGATGTACAGATTGTCCAGCTTCACAAACGCCTCCTGGGGGATTACGGGCGGGATGCGCGGCGCGACATTTCCCGGGCGATGACGGAACCGATTTCCCGGAGCGGCTCGGGGTCCGTCATCTCGCCGTGCTCGCAGGCGATGGGGTGGTTCTCGATCCGGCCGTTCACATAGGGGGTCCATGCCTCATGGCCCGTCCTGTTCTGCGCGTCGCTCTGGGCGGCGCGCTCGGTCGCGCTCTCGGCGGCGCCATCAGTGACGCTCTCAGCAGCGCTCTCAGTGGCGGTGAAGAAGAGGACGTCGCCGTCGTAGACCGGCGGCTCATGGGCCTCGATGAGGCGGATGTTGTTGATGACGATGTCGGCGAGGGAGAGGGCGTGGTCGACGGTGAGACCGGCGAGGGCGCTGTCGCGCTCGCGGGCGATCTCCAGGAGTGCGGGCAGGTCGAGTGTGTCCCCGGCCTCCTGGCCGAGATCGCGGCCGAGGCCCTCCAGCAGCAGTTGGAGCACTTCCCGCTCCTCCGGCACCCTTCCGGCGACCGGCGGGTGGGGGTGGGAGTCCAGCAGGGCCAGCAGTCCGACCTCCTCGCCCTGTTCCCGCAGGAGGGCGGCCATCGCGTGGGCGACGGCGCCGCCGTAGGACCAGCCGAGGAGGTGGTAGGGGCCCTTCGGCTGGACGGACCGCAGGGTGTGCACATAGTCGGCGGCCATATCGGCCAGACGGGCGGGGCGCTCCTCCTCTCCCGAGATGCCGCGCGCCTGTAGACCGTAGATCGGGTGACCGGCGTCGAGTCCGCTCATCAGGCCCGCGTAGCACCAGCTCAGACCGCCGGCGGGATGGACGCAGAAGACGGGGGGCCTGCTTCCGCGCGGGCGCAGGGGCAGCAGCGCGGCGAACGGATCCCCGGTCTCGTCCTCACGCTCGTCCTTGTCCTCGTGGGAATGCAGTCGCTCCGCGAGCGCGGCCACGGTCGGGGCCTCGAACAGGGTCCTGATCGTGTACCGGACACCGAAGGCGGTCTCCATACGGCCGATCAGCCGGGTGGCGAGGAGCGAATGGCCGCCGATCTCGAAGAAGCTGTCATGGATCCCGACGCGGGGCAGGGCGAGGACTTCGGCGAAGAGCCGGCAGAGGGTCTCCTCCCGGTGGTCGCGGGGCGCGTCATCGGTGACGATCCCGGTGAAGTCCGGCGCGGGGAGCGCGCTCCGGTCGAGTTTTCCGTTGACGGTCTGGGGGAGGCGGTCGAGGACGATGACGGCGGCCGGAACCATATGGTCCGGGAGGTCCCGGGTCAGTCGACGGCGGAC
>NZ_JBIBWD010000026.1:0-40686 GCF_043080985.1 Streptomyces sp. NPDC014894
CCTTCCCGCCCGCACCCCGCCGCCCGGCCCCCGGGCCCGCGCCTTCCCGCCCGCACCCCGCCGCCCGGCCCCCGGGCCCGCGCCTTCCCGCCCGCACCCCGCCGCCCGGCCCCCGGGCCCGCGCCTTCCCGCCCGCACCCCGCCGCCCGGCCCCCGGGCCCGCGCCTTCCCGCCCGCGCCCGCCCCCGGCCTCCGGCGGCGCCCCGGCCGCGCGCTCTCGCCCCACGGCCCCAGGAGCCCGGATCGCGGCGCGGGCCCACCGGCGGTCCTGGCGGAGAATCAATTCTGGCGAACTCGGCGCGCGGGCCGCGCCACGGGCTCCTCGCACCCCACGGGCCTTGTCCCGACCGGGGCGACGGGCCCCGAGGAGCGGCGACCGGCCCCGGAAACGACGGAGCGCCCACCAGGGAAAAGCGGCCTTTGTCGTGTTGATACGGATTCCCCGAGGGCTGCGCGGCACGACGGCTCGTACGCCGCGAGCCGCGCGCGGGCCGGAGCCGATTGGCCGTGCGGCGGCGGCGCGCGATAGGCATGGACCCGGTCCCGCACCCCGCCGCGAGCGCGCCGGGACCTCCCCGTACCCGGATCCGCTGGAGGAAGACCGTGCGAGCCCGCGCCGCCCGAAGCCGTACCCCCCGGGATCTCTCCCGGCTGCCCTACGCCCACCGGCTGGAGCCGTTCACCGGGGAGATCGAACGCGAGGGAAGCCATGAATGGCTGCGTTTCGACGGTGGGGAGCTGGCGGAGGCGGACGGCGGCGGGAGCGACTTCACCCAGTGCGCGTTCTCCGGGGTGACCTTCACCGGGGGCCGCTACCGGCGCGCGCGCTTCGACGAGGTGTGGCTGCACTCGGTCCGGGTGGTGGGCGCGGATCTCGCGGACAGCTCCTGGCTGGACGGCGAGTGGGCGGAGAGCGTGCTCGCGGGCGCGGAGCTGTCCGGGGCGCAGCTGCGCCGCGTCGTCTTCCACCACTGCAAGTTCGACTCGGTGAACGCCCGGACGGCCCGGTTCCGGGAGGTCTCCTTCGTCGGCTGTCTGCTGCGGGACGTCGATTTCGGCGGGGCCGCGCTGACCGATGTCGACTTCCCCGGCTCGACGCTGGACCGGGTCCGTCTCGACCGGGCGACGCTGACCGGGGTCGATCTGCGCGGGGCGGCCGGGCTGGGCATCGCCTCCGGGATCGAGGCGCTGCGGGGCGCGACGGTGAGCACCCCCCAGATCCTGGATCTCGCGCCCGCGCTGGCCGGGGTCATCGGCCTGACCGTGCGGGACGACGACTGAGCGCCGTCCCGCACCGTGACGGCGCTCAGCCGCCGTCCGTCCCGCACCGTCCGGCGCACGGATTCACGGATTCACGGACTCGCCCGGAGTCGCGGACTCGCGGACTCGCGGATGCAGCGGGTCACCGGGTCACCGCAGCGCGGGCTCCTCCAGGGTGAGCGTGCCCGCGTCGGCGTCGAGGACGGCCGTGACGCCCAGCGGCACCGTCAGATTGACGTCCCCGTGGCCGAAGCCCAGCTCCTCCACCACCGGCACGCCGAGGCCGCCGAGGCGGTCCCGCAGCACCTCCCGCACCCGCTCGTACGGACCGCACTCGGCCCAGGAGCCGAGCGCGACGCCGGTGACGCCCGCCAGCAGGCCGCCGCGCAGCAGCTGGGTGAGGACGCGGTCGAGACGGTAGTCGCTCTCCCCCACGTCCTCCAGGATCAGCAGTCCGCCCTCGGCCGAGGCGCGGGCGTGCGGGGTGCCGGCGTCGGCGGCGAGCAGGCTGGCGCAGCCGCCGAAGGTGACGCCCCGGGCCCGGCCGGGGACCAGGGCGCGGGCCGTCGGCCGGCCGATGACGCGGGCCGTCCCGGGCTCGAAGAGGGTGGCCCGCAGCGACTCCCGGGTGGTCTCGTCCTTGAGGAAGGTGAGCGTGCCGACCATCGGTCCGTGCAGGGTGGCCAGCCCCGCGCGGAGGGCGAACGCCTCGTGGAGGGCGGTCACATCGCTGTAGCCGACGAACGGCTTGGGTCCGGCGGCGCGGATCGCCGTCCAGTCGAGACGGTCGGTCATCCGCTGGACGCCGTAGCCGCCCCGGGCGCAGAGCACGGCGGCCACCGAGGGATCGCACCACGCCTCGGTGAGATCGCGGGCGCGGTCCCCGTCGTACGCGGAGAGATAGCCGAACTGCCGGTGCCGGCCCCGGACATGGGGCATGACGACGGGGTCGAGGCCCCAGGAGCGCAGGATCTCCAGGCCCTCGTCGAGCCGGTCGTCGGGGACGGGTCCGCTGGGGGCGACGACGGCGACCCGGTCCCCGTGGCGCAGCCGCCGGGGACGGGTGAGCGGGGCGAGGGTCACGAGGTCAGCTCCAGGGGCGGGACGTCGGTGCGCGGGACGCCGAAGGTCCGCGCGTACAGGGCGAGTTCGGCCTCCAGGGCGCGGATCATGGTCTCCGCCCTGCGGAAGCCGTGGCTCTCCCCCTCGAAGGCGAGGTACGCGTGCGGAATCCCGCGCCCCGCGACCCGGGCGAGGAAGCGCTCGCTCTGCGCGGGCGGGCAGATCACGTCGTCCAGCCCCTGGAGGAGCAGGAAGGGGGCGGTGACCCGGTCGGCGTGGAGCAGCGGCGAGCGGGTGCGGTAGCGGTCGGGGAACTCCCCGGCCGGTCCCAGCAGCGAATCGAGATAGCGCGACTCGAAGTCGTGGGTCTCGTCGGTCGCCCAGCTCTCCGGGTCGAGGACGGGGTAGAGGATGGTGCCGCAGGCGTAGACGTCGTTCGCGATCAGCGAGGCGGCGGTGGTCCAGCCGCCCGCGCTGCCGCCGCGGACGGCGATCCGGTCCGGGTCGGCGGCTCCCTCGGCGGCCAGCGCGCGGGCGACGGCGGCGCAGTCCTCGACGTCCACGACGCCCCACTGTCCGCGCAGCCGGTCGCGGTACTCCCGGCCGTAGCCGGTGGATCCGCCGTAGTTGACCTCGGCGACGCCGATGCCGCGGGAGGTGAAGTAGGCGATCTCCAGATCGAGGACGAGCGGGGCGCGGCTGGTGGGCCCGCCGTGCGCCCACACCACGTACGGCGGCAGCTCCTCCTCGGGCGCGGTCCACTCGGGGTGGCTCGGCGGATGGATGTGGGCGTGGATCTCGCGGCCGTCGGGTCCGGTGAAGACGCGCGCCTCGGGCTCGGGGTAGTGAGCGGGGTCCACCGGGTCGGTGTGGGCCGCGCCGACGACCCGGGTGTGGCCGGTGCGGGTGTCCAGCTCCACGATCTCGTAGCCGCTGCGCGGGGAGGCCGCGACGCCGATCACCCGGTCGCCCTGGACGGCGAGGGCGGGCGCCCACTCCGTCCAGGGGCCCACGGCGTCGGCCACCTCGCCGCTCTTGGGGTCGAGGATGCCGAGCGCGGTGGTCCCCGTGCCGTGGATCACGGCGATCAGTCCGTTCTCCAGGGGGTGGCACCACTGGAGGCCGATCTTCCAGAGGGGGCCGCCGAACTCCTCCTCGCGGCCGGGGCAGAGCGGGGTCCCGAACGCGCGGCGGGCTGCGGGGCCGGCCGGCCGGTCCGGGTCCGCCGGGGCCCCGGCGGACAGCCGGTCCGCGTCGACCCGGTGCGGCGCCCACCAGCCGTCGGCGTCGGTGAGCAGGAGCAGGGAGCCGTCGGGGGCCCACTCGACCTGGCAGACGGACTCGTCGGGGCCGCCGGGGACGGACCGGACGCCGGCGAACGTCCCGTGCTCCGTCACATCGGCGAGCATGACCTCGGTGCCGTCCCACGGCATCGCGGGGTGGTCCCAGGCGATCCAGGCGGCGTGCCGGCCGTCCGGGGAGAGCCGGGGGCCGGTGACGAAACGGCGCCGGTCGTCGCAGAGTTCGCGTACCGCGCCCCGGTGGTCGGCGGCCGAGCCGTCCAGGGGGACGGCGGCGATCACCCGGCGCACATCGGTGGGGCGGGGGCCGGTGAACTCCTCCAGTACGCCCCAGACCTCGCCCCGCTCCGGGTGGATCCGCAGATCGGCCCAGCGCAGCCCGTCGCCGACCGGCGAGAGGGGGGTGAGGGGGCGGGGCGCGGACCCGGGCCGGTCGGGTTCCACCGCGTACAGCCGCTGGTCGGGGAAGTGGACGAAGACGACGAGCGGGCCGCCGTCGGCGCGGTCCGCGGCGGCCCAGGGGTGTCCCCCGTACTCGATGACGCGGCTGCGCACATTCCAGGGCTCGGGGAGCACGGACTCCTCCGTGCCGTCGGCCCGGCCGCGGATCAGCGCCCGGCGGCCGCCCTCGGCGGGGCGGGGCGCGGTCCACCAGACCTCCGCGCCGACCGTGCCGAGGTATTCGGGCCGGCCGTCGTGCGAGGCGGCGAGCGCCGCGTCGATCGGCGACGGCCAGCTGCCGTACGCGCCGGTGGATGCCATGTCCGTCCTCCCGTGTGACGCCCTCATGCCGAGCGCAGATAGTGGTCGAGCACCTCGACGCCGAAGTGGAGCGCTTCCACGGGGACGCGTTCGTCGACTCCGTGGAACATCGCGGCGTAGTCGTAGCCGACGGGCAGCTTCAGCGGCGAGAAGCCGTAGCCGGTGATCCCGAGGCGGGAGAACTGCTTGGCGTCGGTGCCGCCGGACATGCAGTACGGCACGACGTGCCCGTCCGGGTCGAAGCGCTCGATCGCGGCGCGCAGTTTGTCGTACGTGGGCGAGTCGACGGGCGCCTGGAGGGGCCTCTCGCGGTGGTGGAACTCCCACTCCACGTCGGGTCCGGTGAGCCGGTCCATGGTGTCGTGGAACTCGTCCTCGGCGCCGGGCAGCATCCGTCCGTCGACATAGGCCGTGGCGTGCTCGGGGATCACATTGACCTTGTATCCGGCGTCCAGCATCGTCGGGTTGGCGCTGTTGCGCAGGACCGGTTCGACGAGGGAGGCGGCCGGGCCCAGCTTGGCGACGAGCGCGTCGGCGTCGAAGTCCTCGGCGTGGACGTCGGCGTCGATGCCGTGCAGCGCGGCCATCTCGGCGAGGGCGGCGCGGACGGTGGGGGTGAGCCGCAGGGGCCAGCGGTGGTCGCCGATCCGGGCGACGGCGGCGGCGAGCCTGCTGACCGCGTTGGCCCGGTTGACCTTGGAGCCGTGGCCGGCCCTGCCGCGGGCGGTGAGCTTGATCCAGGCGGTGCCGCGCTCCCCGGCGGCGACCGGGTAGAGGGTCATCCCGCCGCCGGCGTGGAAGGAGAAGGCCCCGGACTCGCTGATGCCCTCGGTACAGCCCTCGAAGAGGCCGGCGTGCTCGGCGGCGAGGAAGCCGGCTCCGTCGGCGGCGCTGTCCTCCTCGTCGGCGGTGTAGGCGATCACGATGTCCCGGCGCGGCCGGACGCCCGCGCGGGCCCAGGCCCGGACCACGGAGAGGATCATCGCGTCCATGTTCTTCATGTCGACCGCGCCGCGTCCCCAGACGACTCCGTCGCGGACCTCCCCGGAGAAGGGGTCGACGCTCCAGTCGGCGGGGTCGGCGGGCACCACGTCCAGATGGCCGTGGACCAGCAGCGCGTCCGCCGTGGGGTCGGCGCCCGCGATCCGGGCCACTACATTGGCGCGCCCGGGGGTGCGCTCCAGCAGGACGGGTTCGAGGCCGGCGGCGGCCAGTCGCTCCGCCGTGTACTCGGCCGCCGGGCGCTCCCGGCAGTCCCCGCCGCCCCGGTTGGTCGTGTCGATGCGGATCAGCTCGGAGGTGAAGGTCACCACCTCGTCCAGCGCCCGGGCGTCGATGGGACTCGTACCGCCGTCGTGTCGGCTCACCTCAGCCATACTGCTCCTCCACCGCTGCCGAGACGATCGTGGTGACCGCCTTGAAGGTACGAATCGCCTCGTACATGGTCTCGCTGGTGTAGCCGACCCGCCGTTCGCCGCTGCCCGCGACTCCGGGCACGACGGTGGCGGCGGCCGCGAGATGCTCCGCGTCGAACTCCAGCTCCATCGCGAACGGCCCGCCCCGCACCGGCTCGTGCCGGACGGCGAGCGCCGCGGCCTCCCGGGCCGCGGACCGGATGTCGGCGGCGGTACGGGTGGGGGTGCGGCACACGGCGGCGTAGCGGGAGACATGGTCCTTGACCGCGACCATCCGGGCGTCCGGGGCGTACCCCCGGGCGTCCACGCAGGTCAGATCGTCTCCGGTGACGAGGATGACGGGGACGCCGTACTCGGCGACCACATGGGCGTTCAACAGCCCCTCGGACGCCCGGACCCCGTTGAGCCAGACGCCCGTGAGCTGGTTGGCGAGATAGGTGTGGGCGAGGACGCCCTCGGCGCCCGCGCCGGTGTGGTAGCCGATGAAGGCGATGCCGTCCACGTCCCCGTGCTGGACGCCTTCCACCATCGAGAGCGATTTGTGCCGTCCGGTCAGCATCTGAACACGTTCGTCCAGGTGTTCCAGCAGCAGATTGCGCATGCTCCAGTGGGCCTCGTTGATGAGGACGTCGTCCGCGCCGCCGTCGAAGAAGCCGAGCGCCGCCGCGTTCACGTCCGAGGTGAACATGGACCGGCACCGCTCCCACTGAGGGTGGCCGGGCAGCACATCCGCCGGCCAGGTCACTCCGGTCGCGCCTTCCATGTCGGCGCTGATCAGGATCTTCATGATTCACCCTAACCCTCCCGGTTCGACCGTCGCCGGGGCACCCCGCCACACCGGCCGGTACGGCGCTGACCTGCGGGGGCAAGGTTTCGCCACGGTTCGCCGCAGAGCGGGGGCCGAGGCCGGTCCCGTTCCCCGGCCACGGGGCATCGAGCGGGACGGGAGCGGCGCGGCGGCGTCCGCGCGCCGCGCGGGCCGGGCGTTCGACGTCGATGCGGGCCGAGTCCGCCCGCGACCTCGCCGGACAGGCCCGGGGGCACGATGCGCCGACCCGGGCGTGGGCCCGGCGGGACGAGGACCGGCAGGCGCTGACCCGTGTACGCCACACCCTGCGGCTCCAGCGGCTGGGCGGGGACCGTCTCGCGGAGGCTGACGCGCTCGACGCCGTCGGCCGGTACGGGGCCCGGCTCGGCGGGCACGGGCGGGCGCCGGCCCACCGCGGGGAGGCGCTCGCGCCGCACCGGGCGAGCGGTTTCCGTGACGGCGAGGCGTGCGCACCGGCCGGTCCGGGCTTCGTCGCCGGTCCGGCGGGCAGGCCGACCGAGGCGCTCGGCCACTACCGAAGGGCCCGCGCCCTCTTCCAGGAGCTGGGCGACATCTCCGAGAAGGCGAACACGCCGGAGCGCGTCGGGGAGGCCCTGCCGCGGCTCGGCCGGGACGAGGGGGCGCGGTCGAGCCGGCGGCGGGCCGCCGTCCTCTTCCGCGCGCAGCACCGCGAGGAGAAGGCGCAGCGGCTCGACGCGCTCTGAGCCGCTGTTGGACGGTCCGAGGGGTACGAGGGCTCGCGGGCCGGGCGGCGGTACGGGCGGGTCATCCGTCCCGGCCGACCACCAGCCACCGCGACGGGAGTTCGACGCGGGAGCCGTCGGGCTCGTACTCCGTGGTCGTCAGCGGCAGCTCCCCGGAGGCCAGCACGGAGAGCCCGGCGGCGGTGAAGAGGCAGGGCGGATCGCACTCGGCCGGCGCGCCGGGGACCAGTCCGTGCCGGAGGAGCGGGCGCAGCTTGGGCGGCGGTCCGGAGGGCTGTCGCGCGAGGTCGGCCAGCCGGCGCGCGGCGGCCTCGGCCGGTTCGACGGCGAAGGCCCGGCCGCGCGTGCCGACCAGCGCGGCGACCGCGTCGGCGAAGGGCTGCCGGTCCTTGGGGTCGAGGTGGTGCAGCACCCCCCGTACGTAGATGTTGCAGTCGTCGCCCAGTTCCTCGCGGAGCTGGGCGACCATCGCGGGGTCGACGATGTCCAGCCGCCGGAACCGGGGGGTGCCCGAGGGGGCGTCGCCGTACCGCCGGGGCCGGACCTGTCGGCGGGCGAGCGCGAGCGCGGCGGGCGAGAGGTCGGCCCCCAGCACCCGGGGGAAGCGGTCGGCGAGGAACCAGGTCTGGGTGCCGTTGCCGCAGCCGAGGTCGACCAGGGTGAGTCCGGGGTGGTCCACATGGGGTTCGTACAGCGCCAGATGGAGTCCGGCGGTGAGTTCGGGCTCCGCGTCCCAGAAGATCTCTCCGGGGACGCCGGTGGCCTCGGCCCAGAACCCTTCCCAGGCGGCCGCGTAGCGTTTCGTCACGCTCATGACTTACTCTCCATATGATATGACACAGCGTCATGAGCGGTCTATCGTCTGACCGTTGAATCGGCAAGCAGTTCGGTCGACCCGGCCGTTCTTTCCACGGCGGCGCCTCGAACCGGACGGTCTTCCCGCCCGCCGTCCCCGCGCCCCGGCACTTCGCCGTCGCCGGTCGGGCCGTACGCGTCCGTCTCCCCGAACCGGGCGGCGTCGGCGGCGAGCACGAGCAGCCGTGCGGGGCCGGGCCCGGCCATCGGACACGCCCACCAGATCACATCGATCCGCTCGCGTCCCGGCGTGAAGAGCCGGGCCCGGCCCGCCGCGAGGGACAGCCGGGCGTCGAACCCGGGGCCGCCGTCGTACGCCGCGTACTCCCCCTCCGGCGCGAGCGCGCCCGCGACCGGGAGGAGGTCGAGCGCGGGCCTGCCGACGGCGTCCTCGCGGGCGGGGCCGAAGAGCCGTCGCGCGCCGGCCGACCAGTGCGACACCAGACCGTCACCGTCCACGACCACCGCGGCGAGGGGGATCGGGCCGGGCGCGGGAGACCGCTGGGCCCTGGGCGGCGGAACACCACGGTGCATGGGTGGAAGGCTCCTTCCCCGCCGCCGGTACGCGCGGTCTCGCACCACGGTACGGCGCTGCGGAGGTCATGCGCCGGGCAACGGCGGAACAGGTCGCGCGCGCCCGCGCACAAGCCGCGCGCGACCCGGTCTCCGCGCCCCCCGCCGCACTCCCCCGTCACCCGGACGACCCGTCGGCCGGACGACCGGTCGGCCGGACCGCCCGCCGGCCGACCGTGCGACCCTCGCCGGACGCCGCCGCTCCGCCTACTTGCCGGCGTTCTCCCCGGCCGCCTTCTCGGTCTCGGCCGCGAGGTTCGCGAGCACGACGTCGTAGATACGGGCGAGCCCCTTGGGGGCGAAGGTGCGCTCGAAGAATCCGCCGATGCCGGTCGCGCCCTTCCAGACGGAGGTGACGACGGCCTTGGACCTGCCCTCGCCCGCCGGGGTGACGGTCCAGGTGGTGACCATGGACGAGTTGCGGTCCTTCTCGACCAGCTGGCCGTCGACGGGCTCGGTGACCTCCAGCAGGCAGTCGCGGACCCGCTTGCTGGTCGCCTGGAGCTTCCAGTGGACGAGGGTTCCCTCGCCGTCGCCGCCCTCGCGCACCTCGTACTCGCTGAACTGGCCGGGAAGGAGCGACGCGCGCGTGTTCGCGTAGTCGGCCAGTGTGTCGATCACGGTCTCCGCGTCCGCCGCGATGATCCGTTCCGTCGTGGCCTCGACCTGCGCCATAGCTGTTCCTCCAGCACTCGGTTGTTCGGGGGTGCCGCTTGGGCCTGGCTTAGCCAACCACCTCGGGTGCGGGGGCCCAAATCCGGGGCCCCGGAGCCCGGGACCGAGACGATCATGGGAACAAGTGTTCTAATCTGTGCTCAGTCCTGTTCGAGGAGGCGACCATGCGCTGGGACCATCTGGCCGAGAACCCGTCGACGCCGCAGTCCACCGGGGACGCCGCGCTCTTCGGTGCGTCCGCCGTGACCACGAGAACGTTCGACACTCCTGAATTCCGAGGCATCACCTTCCACGAGGTACGGGCGCGTTCGATTCTCAACCGGGTGCCCGGAGCCTCCCGTATGCCGTTCGAATGGACGGTCAATCCCTACCGGGGCTGCACCCACGCCTGTGTGTACTGCTTCGCGCGCAAGAGCCACAGCTATCTGGACCTCGACACCGGCCTCGGCTTCGACTCCCAGATCGTGGTGAAGGTCAACGCGCCCGAGCTGCTCCGCCGCCGGCTGGCCGCCCGGAGCTGGCAGGGCGCGCATGTCGCGATGGGCACCAATGTGGACTGCTACCAGCGGGCGGAGGGACGCTACCGCCTCATGCCCGGGATCATCGCGGCGCTGCGCGACCGGGCCAATCCGTTCTCCATCCTCACCAAGGGCACCCTGATCCTGCGCGATCTCGATCTGCTGGTCCAGGCGGCCGAGGTGACGGACGTCGGCGTCTCGGTCTCGGTCGGCTTCACCGACGAGACCCTGTGGCGCACGGTGGAACCGGGCACTCCGGCGCCCGAGCGGCGGCTCGACGTCGTCCGCACGCTCACCGGCCACGGCATCGGCTGCGGCGTGCTGATGGCGCCGGTGATCCCCTTCCTCGGCGACAGCCCCGACCAGCTGCGCGCCACGGTCCGCGCGGTGGCCGCCGCCGGCGCGACCTCGGTGACGCCGCTGGTGCTGCATCTGCGGCCCGGCGCCCGCGAATGGTTCATGGCCTGGCTCCGCGAGCACCACCCCTCGCTCGTCCGGCGGTACGAGCGGCTCTACGCGGCCGGGGCGTACGCGCCCACGTGGTACCAGCGCCGGATCACCCGCCAGGTGCACGAGCTGGCGACCGAGTTCGGGATCGGCCCGTCGGGTCCCGGGCTGCCCCGCCGGATCGGACGGCCGGGCGCCGGCGGGCCGGGCGGTGAGCGGCCCGAGCAGCCGGAACAGCCGGAACAGACCCAGCTGACCCTGCTCTGAGCACGGCCGCCCCGGGGGCGCGGGCGGCTCAGGGGCCCTCCGGAGCCCCGGACCCGGACTCCACGGCCCGCGCCGCGTACGTGCCGGTCCCGTCGGCCCCGCCGGCCCCACCAGTCCTACCGGCCCCGCCGCCGTCGGGGCTCCCGGTGCTTCGGGGATCCGCGCCCTCGCCCTCCGCCGACGAGGCCTCGACCCAGCGGCGGGTGACGAGGTCGTACTCGTGCGCGGTCGCGTCCCGGATCCCGCTGGTGCGGAAGGGCCGTCCGCCGTCGTCGACGCGCACCGCGCCCGAGCGGTCCCCGCTGCTCCACTCCAGCTCCAGGTACCAGTCGCAGTCGCAGCCGGCCGTGCGGCCGGTGACCAGCAGGACCTCCGGGTCCGTGGCGGAGACCCGGTAGGGGAAGGAGACGGCGGGGATCTCCACCCCGGAGTCGCTGCCCGCCACCGGCCGGGCGACCGGGCGCGGGCTGTCGAGACCGACGTCGAACATCCGGGGGGTGAGGGAGCCTCCGCAGCCCAGACTCATCCGGTAGGCGTTCCACCGGACCGGCGCACGCCGGGCGACCACGCGCACCCGCAGCGCCTGGAGGACGACGGCGCGCTCGCTCCGGCCCTGCACGGTGAGCCGCACCCTCGTGTCGCCGCCGTGCACCGCGCCGAGCGAAGCGGCCCACGGCCGGGCGTCGGACTCGGCGGGCGGCGGCGGGACGGCTCCGGGGGCGCGGCCGACGAGATAGGTGTGGTCGCAGGCGTTCTGCCAGACGTGCTGATCGGTCGTCACGGTGAACGGCGGCGTCCGGCCGTCCCCGGCCTTGGCACCGGGTTCGGTCTTGGGCTTGGTCTTGGGCTTGGGCTCGGGCTCGGCCTTCGCGGTGGCCGACGGCCCGGCCGGGGCGGCGGCCCGGGACTCCGAACCCCCCGCGCGGGCGGACGACTCCGGCGTACCGAGCCCGGGCGCGGAGGACCCGCGTTCCGTCGGTACGGAGGGGGACGCGCCGGCCGAGGGCGTGCCGGCGTCCCGCCCGGACGCGGAGGGCATCGCGCCGCGGCCGTCGGGGGTGAGCCCGGCCGAGGTCCGCCGGCCGTCCACGCCGGACGGCGGCGGTTCGTACGACAGCAGCGCGACCAGGGCGGCCAGCGCGGTCACGGCCGCGCCGACCGCCGCCCCGGCCCGCCGTCGACGCCGCCGCGGCGTTCCCGTACCTCCGGCCGCCCTTCCGAGCACGACCGCGCCGTGGGTCCCTTCCGGCGCGGGGGCATCGCCGCCCGCCCTCCCGGAACCGTCCGACACGGGGTCGCCACCGGGCCCGCCGGACACGGCCGTGACGCCCGGCCCGCCGTCCGGGGCCGCGAGGCCGGCACGCGGGGCGCCGGAGTCCGCCGCGCCGGGCCCGGTCACAGCAGCCCCTTCCGGCGCACCGGTCTCGCCGCCCCTGCCCTCTCCCTCCGCGCCGGAGGCCATCGCGTCCGGCCCCTCCGGGACCCCGGGCCCACCCGAAGCGGCCGCGTCGGACCCCGGGGAGACCGCCGGAGGACCCGAGCCCGGTACCGGCACAGGGGAAGGGGAAGGGGAAGGGGAAGGGGCTCCGGCCGCCTCCTGGCGTCTGCCGCGTTCCGCGTCGGCGAGCAGCCAGAGGCGGTGCAGCGCGACGAGTTCCTCGCCCCGGCAGCCGCAGAGCCGGGCGAAACGCTCCACGGGAGCGAACTCCACCGGGACGGTGCGACCCGAGCAGTAGCGGTGCAGCGTCGAGGCGCTCACCCCGACCCGGCGCGCCAGCGCGCCATAGCTGCGCCCCGAGCCCTCGCGCAGCTCGCGCAGCCGTCGCGCGAACGCCTCGGTGTCGGACTCTCGCGTGCTCAACCGCCCCAGCTCCCCCGCCCGTTCCGGGGCGGCGTTCCACCCCTCCCGAAGAACCCCACGTCAGCGGGGGTGGAATGGTTCCACCGTTCCATCGGCGCCCGGATCGCTTGTCCCGGGCCCGCCGCCCCGCCCAGGCTGTGGATCGTTCGGCGGACGTCCGAACGACACGATCCAGCAGGGGGAAGCACCACCATGAACACACTCCGCGCCGCCGCCGCGACCGCCGCGGCCGCCGCCATGGCCCTGGCCCCGCTCTCCGCGGCGGGCGCCGCTCCCGCCCCGGCGCCGCCGAAGCCGGCGTTCCTCGCGGCGAAGGAGCTGCCCGGCTCCCTCACTCCGTGGACGGCCCAGAAGGTGCGGCCCGGCCGGGCCGACGACCACTGCGTCGGCACGGTGCTGCCGAAGTCCTCCAGCTCGTACCGGGTCTTCCGGACCGAGCTGGACACCTCGGCGCACCAGACGGTCACGGTCGCCGCGTCCGAGGCCGGGGCGAAGCGGCTGGTCACCAAGGTCCGTGCCGCGCTGGACAGCTGCCTGGACCGGCTCAAGGAGCGGTACCCGACGCTGGAGGGCACCGCCGGGTACCACGGAAGGATCGATGTGGAGGAGGGCGCGCACGTCTACAGCGTCGACACCGCCGATCCGGCGGTCGGGTCGAGCGATGTCTCCCTGCACTCCGTCGGCCGGGACGGCAGGACGGTCACCGTCGTCGGATGGGGGCAGCTGGGCGATCTCGGGGGCGCGCCGCTGAAGGGCTTCCAGAAGACCGCCCGTACCTCGGTGGCGAAGCTGTACTGAGCCGGGGAGGGGCGGGGCGGGAGAGGCGGTGGCGTCCGGGGGCGGGTCCCCCGGACGCCACCGCCCCCGTTCACGCCCCGCGCGCCCGTGCGGTGACCGCCGCCGTGCGGTGACCGCCGCCCGGGCCGAACCGCGCCGCGGCCCCCGCCCGAAAGCACACCCCCGCAGCACGCCCCCGCAGCGCGACCTCGCAGCACGTCCCCGCAGCACAGCCCCGCAGCGCGGCCGGGACCGGCCGCCCCCGCTCACCCCAGCCGCGCCCGGGCCGCCTCCGCCGCCGCCGCGAGCCGGGGGTGGTCCCGGGCCGCCGTCAGCACCTCCTCCGCCCGCCGGTCGCCGAGCGCGCCCAGCCCCTCCACACAGGCCAGCGCCACCCGCCCGTGCGGGTCCCCCGGCGCGAGCCGCCGGCGCAGGACGGTGATCAGCGCCGGTACGGACTCGGGCGCGCGCAGCCGGATGAGCAGCCGGACCGGCACGAGGGCGTAGGCGACGCGGAGTTCGTTGGTGGCGAGGGCGGCGGCGGCGCGCGCGGTGCGGTGGTCGGCCAGCTCGAAGAGGGCGTGGGCGGCGGAGACGCAGCGCTGGGGATCGCGGTGGTTGAGCAGCAGGACCAGGGATTCGAAAGCACGGGAGTCCCCGGCGCGGCCGAGCCGGAAGGCGGCCAGCTCCCGGGCCCAGAGGGGGCGTTCGGGCGCGGTGAGGACGGCTGCCAGCTCCTCGTGGTCGGCCGTCGCCAGCAGTCGTTCGTACGCCGGGGAACCGCCGGACTCGCCGCGCAGCCGCTGGGCCAGTGACCGTAACTCCTCGTCCATGTGAATCAGCGTAACGAGGCGGACGGGCCCTGGAACCCCGGCGATTCAGATCACACTCACACGGGTCTGGCGCGCTCGTTACTCGCGAGTTAACCTCACATGAGCGGGTTACCCCCGCACAGCTCGCGGCGGCCTGGTGACGCAGCCTCCGTGGGCGCGCCGTCGGTTCGGCGAACAGTTCGGTGCGCGGATCGCTCGCGTACCGCGTACCGCTCGCGGTGCGGCCCCGGGACAGGGTCCGCCGCCCCCGCACCACGTCTTCCGCCGCGACGCGCGGTCGCCGTCCGGGCGTTCCGCGCTTCCCGGCCCGTACGCACCTCGGCGCCTCCGTATCTCGGCGTCCCCCTGTACCGCGCCAGCACTCCCCCCATGCTCCCGCTGCACTCCCGTGCCCTCTTCGCCCCCGCGCGCCGAGGCGCGTCCGCCTCGCGCGGCCGTGCCGCCGAGGGGCCCTCTTCCTCCGTCGTCACTCACCCTGGAGTCCCCGATGGACACTCCGCTCCACACCATCGCCGTCGTCGGCCTCGGCACCATGGGCGCCGGTGTCGCCGAAGTCCTCGCCCGTGCCGGGCGCGAGGTCGTCGGCATCGACATCAGCGAGCCGGCCGCCCGCCGGGCGGTCCTCTCGCTGGAAGCCTCCACCGCCCGCGCCGTGGAGCGCGGCCGGATGACCGGGGAGGAGCGCCGCGAGACCCTCGCCCGGTTCCGGGTCTCCGGCGATCCGGGCGCCGCCGCCGAGGCCGATCTCGTGGTGGAGCTGGTCCCCGAGTCGTACGAGGTCAAGCAGCGGGTGATCGCCGCGCTGGACGGCGTCGTCCGGCCCACCGCGATCCTGGCCACCGGGACCAACGCGCTGTCGGTGACCCGGCTGGCCGCCGGTTCGGCCCATCCCGGGCGGGTGCTCGGCCTGCACTTCTTCAACCCGGCCCCGGCGATGCGACTGGTCGAGGTGGCCTCCTCGGTGCTGACCGACCCGGCCGCCGTGGCGGCGGTCACCGCGCTCGCGCGCGAGCTGGGCAAGGAGCCGGTGGCGGTGGGCGACCGGCCGGGGTTCGTCGCGGACGGTCTGCTGTTCGGCTATCTCAACCGGGCGGCCGCGATGTACGAGTCCAAGTACGCGTCCCGCGAGGACATCGACGCGGCGATGCGGCTGGGCTGCGGGCTGCCGATGGGACCGCTCGCCCTGCTCGACCTGATCGGGATCGACACCGCGCGGACCGTGCTGGAGGCGATGTACGCCGAGTCCGGGAACCGGCTGCACGCGCCGGCCCCGGTGCTGGGACAGCTCGGCGACGCGGGGCTGACCGGCCGCAAGGCGGGGCGCGGTTTCTACACCTACGCGGCGCCGGGGACGGCGGCCGTGGTGACGGACTCCCTCACCCCGCTCCCCGCCGGGCGCTCCTCGTCCGGCCGGGAGGTCCGCTCGGTCGGAGTGGTGGGCTCCGGGACCATGGCGAGCGGGATCGCCGAGGTCTTCGCCAAGGCCGGGTACGAGGTGGTGCTCGCGGCCCGGTCGCAGCCGAAGGCGGAGGCCGCCCGGGACCGGATCGCCGCCTCGCTGGCGCGCTCGGTCGACAAGGGGCGGATGACGGCGGAGGCGAGGCGGCGGACGCTGGACCGGATCTCCCCGGCCGGCTCGCTCGACGCCCTCTTCGACGTGGATCTCGCGCTGGAGGCGGTCGCCGAGGACCTGGCCGTCAAGCGGCGGCTGTTCGCCGCGCTGGACACGGTCTGCAAGAAGGGGGCGGTGCTCGCCACCACCACCTCCTCGCTGCCGGTGGTGGCGTGCGCCCGCGCCACCTCGCGCCCGCAGGACGTCATCGGGATGCACTTCTTCAACCCGGCCCCGGCGATGAGGCTGGTGGAGATCGTCCGTACGGTGCTGACCGCCGACGACGTCCACGCCACCGTCCGGGCGGTGACCGCGACCATCAAGAAGCACCCGGTGGACTGCGGGGACCGGGCCGGATTCATCGTGAACGCGCTGCTCTTCCCGTATCTGAACGACGCGGTCAAGATGGTCGGGGAGCACTACGCCTCGCTGGACGAGATCGACACGGCGATGCGGCTGGGCGGCGGATATCCGATGGGGCCGTTCGAGCTGCTGGACACCGTCGGGCTGGATGTCTCGCTGGCGATCGAGACAGTGCTGCACCGTGAGTTCCGCGATCCCGGGCTCGCGCCCGCGCCGCTGCTGGAGCAGCTGGTGGCGGCCGGCTGCCTCGGCCGGAAGTCCGGGCGCGGATTCCGCGAGCACACCCGGCGCTGAGGGCGGCCGAGGGGGTGCGCGCACGGCCCGGACGCGCGCCCCCTCCATGATCGCCCCGGGTGCGGCCGACGCCCCCAAGGGCGCGCTCTCCTGCGCGAATGCAGTACGTTCAGGGCATGCCGCAGCCCGCAAAGGCCCCCCGCCAGAAGACGACCGCAGGCGCTCCCGCGAGCGCCGCGGGCACCCGTGCCGCCGCCCAGCGGCTCAAGATGCGCCGGGAACTCGCGGCGGCGGCCATGGAGCTGTTCGCGACCAAGGGGTACGAGGCGACGACCGTGGACGAGATCGCGGCCACCGCCGGGGTCGCGCGGCGCACCTTCTTCCGCCACTTCCGGTCCAAGGAAGAGGCGATCTTCCCGGACCACGACGACACGCTGGTGCGCGCCGAGGCGGTGCTGAACGCGGCTCCGGCGCACGAACAGCCGCTGGACACGGTGTGCCGGGGCATCAAGGAGGTCATGCGGATGTACGCGGCCTCCCCCGCGGTCTCGGTGGAGCGCTATCGGCTGACCCGCGAGGTGCCGACGCTGCGGGAGCGGGAGATCGCCTCGGTGGCCCGCTACGAGCGGCTGTTCACCCGCTATCTGCTGGGTCACTTCGACGAGCGCGACCACCACGACGGCTATGACGATCCGCTGCTGGCGGAGGTGGCCGCGTCCGCCGTGGTCACCGCGCACAATCATGTGCTGCGGCGCTGGCTGCGGGCCGGCGGCGAGGGCGATGTGGAGGCCCAGCTCGACCACGCCTTCGCGATCGTCCGGGACACCTTCGGCGGCGGCATCGGCATGGGCGGCCCCGGGCCCTCGGGCGAGCCGTCCGAGGCGGTCCGGGAGAGCGCGGCCCCGGCCCCGGCGGCCGTGCGGGCCCCGGCGGTCTCGGTGGACGGCGACGACGGGGTGCTGGTGGCCGTGGCCCGGACGGACGCGCCGCTGGACGAGGTGATGCGCACCATCGAGCGCGCGCTCAAGGAGCGCCGGGGCTGACGCCCAGCTGAGATCCGCCGCGAAGGGCCGCCCCGCCACGGGGCGGCCCTTCGCGCTCATGCGTGCCCCGCCCCGGACGGATGAGACAACTTCTGGCACGCAGTGTCTTGTCAGCTGACACGCAGTGCCATACGTTGAAGCTGTCCGGGCGGCCGGCGTGCAGAGACCTCTCGTACGCCGGCTGTCCCCGCAAGCCATCGCGCTCGTGCGCCCGGACGCCTGCGTCACAGGCTCTCCACCCGCGCCCACCGGCGCCGCAGTGAGCACCACCGCCGAACCGACGGCACACCTCCACAGCAGCAAGCCCGACCGTCATCCAGCGCGGGCGCCCGCAGGGGCCCCGACGCGCTTCGCCGGAGGCAACACCGTGAAGGAAATCCTGGACGCGATCCAATCGGCGGACAGCACGTCCGCCGACTTCGCCGCGCTGCCCGTCCCCGAGTCCTACCGCGCCGTCACCGTGCACAAGGACGAGGCCACGATCTTCGACGGCCTGGAGAGCCGGGAGAAGGACCCCCGCCGCTCCCTGCACATCGAGGACGTCGCGGTGCCCGAACTCGGCCCCGGCGAGGCGCTGGTGGCCGTGATGGCCAGCTCCGTGAACTACAACTCCGTCTGGACCTCGATCTTCGAGCCGGTGTCCACCTTCGGCTTCCTGGAGCGCTACGGCAGGCTCTCCGACCTGGCCCGACGGCATGACCTCCCGTACCACGTCATCGGCTCCGACCTGGCGGGCGTGGTGCTGCGCACCGGCCCCGGGGTCAACGCCTGGCGGCCCGGGGACGAGGTGGTCGCCCACTGTCTGTCGGTCGAGCTGGAGTCGTCCGACGGGCACAACGACACCATGCTCGACCCGGAGCAGCGGATCTGGGGCTTCGAGACGAACTTCGGCGGTCTGGCGGAGCTGGCGCTGGTCAAGTCCAATCAGCTGATGCCCAAGCCGGACCATCTGAGCTGGGAGGAGGCGGCCGCGCCGGGGCTGGTGAACTCCACCGCCTACCGCCAGCTCGTCTCGCGCAACGGCGCGGGGATGAAGCAGGGCGACAATGTGCTGATCTGGGGGGCGAGCGGCGGGCTCGGCTCGTACGCCACCCAGTTCGCGCTGGCCGGCGGCGCCCAGCCGATCTGCGTCGTCTCCAGCGAGCGGAAGGCGGCGATCTGCCGGGCCATGGGCGCCGAGGCGGTCATCGACCGGGGGGCCGAGGACTACCGCTTCTGGAAGGACGAGCGCACCCAGGACCCGCGCGAGTGGAAGCGGTTCGGCAAGCACATCCGCGAGCTGACCGGCGGGGAGGACGTGGACATCGTCTTCGAGCACCCGGGCCGGGAGACCTTCGGCGCGTCCGTCTATGTCACCCGCAAGGGCGGCACCGTCGTCACCTGCGCGTCCACCTCGGGCTACACCCATGAGTACGACAACCGCTATCTCTGGATGTCGCTGAAGCGGATCATCGGCTCCCACTTCGCCAACTACCGGGAGGCGTGGGAGGCCAACCGGCTGGTCGCCAAGGGAAGGATCCACCCCACGCTCTCCCGGGTCTACCCGCTGGAGCAGACCGGCCAGGCCGCCTACGACGTGCACCGCAATGTCCACCAGGGCAAGGTCGGCGTGCTCGCGCTCGCCCCCCGCGAGGGACTCGGCGTGCGCGACGAGGAGACGCGCGCCCGGCATCTCGACAAGATCAATCTGTTCCGCGACGACCGTGACGTCTGAGGAGCCGCGCCGATCATGACGGAACGCCAGAAGGACCGGCCGTGGCTCATGAGGACCTACGCCGGCCACTCCACCGCCGAGGCCTCCAACGCGCTCTACCGGCGCAATCTCGACAAGGGACAGACCGGCCTGTCGGTCGCCTTCGATCTGCCGACCCAGACCGGGTACGACCCCGACCACGTCCTCGCCCGGGGGGAGGTCGGCCGGGTCGGCGTCCCCGTCGCCCATCTCGGCGACATGCGGCGGCTCTTCCGGGACATCCCGCTGGAGCGGATGAACACCTCGATGACGATCAACGCCACCGCGATGTGGCTGCTGGCGCTCTACCAGGTCGTCGCCGAGGAACAGGGCGCGGACCCCGACCGGCTCCAGGGCACCACGCAGAACGACATCGTGAAGGAGTACCTGTCGCGCGGCACGCACGTCTTCCCGCCCGGCCCGTCGCTGCGGCTGACCACCGACATGATCGCGTACACGGTGAACCGCATCCCCCGGTGGAACCCGATCAACATCTGCAGCTACCACCTCCAGGAGGCCGGGGCCACCCCCGTCCAGGAGGTCGCGTACGCGATGTCCACCGCGATCGCCGTGCTCGACGCGGTGTTCGCCTCGGGACAGGTCCCCGAGGAGCGCAGGGGCGAGGTGGTCGGCCGGATCTCCTTCTTCGTGAACGCGGGCGTCCGCTTCATCGAGGAGATGTGCAAGATGCGGGCGTTCTCCCGGATCTGGGACCAGGTCGCCCGTGAGCGGTACGGGGTGACCGACGCCAAGCAGCGGCGCTTCCGCTACGGGGTCCAGGTCAACTCGCTCGGGCTGACCGAGGCGCAGCCCGAGAACAACGTCCAGCGGATCGTCCTGGAGATGCTGGCCGTCACCCTCTCCAAGGACGCGCGGGCCCGCGCCGTACAGCTTCCGGCGTGGAACGAGGCGCTGGGGCTGCCCCGCCCCTGGGACCAGCAGTGGTCGCTGCGGATCCAGCAGGTGCTGGCGCACGAGTCGGATCTGCTGGAGTACGAGGACATCTTCGCGGGCTCCCACGTCGTCGGGGCGAAGGTGGACGCGCTGGTCGCCGAGTGCCTGACGGAGATGGAGCGGATCGAGGGGATGGGCGGCGCGATGGCCGCCGTGGAGTCCGGCTATCTCAAGTCGCGGCTGGTCTCCTCGCACGCCGAGCGGCGGGCCAGGATCGAGAGCGGCGAGGAGAAGATCGTCGGGGTCAATGTCCACGAGTCGACCGAGGAGAGCCCGCTGACTGCGGACCTCGACGCGGCGATCATGACGGTCGACCCGGCCGACGAGGCCCGGGTGGTGGCCGCCCTGCACGCCTGGCGCGAGGAGCGCGACGAGGCCCGGTCGACCGCCGCGCTGCTCGAACTGAAGCGGACGGCGGCCGGCGACGGCAATCTGATGGCCGCCACCGTGGAGTGCGCGCGGGCGGGCGTCACCACCGGGGAGTGGTCGTGGGCGCTGCGCGAGGTGTTCGGCGAGTTCCGCGCCCCGACCGGGGTCTCCGGGGTGCCGCTCGCGGTCGCCGCCGAGCCGGGCACCCCGCTGGCCCTGGTCCGGGAGAAGGCCGCCAGGACCGCCCGCGAGCTGGGCTGCGGCCGGCTGCGGCTGCTGGTCGGCAAGCCGGGGCTCGACGGGCACTCCAACGGCGCGGAGCAGATCGCCGTACGGGCCCGGGACGCCGGGTTCGAGGTGGTGTACCAGGGCATTCGGCTCACTCCCCGGCAGATCGTCTCCGCCGCCCTCGCGGAGGATGTGCACTGCGTGGGTCTCTCCATCCTCTCCGGCTCGCACGCGGAGCTGGTGCCCGAGGTGCTGGAGCGGCTGCGCGCGGCCGGGGCGGGAGCCTCCGGCGGCCCCGGCGACCGGGCGGACCCGCCCATTCCGGTGATCGTCGGCGGGATCATCCCGCCCGCCGACGGGGCCGCGCTGCGGGCGGCCGGGGTGGCCGCCGTCTTCACCCCGAAGGACTTCGGCATCACGGAGATCATCGGCCGTATCGTCGACGAGATCCGGAAAGCGAACAAGCTCGACCCTCTGGAGGTTTCCGTATGACCCGCCCCGCAAGCCGTCCCCGCCGCTCCTGCCTGGCGGTGCCCGGCTCCAACCCCCGGTTCCTGGAGAAGGCCCAGGGGCTCGCCGCCGACCAGGTCTTCCTCGATCTGGAGGACGCCTGCGCGCCGCTCGCCAAGCCGGAGGCCCGGCACACCGTGGTGAAGTTCCTCAACGAGGGCGACTGGACCGGCAAGACCCGGGTCGTGCGGGTCAACGACTGGACCACCGAGTGGACCTATCGCGACGTGGTCACCGTCGTGGAGGGCGCGGGCCAGAATCTGGACTGTGTGATGCTGCCGAAGGTCCAGGACGCGCAGCAGATCCAGGCGCTGGATCTGCTGCTGACCCAGATCGAGAAGACGATGGGCTTCGAGGTCGGCCGGATCGGCATCGAGGCGCAGATCGAGAACGCGCGCGGGCTGGTGAACGTCGACGCCATCGCCGGGGCCTCGCCCCGGCTGGAGACGATCGTCTTCGGCCCGGCGGACTTCATGGCGTCCATCAATATGAAGTCGCTGGTCGTGGGCGAGCAGCCGCCCGGCTATCCGGCCGACGCCTACCACTACATCCTGATGCGGATCCTGATGGCCGCGCGGATGCACGACCTCCAGGCCATCGACGGCCCCTATCTCCAGATCCGGAACGTCGACGGCTTCCGCGAGGTCGCCGGGCGGGCCGCCGCCCTGGGCTACGACGGCAAGTGGGTGCTGCACCCGGGGCAGGTGGAGGCGGCCAACGAGGTCTTCTCGCCCTCCCAGGAGGACTTCGACCACGCCGAGCTGATCCTCGACGCGTACGACCACTGCACCTCGGAGGCGGGCGGCAGGAAGGGCTCGGCGATGCTCGGGGACGAGATGATCGACGAGGCCAGCCGGAAGATGGCGCTGGTCGTCTCCGGCAAGGGCCGGGCCGCCGGCCTGAGCCGCACCTCCTCCTTCACCCCGCCGGAGGCGTGAGATGCAGTTCGGCCGCACCTACGAGGAATTCACCGTCGGGGACGTCTACAAGCACTGGCCCGGGAAGACGGTCACCGAGTACGACGACCATCTCTTCTGTCTGCTGACGATGAACCACCACCCGCTGCACCTGGACGCCCACTACGCCGGGTCGGGCACCGACTTCGGGCGGAACGTGGTGGTCGGGAACTATGTGTACTCCCTGCTGCTGGGGATGTCGGTGCCCGACGTCTCCGGCAAGGCGATCGCCAATCTGGAGATCGCGTCGCTGCGGCACACCGCGCCGACCTTCCACGGGGACACGATCTACGGCGAGACGACCGTGCTCGGCAAGACGCCGTCCCGGTCCAAGTCCGACCGGGGGATCGTCGAGGTGGAGACCAGGGGGCACAAGCAGGACGGGACGCTGGTCTGCGTCTTCCGGCGCAAGGTGATGGTCCCGACCCGGGTGTACATCGAGGAGCGCGGCGGCGAGCAGCCCGGCCGCCCGGACGTCGCGGAGCGCTCGGCGGCGAGCGCGCCCGCGCGGAAGACGGAGAAGTAGCCATGGCGCGACTCGCCCAGACCGACGGACTGACGGACGTTCAGCGGGAGATCCTGGCCACGGTCAGGGATTTCGTCGACAAAGAGATCATCCCGGTGGCCACCGAGCTGGAGCACCGGGACGAGTACCCGGCGCGGATCGTGGAGGGCCTGAAGGAGCTGGGCGTCTTCGGGCTGATGATTCCGGAGGAGTACGGCGGACTCGGCGAGTCGCTGCTGACCTACGCGCTCTGCGTGGAGGAGATCGCCCGGGGATGGATGTCCGTGTCGGGCATCATCAACACGCATTTCATCGTCGCGTACATGCTCAAGCAGCACGGCACCCGGGAGCAGCGGGAGACCTTCCTGCCGAGGATGGCGCTGGGCGAGACGCGGGGCGCGTTCTCGATGTCGGAGCCGGGGCTCGGCTCGGATGTGTCGGCGATCACATCCAAGGCCGTGCGCGACGGTGACGACCATCTCCTGCACGGCCAGAAGATGTGGCTCACCAACGGCGGCACGTCGAATCTGGTGGCCGTTCTGGTGCGCAGTGACGAAGGACACCCGGAGGGGACGGCTCCGCACCGCTCGATGACGACCTTCCTCATCGAGAAGGAGCCCGGGTTCGGCGAGGTCCGGCCGGGGCTCACCATCCCGGGGAAGATCGACAAGATGGGGTACAAGGGTGTCGACACCACCGAGATGATCATGGACGGGGTGCGCATTCCGGGAAATCGGGTGCTCGGCGGGGTCACCGGCCGAGGGTTTTACCAAATGATGGACGGCGTCGAGGTCGGCCGGGTCAATGTGGCCGCACGGGGCTGCGGGGTCGCCCAGCGCGCCTTCGAGCTGGGCGTCTCCTACGCTCAGCAGCGACACGCCTTCGGCCGCGCGATAGCCGGTCACCAGGCCATTCAGTTCAAGCTGGCGGAAATGGCCACCAAGGTCGAGGCCGCTCATGCGATGATGGTGAATGCGGCACGCAAAAAGGACTCCGGGGAACGAAATGACCTGGAGGCAGGGATGGCGAAGTACCTCGCCTCCGAATACTGCAAGGAAGTCGTCGAGGACGCCTTCCGGATCCACGGCGGCTACGGCTTCTCCAAGGAGTACGAGATCGAGCGCCTCTACCGGGAGGCCCCGATGCTGCTGATCGGTGAAGGTACCGCCGAGATCCAGAAAATGATCATCGGCCGGCGACTGTTGGAGGAGTACCGGATCCAGGGCTGATTGTCGTATTTAAGGTGTTTTCATCGCGAAGAAGATCACACCCTGTCATCCGCTTCCGGCCGCCGACTCGGTTCCTGGCTTTCCCAGTTGCGGCCCGCACCCGATAGCATCGACGGAAAGCCGCCAGTCCCCGTCAACCAGCGCGGCATCGTCCGCTACGAAGGTCATCCATGCCCCACAGCCAAACCTCTGCACCTCGCGGCCGTGTCCGCCTCGCGCGCGGAGCATCGCCGTGGCTCCTGCCGACCGTCGCCACCGCCGCACTCAGCCTGGCCGGGGCGCGCCGTTCCCGCCGGGCTGCGGTCATCGCCGTACCCGCCACCGCGCTCGCGGCGGGCATGCTGTGGTTCTTCCGCGACCCCGAGCGCGAGATCACCCAGGGAAGGGTCATCTCGCCCGCCGACGGAGTGGTGCAGAGCATCATGCCGTGGAAGGACGGGCGCACTCGCGTCGCGATCTTCATGAGCCCGCTGAACGTCCATGTCAACCGCGCCCCCCTGGCGGGCACCGTGACATCGGTCGAGCACGTCCCCGGCGGCTTCGTGCCGGCGTTCAACAAGGAGAGCGAGAACAACGAGCGCGTTGTCTGGCACTTCGACACCGAGCTCGGTGACATCGAGATGGTGCAGATCGCGGGTGCCGTCGCCCGGCGCATCGTCCCGTACCTGCCCCAGGGCACCAAGGTCGAGCAGGGAGATCGCATCGGTCTGATCCGCTTCGGCTCGCGCGTCGACATCTACCTGCCGGAGGGTGTCGAGGTCGCGGTCGAGGTCGGTCAGACCACGACCGCGGGGGTGACTCGCATTGACCGTGATTGATCCTGAAACACAGGCCGGCTGGGCAGCCGAGGCGGTGGCGGAGACCGAGGACGAAGCCGAGGAGATGCCCCTCTCCCTGCGGCTGTCGATAGCGGACACGCTCACGCTGGGTAACGCGACCTGCGGATTCATGGCGGTGTACTTCACCACCACCGGAATCCTCATCCCGCACCTGGAGAGCACCCAGGAGTCCGGCATGGCGCGGCAGAGCGCCGCGACCGCCGTGATCCTGATGCTTCTCGCGGCGATCTTCGACCTCTTCGACGGACTGGTGGCGCGGAAGCTGCGCAGCTCGCCGATGGGCGCGGAGCTGGACAATCTCTCCGATCTGATCAGCTTCGGGCTGGCTCCGGCGTACTTCGTGCTGGTGTACGGCATGGTCGCGGCCGACGCGGTGGAACAGGTGTCGGCACTCGCCGCCATCGTGGTGCTGCTGGCGGTGGTGCTGCGGCTCGCGCGGTTCTCGTGCGTGACGATGAAGGACGGCATGTTCCAGGGCATGCCGAGCCCCTTCGGCGCGCTCACGGTCGTCTCGATCGTGCTGCTGGAGCTTCCCTTCGTCCCGACCCTGCTGGCGATCATCGGCACGGCGTGGCTGATGGTGAGCCGGGTCGAGTACCCGAAGCCGCGCGGCATCCTCGCGGTGGCGATGCTGGGCTGGATCGTCTCGGCGATGGGGCTGCTGGCGGCCTGGGCCTTCGACGCGCCCGGCGGGCATCTGCTGCTGCAGACCGGCTGTGCGCTCCAGGTGGTGCTGGGCGCGGTGATCCCGCTCTTCGCCACAGCGCGGCGCGTGAACACGTTCCGTGACAATCGCCGAGAGGCGCGGGCGGCACAGCTTCCCTGAGGATCTTTTCGTACGAGGGCCCGGACGCGCATGGCGTCCGGGCCCTCGCGCGTTCCCGGCCGTGTGCGGGCCGGTCCCGCCCGGTCCTGCCCGGCCCGTCCCGGCTTCCACGCGGCCCGCCCCTCGGCGCCCGCGCGGCCCGTCCCGGGTCCGTGCGGGGCAGAGCGCCGCTCCGCGCCCGGCGCACACGGCGCGTCCCCCGGTCGAACAGACCGCCGCCCCGTCAGGGCCCTCTCCGTCGAGTTGGCGGACGGACCACCCCTCGCCGGGGTAAACCAGAACGTATGGGTCTACATCACTCGGAGCTGACCGACCGGATCCTCGGCGGCTGGCTGGGCAGGGTCGCGGGCAACATGCTCGGCAAACCCGTGGAGCGCGGCGGGTACTGGACGCGTGAGCGCATCGACCGCTATCTGCGCCGTACGGGAGCGCTCCCGCTCACCGACTATCTGCCCGCTCCCCCGCCCGACGCCCAGCCCGGCGAATTCGAACTGCGGCCGGAGTGGCCCCAGTGCGTACGCGGCCGGATCCACGGCAGCTGCCGCGACGACGATGTCGACTACGCGATCCTGGGGCTGCATCTGCTGGAGGCGCACGGCTTCGCGTTCACCACCGAGCAGGTGGGCGAGATGTGGCTGCGTCGGCTGCCCTATCTCCAGACCTTCACCGCCGAGCGGGCCGCGTACCGCAATCTGGCCAACGGTCTGAAGCCGCCGCGCACCGCGCTGTACGACAATCCGTACCAGGAGTGGATCGGCGCGCTGATCCGCGCGGACGTCTTCGGCTGGACCTCCCCCGGCGATCCGCACCGCGCCGCCGCGCTCGCCCGCCGTGACGCGGTCCTCTCCCACCAGGGCAACGGCGTCTACGGGGCGATGTGGGCCGCCGCCCTGATCGCCGCCGCGTTCACCGCGCGGGGCCCGCGCGAGGCCGTCGACACGGCCCTGGAGCACATCCCGGCCAACAGTCGGCTGGCCAGGACCGTACGGCACACCACGGCGCTGCACGAGGCGGGCACGGACTGGTCCGGCACGCTGACCGAGCTGGAGTCCCGCACCGCGTCGCTGCACTGGATCCACACCGTGCCCAACGCCGCCGTGATCACCGCCGGGCTGCTGTACGGCGCGGGCGACTTCACCCGCACCATCACCCTGACCGTCCGGGGCGGTCTGGACACCGACTCCAACGGCGCGACCGCGGGCTCGGTCGCGGGCGTGCTGTACGGGGCGCGCGCCATCCCGGCCGTGTGGACGGATCCGCTGCACGACCGGGTGCGCAGCGCGGTGTTCGGCTTCGACGGGGCGCGCATCAGCGAACTGGCCGAGCGCACGGTGCGTCTGGCGGCCACCTCCTGAGCCTTCCGGCGCTCGGTAGGCTGCCGGTGTGACCATGGAATACACCGCGTACATCGCCTCCCTGCCCAGAATCCTCGCGGGCGCCGCCATGCTCTTCCGCGACCGTGAGGGACGGGTCCTGGTGGTGGAGCCCAACTACCGCGAGGGCTGGACGCTGCCCGGCGGGACGGTGGAGTCGGACGCCGGGGAGACGCCCCGGGAGGCGGCCCGGCGGGAGACCCTGGAGGAGATCGGACTGGATGTGGAGCCCGGCGCGCTGCTGGCGCTGGAGTGGAAGCGCGGCGACCAGCGGCCCCCGATCTCCCTGTTCCTGTACGACGGCGGGGTGCTGACCGGGAGCGAGCTGGAGTCGATCCGGCTCCAGGAGGAGGAGCTGCTGTCCTGGCGGCTGGTCTCCCGGGAGGAGCTGCCGGGGCTGGCGCCCGAGGGGTTCGGGACCCGGATCGTCGCGGCGCTGGACGCGCTGGCGGCCGGGACGGGTCCGGCCGAGCTGGTGGACGGCCGGCCGGTCGGGTGAGCCGGGCGGTCGGGTGAGCCGGCGGGCGGTCCCGCCGGGCGGGTGAGGCCGGCGCGCTCCGGCCGGCGGGTCCGAAAGCGTTCGCGGGGACGGGGCGGCCGTGCCTAGGCTCGCCGTATGACTCTCGTCGCGATCCTCAGCGGCGCCGGCGTCTCGACGGACTCCGGCATCCCCGACTACCGCGGGCCGAACGGTGTGTGGCGGCGCGATCCGGAGGCCGAGAAGCTCGCCACGTACGACTTCTACATGGCGGACCCGGAGATCCGGCGGCGCGCCTGGCAGGTGCGCCGCACCGCCGTGACCTGGCGGGCCGAGCCGAACGCGGCGCACCGCGCGATCGCGGAGCTGGAGCGCCGGCCGGGGGTGTCGGTGCGGGTGATCACCCAGAATGTGGACGGTCTGCACCAGCTCGCGGGGACGCCGCCGCGCAAGGTGCTCGAACTCCACGGCACGGCCCGGTCGGTCGTCTGCGTCTCCTGCGGGGCGCGCTCGTCGATGGCGGAGGCGGTCGCGCGGGTGGAGGCGGGCGAGGAGGATCCGCCGTGCCGGGTGTGCGGGGGGATTCTGAAGTCGGCGACGGTCATGTTCGGGCAGCCGCTGGACCCGGCGGTGCTGGCGGAGGCGACGGCGATCGCGCGGGCGAGCGAGGTGTTCATCGCGGTGGGCACCAGTCTGCTGGTGCAGCCCGCGGCCTCGCTGGCGGGGATCGCGGCCGAGCACGGCGCCCGGCTGTCGATCGTGAACGCCGAGCCGACGCCGTACGACGGACTGGCCTCGGAGATCGTCCGGGAGCCGATCGGGACGGCGCTGCCGGCGCTGCTGGCGGCCCTGGGCTGAGGGACGCGGGGGCCGCGGGGGCGGTCGCCGCCGCGCCCGGGGCGCGGTCGCGGGGCGGTCCGGGGAGCCGGGCACGGCCGGGGAGCCGGGCAGGGTCTAGAAGAGCGCGGCCTCGGGTTCGCCGGACGCGCCGGACTCGAAGGCGAGCAGCCGCTGTTTGCGGGTGAGCCCTCCCCCGTACCCCACCAGACTTCCCGTGGAGCCGATCACCCGGTGGCAGGGGACGATGATCGACACCGGGTTCTTGCCGTTCGCCAGGCCCACCGCCCGGGAAGCGTTCGGACTGCCCAGCTCGTGGGCGAGTTCGCCGTACGTGCGGGTCTCGCCGTACGGGATGGCGAGCAGCCGCTCCCAGACACGGCGCTGGAAGGGGGTGCCCGTCAGCCGCATCGGCACATCGAAGTCGGTGAGTTCGCGGGCGAAGTAGGCGTCGAGCTGACGGATCGTCTCGCCGAACGGCGCGGCGTCCGGCTCACCGAAGGTCTCCTCGTCGGGGCGGTGGCGCTGGTCGGTCATGTACAGGCCGCTGAGGACCCCGTCGTCGGCGACGAGGGTGAGCGCGCCGTAGGGGCTGTCGACGACCGTGTGCTGCCTGGTCATGGCTGGACTTCCTCATTCCGGGAGGTGGTTGATCGGGTGGGTGTCGGTGGCCCAGAGGTACTGGACCGCGTACGCGCGCCAGGGCCGCCAGGCCGCCGCCCGCTCGGTGAGGGCGGCCGGGGTCGCGGGCAGTCCGAGTCCGGCCGCCGCGCGGCGGACGCCGAGGTCGGTGGGGAGAAAGGCGTCGGGGTCGCCCAGGGCGCGCATCGCGATCACCTCGACGGTCCAGGGCCCGAAGCCGGGCAGGGCGGCGAGCGCGGCGCGGGACTCGTCCCAGTCGCTGTCGTCGCCGATCCGCAGGGAGCCGTCGGCGAGCGCCGTGACCAGGGTGGTGAGGGTGGTGCGGCGGCTGCGCGGCAGGGCGAGCGAGCCGGGGTCCAGCGCGGCCAGCGCGGCCAGCGCGGCGGGCGACGGGAAGAGGTGGGTGAGTCCTCCCCCGGGGTCCTCGACGGGCTCGCCGTGGGCCAGGACCAGCCGGGCCGCGTGGGTGCGGGCGGCGGCGGTCGAGACCTGCTGGCCGAGGACGGCCCGCACGGCGAACTCGGCCGCGTCCACCGTGCGCGGCACCCTGCGGCCCGGCGCGCCGTCCACCAGCGGGCGCAGCCGCGGGTCGTCGCGCAGCCGGTCGTCGATGGCGACCGGGTCGGCGTCCAGGTCCAGCAGCCGGCGGCACCGGCTGATCGCGATGGTCAGATCGCGCGGATCGGTGAGGGAGAGCCGGCAGGCGATGTGCCCGTCGGCCGGGGCGAGGGCGACGACGCCGTGTCCGTACGGCAGCCGCAGCGTGCGCCGGTAGGAGCCGTCGCGCCACTCCTCGACTCCGGGCACGCCGGTGGCGGCGAGATGGCCGAAGAGATTGCTCGGGTCGAGCGGTTCGCGGTACGGGAGCCTCAGGGCGATCGCCCCGGGGGCCGGGGAGGGTCCGGCGGGGCCCCGGGCGGCGCGCACGCGCAGTTCGCCCGGGGAGAGCGCGAAGACCTCGCGGACCGTGTCGTTGAAGGTGCGCACGGAGGAGAATCCGGCGGCGAAGGCGATCTCCGCCATGGGCAGGCCGGTGGTCTCCACGAGCAGACGGGCGGTCTGGGCGCGCTGGGCGCGGGCCAGCGCGAGCGGGCCGGCGCCCAGCTCGGCGCGGAGCTGGCGTTCGATCTGCCGCGTGGAGTAGCCCAGCCGGGCCGCCAGCCCGGGGACGCCCTCGCGGTCCACGACTCCGTCGCCGATCAGCCGCATGGCGCGGGCGACGGTGTCCGCGCGGGCGTTCCACTCCGGCGATCCGGGGCTGGTGTCGGGCCGGCAGCGCTTGCACGCCCGGAATCCGGCCTGCTGGCAGGCGGCGGCGCTCGGGTAGAAGGTCATGTTCTGGGGCTTCGGGGGGACCACCGGGCAGCTCGGGCGGCAGTAGATGCCCGTCGTCAGGACAGCGGTGAAGAACCATCCGTCGAACCGGGCGTCCTTGGACTGGACGGCGCGTACACAGCGCTCGGTGTCGGCGTGCATGGCTCAAGCATCGAGCATCCCGACCCGCGATGCTGGCGAAAAAACGACATCGCCCTCCCCCGGCCAGCCCCGCCCCGGCTCCCGGCCGACGGTCCGGTCCCGCTCCGTGTCCCGACGACCACGGGGAGCGGGGCCGCCCGGAGCGGCGCGCCACGGCCTCCGGGGAGCCGCGGGGGCTCCCGGCCCAGCGGGTGACAGCGGCCGAGGGTCCGCCGGGCCGCGAAGGCCCGTCTCCGCCCCGGCGACGCCCGCGCCCCGGCCCTCCGGCGGCCGGCAGTCTCCCGGGGGCGGCGGGGGCGCGCTCGGCGGCGGTCCGTCGGGGCCGTGAGCGGCGCGGGTCGTGGCGGGTGCTCGGAGAGGGGTGAGGCGGCGGCCGCCAGGGTGCTGGAGGCCGCGGGGCGGGGCGGGGGCGGTTCGCGCGGAGGTGGGGAGGCTGACCGGTTCTCGTCTAGGGAGGAGTCGTGGAGAACGTGAAGAATCCGCAGCGGTGAAGCACATTCTGTGTGTCACGCGAGTGAGGAGACCCCTTGCGCAGGATCACATCCGGCATCGCCGTCGTCGCCGCGGCCATGGCCGCGCTGGCGACGGCCGTGTCCCCCGTGTCCGCCGCACCGCCCGCCCCCGCCGCCGCTTCGGCGATGACCTGGACGCTGCTCGGAGACGGTCCGAGCGGCACGGTCCATGTCGGCGGCGGGCCCCTGAGCAATCCGTACACCGGTGACACCTCGACGACCGCCTCGCTCCCCCTGCTCTGTCTGAAGATCGACAACAGCCCGGTCCCGGCGGGCATCACCCCCGGCTTCTACGCGGGCTGGGCGCGGGGCGCGGTCGCCGCGACCAGCCCCGTCCGGGGGAACCGGCTGACCAGCCGCGCCCTCGCCGACCAGGTGTGCGCGAACAGCCTGGGCGCGGGCTGGCGGATGGCCGAGTTCCACGACGGCCGGTACGGGCCGAATCTGGCGAGCGCGGGCGGCTGGAGCTTCTACGCCCACGGCGATGTGCCGCTGGGGACCCGCTTCTGGACGGCGATCAACGACCAGCCGTCGAACCCCTGGAGCTGAGCGCGCCCGGGTCCCGGTCATGGCCGCCCGCCGTGACCGGGGCCCCCGGCGGCCGGGCCGAGGCGGCCCGGAAGGCGGTGGGGCTGACGCCCCTGGTCCGTTTGAAGGCGGCGCTGAAGCCGAAGGCGTCCGCGTAGCCGACCCGGCGCGCGACGGAGCCGACCGTCGCCGACGACCGCGTCAGCAGATCGGCGGCGAGCGCCATCCGCCACCCCGTCAGATAGCTCATCGGCGACTCCCCCAGCAGCTCGGGGAAGCGCTTGGCCAGCGTGGTGCGCGAGACCCCGGACTCGGCCGCGAGGGCGGCCAGCGTCCAGCTCTCGGCGGGCCGTTCGTGCATCGCCCGCAGCGCCGGGCCCACCACCTCGTCGCCCAGTGCGCGGTACCAGGCCGGGGGCTGGGCGTCCGGCCGGTCGAACCACTGCCGCAGCGTGCAGACGAGCAGCCAGTCGAGCAGCCGGTCCAGCACGACCCGGCCCAGGGGCCCGGTGGCGGCCAGCTCGGCCTCCAGATGGTCCCGGGTGACGGTCCAGTCGTACTCCTCGCGCAGCAACAGGAAGTCCGGCAGCATCCGCAGCAGCCGGCGCGGCACCTCGGAGCGCGTCCGGTACACACCGGTCATCAGCGCGGTGTCCGCGCCGGGCTCCGCCGCGGCGGACGCGGTGAACGGCTCGGGTCCGCGCACCATCGCCACATCGCCCGTCCGCAGTCGCCGCCGGTCCCCGCCGTGCTCGACGAGCACCTCTCCGCGCAGCGGCAGACAGAGCGTCAGCGACGCCCCCTCGCCCAGCCGGAGGGGCCGGTGCGAGGTGAGCACGGAGTGGCCGAGCAGCGCGCCGTCCGCCCGCACCCCCCGTAACAGGTCGTCCAAGGGATCCATCCGACCACCGTACGTTCACACATGGGCGGCGGACCGACGGCCATGGCCGTCGGCGGCCGCCGGGACCAGACTGACCGTATGACTGATCACAAGACGGACCAGATCCTGGTGCTCGGAGCGACGGGCAAGACCGGACGGCGGCTGGTGCCGCTGCTGCGCGCCGCGGGCCGCGAGGTGCGCGCCGCCTCCCGCTCCGGCGAGGTGACCTTCGACTGGGGGCTCCCGGCGACCTGGGCCCCGGCGCTCGGCGGCGCGAAGACCGTCTATCTGGTGCCCCCGGACGATCCGGGCCCCATCGGCGCGCTGGTGCGGCAGGCCGTCGCCGGGGGCGTCGCCCGTTTCGTGGTGCTGTCCGGCCGGGGCGTCCAGTACGCGGACGGCTTCGGCGCGGGCATGGCCGAGGCGGAGCTGGCGGTCCGCGATTCGGGGGCCGCGTGGACGGTGCTCCGCCCCAACAACTTCAACCAGAACTTCGACGAGGACCTGTGGCGGCGGCCGCTGCGCTCCGGCCGGCTGGCGCTGCCCACCGGGTCGGTGCCGGAGGCTTTCGTGGATGTGGACGATGTCGCCGAGGCGGCGGCGGCGCTTCTCGTCTCGGCGGGCGACGAGCACCACGGCCAGGTGTACGAGCTGTCGGGCCCGCGCGCGCTCCCCTTCGGCGAGGCGGTCGGGATCATGGCGCGGGCGGCCGGGCGGCCCATCGCCTTCGAGGAGCTGACCCCGGACGCCTACGTCGCCGAACTGCTGGCCGCGGGGGAGCCGAAGCCGGTCGCGGTGGCGCTGAACGCGATGTTCACCCTGTTCCGGGCGGGGCACACCAGCACGCCCGTGGACGGGGTGCGCAGGCTGCTCGGCCGTGAGCCCCGGCCGTTCGAGGAGTACGCGGCCCGGGCGGCGGCGGCCGGGGCCTGGTCCTGACACCTCGTACACCTCGTACGCCCGGTACGCCCGGGATCCGCCGTGCGGGTCGGCGCGCTCAGCGCGCGTCGGCCTCGCGGAGTGTCCGCCAGACGGCCTTGGCCGCGTTGTGCCCGGACATGCCGTGCACTCCGGGGCCGGGCCAGGCGGCGGAGGAGCAGAGGAAGACCGAGGGGTGCCGGGTCCGGTGCGGGAAGAGCGAGAGCGTGGGGCGGAGCAGCAGCTGCAGCCCGCTCGCCGCTCCGCAGGCGATGTCGCCGCCGACATAGTTGGCGTTGCGGGCCTCCAGCCGCGCGGGGCCGGCGACCGCGCGGGCGAGGACACGGTCGCGGAAGCCGGGCGCGAAGCGCTCGATCTGCCGCTCGATCGCGTCGGTGAGATCGCCGTCCCACCCGTTCGGGACATGGCCGTACGCCCAGAAGACGTGCTTGCCCTCGGGTGCGCGGGAGGGATCGACCAGGCTCGGCTGGGAGGTGATCAGGAAGGGGGTGCGGGGGGCGGAACCGCCGGCCGCGGCGGCGAGCGCGGCCGCGATCTCCCCGCTGGAGGGGCCGATCTGGACGGTGCCGGCCCGGCGGGGCTCCTCCGCCGTCCACGGGACCGGCCCGTCCAGCGCGTAATCGATCTTGAACGCGGCCGCTCCGTACCGGAAGTGCTCGAAGCTGCGGCCCAGGCCCGCGATCCGGGCGAGCGCGGTGGGCGAGGTGTCGAAGAGATAGGCGCGCGCCGGGGGCAGATCGTCCAGTCGCTTGACCTCGAATCCGGTGTGGACGGTGCCGCCGAGGTCGCCGAGATAGCCGGCGAGGGCGTCCGAGATCGACTGGGAGCCGCCGCGCGCCACCGGCCAGCCCTTCTCGTGCGCCGCGAGCGCGAAGAGCAGGCCGATGCCGCTGGTCGCGACGCCGCTGAGCGGGGCGATCACATGGGCGACGAGCCCCGCCATCAGCGCCCGGGCCCGGTCGTCGTGGAAGCGGCGCATCAGCCAGCTGTACGGGGGCAGGCCGGCGAGGGCGAACCGGGCGAGCCCCACCGGATCGCGCGGCAGCGCGGTCAGCGGCAGCGACATGAAGTCCCGGACCAGGACGTCCCAGGAGTTCAGATGGGGGGCGATCAGCCGCCGGTAGACGCCCGCGTCGCGCGGGCCGAGAGAGGCGGCGGTCTCGGCGACCGAGCGGGAGAGCACGGCGGCCGTGCCGTCGTCGAAGGGGTGCGCCATCGGCAGCTCGGGGTGGAGCCATTCGAGGCCGTACCGGTCCAGCGGCATCCGGCTGAAGGCCGGGGAGCCGATGCCGAGCGGGTGCACGGCCGAGCACGGGTCGTGGCGGAAGCCGGGGAGGGTCAGCTCCTCGGTGCGCGCGCCGCCGCCGACGGTCTCCTTGGCTTCAAAGACCTCGACATCACAGCCTCTGCGCGCCAGTTCGACGGCGGCGGTCAGTCCATTGGGGCCCGCCCCCACGACAACGGCGTCGAGCATCGAGGTCACTCACTGGCTCCTTCGGTCGTCGGGCGGCCCGGACGTCCAGGATATTCCGGCCCGGCGCCGGGGCGGCCCCGGGTGCGGTCCGACGCGGTGGGCGGACGGAGCCCTCGGTCACATCCCGGGGGCGCGCGGAGACCCGCCGCGCGCCGCACCGGGAGACCGTCCGCACCGGGAAGACGCCCGTCCCGGCAGTCCCCGCCGGATCGCGGGCGGCCGGGGCGGCCTCAGAACGGATCGGGCTCAGTGCGCATCGGGCTCGAAACGGATCGGGCTCGGAACGGATCGGGCTCAGAACGGGGCGGCCAGCAGCTCGCGGATCCGCTCCGCCGTCTCGGGCGACCGCGCCGCCGTGAACGGCATGGCATTGCCGCCGGCTATGCGGAACGGCTCGCCGGAGAGCGTCAGCTGCGCGCCCGCCGCCTCCGTGACCAGCAGCAGTCCGGCCGCGTGGTCCCAGGCGTTCTCCCAGGAGAAGGCGACCGCCTCCAGCTCGCCGCGCGCGACGGCGAGATACTCCAGACCGGCCGATCCGCAGGGGCGCGCGAGCACCCCTTCCGTGTCGAGGCAGAGCAGGGCCCGCTTCTGGTCGTCGGTGGTGAAGTCGGGGTGGGACATCGCGACCCGCAGCGGCTCCCCGGGCGCGGGCGGGCCCGGCCGCAGCCGCTCGCCGTCCAGCCAGGCGCCCCGGCCCCGGACCGCCGTGGCCATCAGGTCGAGCACCGGCGCGTAGGTCCACGACGCCAGCACCTCGCCCCGGAGCGCGAGCGCGACCAGGGTGCAGAATCCGGCCTCGCCCCGGACGAACTGCCGGGTCCCGTCGACCGGGTCCACTATCCAGACGGGCGCGTCGCCCCGCAGCGCCTCGTACACCGCCGGGTCCGCGTGCACCGCCTCCTCGCCCACCACGACCGAGCCGGGCAGCAGCGCGGTCAGGGAGGCGGTGAGGTGCTCCTCGGCGAGCCGGTCGGCCGTGGTCACCAGGTCGTGCGGGCCGTTCTTCTGCACGATCTCGTGCGCGGCGAGCTGCTGGTACCGCGGCATGATCTCGGCGGCGGCCGCCTTGCGGACCGCCTCTTCGACTGCGGACAGGTCCCCGGCCAGAAAGTCATCGATCATAGGACCAGCTAAGCACGGCCCTACGACACCACGGTGCCGGGGACGCGCCCCGCCGCTTCACCGCGCGTTCCGCCGGGGTTCGCCCGCCGTCGCGCGGGCGCCGGCGAACGGGATGCCCCGCCCGCCGGCGCCCGCGGACCGGGCCGGCGCCCGCCGTGGCCCGTCGGCCGCCGGCCCGGTCTCGTGCCGCCGCGCCCCCGCGACCGCCGTCAGCCCTCAGCCCTCGGCCCTCGGCCCTCAGCGGTCAGCGATCAGCGGTCAGCGGTCAGCCGACGCTGTACAGCTCGACGCCCGGAGCCGTGCGATGGGTCTTGCCGTTGTGATCGAACTCCACCACGTCGCCGTTGGGGCACGCCTTCTCGGTGTAGGTGTAGTTCTGGTGGGCGGGCCACCATATCCTCAGCCGGACGCACTGGCCGTCCGACCGGGTGTCCTTGATCCACCCGGTCACATGGGTGATCGTCGTCCCGCACTTGATCGTGAAGTGGGCCTCGCCCCCGGGGATGCGGATCGGGGGGTTGGCGCCGCACTTGGCCGTCACCCCGTGGTCCGCCGTGACCGCGGGGTCCGAGGTCACCCCGTGGTCCGCCGTCACCCCGTGGTCCGCGGGCGCCGCGCCGGCCACGCCGCCGCCGATGAGCCCGCCGAGCAGCAGCGCCGTACCGGCCGCCGCCGTCAAGGATTTCCCGTACCTCATGTCTGTCTCCTGTCTCCACTGGCGCAAGAACACCGGCCGCACACCGGCCGGATGCGCTCCGGGCCGCGACGGGGGCGCCGTGGCGGCGCGTTCGGAGCGCTGACCCGAGCATTCGCGGCCGGCGGCTTGTCCGGCAGCCCTCTCCGTCACTCCGGACAACGGCCGACACCCCGCTCCCCGTACCCTTTGCGGCCGCCGCCCGCGGGTGGCGACACTGGTGCCGCCCCCGCCGAGGGGCGGATCGGGGGATTCGGCGATGGGACGTCGTGAACGGCCGCTCGACCCGGACGGCGGACCCGCCGCCCGCTTCGCGCACGCGCTGCGGACGCTGCGCGGGGAGGCGGGCGGCCTCACCTACCGGGCGATGGCGCGGCGGACGCACTACTCCACGACGACGCTCGCCCAGGCGGCGGCGGGCGACCGGCTGCCGTCGCTCCCCGTCGCCCTCGCCTACGCGGCCGCCTGCGGGGGCGATCTCGCGGAGTGGGAGCGGCGCTGGCACGAGGCGGACCGGGCGCTGGCCGAGGAGACGCCGGGCCGCGGCCCCGACGCCGTCGCCCCCTACCCCGGTCTCGCCCGGTTCGAGCCCCGGGACGCGGACCGGTTCTTCGGCCGCGACAGCGCGGTGGAGCGGCTCGCGGCGCTGGTGGCGGAGCGGCCGTGCGTCCTGCTCGTGGGAGCGTCCGGATCGGGCAAGTCGTCGCTGCTCCGGGCCGGGCTGATCCCGCGTCTGCGCGACGGGTCCGGCCGCCGCGCGCGTCCGGCGGCCGTACGCGTCCTCACCCCCGGCGACCGCCCGGCCCGCCGTCAGGGCCTGCTGGAGACGGACCGGCCGGACGGTGTGGTGATCGTCGACCAGTTCGAGGAGATCTTCACCCTCTGCTCCGACGAGGGCGAACGGTCCGCCTTCATCGACGCGATGCTGGCCGCGACCGGTCGCGGCGGCCGTCTGGTGATCGCCGTGCGCTCCGACTTCTACGGCCACTGCGCCCGGCACCGGGCCCTCGCCGAGGCGGCGGGCGGCGGCACCCTCCTGCTGCCGCCGATGAGCCGTGACGAACTCCGCGAGGCGATCGTCAAACCCGCCGCCGGAGCCGGTCTCCTCGTCGAACGGTCCCTCACCGCGCGCATCGTGGCCGAGATCGCCGACGAGCCCGGCGGTATGCCGCTGATGTCCCACGCCCTGCGGGAGACCTGGCGGCTCGGCAGGGGCCGCACCCTCACCGAGGAGACCTACGAGACGGCGGGCGGGCTGCACGGCGCGATCGCCCGGACCGCCGAGGAGCTGTACGAAGCGCTCACGCCCCGGCAGCGCCGGATCGGCCGCCATCTGCTGCTGCGCCTGGTCGCCCCCGGGCGGGACGGCGCGCAGGACACCCGCCGGCCCGTGTCCCGGGCCGAGCTGACCGCCGTCGACCCCGGCGAGGCGGACGCCGTCGTCGAACGTCTCGCCCGCGCCCGGCTGATCACCCTCGACGAGGACACCGTCGATCTGGCCCACGAGGCCCTGCTGACCGCCTGGCCCCGGCTGAGCGGCTGGCTGGAGGAGGACCGCGAGCGTCTGCGGCAGCTGCGGCGGCTCACCGAGTCCGCCACGGCCTGGGCCTCGCTCGGCCACGACCCCGGGGCGCTGTACCGGGGCGTACGCCTCACCTCCGCCGAGCGGCACTTCACCGGGGCGGGCGAGCGCCCCGGTGAGCTGACCGACGTCGAGGCCGGGTTCCTCGCCGCCGCGCTGCGGGCGCGCGCCCGGGGGCTGCGCCGCTCGCGGGCGCGTCTCACCGTGCTGTGCTGTCTCCTCGTCCTCGCCCTCGTCGCCGGGCTCTTCGCCTGGCAGCAGCACGGCGACGCCGAACGCCGCCGGATCGAGGACGCGGCCCGCCGTACCGCGGGAGTCGCGGAGAGTCTGCGCCGGTCGGATCCGGCGGCGGCGATGCGGCTGGGCCTCGCCGCCTGGCGGATCGCCGAGCTGCCGGAGACCCGGTCCGCGCTGCTGAGCGCCGCGTTCCAGCCCGAGCTGGGGTCCTTCACCGATCCGGACACGGCGGACACGACGCTGCGTCATCTCAGCGCCGACGGCCGGACGCTGCTCAGCGCGGGCGAGCGCCGGACCGTGGAGTGGGACGTGGCGACGGCGCGGCCCCGGCGTGCGTTCCCCGGTCTGGGCGGCGCGCTGACCGGAGCGGCCGCTCCCCGGGGCGACGCGTCCTGGCTGCCGGCCTTCACCGGCGCCGACACCGCCGAACCCCTCGTCGGCGCGCGGGATCTGGTGACCGGCCGGGCCCGGGGGCCCCTGGTCCGGGCGGCGGGCGGGGCCGAGATGGGCGACAGCGGGCGCACCCTGATCACGTACGAGCGGACCGGGGCCGCCGGAAAGCGCGGGCAGCGGGTCGTCGTACGGGACGCGCGCGACGGCCGGGTGCTGATCGCCCTGCCCGCGCTCCCCTGGCCCGAGCCGCGCCTCGGCGACGTCTTCCCGGGGCCCGGCTCCCTCGCCCAGGAGCTGCGCAGGTCTCGGGAGCGGCGCGGGGCCGACTCCGTCCAGGAGGCCGTCCTCAGCGCGGACGACCGGTATCTCGCCCACTGTGTGCCGGGCGAGGCCGTACAGCTCTGGGACGTGGCCCGCCGGCGCCCGCTGAGGCAGCCCCGGGCCCCGGTCGTCACCGCCCAGCAGTGTCTCGACGAGTCGCTGCACTTCACGCCGGACGCCACCGGACTGGCCGTCGTCGGCCCGGCCGGGGTCCGGATCCTGGATCTGGCCACCGGCCGGGAGCGGACGCGGATCGACTCGCCGGGCGTCACCGGGATCCGGTTCAGCGACGACGGCCGCTTCCTGGTGCTGGTGGACCGCACCGCGCTGTCGGTGGCGCCCGCCGAGGGCTCCGGCCGGCCGGTCTTCCGCCACACGCTCCTGGGCGAGTCGGCGTCGCAGCCGAGGATCGCCGCGTCCGGGCTGCTGACCTATCTCGGCAGCCCCGACGACCACTGGGGCACCACCGTGCGCACGCTCGACATCGCCCATGTCCTGCGGCCCCGCCGGCGCGCCGCGACGACGGCGACCGCCTTCAGCCCGGACGGGTCCCTGCTGGCGACCGCCTTCACGGACGGGGGCCGGGCCCGCTTCCGCGTCCGCGACCTGCGCACGGCCCGCTGGCACGAACTGCCCGGCCGGTCGTGCGCGCCCGGCGGTCCCCCGCCCCACGACCTCTGCCCGGCCTTCGTGGCCTTCCGTCCCGACAGCCGGGTCCTCGCGTACGGGACGACCGGGACGGGCCGGCGGGCCGAGCCGCTCGGCGTCTCCTTCTGGGACACGGAGCGGCGGCGGGTCTCGCACAAACGATTCCGCCCGCCCGACCGGGTCGACTCCTGGGGCGCCGTGGCCTATGCCCCGGACGGCCGTTCCCTGGTGCTGGCCGTCCTCGCGCCCGACGGCCCCGCCTATCTCTGGGACCCGCGCCGCCGGACGCCGACCTCGGTGCTGCGCGGCGCGGGCGGCCACGCGCTGGCCTTCTCCCCCGACGGCGGACTGCTGGTCACCTCGGCCGGACGGAGCCGGCGGCTGCCGTCCGGGCCGGCGGCCGAGGGCGCCCGTGACATCGGCTCCGGCGTCAGCCTGGCCTTCAGCCCGGACGGCCGGTATCTGGCCGCGGGCGAGCTGTCCGGCCGGGTCACCCTCTGGGACGGGCGGCTGCGCCGCCGCCTCGGCGAGCTGACGGCGCAGGGCCCGGGCGCGGCGAGTTCGGTCATGTCCCTCGCCTTCTCGCCGGACGCGCGTCTGCTGGCGGTCGGCTCCGGTGACGGCACCCTGCGGATCTGGGACACCGCCTCCCGGCGGCCGGCCGGATCACCGCTGCCGACGCCCGGCGGGGGCGTGATCGACGTGCGGTTCGGCGAGGACGGCGCCACCCTCTTCGCGGCCGGGAACAATGTGCCCTTCCAGCGGTACGAGATCGGTCCATCTGCCGCCGCCCGGACCGTCTGCCGCCGGGCGGGCGGCCCGCTCTCCCGGTCCGCGTGGAAGCGGCTGATCCCGGACGTGCCCCATCGGGACATCTGCGCCGGCGCCGGGCGCGGGGGGCGGGCGGGGCCCCGGGGCCCCGCCGCGTTGGGGTAGGCCGATACGGCCGGGCAGGCCGCGCCCCAGTAGGGGGGGTGCGGTACGGTCCCCGTAATGGGGTTGGCTGGCACC
>NZ_JBIBWD010000027.1:0-37846 GCF_043080985.1 Streptomyces sp. NPDC014894
GTGGCGGGTGTGGGTGCGGTGGCGTCGGGCGGGCTGGCGTCGGGTGTGGTGACGGGTTCGGTGGTGGGCGGGAAGACGGTGTTCGTGTTCCCGGGGCAGGGTTCGCAGTGGGTGGGTATGGCCGAAGGGCTGTTGGAGGCGTCGCCGGAGTTCGCGGCGCGGGTGGGGGAGTGCGCCAAGGCGCTGGAGCCGTTCACGGACTGGTCGCTGGTGGATGTGCTGCGGGGTGCGGAGGGTGCGCCGTCGCTGGATCGGGTGGATGTGGTGCAGCCGGCGCTGTTCGCGGTGATGGTGTCGCTGGCGGAGGTGTGGCGGGCGGCGGGTGTGCGTCCGGGTGCGGTGGTGGGTCACTCGCAGGGCGAGATCGCCGCCGCCTGTGTGGCGGGGATTCTCTCCCTGGAGGACGCGGCCCGGGTCGTCGCCCTGCGCAGCCAGGCGATCGGGCGGGTGCTGGCCGGCCTGGGCGGGATGGTGTCGGTGGCTCTGCCGGCGGTACGGGTACGCGAGCTGATCGCGCCGTGGGGCGAGGAGCGGATCTCGGTCGCCGCCGTCAACGGGCCGTCGTCGGTGGTCGTCTCGGGTGAGGTCGGGGCTCTGGAGGAGCTGCTGGCCTCCTGTGAGGCGGACGGGGTGCGGGCGAAGCGGATCGCGGTGGACTACGCCTCCCACTCCGCGCAGGTGGATCTGTTGCGTGAGGAGCTGGCGGAGTTGCTGGCTCCGGTTGTTCCGCGTCGGGCGGAGGTTCCGTTCCTCTCCACGGTGACGGGGGAGTGGGTGGAGGGTCCGGAGCTGGACGGCGGGTACTGGTTCCGGAATCTGCGGCGGACGGTGGAGCTGGAGAACGCGACGCGGACGCTGCTGGAGCAGGGTTTCGGCGTGTTCGTGGAGTCCAGCCCTCATCCGGTGCTGGCGGTCGGTGTGCAGGAGACGGTGGAGGACGCGGGCCGGGAGGCGGCTGTCCTGGGGTCGCTGCGCCGGGGCGAGGGGGGTTTGGAGCGGTTCTGGCATTCGCTCGCTGAGGCGTATGTGCGGGGTGTCTCGGTCGACTGGGGTTCGGTGTTCGCCGGGACGGGGGCCCGCCGGGTCGACCTGCCCACCTACGCCTTTCAGTCGCAGCGGTTCTGGCCGGAGCCCGCTCCCGCGTCCGAGGTCGCGGAGACGCCGGAGAACGCGATCGACGCCCGGTTCTGGGAAGCCGTCGAACGCGAGGACCTCGAGAACCTGGCGGGCACGCTCGCCCTCGGCAGCTCCGACGAGATCGACTCGCTCGGCACGGTCCTTCCCGGCCTCGCCTCCTGGCGTCGGCAGAGCCGCGAGCACTCCACCGTCGACGGCTGGCGCTACCGCGTCACCTGGAAGCGCGTCGCCGACCCCGGGTCCGCCCGTCTCTCGGGCAGCTGGCTGGCCGTCGTGCCCGAGGGTCTCACCGGGGCCGACGAGGAGTGGGCGGGCGCGGTCCTGCGGACGCTCACCGAGCGCGGCGCCCAGATCCGTACCGTCACCGTCCCCGACGGCACGGCCGACCGCGAGCTGCTCGCCGCGCTGGTCACGGCCGAGACGGCAGGGGCGGAACCCGCCGGAGCGCTCTCGCTGCTCGCGCTCGGCGGCGAGAACTCCTTCGCCGCCGAACTCGCCCTGTCCCAGGCGCTCGGCGACACCGGAGTGACCGCTCCCCTGTGGTGCGTCACCCGGGGCGCGGTCGCCGCAGGCCGCGCCGAGCGGGTCACGGCCCCCGCGCAGGCGCTGATCTGGGGCCTCGGACGCGTCGCCTCCATGGAGCAGGGCGGCCGCTGGGGCGGACTGCTCGACCTCCCCGCCGACCTCGACGACCGTACGCTCGAACGCCTCGCGGGCGTCCTCGCGGGCGACGGATCCGAGGACCAGGTCGCGGTGCGCGCCTCCGGGCTCTTCGGCCGGCGGCTGGTGCGGGCCCGGCTCGCGGACACACCGGCCGTACGGGAGTGGAAGCCGACCGGTACGACCCTGGTCACCGGCGGTACGGGTGCGCTCGGCGCGCGGGTCGCGCGCTGGCTCGCGGAGAACGGCGCGGAGCATCTGCTGCTCGCCGGCCGCCGGGGGCCGGACGCGCCCGGCGCGGCGGAACTCAGCGAGGAGCTGACCGCGCTCGGCACGCGGGTCACCGTCGCCGCGTGCGATGTCGGCGACCGCGACGCGGTGGCCGGACTCCTCGCCTCCGTACCGGCCGAGCACCCGCTCACCGCCGTGATCCACGCGGCGGCGGCAGTGGACGACGGAGTCATCGAGACACTGACTCCGGCGCGCGCGGCAGCCGTGCTGCGGGTCAAGGTCGACGGCACCCGGCATCTGCACGAGCTGACCCGCGATCTGGATCTGTCCGCGTTCGTCCTCTTCTCGTCCTTCGCCGCCACCTTCGGCGCGCCGGGACAGGGCAACCAGGCCCCGGGCAACGCGTTCCTGGACGCCTTCGCCGAGCACCGGCGCGCCGCCGGACTCCCCGCGACCTCGGTGGCCTGGGGCCCCTGGGGCAGCGGGGACGGGGACGCAGGCGCCGCGGGCGACCGGATGCGCCGTCACGGCATCCTCGCGATGTCGCCCGAGCGGACCCTCGCCGCGCTCCAGCACGCCCTGGACCGGGACGAGACCGCGCTGACGGTCGCCGACATGGACTGGAAGCGGTTCACGCTCGCCTTCACCGCCGACCGGGACCGGCCGCTGCTGCTCGAACTGCCCGAGGCCCGGCGGATCGTCGAGGACGCGGAGCGGGAGTCCGCCGACGACCTCGCCGGGGGAGCGCCACTCGCCCAGCAGCTCGCCGGGCTGCCCGAGGTCGAGCAGGAGCGGCTCCTCCTCGAACTGGTCCGCACCGCCGTCGCCGCCGTCCTCGGCCACCCCGACCTCTCGTCGGTCGAGGCCGGCCGGGCCTTCAAGGAGATGGGCTTCGACTCGCTGACCTCCGTCGAACTGCGCAACCGGCTCGGCGCGGTGAGCGGGCTGAAGCTCCCCGCCAGCCTGGTCTTCGACCACCCCACCCCGGCCGCCGTCGCCGCGCTCCTGCGCGGCGAGATCGTCCCCGACGCGGCGGCGGGAGGCGCCCCGCTGCTGGAGGAGCTGGACCGGCTCGAAGCCGTACTGGAACGAGGCACCGGCGACAATGTCGTACGCGCCCGGGTGACGATGCGGCTTCAGTCGCTGCTGGCGAGGTGGAACGACAGCGACGACCCGGCGGGTGCGGTGGGCGCGACGGGCGCGGCGGACGGCGCCGGGTTCGCGGCCGGGAGCGGGGACGGATCCCAGGACGGGGTCCTGGACGATGTCGAACAGCTTCAGGACGCGAGCGACGAGGAGCTGTTCGCCTTCATCAACAAGGGACTCGGCCGCGGCTGAACCACCGAGGCGTCATCGGCCGGCCGTCACCGCCTGGCCGATGACGTCGCCGTGGCCACAGCCGTCGCCGTGGCCCTCGCCGCCTTCTTCGCCGTCCCCTCGCATCCATAAACTGATTTCTCGGTGAATGCGCTTATTGACGGCGTGCCTCTGATTGGCCAGGATGGTCAGCCCCCCGGGATATTCGATCGAGGTGTCCCGCCCGCTATGCCCCCGCCGCCCAGGGGGGCGTAGGGGGCGGTTAGGGGTTGTCGGGAGGATTGACCGGCTCATAGCCTGACATGGAGCAGTCGAATTCGATGGGCGAGTGACATGGCTGTTTACCCGATGTAATTCTCGGCTCTGTGCAAACAGTTTTCCGATGCCGTCTGCTGCAAATGGGTGGTTGCGTTAAATGGCGAATGAAGAGACGCTGCGGGACTACCTGAAGCTGGTGACAGCGGATCTGCATCAGACGCGTCAGCGGCTGCGCGACGCCGAGGCGAAGAATCAGGACCCCATCGCGATCGTCGGCATGGGCTGCCGCTACCCGGGCGGAGTGAACTCGCCCGAGGATCTCTGGCGTGTCGTCGCCGACGGCGTCGACGCCATCACGCACTTCCCCGCCGACCGCGGCTGGGACATGGAGACGGTCTACCACCCGGACCCCGAGAACCCCGGCACCAGCTACGCCGACCAGGGCGGATTCGTCCAGGACTTCGCCCGCTTCGACCCCACGCTCTTCGGGATCTCGCCGCGCGAGGCGCTCGCGATGGACCCGCAGCAGCGGCTGCTCCTGGAGACCTCGTGGGAGGCGTTCGAGCGGGCGGGCATCGACCCGACCTCGATGCGCGGCAGGCAGGTCGGCGTCTTCGTCGGCACCAGCAACCACGACTATCTGACCGCCCTGCTCAGCTCCTCCGAGAACGTGGAGGGCTATCTCGGCACCGGCAACGCGGCGAGCGTCGCCTCCGGCCGGCTCTCCTACACCTTCGGCCTCGAAGGCCCCGCCGTCACCGTCGACACCGCCTGCTCCTCCTCCTCGGTCGCTCTCCACCTGGCCGTACAGGCGCTGCGCAACGGCGAGTGCTCCCTCGCGCTCGCGGGCGGGGCCACGCTGATGTCCGCGCCCGGCACCTTCATCGACTACAGCAAGCAGCGCGGACTCGCCACCGACGGCCGCTGCAAGGCGTTCTCGCCGGACGCCGACGGCTTCAGCCTCGCCGAGGGCGTGGGCATCCTGCTGGTCGAGCGGCTCTCCGACGCCCGCCGCAAGGGCCACCCGGTCCTCGCGGTCGTCCGGGGCACGGCGGTGAACCAGGACGGCGCGTCCAACGGACTCACCGCGCCCAACGGCCCCTCCCAGCAGCGGGTCATCCTTCAGGCGCTGTCCAACGCCCGGCTCACCCCCGCCCAGATCGACGCCGTCGAGGCGCACGGCACCGGCACCGGGCTCGGCGACCCCATCGAGGCGCAGGCCGTCATCGCCACCTACGGCCAGGACCGCCCCGACGGCCGGCCGCTGTGGCTGGGCTCGCTCAAGACCAACATCGGCCACGCCCAGGCCGCCGCCGGTGTCGCCGGTGTCATCAAGAGCGTCATGGCGATGCGCCACGGCGTCCTCCCGCGCACCCTGCACGTGGACGAGCCGACCCCGCACGTGGACTGGTCGGCGGGCGAGGTGTCGCTGCTCACCGAGGCGCGGCCCTGGCCCCGGGGCGACCAGCCGCGCCGTATCGGCGTCTCGTCGTTCGGCATGAGCGGCACCAACGCCCACATCATCCTGGAGGCGGCTCCCGAAGCGGCGCTCGACACGGCCGCCGATCGGCCCGCCGGAGCCGGAGCCGGAGCCGATTCCGAGGCAGGCGCAGCCGGGGCGGCCGAGGCCGGGCGGGCGCCTCTGCCCGTCGTCCTCTCCGGCAGGACCGAGGCCGCCCTGCGCGCCCAGGCCGCCGCGCTGCACACCCATGTCACCGCCCACCCCGAACTCGGCACCGCCGACCTCGCCTTCTCCCAGGCCCTCACCCGCGCCGCCCTGGACCGCCGCGCCGCGGTCGTCGCCGACAGCCGCGACAGCCTGCTCGCCGGGCTCGCCGCGCTGGCGGAGGGGCTCACCGACGCGGATGTGGTCGAAGGCAGCGCCACCGGGGGGAAGCTGGCGTTCCTGTTCACCGGTCAGGGCAGCCAGCGGGCGGGGATGGGTGCCGAGCTGTACGAGGCGTATCCCGTTTTCGCGGCTGCGCTGGACGAGGTGTGCGCCGGTTTCGATCTGCCGTTGAAGGAAGCGCTGTTCTCTTCCGAGAGCGGTGCTCTCGACGAGACCGCCTACACCCAGCCCGCGCTGTTCGCGATCGAGGTCGCCCTCTTCCGGCTCCTCGAAGCGTGGGGTGTACGGCCCGACTTTCTGTCCGGTCATTCGATCGGTGAGATCGCGGCCGCACATGTCGCCGGTGTGTTTTCTCTCCAGGACGCCTGCACGCTGGTCGCCGCGCGTGGCCGTCTGATGCAGGCGCTGCCTACCGGTGGCGTGATGATCGCGCTCCAGGCCGCCGAGGAGGAGATCCTTCCGCTGCTGACCGATCGGGTGAGCATCGCCGCGATCAACGGCCCCCGGTCGGTCGTCATCGCCGGTGACGAGGACGCCGCCCTCGCGGTCCTCGACCACTTCGCGGACCGCAAGTCCAAGCGTCTGACGGTCAGCCACGCGTTCCACTCGCCCCACATGGACGGCATGCTCGACGCCTTCCGCGAGGTCGCCGAGGGTCTCTCGTACGAGACGCCCCGCATCCCGGTGGTCTCCAACCTCACCGGCGCGCTCGTCACCGACGAGATGTCGTCGCCCGACTTCTGGGTCCGGCACGTCCGCGAGGCCGTCCGCTTCCTGGACGGCGTCCGCTGGCTGGAGAGCCGGGGCGTCACCTCGTACATGGAACTCGGCCCCGGCGGCGTTCTCTCCGCCCTCGGCCAGGAGTGCCTGACCGCCACCGGCCCCCGCGCCGCGGCCTTCCTCCCCGCGCTGCGCGCCGGCCGCTCCGAGAGCCGGTCGCTGAACGCGGCCGTCGCGGGCGCCCATGTCCGCGGCCACTCCCCGGACTGGCAGGCCCGATTCGCCGGCGCCGGGGCCCGCCGCGTCGAGCTGCCCACGTACGCCTTCCAGCGCGAGCTGTACTGGCCCCGCGATCCGTTCACCGATCTGACGGGACCGGCCGAGGGCGGCGAACTCAGCGCGACGGACGCCAGGTTCTGGGAGGTCGTCGACAGCGAGGACCTGGCGGCGCTCGCCGAGACGCTCGGCGTCGACGGGGAGCAGCCGCTGAGCAGCGTGCTGCCCGCGCTCTCCGCCTGGCACCGCCGCAACCGCGACCGGGACACCGTCGACGGCTGGCGGTACCGGATCAGCTGGAAGCCGCTCACGGACACCGCCCCCGCGCCCCTCGCGGGCGCCTGGCTGCTGGTCGTGCCCGAGGCGCACGCCGGCGAGCCCTGGGCCGTGGCCGCCGAGCGGGCCCTGACCGGGCGCGGCGTCACCGTACGCACCCTTGTGCTCGACGCGGCCCACAGCGACCGGGCCGCCACCGCCCTGCGGATCTCCGAGACCCTGGCGGACCTCGAAGCGCCTGCGGGCACGTCCGACGACGTGCCCGGTGACCTGCCCGCGGGAGCCCTCGCCGGAGTGCTCTCCCTGCTCGCGCTGGACGAGCGGCCCCACGCGGGGGACCAGGCGCCGGCCGCCGGGCTCGCCGCGACCACCGCCCTCGTCCAGGCGCTCGGCGACGCAGGTGTGACCGCGCCGCTGTGGTCCGCCACCCGGGGCGCGGTCTCCACCTGCCGCTCCGACCGGCTCACCAGCGTCACCCAGGCGCAGGTCTGGGGCCTCGGCCGCACCGCCGCCCTCGAACTCCCCGACCGCTGGGGCGGCCTCGTCGACCTGCCGCCGAGCCCCGACGAGCGGGCCGCCGCACGGCTCGCCGACATCCTCGGCGGCCTCGGGTCCGAGGACCAGCTCGCCATCCGCTCCAACGGCGTCTTCGTCCGCAGGCTCGTCCGCGCCCCGCGCGAGCAGCGCCCCGACACCGAGTGGACCACCACCGGCACCGCGCTGGTCACCGGCGGCACCGGAGCGCTCGGCCGGCACCTCGCCCGCCGGCTCGCCCGGGCCGGAGTCCCCCGGCTGCTGCTGGTCAGCAGAAGCGGCCCGGACGCCGAAGGCACGGACGAACTCGCCGCCGAACTGCGCGAGCTGGGCGCCGAGGTCACCTTCGCGGCCTGCGACGTCGCCGACCGCGACGCGGTCGCCGCGCTCCTCGCCTCCGTCCCGGCCGAACACCCGCTGACCGCCGTCGTCCACGCCGCGGGCGTCCTCGACGACGGCGTGCTGGACGCGCAGAGCCCGGAGCGTCTCGCCCGGGTCCTCCGCCCCAAGGCGTACGCGGCGCACATCCTGCACGAGCTGACCCGCGGCCTGGACCTGGACGCCTTCGTCCTCTTCTCGTCCGTCGCCGCCGTCTTCGGCGCGGCCGGGCAGGCCAACTACGCGGCCGCCAACGCCCATCTGGACGCCCTCGCCGAGCAGCGCCGCGCCGACGGACTGCCCGCCACCGTGATCTCCTGGGGCGCCTGGGCCGACGGCGGCATGGCCACCGACGGGCTCGTCGCCGAGCGCCTCCGGCACGCCGGGCTGCCCGCCCTCGCGCCCGACCAGGCCCTTTCCGCGCTGCACCTGGCGCTGGCTCTGGACGAGACCGCGTCCGTCGTCGCCGACATCGACTGGGCGCGGCTGGCCCCGGGCCTCAGCGCCGTACGCCCCTGCCCGCTCATCGCCGACCTCCCCGAAGCCGTCCACGCGCTCGACTCGGCGAAGGAGACCGCCGCCGTCGTCGTCCTCGCCGGGGCCGCCGACACCTTCGCCGGGCAGCTGGCCGAGGCCCCGGCGGGCGACCGCGACCGGCTCGCGCTGGAGTTCGTGCGCACCCAGGTCGCCGTGGTGCTCGGCCACGGCGGACCGGCGTCGGTCGACCCCGGCAGCGCCTTCCGGGACCTCGGCTTCGACTCGCTGACCGCCGTGGAGATCCGCAATCTCCTCACCGCCCGGACCGGTCTGCCGCTCCCGGCCACCCTGATCTTCGACTACCCCAACTCCCTCGCCCTGGCCGCCTTCCTCCAGGACGAACTGCTCGGCGCGGACGCGGTCGGCGCGGCCTCGCGCACCCCCTCGGCGGGCGATCCGGCCGCCGCCGACGACCCCATCGCGATCGTGGCGATGAGCTGCCGCTTCCCCGGCGGGGTGGAGAGCCCGGAAGACCTCTGGCAGCTCCTCGTCAACGGCCGGGACGCGATCACCGGCTTCCCCGCCGACCGGGGATGGGACCTGGACGGGCTGTACGACCCCGAGGCCGCCGCCGACAACACCAGCTATGTCCGCGAAGGCGGCTTCCTCGCCGACGCCACCGACTTCGACCCCGCGTTCTTCGGGATCTCGCCGCGCGAGGCGCTGGCCATGGACCCGCAGCAGCGGCTGCTCCTGGAGACCTCCTGGGAGGCGTTCGAGCGGGCCGGCATCGACCCGGCCGCCGTGCGCGGCGAGCGCGTCGGCGTCTTCACCGGCACCAACGGGCAGGACTATCTCAACGTCATCCTCGCCGCCCCCGACGGCGTCGAGGGCTTCCTCGGCACCGGCAACGCGGCGAGCGTCGTCTCCGGCCGCATCAGCTACGTCCTCGGCCTGGAGGGCCCGGCGGTCACCGTCGACACCGCCTGCTCGTCGTCGCTGGTCGCCCTGCACTGGGCGATCCAGGCCCTGCGCCAGGGCGAGTGCACCATGGCGCTCGCGGGCGGTGTGACCGTCATGTCCACGCCTGCCTCCTTCATCGACTTCAGCCGTCAGCGCGGTCTCGCGGAGGACGGCCGGATCAAGGCGTTCGCCGCAGGTGCGGACGGTACGGGCTGGGGCGAGGGCGTCGGCATGCTGCTCGTGGAGCGGCTCTCGGACGCGCGCCGCAACGGCCACCCGGTCCTCGCCGTGGTGCGCGGCTCGGCGGTCAACCAGGACGGCGCGTCCAACGGACTCACCGCCCCCAACGGTCCGTCGCAGCAGCGGGTGATCCGTCAGGCGCTGGCGGGCGCCGGGCTCGCGGCGACCGATGTGGACGCGGTGGAGGCGCACGGTACGGGCACGAGGCTCGGCGACCCGATCGAGGCCCAGGCGCTCCTCGCGACGTACGGCCAGGACCGTCCCGCCGATCAGCCGCTGCTGCTGGGCTCCATCAAGTCCAACATCGGGCACACCCAGGCGGCGGCCGGTGTCGCCGGTCTGATGAAGATGGTGCTGGCGATGCGGCACGGAGTGCTGCCGCCGACCCTGCACGTGGACGAGCCGACCCCGCACGTGGACTGGACGGCGGGCGACATCGCGCTGCTGACCGAGCCTGTGGAGTGGCCGGAGACCGGGCGTCCGCGCCGGGCCGGCGTCTCGTCCTTCGGCATCTCGGGCACCAACGCCCATACCATCATCGAGCAGGCCCCCGAGCCCGAGCCGTCTTCCGGCCCCGAGGCTCCGGAGCGGGCCGGGGGCGCGCTTCCCTGGCTGCTCTCCGCCAAGGACCCCGAGGCCCTGCGCGACCAGGCCCGCCGCCTCCACGCCCACGCGACGGCGCACCCCGAGCTGAGCCCCGCCGACCTGGGGCTCTCCCTGGCCGTCGGCCGCTCGGCGTTCGAGCACCGGGCCGCCGTGGTCGCCGCCGGCCGGGAGACCCTGCTCGCCGGTCTGACGACCCTCGCCGAGGGCGGCTCCACCGCCGGCGTGATCGAAGGCGCGCCCGTCGCCGGGAAGCTGGCGTTCCTGTTCACGGGCCAGGGGAGTCAGCGGCCGGGGATGGGCGCCGAGCTGTACGAGGCGTATCCGGTCTTCGCCGACGCGCTGGACGCGGTCTGCGCGCATCTGGACGCGGATCTCGACATGCCGCTGAAGCAAGCGCTGTTCTCTTCCGAGAGCGGTGCTCTCGACGAGACCGCCTACACCCAGCCGGCGCTGTTCGCGGTCGAGGTGGCGCTGTTCCGGCTCCTCGAAGCCTGGGGCGTGCGACCGGACTTCGTGGCGGGTCACTCCATCGGTGAGATCGCGGCCGCGCATGTCGCCGGGGTGCTTTCTCTCCAGGACGCCTGCACGCTGGTCGCCGCGCGCGGCCGCCTGATGCAGGCGCTGCCGACCGGTGGCGTGATGATCGCTGTTCAGGCGTCGGAGGACGAGGTGCTGCCTCACCTCACCGACCGGGTGAGCATCGCAGCGGTCAACGGCCCGCAGTCGGTCGTCATCGCGGGCGACGAGGACGCGGCCCTGGCGGTCGTCGCCCACTTCGCCGAGCGCAAGACCAAGCGCCTGACCGTGAGCCACGCCTTCCACTCGCCCCACATGGACGGCATGCTCGACGCCTTCCGCGAGGTCGCCGAGGGTCTCTCGTACCAGGCCCCGTCCATCCCGGTCGTCTCCAACCTGACCGGCACGCTGGTCACCGACGAGATGACCTCGCCCGGCTTCTGGGTCCGCCATGTCCGCGAGGCCGTCCGCTTCCTGGACGGCGTGCGCGCCCTGGAGGCCGCCGGGGTCACCTCGTACGTCGAACTCGGCCCGGACGGGATCCTCTCCGCCCTCGCCCAGGAGTGCGTCACCGAGGCCGGAGTCTTCATCCCCGTACTCCGCGCCGGCCGCCCGGAGGCCGAGACGGTCGCCGCCGCGCTCGCCCGTGCGCAGGTGCACGGGGTCGCCGTCGACTGGGAGGCGTTCTACGCCGGCACCGGGGCACGGCGCGTGGAGCTGCCGACGTACGCCTTCCAGCGCACGCGCCACTGGCCCGCCATCTCCTCCTTCTACCTCGGCGACGTCGAGGCGATCGGCCTCGACGACACCGCGCACCCGCTGCTCAGCGCCGGTGTCGCGCTGCCCGAGTCCGACGGCATGGTGTTCGCCGGGCGGCTCGCGCTCGCCACCCACCCCTGGCTCGCCGACCACGCCGTCCTGGGCAGCGTCCTGCTCCCCGGCACGGCGTTCGTCGAACTCGCCACCCGCGCCGGCGATCAGCTCGGCTGCGACTATCTGGAGGAACTGACCCTCGAAGCGCCGCTCGTGCTGCCCGAGCACGGCGGAGTGCAGCTGCGCGTCTGGGCGGGCGCTGTCGACGAGGCCGGACGGCGTCCGCTCGCCCTGCACTCCCGGCCCGAGGGACAGCCGGCCGAAGAGCCGTGGACCCGTCACGCCAGCGGGGTGCTCGCCGAAGGAGGCCGGCCCCCGGCCGACTTCGACCTGACGGCCTGGCCGCCCGCCGACGCCGACCCGATCGGTCTCGACGGACGCTACGACGACCTCGACGGCATCGGCTTCGCCTACGGGCCCACCTTCCGGGGCCTGCACACCGCCTGGCAGCGCGACGGCGAGATCTACGCCGAGGTCAGGCTGCCCGAGGGCGCCGAGGACGAGGCCCGGCGATTCGGTCTGCACCCGGCCCTGCTCGACGCGGCGCTGCACGCCATCGGTCTCGGCGGCGTCGGCGCGGACGACGGCCGGGGACGGCTGCCGTTCGCCTGGACCGGAGTCTCGCTGCACGCCGGAGGGGCCTCCGCCCTGCGCGTCCGGCTGATCCCGGCCGGCGCCGAAGGCGTCCGCCTGGAGATCGCGGACGCCTCGGGCGCACCCGTCGCCGCCGTCGAATCCCTCGGCCTGCGCCCGGTCACCGCCGACCAGCTCCGAGCGGCGCGCGCCACGTACCACGAGTCCGTCTTCCGCCAGCGGTGGACCGAGCTGCCCGGGCTCGGATCTCCGGCCGGTGCGCCGGAGATCCGGTACGCCGTCGTCGGGGACGGGGACCCCGGCGGTCTCGGCCTCGCCGCCGACCGCTACCCGGATCTCGCGGCCCTGGCCACGGCTCTCGACGCCGGGACCGCCGCACCGGACGAGGTCTTCGTCGCCCTCGCGCCCGGCGGGACCCTCCCGGCCGGGACGGGCGTCCCGTCCGAAGGCGCGAGCCCTTCGGACGCCGCTCGGGCGGTGCACAGCACCGCGCACCAGGCGCTCGCGCTCGTCCAGAGCTGGCTCTCCGACGAACGGTTCGCCGCCTCCCGGCTGGTGCTCGTCACCCGGGGCGCGACCGCCGCCGGACCGGACGGCGATGTGAGCGATCTGGCCGCGGCCGCCGTATGGGGTCTCCTGCGGTCCGCGCAGACCGAGAACCCCGGCCGGATCGCGCTCGCCGACCTCGGCCCCGCCGCCGACACCGAAAGCGCCGACCGGACCGGTCAGGCCCTGCGGGCCGCGCTCACCTCGGACGAGGAGCGGTTCGCGCTGCGGGCCGGCGCTGTCCTCGTACCGCGCCTGGCCCGGATCGAGACCAGGACGGACCAGGACCAGGACAAGAAGAAGGACGAGAACAAGGACGAGAACAAGGACGAGAGCGGGCACCGGGACCAGAGCGCGGGCCGGGATCAGCAGCGGGCCCAGGCCCTGGGCCGCTCCCGCCGCGTCCCCGCCTTCGGGCCCGGCGGCACCGTACTGATCACCGGTGCGACCGGCGCGCTCGGCGGTCTCATCGCCCGGCACCTCGTCGCCGAGCACGGCGTGGAGCGCCTGCTCCTCGTCGCTCGGCGCGGCGCGGACGCCCCGGGCGCGGCCGAACTCGTCGCCGAACTGGCCGAGTCGGGCGCGCACGCCGTCTGGGCGGCCTGCGACGTGGCCGACCGGGACGCGCTCGCCGCCGTACTCGCGGCGATTCCCGCCGAGCACCCGCTGACCGCCGTCGTCCACACCGCGGGCGTCCTCGACGACGGGATCGTCACCTCCCTGACCGCCGAGCGGCTCTCCACCGTGCTGCGCCCGAAGGTCGACGCCGCCCTCCATCTCCATGAACTCACGCGGGAGCTGGACCTCTCGGCGTTCGTCCTGTTCTCCTCCACCTCCGGCGTCTTCGGCGGTCCGGGGCAGGGCAACTACGCGGCCGCCAACTCCTTCCTGGACGCCCTCGCCCAGCACCGCCGCGCCCGCGGTCTCCCCGCGACCGCGACGGCCTGGGGCCTGTGGTCCGTCGCCGACGGCATGGCCGGAGCGCTGGACGCGGCCGACGTCAACCGCATGCGCCGGGCCGGGCTGCCGCCGCTGACCGCCGCCGAGGGCCTCGAACTGTTCGACATCGCCGTCGGACTGGACGAGGCCGCCCCCGCCCTCATGCGGATCGACACCGAGGCCCTGCGCGCCCAGGCCGCGACCGGCGCCCTCGCACCGCTGCTGCGGGGACTCGTCCGGGGCGTGGCCCGGCGGACCGTCGACGCCTCGGCCGCCGCCGGCGCGGCCACCACCGAGCTGCGCGGCCGGCTGGCCGGCCTCGCCCCCGCCGAACAGGACCGGACCCTGCTCGATCTGGTCCGTGCCCAGGTCGCGGCCGTCCTCGGACACGCGGGGCCCGGCGCGGTCGAGTCGGGCCGGGCGTTCAAGGAGCTGGGCTTCGACTCGCTGACCGCCGTCGAGCTGCGCAACCGGCTGAACGCCGCCACCGCGCTGCGGCTGCCCGCGACCCTCATCTTCGACTATCCGGACCCCACCGTCCTCGCCCGGCATCTGCGCGCCGAACTGGTCGGCGACGACGCCCCGGCCGCCGTGACCGAGTCGTCGGCGGCCGCCCCGGCCGACGAGCCCATCGCGATCGTCGCGATGAGCTGCCGCTATCCGGGCGGCGTCCGCACCCCCGAGGATCTGTGGCGGCTCCTGACGGCGGGCGAGGACGGCATCACCCGGCTCCCGGAGAACCGGGGCTGGGACACCGAGGCGCTGTACGACCCCGACCCGGAGAGCCAGGGCACCAGCTACGCCCGCGAGGGCGGCTTCCTGCACGACGCGGCCGAGTTCGACGCCGACTTCTTCGGGATCTCGCCGCGCGAGGCGCTCGCGATGGACCCGCAGCAGCGGCTGCTCCTGGAGACCTCGTGGGAGGCGTTCGAGCGGGCCGGGATCGACCCGGCGTCCGTGCGCGGCAGCCGCACCGGCGTCTTCGCCGGAGTCATGTACCACGACTACGGCGCACGGCTGCGCGCCGTGCCCGACGGGGTCGAGGGCTATCTCGGCACCGGCAGCTCCAGCAGCATCGTGTCGGGCCGGGTCGCCTACACCTTCGGTCTCGAAGGACCGGCGGTCACCGTCGACACCGCCTGTTCGTCGTCGCTGGTCGCCCTGCACCTCGCCGCCCAGGCGCTCCGCAACGGCGAGTGCTCGCTGGCGCTCGCGGGCGGAGTCACCGTGATGTTCACGCCCGGCACCTTCATCGAGTTCAGCCGTCAGCGCGGGCTCGCCGCCGACGGACGCTGCAAGTCCTTCGCGGCCGCCGCCGACGGCACCGGCTGGGGCGAGGGCGCGGGCATGCTCCTGCTGGAGCGGCTCTCCGACGCCCGCAGGAACGGCCACCAGGTCCTGGCCGTCGTCCGCGGCTCGGCCGTCAACCAGGACGGTGCGTCCAATGGTCTGACGGCTCCGAACGGTCCGTCGCAGCAGCGGGTGATCCGTCAGGCGCTCGCGGGCGCCGGTCTGTCCGCCGCCGACGTGGACGCGGTGGAGGCGCACGGCACGGGCACGAGGCTCGGCGACCCGATCGAGGCACAGGCGCTCCTCGCCACCTACGGCCGGGAGCGCGCCGACGAGCGTCCGCTGCTGCTCGGCTCGGTGAAGTCCAACCTCGGCCACACCCAGGCCGCGTCGGGTGTCGCGGGCGTCATCAAGATGGTGCTGTCGATGCGGCACGGGGTGCTCCCGAAGACCCTGCACGTGGACGAGCCGACCCCGCACGTCGACTGGTCGGCGGGCGCGGTGTCGCTGCTCACCGAGGCCACGCCGTGGCCGGAGGCCGGCCGCCCGCGCCGGGCCGGCGTCTCCTCGTTCGGCATCTCCGGCACCAACGCGCACGCCATCCTCGAACAGGCCCCGGCACCGGCGACGCCCGGCCCCGCCCCGTCGACCGCCCAGCCACAGGCCCCTGCGGCCGCCGAGCCCGGGCCCGTCGGCGCCGAGCCGCAGGCCCCCGCGACCGCCGAGCCGTCGCCCGTACAGCCCGTCGTCCCCCTGGTCGTATCGGCCCGGGGCGAGGACGCGCTGCGCGCCCAGGCCCGCCGCCTCCACGCCCATGTCCACGCCGACCCGGCCCTGAGCCTCGCCGACCTCGGTCTCTCCCTCGCCACCACCCGCTCGGCCCTGGACCAGCGCGCCGCGCTGATCGCCGGGGACCGTACGGATCTGCTGCGCGGCCTGGACGCCCTCGCGCGCGGCGAGGACACGCCCGGACTGCTGCGCGGGACCGCCCGCGACAGCCGGACGGCGTTCCTCTTCACCGGCCAGGGCAGCCAGCGACCCGGCATGGGCCGTGGGCTGTACGAGGCGTATCCCGCCTTCGCCACCGCCCTGGACGAGGTCTGCGCGGAGCTGGACCGGCATCTCGACCAGCCCCTGAAGGCCCTGCTGTTCGCGTCCGACGGCGCGCCCCTGGACGAGACCCGCTTCACCCAGCCCGCGCTGTTCGCCGTCGAGGTGGCCCTCTTCCGGCTGCTGGAGAGCTGGGGCGTACGCCCCGACCTGCTCTCCGGCCACTCCATCGGCGAGATCGCGGCCGCGCACGTGGCCGGGGTGTTCTCCCTCCAGGACGCCTGCGAACTGGTGGCCGCCCGAGGCCGTCTGATGCAGGCCCTCCCGACCGGCGGGGTGATGATCGCGGTCCAGGCGTCCGAGGAGGAAGTCCTTCCGCTGCTGACCGAGCGGGTCAGCGTCGCCGCCGTCAACGGTCCGCGATCGGTCGTCGTCGCGGGCGACGAGGACGCGGCCCTGGCGGTCGTCGCCCACTTCACCGACCGCAAGACCAAGCGGCTCACGGTGAGCCACGCGTTCCACTCGCCGCACATGGACGGCATGCTCGCCGACTTCCGCAAGGTCGCCGAGGGACTCACGTACGCCGAGCCGGCCGTCCCCGTCGTCTCGAATCTGAGCGGCGCGATCGTCACCGACGAGATGTCGAACGCAGACTTCTGGGTCCGGCACGTCCGCGAGGGCGTCCGCTTTCTGGACGGCGTACGCGCTCTCGAAGCCGCCGGGGTCACCTCGTACCTGGAACTCGGCCCGGACGGAATCCTCTCCGCCCTCGCGCAGGAGTGCGTCGCCGAGGACGGCGCCGTGTTCCTGCCGGTGCTGAGGAACGACAGGCCCGAGGCCGAGACCGTCACCGCCGCGCTCGCCCACGCGCACACCCTCGGCACCGCCGTCGACTGGAACGCGTACTTCGCCGGCGCCCGGCCGGTGGAGCTGCCCACCTACGCCTTCCAGCGCAAGCGCTACTGGCTCGACGTCGGCCTGTCGGCCGAGGACGTGGCGGCGGCGGGGCTGGAGACCGCCGACCACCCGCTGCTGGGCGCGACCGTCGCCCTGCCCGCCTCCGACGGACTGGTCCTCACCGGACGCCTCGCTCTCACCACCCACCCCTGGCTGGCCGACCACACCGTCATGGACACCGTGGTGCTGCCCGGCACCGCCTTCGTCGAGCTGGCGCTGCGGGCGGGCGGGGAATGCGGCTGCGACACGGTCGAGGAACTGACCATCGAGTCGCCGCTCACCCTGCCCGCGAAGGGCTCCGTCCAGCTCCAGCTGGCCGTGGCGGCCGCCGACGACACCGGACGGCGCACCCTGACCCTGCACTCCCGCCGCGCGGACGCCCCGGCCGGCGAACCGTGGACGCGACACGCCGCCGGCGTCCTCGCGCCGACGGCCCCCGCCCCCGCCCCCGCCTTCGACCTCTCGGAATGGCCCCCGGCCGGAGCCGAACCGGTGTCCACCGACGCCTTCTACCCGGGCGCGGCGGCCGCCGGACTCGACTACGGACCGGCGTTCCAGGGCCTGCGAGCCGCCTGGCGGCGCGACGGCGAACTCTTCGCCGAGATCGCCCTCGACGAGGAGCACGCGAGCGAGGCCGCCGCCTACGGAGTCCACCCCGCCCTGCTCGACGCCGCCCTCCACGCCATCGGCCTCGGAGCGCCCGGCGACACACCCGCCGAAGGAGCCAGGCTGCCCTTCGCCTGGACCGGCGTACGGCTCCACGCGTCCGGCGCGGACCGGATACGCGTCCGGCTCACCGCCGCCGACTCCGGGGGAGTGACCCTGGAGGCGGCCGACTCCACCGGAGCCCCGGTGGCCACCGTCGGCTCCCTCGTGCTGCGCCCGCTCTCGGCCCAGCGGTTCGACGACGGCCGATCCGCCCACCACGAGTCCCTGTTCGGCGTGGAGTGGACCAGAACACCGCTCGCCCCCGGAAGCGTCCCGTCCGGCGAGCGCTGGGCGGTGCTCGGCGAGGACGCGCCGGACCTGCGGATCGCCGGTGAGCGGCTCGCCGCGTACCCGGACCTCACCGCCCTCCGCGACGCGCTGACGGCCGGGGCGTCCGCGCCCGACGTCGTCTTCCTCGACGGCCTCGCGCGGCCCGCCGACCCCGGCGCCGATCTGCCCGCCACCGCCAGGGCCGCCGCCCACCACGCCCTCGCCCTCCTCCAGGAATGGCTGGCGGACGAACGGCTCGACGGCTCACGCCTCGTCCTCCTCACCCGGGGCGCGGTCGCGGCCGCCCCGGGCGAACGGCTCACGGATCCGGCCCTCGCCCCCGTATGGGGCCTGGTGCGCTCCGCCCAGTCCGAGAACCCCGGCCGGTTCGTGCTCGCCGACACCGACGGCGCCGAGTCCTCCTTCGGGGCGCTGGCCGCCGCGCTGGCGACCGACGAGCCCCAGTTCGCGCTGCGGTCCGGCGAGGCCCACGTCTTCCGGCTGCGCCGCGTCGCCCGTACGGAGCCGGAGTCCGCCCCCGCCTCGGACGGATCGGCCAGCTCGGAGGGCTCGGACGCCTCACCCGTATCGCCGTACGGCGTGGACGGCACGGTGCTGGTCACGGGTGCGAGCGGGACGCTGGGCGGGCTGGTGGCGCGTCATCTGGTCGCTGAGCGCGGGGTGCGGAACGTACTGCTGCTGAGCCGTCGTGGCGAGCGGGCTCCGGGCGCGGCCGAACTGGCGCGTGAGCTGGGTGAGTCGGGGGCCCGGGTGACCTGGGCGGCGTGTGACGCGGCCGACCGGGACGCGCTGGAGGCCGTACTCGCCGCCGTCCCCGAGGACCGTCCGCTGACCGCCGTCGTGCACACCGCCGGAGTCCTCGACGACGGCATCCTCGAATCCCTCACCCCCGAACGCCTCGACACCGTCCTGCGCCCCAAGCTCGACGCCGCCTGGAACCTCCACCGGCTCACCGGGGACCTGCCGCTCTCCGCCTTCGTGCTCTTCTCGTCCGTCGCCGCCGGCTTCGGCGCGCCGGGCCAGGGCAACTACGCGGCGGCCAACGCCTTCCTGGACGCCCTCGCCCAGCACCGGCGGGCCATGGGGCTCCCCGGCCAGTCGCTGGCCTGGGGCCTGTGGGCCACCGAGGACGGCATGGCGGGCGCGCTCGCCGACGCCGACCTGAGCAGGATGGCCCGCTCCGGAGTGGCCGGCCTCGCACCCGACGAGGGACTGGCCCTGTTCGACGCCTCCCACGCGCTGGACGAGGCCGTCCTCGCGCCCATGAGGATCGAACCGGCCGCCCTGCGCGCCCAGGCCGCGGACGGCACCCTCCCGCCGCTGCTGCGCGGAATCGTCCGTACGCCCGTACGCCGGGCCGCCGAATCCGGAACCCGCGGCGGAGCGCACTCCGGCGCGCGGACCGCCGGCTCCCTGGCCGAAAGTCTGGCGGGCCTCAGCCCCGCCGAGCGCGAACAGGCCGTCACGGAACTGGTCCGCACCCAGGTCGCGGCCGTACTCGGCTATCAGGGACCGGACGACGTCGACGCCGGGCGGGGCTTCCTCGACCTGGGCTTCGACTCGCTGACGGCGGTCGATCTGCGCAACCGGCTCACGGCGAGCGCCGGGCTCCGGCTGCCCGTCACGCTGATCTTCGACTATCCCTCGCCCGCCGCGCTCGCCTCCTACCTGGGCGAACGGCTCGGCCAGGACGATACGGCCCGCCGGCCCGTCCACACCGAACTCGACAAGCTCGAAACCATGCTCGCGGCCGTCGGCCCCGACGACGTGGACCGCGCGGGCATCACCGCCCGGCTGCGCGACCTTCTGGCGAAGTGGAATGAAACGCACAGTGCACAGGACAGCGCGGCCGGCGAGCGGGAAATCCAGTCCGCGACGGCGGACGAGATCTTCGATCTCCTCGATGAGGAGCTGGGACTCTCCTGACCCGGGCCGGGGCCGATACCGGGCCCGGGCCGTGAGGCCCGGACCCGGCGCGCTCCCGCCGAGCCGCTCCGATTTCCACCCTCACTTCCACTTCCACTTGCACTTCCACCTGCTCCGCGCGAGCTATTCGACTCTGACCACGGGGATGGCGTAAATGGTGAACGAGGAGAAGTACCTCGATTACCTCAAGCGGGCGACGACCGACCTCCGCGAGGCCCGACGGCGGCTGCGCGAGATGGAGGAGCGGGAGCAGGAGCCCATCGCCATCGTCGCGATGAGCTGCCGCTACCCCGGCGGCGCCGACACCCCCGAGCGGTTGTGGGAGCTGGTCGCGCGCGGCGGCGACGCGGCCACCGCGTACCCGGCGGACCGGGGCTGGCACTCCGACGTCCTCTTCGACCCCGACCCCGACAGCGGGATCGAGGCGTACGAGCGGGTCGGCGGCTTCCTGCACGAAGCGGCCGACTTCGATCCCGGCTTCTTCGGGATCTCGCCGCGCGAGGCGCTGGCCATGGACCCGCAGCAGCGGCTGCTGCTGGAGATCTCCTGGGAGGCGTTCGAGCGGGCCGGGATCGACCCGGCCTCGCTGAAGGGCAGCCGGACCGGCGTCTTCACCGGACTGATGTACCACGACTACGCCGCGCGGCTGCTCAGCGTGCCCGAGGAGATCGAGGGCTTCCTCGGCAACGGCAGCTCCGGCAGCATCGCCTCCGGCCGGATCGCCTACACCCTCGGTCTCGAAGGCCCCGCCGTCACCGTCGACACAGCCTGCTCCTCCTCCCTCGTCGCCGTCCACCTCGCCGCGCAGGCCCTGCGCAACGGCGAATGCGCGCTCGCCCTGGCCGGCGGCGTCACGGTCATGTCGACGCCCGGCACCTTCACCGAGTTCAGCCGCCAGCGCGGACTGGCGGGCGACGGACGCTGCAAGTCCTTCGCCGCCGCAGCCGACGGCACCGGCTGGGGCGAGGGCGCCGGTCTGCTCGTCCTGGAACGGCTCTCCGACGCCCGGAAGAACGGCCACCCCGTCCTCGCGCTGGTCAGGGGCTCGGCGGTCAACCAGGACGGCGCGAGCAGCGGACTCACCGCCCCCAACGGCCCGTCCCAGCAGCGCGTCATCCGGCAGGCCCTCGCCGGGGCCCGGCTGACGGCGGGCCAGATCGACGCCGTCGAGGCGCACGGCACCGGTACCACCCTCGGCGACCCGATCGAGGCGCAGGCGCTGCTCGCGACCTACGGCCAGGACCGCCCCGGCGATCAGCCGCTGTGGCTGGGCTCCATCAAGTCGAACCTGGGGCACACCCAGGCCGCGGCCGGTGTCGCGGGCATCATCAAGATGGTCATGGCCATGCGCCACGGAGTGCTCCCGCGGACCCTGCACGTGGACGAGCCCACTCCGAACGTGGACTGGTCCGAGGGCGCGGTCTCGCTGCTGACGGAGGCGGTGGAGTGGCCGGAGACCGGCCGTCCGCGCCGCGCGGGCGTCTCCTCCTTCGGCATCAGTGGCACCAACGCCCACACCATCCTCGAACAGGCCCCGGACGCCGCAGAGCCCGACGCCGACGCCGACACCGCCCCGATTCCCGCACCGCCCGTACCGCCGCTCTGGAATCTCTCCGCCAAGACCCCGGCCGCGCTGCGCGACCAGGCGCGCAAGCTCCACGCGCACCTCATCGCGCACCCGCACGCCGCCACCGCCACCGTCGGAGACATCGCCCACTCCCTCGCCACCGCGCGCACCGACTTCGAACACCGCGCCGTCCTCACCGCCGCCGACGGGCCCGGACTCCGTCACGCCCTGGAGACCCTCGCGGACCTCGACCCCGACGCGACCGCGCCGGGCAGCACCCAGCCGGGCATCACCCAGGGCCGCCCGGTCGCCGGGAAGCTGGCGTTCCTGTTCACGGGGCAGGGGAGCCAGCGGCTGGGGATGGGGGCTGAGCTGTATGAGGCGTATCCGGTGTTCGCGGCTGCGCTGGACGAGGTGTGCGCCGGTTTCGAGCTGCCGTTGAAGGGAGCGCTGTTCTCGTCCGAGAGTGGTGCTCTCGATGAGACGTCGTACACGCAGCCCGCGCTGTTCGCGATCGAGGTCGCCCTCTTCCGGCTGTTCGAGGCGTGGGGTGTCCGGCCGGACTTCGTGTCGGGTCATTCGATCGGTGAGATCGCGGCCGCGCATGTCGCAGGGGTGTTTTCTCTCCAGGACGCGTGCACGCTGGTGGCCGCTCGTGGCCGTCTGATGCAGGCGCTGCCGACCGGTGGCGTGATGATCGCCGTCCAGGCGTCGGAGGACGAGGTGCTGCCTCACCTCACCGACCGGGTGAGCATCGCAGCGGTCAACGGCCCGCAGTCGGTCGTCATCGCGGGCGACGAGGACGCGGCCCTCGCGGTCGTCGCCCGCTTCGCCGACCGCAAGACCAAGCGGCTCACGGTCAGCCACGCCTTCCACTCGCCGCACATGGACGGCATGCTCGACGCCTTCCGCCAGGTCGCCGAGGGGCTCACGTACCAGGCCCCGTCCATCCCGGTCGTCTCGAACCTCACCGGCGCGCTCGTCACCGACGAGATGTCGTCGCCCGATTTCTGGGTACGGCACGTCCGCGAGGCCGTCCGCTTCCTCGACGGTGTGCGGGCTCTCGCCGAGCGCAATGTCGTGCACTTCGTGGAGCTGGGCCCGGACGCCGTGCTCACCGCCATGGCACAGGACTGCCCTGTCGGCGACACCGCCGCGTTCATGCCCGTACTCCGCAAGGACCGTTCCGAGACCGCGACCCTGACGGGCGCGCTCGCCCGGCTCCACACGCGCGGAGTCCCGGTCGACTGGGACGCGTACTACGCCGGGACCGGCGTCCGGCGCGCGGAACTCCCCACCTACGCCTTCCAGCGCGCGCACTACTGGCTCGACGCGGGCCGCCTCGCCGGAGACGTGTCGGCCGCCGGACTCGGCTCCTTCGACCACCCCCTCCTCGGCGCGGCCGTCGTGCTCGCCGGCGCCGACGGTCTGCTCTGCACCGGCCGCCTCGCGCTCGACACCCACCCCTGGCTCGCCGACCACGCCGTCATGGGCTCGGCCGTGCTGCCCGGTACGGCCTTCGTGGAGCTGGCGATCCGCGCGGGCGACCAGATCGGCTGCGACCTGCTCGAAGAGCTGACCCTCCACGCGCCCCTCGTACTCCCCGAGCACGGCGGCGTACAGCTCCAGCTGTGGGCCGGCGCGCCGGACGAGACCGGGCGACGCTCTCTCTCCGTGCACTCCAGGCCCGAGCCCGCCGCCGACGGCGAGCAGACCGTCGAATCCGATGAGCCGTGGACGCGTCACGCCGACGGAATCCTCACCTCCGGCGCGCCCCGGCCGAGTGCCGCGCCCGAGATCTGGCCCCCCGCCGACGCCGTGCCGCTCCCCGTCGAGGACCTCTACACGGGTCTCGCCGAGGCCGGACTGCGGTACGGCCCCGCCTTCCGGGGTGTACGGGCCGCCTGGCGCGGCGGCGACGACGCCACGGCGTACGCCGAGATCGAGCTGACCGGCGAACAGCGCGCCGAGGCGGCCAGGTTCGGCCTCCACCCCGCTCTGCTCGACGCCGCGCTGCACACCGTCGGACTCGCCGGACTGATCGAGGACACCGGCCGGGGCCGGCTGCCGTTCTCCTGGAACGGGGTGTCCCTGCACGCGGTCGGCGCTTCGGTGCTGCGCGTACGCCTGGCGAAGGCCGGTCCGGACGCGGTGTCCCTCGCGCTGGCCGACGGCGAGGGGCGGCCCGTCGCCGACATCGAGTCGCTCGCCCTGCGCGCGGTCTCCGCCGAGCAGCTCCGGGGCGGAGGCCGGAGCGGGCACCACGACGCGCTGTTCCGGGTGGACTGGACACCGCTTCCGCTGCCCGCCGCCGACCACGAGGGAGAGCGGCGCTGGGCCGTTCTCGGCGGAGCGTTCGACCACGGAGCCTCCGGCGCGGACCCCGCCCGTCCCGCCCGCCACACCGACCTGCCCGCGCTGCTCGCGGCTCTCGACGCGGGCGGCGGTCCGGCGCCGGACGCGGTGTTCGTACGGCAGCCCCACACCCCCGCGCTCACCCCCGAGGCGGTGCACGAGGCCGCTCATCGCACCCTCGAACTGCTGCGGGGCTGGCTCGCGGACGAGCGGCTCGCCGAGACGCGGCTGGTCCTGCTGACCCGGGGCGCGGTCGCCGCCGGGGACCGCCGGCCGGACCCGGTGCAGGCGGCCGTCTGGGGCCTGGTCGGCTCCGCGCAGTCCGAGCACCCGGGCCGCTTCATCCTGCTCGACGCCGAGGACAACCGCGGTCCCGGCACCGACAGGGGCTTCGGCACTGACGGGGCGGCGCTGCCCCCGGCCTCCGTACTCGCCGCCGTCCTCGCCTCCGACGAGCCGCGCGTCGCCCTGCGCGACGGGAACGCCCACGTACCCCGGCTCGCCAGAGTCCCCGCGCGTACTCCGGCCGAGACGCCGACGGCGTACGGCGTGGACGGCACGGTGCTGGTCACGGGTGCGAGCGGGACGCTGGGCGGGCTGGTGGCGCGTCATCTGGTCGCTGAGCGCGGGGTGCGGAACGTACTGCTGCTGAGCCGTCGTGGCGAGCGGGCTCCGGGCGCGGCCGAACTGGCCCGTGAGCTGGGCGAGTCGGGGGCCCGGGTGACCTGGGCTGCGTGTGACGCGGCCGACCGGGACGCGCTGGCGGCCGTGCTGGCGGCGATTCCCGCCGAGCACCCGCTGACCGCCGTCGTGCACACCGCCGGAGTCCTCGACGACGGCGTCCTCGAATCCCTCACCCCCGAACGCCTCTCCGCCGTGCTACGCCCCAAGGCCGACGCGGCGCTCCACCTCCACGAACTGACCCAGGGCCTCGAACTCTCCGCCTTCGTGCTCTTCTCCTCGGCCGCCGGAGTCTTCGGCGCGCCGGGCCAGGGCAACTACGCGGCGGCCAACGCCTTCCTGGACGCCCTCGCCCAGCACCGGCGGGCCATGGGGCTCCCAAGCCAGTCGCTGGCCTGGGGCCTGTGGGCCGACGCCGACGGCATGGCGGGCGCGCTCGCCGACGCCGATCTCGACCGGATGAGGCGCGGCGGCGTCCAAGGTCTCTCCGCCACGGAGGGCCTCGCGCTGCTGGACCTCGCCGAAGCCCTCGCCACGACCACGACCACGACCACGGATACGGGTACGGATACGGGTACGGGTACGGGTACGGGTACGGGTACGGGTACGGGTACGACCGTGGGCGTGGGCGTGGGCGCGGGCGTGGGCGCGGGCGTGGACGCCGAGGCCGCCCACAGCCTGCTCGTCCCCATGCGGCTGACCCTCCCCGCGGCCGGCGGCGACATCGCCCCGCTGCTGCGCGGACTGGTCCGCGCCCCCGCCCGCCGCGCCGCCTCGGGCCACGGCCCGTCGGATCGGTCCACCCTGGCGGGGCGGCTCCTCGGGCTCGACGCCCCCGGGCAGGAGCGGCTCCTGCTCGACCTCGTCCGAGGCCATGTCGCCGATGTGCTCGGACACGGCTCCCCGGACGCCGTCGAACCCGAACACGCCTTCAGCGAGCTGGGCTTCGACTCCCTCACGGCGGTCGAACTGCGTAACCGGCTCAGCGCCGCCGTCGGCGTCAGGCTGCCCGCCACCCTGATCTTCGACCATCCGACCTCGCTCGTCCTCGCCCGCCATCTGGCCGCCGCACTCGGCTCCGCGCCCACCCGTCCCTCCGCCGGCCCGGCGGCGCCCGCCGCCGTGGACGACGACCCGATCGCCATCGTCGCGATGAGCTGCCGCTACCCGGGTGGTGTCACCAGCCCCGAGGAACTCTGGCGGCTCCTGGAGAGCGGCGGCGACGCGATCACCGGCTTCCCCGACGACCGGGGCTGGGACATCGAGGCGCTGTACGACCCCGACCCGGACCACCCGGGCACCTCCTACACCCGCGAGGGCGGCTTCCTCCACGACGCCGCCGCCTTCGACCCCGCGTTCTTCGGGATCAGCCCGCGTGACGCCGTCGGCACCGACCCGCAGCAGCGGCTGCTCCTGGAGACCTCCTGGGAGGCGTTCGAACGGGCCGGGATCGACCCCGCGACCGTCCGGGGCAGCAGGACCGGCGTGTTCGCCGGGGTGATGTACCACGACTACGCGGCCCTGCTGGAGGGCTCGGCCGACGGCGCGGACGGCTCACTGGGCTCCGGCAGCACCGGCAGCATCGCGTCCGGCCGGGTCTCCTACACCTTCGGCCTGGAGGGACCTGCGGTCACCATCGACACCGCCTGCTCCTCCTCCCTCGTCGCCCTGCACATGGCGGTCCAGGCGCTGCGCACCGGCGAGTGCGACATGGCGCTCGCGGGCGGCGTCACCGTCATGGCCACCCCGGGCACCTTCGTCGGCTTCAGCCGTCAGCGCGGGCTCTCCGCCGACGGCCGCTGCCGGGCGTTCTCGGCGGACGCCGACGGCACCGGCTGGGGCGAGGGCGTCGGCATGCTGCTCGTGGAGCGGCTCTCCGACGCACGTGCCAAGGGCCACCCGGTCCTCGCGATCGTGCGCGGCTCGGCGGTCAACCAGGACGGCGCGAGCAACGGTCTCACCGCCCCCAACGGTCCGTCCCAGCAGCGCGTCATCCACGCCGCCCTGAGCGGCGCGGGCCTCGCGCCCGCCGAGATCGACGCCGTGGAGGCGCACGGCACGGGCACCAGCCTGGGCGACCCGATCGAGGCCCAGGCCCTGCTGGCCGCCTACGGCCAGGACCGGCCCGAGGAGCGGCCGCTGTGGCTGGGCTCCATCAAGTCGAACCTGGGGCACACCCAGGCGGCGGCCGGCGTCGCGGGCATCATCAAGATGGTCCTCGCCATCCGCCACGGCGTGCTGCCGCGCACCCTGCACGCCGAGCGGCCCTCGCCGCACGTCGACTGGACCGAGGGCGCGGTGTCGCTGCTCACCGAGTCCATGCCCTGGCCCGAGACGGGCCGTCCGCGCCGGGCAGGCGTCTCCTCGTTCGGCATCAGCGGCACCAACGCGCACACCATCCTCGAACAAGCCCCCGAGGCCCCCGAAGCCCCTGCCGCCGCCGAGCCTGTCGCCGGGCCCGACGCGGAGCACGCCGCCGAGATCGACGCGCCCGCCGACGCCGCCGCCGTCTCGCCGCGCCTGGTGCCGCTGTGCCTCTCCGCCCGTGGCGAGGACGCGCTGTCCGCCCAGGCCGAGGCCCTGCGGACCCATCTGACGGCCCACCCCGCAGCCACCGTCACGGACCTGGCCCACTCCCTGGCCACCGACCGCGCCGCCTTCGACCACCGAGCCGTCCTGCTCGCCGCCGACCGCGCCGCCGTCGACACCGCACTGGCCGCACTGGCCGCCGGGGGCACGGCCCCCGGCGTCGTCCGGGGCAGGGTCGCCAAGGGCGGTCGTACGGCGTTCCTGTTCACGGGGCAGGGGAGTCAGCGGCCGGGGATGGGGGCTGAGCTGTACGAGGCGTATCCGGTGTTCGCCTCCGCCTTGGACGAGGTGTGCGCGGGCTTCGATCTTCCGTTGAAGGAAGCGCTGTTCTCGTCCGAGAGCGGTGCTCTCGACGAGACCGCCTATACCCAGCCCGCCCTCTTCGCCATCGAGGTCGCCCTCTTCCGGCTCCTCGAAGCGTGGGGTGTACGCCCGGACTTCGTGTCGGGTCATTCGATCGGTGAGATCGCGGCCGCGCATGTCGCAGGGGTGTTTTCTCTCCAGGACGCCTGCACGCTGGTCGCCGCTCGTGGCCGTCTGATGCAGGCTCTGCCGACCGGTGGCGTGATGGTCGCCGTCCAGGCTTCTGAGGACGAGGTGCTGCCTCACCTCACCGACCGGGTGAGCATCGCCGCGATCAACGGCCCCCAGTCGGTCGTCATCGCGGGCGACGAGGACGCGGCCCTCGCGGTGCTCGGCCACTTCGCCGACCGCAAGTCCAAGCGGCTCACGGTCAGCCATGCGTTCCACTCGCCCCACATGGACGGCATGCTCGACGCCTTCCGCCAGGTCGCCGAGGGGCTCACGTACCAGGCCCCGACCATCCCGGTCGTCTCCAACCTCACCGGCGGGCTCGTCACCGACGAGATGTCGTCGCCCGGCTTCTGGGTCCGCCATGTCCGTGAGGCCGTCCGCTTCCTGGACGGCATACGCGCCCTGGAGACCGCCGGGGTCACCACGTATCTCGAACTCGGCCCGGACGGCGTCCTCTCCGCCCTCGCCCAGGAGTGCGTCGAGGGCGCTGCCTTCGCACCGCTGCTGCGTGCCGACCGCCCCGGTACGGAGACGGCGGCCGCCGCGCTCGCGGAGGCGTATGCGCGCGGCGTGGCCGTGGACTGGGAGGCGTACTTCGCCGGGACCGGCGCGCGGCGCGTGGAGCTGCCGACGTACGCCTTCCAGCGTGAGCGCTACTGGCCGCGCCCCGGTCTGGCGCTGCCCGGTGACACCGCCGCCCTCGGGCTGGCCCCGGCCGGCCATCCGCTGCTGGGCGCCGAGGTGGCGCTCGCGGACGCCGACGGTTCTGTCTTCACCGGCCGGCTCTCGCTGCGGACGCACCCCTGGCTGGCGGACCACGCCGTCATGGGCTCCGTACTGCTCCCGGGCACGGCGCTCGTGGAGCTGGCCCTGCACGCGGGCGAGCGCGTCGGCTGCCCCGCCCTGGAGGAGCTGACCCTCCAGGCCCCGCTGGTCCTGCCCGAGCGCGGCGCGATCCGTCTTCAGCTCGTCGTCGGGGCCCCCGACGGCGCGGGCCGCCGGACCGTGGCCGTCCACTCCCGCCCCGACACGGACGACGAGCCCTGGCTGCGCCACGCCGACGGCCTGCTGTCGGACGACGTACGGGCGGCGGACTCCGCCGACCTCTCCGTATGGCCCCCCGCCGGGGCGGCCGCCGTACCGGTCGACACCGCCTACGACACCCTTGAGGCCTCCGGCCTCGGCTACGGCCCCCTGTTCCGGGGCCTGCGGGCCGCCTGGCGGCGTGACGGCGAACTCTTCGCCGAACTCGCCCTGCCCGCGGACGCCCAGCCCGACGCGGCCGGATACGGACTGCATCCCGCGCTCTTCGACTCGGCGCTGCACACCCTGGCGCTGGGCGGTGTGACGCCGGCCGACGACGCTGACGAGCCGGCCGGCGGCGCGCGGCTGCCGTTCGCCTGGACCGGGGTGCGGCTGTACGCGGCCGGAGCCTCGGCCGCCCGTGTCCGGCTGGCCGCCGCCGGACCGGACGCGGTCTCGCTGGACCTCGCCGATCCGGCGGGCGACCCGATCGCCTCCGTCGAATCGCTGGTGCTGCGCGCCGTCTCGGCGGAGCGGATCGGCGCGGCGCGCGGTGACCGTCGCGATGACCTGTACGGGGTCGAATGGACCGCGCTGCCGGCGGACCGTACGGCCGCTTCGGCGCACGTCGGCCACGCCGTGGTGGGCGAGGCCGTGGCCGGGCTCGAAGGCCCGGTTCACCCGGACCTCGCCGCGCTGGCGGCCGACCCCGCCCCCACGCCCGGGCTGGTCTTCATCACCGCCGACACCGCCCGTGGCGGCGCGGCGAAGGTGCCGGAAGCGGTGCACGCCCGTACGGCCGGCGCGCTCGCCCTCGTCCAGGAATGGCTGGCCGAGGAGCGGTTCGCCGACTCCCGGCTGGTCTTCGTCACCCGGAACGCCCTGTCGGTCGCACCGGACGAGCCCGTCCGCGATCTCGCGGGCGCGGCGCTCCGGGGCCTGGTCCGTACGGCCGGCACCGAGCACCCGGGCCGCTTCGGCCTGGTGGATGTGGACGGCTCGGACGCCGAGGCTCTGTCGTCGGTGCTCGGTTCGGGTGAGCCGGAGGTCGCGGTTCGGGCCGGGGCGCTGCTGGCTCCGAGGCTGGTGCGTGCGTCTGTCCCTGAGGCCGGTGGTGTCTTCGGCTCTGACGGTGTGGTGTTGGTGACGGGTGCGAGTGGGACGTTGGGCGGTCTGTTCGCCCGGCATCTGGTGGTGGAGCGGGGTGTTCGCCGTCTGTTGTTGGTGAGTCGTCGTGGCGGGGCCGCTGAGGGGGCCGTGGAGCTGTCGGCGGAGCTGGCCGCGCTGGGTGCGAGTGTGGAGTGGGCGGCGTGTGACGTCGCTGATCGTGAGGCGCTCGCCGGGGTGCTGTCCGGGCGTCGGATCGCGGCTGTGGTGCATACGGCGGGTGTGCTGGACGACGGTGTGATCGGGTCGCTGACCTCGGAACGCCTGTCGGCCGTGCTGCGTCCGAAGGTGGACGCGGCGTGGAATCTGCATGAGCTGACGCGGGACATGGATCTGTCGGCGTTCGTGCTGTTCTCGTCGGCCGCCGGTGTGTTCGGCGGTGCGGGTCAGGCGAATTACGCGGCGGCGAATGTGTTCCTGGACGCTCTGGCGCAGCAGCGCCGGGCCCGGGGGCTGGCTGCGACGTCTTTGGCCTGGGGGTTGTGGGCGGAGTCGTCGGCGATGACGGGGGAGCTGGCGGAGGCGGACCGGGAGCGTATGGGCCGGGGCGGGGTGTCGGCGCTGTCGTCCGGGGAGGGTGTGGCGCTGTTCGATGCCGCGTCGGCCTCGGAGCGGGCGCTGTTCGTGCCGGTGAAGCTGGACCTGGCCGGGCTGCGGGCCCAGGCGTCCGGCGGCGGGCTGATCCCGCCGCTGCTGCGCGGACTCGTCCGCACCCCCGCCCGCCGCACCGCCCGCAGCGCCCCGGCCGGGACGCCGGCGGAGGAGATCGCCGGGCTGACGGCCGCCGAGCAGGGCGCTTACGTACTGAATCTGGTCCGCACCGAGGCCGCCACCGTCCTCGGGTTCGCCGGTCCTGAGGCGGTCGAGACGGACCGCTCCTTCCGTGAGCTGGGCTTCGACTCGCTGAGCGCCGTCGAACTGCGCAACCGGCTGAGCGCGGCCGTCGGACTGCGGCTGCCCGCCACCCTGGTCTTCGACTATCCGACCTCGGCGGTCCTCGCCGACCATCTGCGGGCCGAACTGATCGGCGAACTGCCCGGCGCCGGAGCCCCGGCGGTCGCCGTCGCCGCGCGGGACGACGAGCCGATCGCGATCGTCGGTCTGGGCTGCCGCTACCCCGGCGGCGTGGAGAGCCCCGAGGACCTCTGGCGGTTCGTCCAGGACGGCGGGGACGCCATCTCGGACTTCCCCGAAGACCGGGGCTGGGACATCGCGGCGCTCTTCGACGCCGACCCCGACCAGCAGGGCACCAGCTACGCCCGCGCGGGCGGCTTCGTCCGCGACGCGGACCGGTTCGACCCCGCGTTCTTCGGGATCTCGCCGCGCGAGGCCGTCGCCATGGACCCGCAGCAGCGGCTGCTCCTGGAGACCTCCTGGGAGGCGTTCGAGCGCGCCGGGATCGACCCGTCGACCCTGCGCGGCAGCCGGACCGGGGTCTTCGCCGGAGTCATGTACCACGACTACGCCTCCCGGCTCACGGCGCTCCCCGAAGGCGTCGAAGGCTTCCTCGGCACGGGCAACGCGGCCAGCGTGATCTCCGGCCGGCTGTCGTACGCCTTCGGTCTGGAGGGTCCGGCGGTCACCGTCGACACCGCCTGCTCGTCCTCCCTGGTCGCCCTGCACCTCGCGGTGCAGGCGCTGCGCGGGGGCGAGTGCGACATGGCGCTCGCGGGCGGGGTCACCGTGATGGCGACCCCGGCCCCCTTCGTGGAGTTCAGCCGCCAGCGCGGCCTCGCCGCGGACGGCCGGTGCAAGGCGTTCTCGGCCGACGCCGACGGCACCGGCTGGGCCGAGGGCGCGGGCGTCCTGCTGGTGGAGCGGTTGTCGGACGCGCGGGCGAAGGGGCATCCGGTCTTGGCGGTGGTGCGTGGTTCGGCGGTGAATCAGGATGGTGCGAGTAATGGTCTGACGGCTCCGAACGGTCCGTCGCAGCAGCGGGTGATTCGTCAGGCGCTGGCGAACGCGGGTGTGTCGGCCGGTGAGGTCGATGTGGTGGAGGCGCACGGTACGGGTACGTCGTTGGGTGATCCGATCGAGGCGCAGGCGTTGTTGGCGACGTACGGTCGGGAGCGGTCGGCGGGTCGGCCGTTGTTGTTGGGTTCGGTGAAGTCGAACTTCGGTCATACGCAGGCGGCTGCCGGTGTGGCGGGTGTGATCAAGATGGTGGAGGCGATGCGGCACGGGGTGGTGCCGAGGACGCTGCATGTGGATGAGCCGACTCCGCATGTCGACTGGTCGGCTGGTGCGGTCTCGCTGGTGACGGAGGCGGTGGAGTGGCCGGATACGGGCCGTCCGCGCCGGGCCGCCGTATCGTCCTTCGGCTTCAGCGGCACCAACGCGCACACCATCATCGAACAGGCTCCACAGCCCGAGCCGACGCCCGAAACGCGGCCGAGGCCCCGGCGGGCCCCGGGCAGTGTGCCGTGGCTGCTCTCCGGCAAGACCGCCGAGGCGCTGCGCGAGCAGGCCGCACGGCTGAGGGCGTACGCGATCGACCACCCCGGCCTGGACCTCGCCGACCTCGGCTACGCCCTGGCCACGAGCCGAACGGCACTGGACCGCCGGGCCGCCGTCGTCGCCGACGACCGCGAGGACTTCCTCGCCGGCCTCGCGGCCCTCGCCGAGGGCTCCTCGACGGCTCGACTCACCGAGGGCTCGCCGTCCGGCGGGAAGCTGGCGTTCCTGTTCACCGGACAGGGGAGTCAGCGGGCAGGGATGGGCGCCGAGCTGTACGAGGCGTATCCGGTGTTCGCGGCCGCCCTGGACGAGGTGTGCGCCGGTTTCGATCTGCCGTTGAAGGAAGCGCTGCTCTCGTCCGAGAGCGGTGCTCTCGACGAGACCGCCTACACCCAGCCCGCGCTGTTCGCGATAGAGGTCGCCCTCTTCCGGCTGTTCGAAGCGTGGGGCGTTCGGCCCGACTTCCTCTCCGGTCATTCGATCGGTGAGATCGCCGCCGCCCATGTCGCCGGGGTGTTCTCCCTGGCCGACGCGTGCACGCTGGTCGCCGCGCGCGGACGGCTCATGCAGGCCCTCCCGACCGGTGGCGTGATGGTCGCCGTACAGGCCGCCGAGGAGGAAGTCCTTCCGCTGCTCACCGACCGGGTCAGCATCGCCGCGATCAACGGCCCGCAGTCGGTGGTCATCGCGGGCGACGAGGACGCCGCCCTCGCGGTCACCGCCCACTTCGCCGACCGCAAGACCAAGCGCCTCACCGTCAGCCACGCGTTCCACTCGCCCCACATGGACGGCATGCTCGACGCGTTCCGCGAGGTCGCCGAGGGGCTCTCGTACCAGGCCCCGTCCATCCCGGTCGTCTCCAACCTGACCGGCGCGCTCGTCACCGACGAGATGTCGTCGCCCGACTTCTGGGTCCGCCACGTCCGCGAAGCCGTCCGCTTCCTGGACGGCATCCGCGCCCTGGAGTCCTCGGGCGTCACGACCTGTCTGGAACTGGGCCCCGGCGGTGTCCTCTCCGCCCTCGCCCAGGAGTGCGTCGGCGACGACGACCGCGCGGTCTTCGTACCCGTACTGCGCCATGAGCGCCCCGAGCCCGACACCGTCACCACCGCCGTCGCCGTGGCCCATCTGCGGGGCGTCCCGGTCGACTGGAAGGCGTACTACAGCGGGACCGGCGCGCGGCGCGTGGAGCTGCCGACGTACGCCTTCCAGCGGCAGCGCTACTGGCTGGAGGCCCCGGCGCACGCGCTGAGCGGGGATGTGGCGTCGGCCGGGATCGGCGCGGCCGGGCATCCGCTGCTGGGCGCGGCGGTCGAGCTGCCGGACTCGGACGGCTTCCTCTTCACCGGCAGGCTCTCGCTCCGGACGCACCCCTGGCTCGCCGACCACACCGTCGCGGGGACCGTGCTGCTCCCCGGGGCCGCGCTCGTGGAGCTGGCCGTGCGCGCCGGGGACCACGCGGGCTGCGACCTCCTGGAGGATCTGACGCTGCGGGCGCCGCTGGTGCTGCCCGCGGTGGGCGGAGTGCAGCTCCGGATCGCCGTCGCCGGGGCCGACGCCTCGGAACGGCGGAGCTTCGACGTCTACTCGCGCCCCGAGGAGGCCGCGTTCGAGGAGCCGTGGACCCGGCACGCGGGCGGAGTGCTCGCCGTCGCGGGCCCGGCCGCGCCGCCGGAGCCGCAGGCCGAGTGGCCGCCCGCCGGAGCGGAACCGGTCGACGTCGACGGTCTCTACCCGTCCTTCGACGCGATCGGGCTCGGCTACGGGCCCGCGTTCCGCAATCTGCGGCTCGCCTGGCGGCGCGGCGACGAGGTGTACGCCGAGATCGCCCTCGCCGACGACCGGGTGGCGGAAGGCGCTCTGTACGGGCTGCACCCGGCGCTGCTCGACGCGGCGCTGCACGCGGTGGGCCTCGGGGAGTTCTTCCCCGGCGGTTCGGACGGCGCCAGGCTGCCGTTCTCCTGGGACGGTGTGCGGCTGCACGCCGTGGGGGCGTCCGCGCTGCGCGTACGGATGTCTCCCGCCGGTACGGACGCCGTCGCGCTGAGCATCGAGGACGAGGCCGGCGCGCCGGTCCTCACCGTCGACTCGCTCGTTCTGCGCCCCCTCGCCCCCGGAGCGCTCGGCGGCGGCGACCCCGCCCGGGAAGCGATGTTCCGGGTCGACTGGCCCGTACTGCCGCTGCCGGAGACCGAGCCGCCGGCCGGCGGACGGTGGGCGCTGCTGGGCGGCGACCCGCTGAAGTCGGCCGCCGCGCTGGAGCGCACCGGCGTCCTGGCGCGGGACGCGGCCTTCGGCGCGGACCTCGACGACAGCGGCGGCCACTATCCGGACCTGTCGGCTCTCGGCGACGCGGCCGACCGGGCCGAGGCGCTCGGTGAGCCGGCCCCGGAGACGGTCCTCGTCTCCATGGCGCCCCAGCTCGGGCCGTCCGGCGGGCTCCCCCCGGCCGCGCGCGCCGCCTCGGCGGACGCCCTGCGGCTGGTCCAGTCCTGGCTGGCCGACGAGCGCTTCGCCGCCTCCCGGCTGGCGATCGTGACCCAGAGGGCCGTCGCGGCCGACGCCGACGAGGACATCGAGGATCTGACGCACGCGGCCGTGTGGGGGCTGGTGCGCTCCGCGCAGGCCGAGCACCCCGACCGGCTGGTGCTGGTCGACGTCGACGGCGAGGACGCCTCGTACCGGGCGCTGCCCGCGGCGCTCGACAGCGACGAGACCCAGCTCGCGATACGCGGCGGGCAGGTGCGCGCCGCGCGTCTGGCCCGGGCCGACACTCTCTCCTCTGCCGGGACCGCTTCGGGCTTCGCCCCGGACCCGGCGGGCACCGTCCTCATCACCGGCGCGGGCGGCACCCTCGGCGGGCTGTTCGCCCGGCATCTGGTGGTGGAGCACGGTGTGCGGCGGTTGTTGCTCACGAGTCGGCGGGGTGGGGCGGCCGGGGGTGCTGCGGAGCTGGCGTCCGAGTTGACCGCGCTGGGTGCGGAGGTGACGTGGGCGGCGTGTGACGCGGCCGACCGGGAGGCGCTGGCCGCGCTGCTGGCCGCGATACCCGGCGACCGCCCGCTGACGGCCGTCGTGCACGCCGCCGGGGTGCTCGACGACGGCACCGTCGAAGCGCTGACCGCCGAGCGGATGGACCGGGTGCTCCGGCCGAAGATCGACGCGGCGTGGCATCTGCACGAGCTGACGCGGGACATGGACCTGTCGGCGTTCGTGCTGTTCTCCTCGGCCGCCGGGGTCTTCGGCAACGCGGGCCAGGCCAACTACGCGGCCGGCAACGCCTTCCTCGACGCCCTCGCCCGGCACCGCGGGGCCCAGGGCCTGCCGGCGGTCTCCCTGGCCTGGGGCCTGTGGGACGACGAGGCAGGCATGGCCGCCTCGCTCGGCGACCACGACCGGGAGCGGCTGAGCCGGGGCAGCATGAACGCGCTCACCGCCGCCGAGGGGCTCGCGCTCTTCGACGCGGCGCTGCCGGACGCGGAGTCCGGCGGCGGCGAGCCGGCGGCGAGCGTGCTCGTGCCCGCCCGGCTCGACCTCGCCGCCCTGCGCGCCCAAGTGGGCGACCCCGTGCCGCCGTTGCTGCGCGGGCTGCTCCGTACCCCGGTACGGCGCCGCGCGGGCGCTACGGCGGCGGACGCGCCGGACTCCCTGGCCGCCAAGCTCGCCAGGCTGCCCGCCGCCGAGCGGGACCGGGCCCTTCTGGACCTGGTCTGCGCCCAGGTCGCCCAGGTGCTGGGACACAGCGGGACGGCCGCCGTCCAGCCGGGCAGCGCGTTCAAGGAGCTGGGCTTCGACTCGCTGACGGCGATCGAGCTGCGGAACCGGCTGGGCGCGGCCACCGGGCTGCGGCTGCCGGCCACGCTGATCTTCGACTATCCGACTCCCGAGGCGCTCAGCGGACATCTGCGCTCCGGGCTGCCGCTCGGCGACGACGGGCCGTCCGTCTTCGGCGAACTGGACCGCCTGGAGGCCGCCTTGGCGGACGCGGGCGCGGACAGCGTGATCCGCTCGCGGATCACCATGCGCCTTCAGGCCCTCATGGCCAAATGGCACGAGGCACAGGAGACGAACGGCGCGGCCGGGGAGGGGGACGGCGATGACGACGATCTCGAATCGGCCACCGACGACGAGCTGTTCGATCTGCTCGACGACGAACTCGGCGGTTCCTGAGCGGGCTGCCGAGCGACGCTGAGGAGACGCCCGGGTCCCGGCCTCCGGGCGGGACCTCGGGGGACGCCCGCCGGGCCGTCCCCCGAGGCGAGGCCCGGGCCGCCGAGGAGACCACCGGGGAGACCGGCGGCGGCCCTGTCTCCCACTCGGCCGGCGACGGCCGGATGAGCTTCACCGTCATCACCCCGAAAACGGGGCCACGGGATCCCACCCGGGAGAGCCGGGCCCGCCCCGACGACGACCGACCAGTACAACCGCCTCTCTGGCATGGAGCCGACGCACATGGTGAACGAGGACAAGCTTCGCGACTACCTCAAGCGGGCGACCGCCGATCTGCGCCAGGCCCGCAGGCGGTTGCGCGAGGTGGAGGAGAAGGACCAGGAGCCCATCGCCATCGTCGCGATGAGCTGCCGCTACCCCGGCGGCGTCCGCACCCCCGAGGATCTGTGGCGGCTGGTCGAGAACGGCGACGACGCGGTCTCCGGCTTCCCCGTGGACCGTGGCTGGGACATGGAGACGCTGTACGACGCCGACCCCGACAGCGCGGGCTCCAGCTATGTCAGCGAGGGCGCGTTCCTCTACGACGCGGCCCGTTTCGACCCCGCGCCCTTCGGGATCTCGCCGCGTGAGGCCCTCGCCATGGATCCGCAGCAGCGGCTGCTGCTGGAGACCTCGTGGGAGGCGTTCGAGCGGGCGGGCATCGATCCGTCGTCCGTGCGCGGCAGCCGGACAGCGGTCTTCGCCGGGGTGATGTACCACGACTACACCGCGCGTCTCGACTCCGTGCCCGAGGGCGTCGAGGGCTTCCTCGGCACCGGCAGCTCCGGCAGCATCGCCTCCGGCCGGGTGGCCTACACCTTCGGTCTGGAGGGCCCGGCGGTCACCGTCGACACGGCCTGCTCGTCCTCCCTGGTCACCCTGCATCTCGCGGTGCAGGCGCTGCGCAACGGCGAGTGCTCCCTCGCGCTCGCGGGCGGCGTCACCGTGATGGCCACCCCCGCCACCTTCACCGAGTTCAGCCGTCAGCGCGGCCTCGCCGCCGACGGCCGCTGCAAGCCCTTCGCCGCCGCCGCCGACGGCACCGGCTGGGGCGAGGGAGTGGGCATGCTCCTCGTGGAGCGGCTCTCCGACGCCCGCAGGAACGGCCATCCGGTCCTCGCGGTGGTGCGCGGTTCGGCGATCAACCAGGACGGCGCGTCCAACGGACTCACCGCCCCCAACGGCCCCTCCCAGCAGCGCGTCATCCATCAGGCGCTCACCAACGCGCGGCTGTCGGCGGCCGATGTCGACGTCGTGGAGGCGCACGGTACGGGGACGACCCTCGGCGACCCGATCGAGGCGCAGGCGGTCCTCGCGACCTACGGCCAGGACCGGCCCGCCGATCAGCCGCTGCTGCTGGGCTCGATCAAGTCGAACATCGGCCACACCCAGGCCGCCGCCGGAGTCGCCGGCATCATCAAGATGGTCCAGGCGATGCGCCACGGCGTCGTGCCGAAGACCCTCCACCTGGACGAGCCCACCCCGCACGTCGACTGGGAGGCCGGAGCCGTCTCCCTGATCGGCGAGACCGTGCCCTGGCCGACGACCGGTGCTCCCCGTCGTGCGGGGGTGTCGTCGTTCGGTTTCAGTGGGACGAACGCGCATGTGATCGTGGAGGAGGCTCCGGGGGAGGAGTCGGCGGCGGACGCGGA
>NZ_JBIBWD010000028.1:0-36970 GCF_043080985.1 Streptomyces sp. NPDC014894
CCGGCGGTCACGGTCGACACGGCGTGTTCGGCGTCGCTGGTGGCGCTGCACTGGGCGGTCCAGGCGCTGCGCAGCGGTGAGTGCGAGATGGCGCTCGCCGGTGGTGTGACGGTGATGTCGTCGCCGGGTGCGTACATCGACTTCAGCCGTCAGCGGGGTCTGGCCGAGGACGGCCGGATCAAGGCGTTCGCCGCCGGTGCGGACGGTACGGGCTGGGGTGAGGGCGTCGGCATGCTCCTGGTGGAGCGGCTCTCCGACGCGCGGGCCAAGGGCCACCCGGTCCTGGCGATCGTCCGGGGCTCGGCGATCAACCAGGACGGCGCGAGCAACGGACTCACCGCGCCCAACGGCCCCTCTCAGCAGCGGGTCATCCGCCAGGCCCTCGCCAACGCGGGTCTCTCCGCTGGGGAGATCGACGCGGTGGAGGCGCACGGCACGGGAACGAAGCTCGGCGATCCGATCGAGGCCCAGGCCCTGCTGGCCACCTATGGCCGGGAGCGCGAGGAGGACGAGCCGCTGTGGCTCGGCTCGATCAAGTCGAATATCGGTCATACGCAGGCCGCGGCGGGTGTCGCGGGTGTGATGAAGATGGTGCTGGCGATGCAGCACGGGGTGCTTCCGCAGACTCTGCATGTCGATGAGCCGACTCCGCATGTGGACTGGTCGGCGGGCGATATCGCGCTGCTGACCGAGGCGGTGGAGTGGCCGGAGACGGGGCGTCCGCGTCGGGCGGGTGTGTCGTCGTTCGGGTTCAGCGGAACGAACGCGCATACGGTGCTGGAGCAGGCGCCGCCCGCTGCGGAGCCCTCGGAGCCCTCGGAGCCCTCGGAGCCCTCGGAGCCCTCGGAGGCTGCGGAGCTTTCGGAGGCTTCGGAGTCTGCGGGTTCGGGTCGGTCGGTGTCGGCGGGTGTGGTGCCGTGGGTGCTGTCGGCGAAGAGCGATGCGGCGTTGGGCGGCCAGGCGGAGCGGCTGCGGGAGCGGCTGGTGTCCGGACCGGCCCTGGAGTCGGCGGATGTGGCCTTCTCGCTGGCGACGTCGCGGGCGGCGCTGGAGCGCCGCGCGGTGGTGATCGCATCGGAGCGGGACGGGTTCCTGGCGGCGCTGGAGGCACTGGCCTCCGGCGGACAGGCCCCGGGCCTGGTCACGGGCACGGCCACCGACGGCGCTCTCGCCTTCCTCTTCACCGGCCAGGGCAGCCAGCGGACCGGTATGGGCGCCGAGCTGTACGCGACCTATCCCGTGTTCGCGGACGCGCTCGACGCGGTCTGCGCGCACCTGGACGCGCACCTCGACACGCCGCTGAAGGAAGCGCTGTTCTCCTCCGAGAGCGGTGCTCTCGACCAGACCGCCTACACCCAGCCCGCCCTCTTCGCCATCGAGGTCGCCCTGTTCCGGCTCCTCGAAGCCTGGGGTGTCCGTCCCGACTTCCTCTCCGGTCACTCGATCGGTGAGATCGCCGCCGCTCATGTCGCCGGGATCTTCTCCCTGGCCGACGCCTGCACCCTGGTCGCCGCGCGCGGACGGCTCATGCAGGCCCTCCCGACCGGCGGCGTGATGATCGCCGTCCAGGCCGCCGAGGACGAGGTACTGCCTCACCTCACCGACCGGGTCAGCATCGCCGCGATCAACGGCCCCCGGTCGGTCGTCGTCGCGGGCGACGAGGACGCCGCCCTCGCGGTCGTCGCCCACTTCGCCGACCGCAAGACCAAGCGGCTCACGGTCAGCCACGCGTTCCACTCGCCGCACATGGACGGCATGCTGGACGCCTTCCGCCAGGTCGCCGAGGGACTCGCGTACGAGACCGAGACGCCCCGCATCCCGGTGGTCTCCAACCTCACCGGCGCGCTCGTCACCGACGAGATGTCGTCCGCCGACTTCTGGGTCCGGCACGTCCGCGAAGCCGTCCGCTTCCTCGACGGCATCCGCGCCCTGGAGACCGCAGGCGTCACCTCGTACGTCGAACTCGGCCCGGACGGAATCCTCTCCGCCCTCGCCCAGGAGTGCGCGGAGACCGGGACCTTCATCCCCGTACTCCGCGCAGGCCGCCCGGAGGCCGAGACGGCGGTCACCGCGCTCGCGCATCTGCACACCCGTGGCACCGCCGTCGACTGGGAGGCGTACCTCTCCGGCACCGGGGCCCGGCGCGTGGATCTGCCGACGTACGCCTTCCAGCGGAAGCGCTACTGGCTGGAGGAGGAGACCCCGGTCGCCGCGGCCGCCGGCGAGAGCGGTGACAGCGGTCTCGGCGCGGTGGACGCGCAGTTCTGGGAGGCGGTCGACAACGCCGACCTCTCGGCGCTCACCGGCACTCTCGACATCGACGCGGACCAGCCGCTCAGCGCGCTGATGCCCGCGCTGTCCGCCTGGCGGCGGGAGCGCCGGGAGCGGTCGGCGGTGGACGGCCGCCGCTACCGGGTCACCTGGAAGCCGGTCGCCGACGCGGTCGTCGCGCGGCCGTCGGGCACCTGGCTCGTCGTGAGGACGGAGAGCGGTACGGCCGGCCTTCCCGAGATCGCGGCGGCGCTCACGGCCGGGGGCGCGGACGTACGGGAAGTGGTGCTCGACGAGGCCGACGCGGACCGCGCGGCGGTGGCCGGGCGGCTCGCCGAGGCGCTCGCGGGCGACAGCGCCGACGGCGTCCTGTCCCTGCTCGCACTCGCCGAGCACCCGCATCCGGCCCACCCCTCGGTGCCCGCGGGACTGCTGCTGACCGGGGCGCTCGTCCAGGCGCTCGGGGACACGGAGGCCGGGGCCCCGCTGTGGTGCCTCACCTCCGGAGCCGTGACGACCAGCTCGTCCGACCGGATCAGGAGCGCCGCGCAGGCCCAGATCTGGGGCCTCGGCCGGGTCATCGCCCTGGAGCACCCCGAGCGCTGGGGCGGGCTGGTGGACCTGCCCGCCGCCCTGGACGACCGGGCTGTGGAACGTGCCCTCGCGGCCCTCGCGGGCGCCGGGGACGAGGACCAGCTCGCGGTGCGTTCGGCGGGTCTCCTCGTCCGGCGCATCGCGCACGCCCCGGCGGCCACGGCCACCGGCGGCGGCACGGAGGCGGCCGGCCGGGCCCCCTGGCGGCCCCGGGGCACCGTACTCGTCACCGGCGGCACGGGCGCGCTCGGCGCGCATGTGGCCCGCTGGCTCGCCGAGCACGGCGCGGAGCATGTGGTCCTCGCCGGACGCCGGGGGCCGGGAGCACCCGGCGCGGAGGCGCTGATCGCGGAGATATCCGCGCACGGCGCCCGCGCCACGGCCGTCGCCTGCGACGTGACCGACCGGGACGCCGTCTCCGCGCTGCTCGCGCGGATCGCCGACGACACGGAGGCGAGCGGGAGCCCCCTCACCGCCGTCTTCCACACGGCGGGCGCGGGCCAGTTCGCACCGCTCGCCGAGACCCGGCCCGAGGACGTCGCCGATGTCGTCGCCGCCAAGACGCTGGGCGCGGCACACCTGGACGAACTGCTCGCCGGCGCCGAGCTGGACGCCTTCGTCCTGTTCTCCTCCATCGCCGGCGTGTGGGGCAGCGGGGGCCAGGGCGCGTACGCCGCCGCCAACGCCCACCTCGACGCGCTGGCCCACCAGCGGCGCGGGCGCGGACTCACCGCCACCTCCGTGGCCTGGGGCCCGTGGGCGCAGGGCGGCCTCGTCGCCGACGACGAGGCGGCCGAACAACTGCGCCGCCGCGGACTGCCCGTCATGTCGCCGCGGTCCTCGATCGTCGCCCTCCAGCAGGCGCTGGACGGCGACGAGACGGCCCTCACGGTCGCGGACGTCGACTGGGACCTGTTCGTCCCGGCCTTCACCGCCGCCCGGCCGCGCCCGCTGATCGCCGACCTTCCCGAGGCGCGCCGCGTGCTCGCCGCCGAGCGGGAGGAGAGCCGAACGGCCGCCGAGGACACGGCCGGATTCGAGGCGGAGCTGAGGGGACTGACCGGTCCCGAGGCGGAACGGGCGGTGCTCGACCTCGTCCGGGCCGAGGTCGCCGTCGTCCTCGGGTACGAGGAGGCCGCCACGATCGAGGCGGGGCGCGCCTTCAAGGAGCTGGGCTTCGACTCGCTCACGGCCGTCGAGCTGCGCAACCGGCTCAAGTCCGCCACCGGACTGCGGCTGCCGGCCACCCTGGTCTTCGACTACCCGACGACCGCCGCGCTGGCCGCCCATGTCCGCGCCGAACTCCTCGGCGAGGAGACCGAACAGCGGCTGCCGGCGCTCGCGGAGATCGACAAGCTGGAATTCCTGCTCACGTCGGTGCCGGACGACACCACGGAACGGGCCCGAGTCACCGCACGGCTCGAAGCACTGCTCCAGAACTGGAACAAGGCGGAACGAGCGGCCATCGGAGAGGACGAAGAGCTGGAAATCGAGTCGGCGTCCGCCGACGACCTCTTCGACATCATCAACAACGAATTCGGAAAATCCTGACCTGATGACCGATCCGATGGTCGATCCCATGCCTGACCGCGCGTCTCGCCGCATGTCCCGCCGAGATGCTCACCGTGCGCCTGAACTCGTGCCTGGAAACGTGCCTGGAAACGTGTCCGGCCACGCGTACGGCCGCCTGCACGACCGCGTGCCTGACCTGCACGACCACAAGCCCGCCCCGCACGCCCGCGTGCCCGAATCGATGAGCGACTCCGTGCCCGCACATATTCCGTTTCCGTACTTCCCCAGGGGGTGACGTTCCAGTGGCCAGCGCGAACGAAGAAAAGCTTCTCGAAAACCTGAAGTGGATGACCACTGAACTGCGCCGGGCTCGCCGCCGCCTCCAGGAGGTCGAGGCGGACGCCCAGGAGCCGATCGCGATCGTCGCGATGAGCTGCCGTTTCCCGGGCGGGGTGCGCTCTCCCGAGGAATTGTGGCGACTGGTCGAATCGGGCGGTGACGCCATCACCGGATTTCCCGTCGACCGGGGCTGGGACATCGAATCGTCGGCCGATCCGGATCCCGACCGGAAAGGCACGTTCTACAACACCGGCGGGGGATTCCTGGACGGCGCGACCGCGTTCGACCCCGGGTTCTTCGGCATCTCGCCGCGTGAGGCGCTCGCGATGGACCCGCAGCAGCGCCAGCTCCTGGAGACCTCGTGGGAGGTCTTCGAGCGGGCGGGCGTCGACCCCGCCTCGCTGCGGGGAAGCCGTACCGGCGTCTACGTCGGCGCGGGGGCCATGGGCTACGGAGCCGACCTCAAGGAGGTTCCCGAAGGGCTCGAAGGACTCCTGCTGACCGGCGGGGCCACCAGCGTCCTGTCCGGCCGGATCAGCTACGTCTTCGGACTTGAGGGCCCCGCCGCCACGATCGACACGGCGTGCTCCTCCTCCCTCGTCGCCCTGCACCTCGCCACCCAGGCCCTGCGCCAGGGAGAGTGCGCGCTCGCCCTGGTCGGCGGCGTCTGCGTGATGCCCACGCCCGACGTCTTCGTCGAGTTCAGCCGTCAGCGCGGGCTCTCCGCCGACGGCCGCTGCAAGTCCTTCGCCGAGGCCGCCGACGGCACCGGCTGGTCCGAGGGCGTCGGCGTCCTGCTGGTCGAGCGGCTCTCCGACGCGCGCAGGAACGGCCACCAGGTCCTGGCGGTCGTGCGCGGCTCGGCCGTCAACCAGGACGGCGCGAGCAACGGTCTCACCGCCCCCAACGGGCCCGCCCAGCAGCGCGTCATCCGCCAGGCGCTGGAGAACGCCCGGCTGTCGGCCGCCGAGGTCGACGCCGTCGAGGCGCACGGCACCGGCACCACCCTCGGCGACCCCATCGAGGCCCAGGCGCTGCTCGCGACCTACGGCCAGGACCGCCCGGCCGGCCGCCCGCTGCGCCTCGGCTCGCTCAAGTCCAACCTGGGCCACACCCAGGCCGCCGCCGGAGTCGCGGGCATCATCAAGACCGTCATGGCCATGCGCCACGGCATCCTGCCCAAGTCCCTCCACATCGACCGGCCCACCCCCGACGTCGACTGGGCGTCGGGCGACGTCGAACTCCTCACCGAGGCGATGCCCTGGCCCGAGACGGGCGCGCCGCGCCGCGCCGCCGTCTCCGCGTTCGGCGTCAGCGGCACCAACGCCCACACCGTGATCGAACAGGCCCCGGAACCGGACGAGGAGCCCGCGGCGGAGGCCGCCGCCCCGCCCGCCGCCGAGCCGGCCGTACTGCCGTGGACGCTGTCCGGCCGGACCGCGCCCGCGCTGCGCGCCCAGGCCGCCCGCCTGCTGACCGCCCACGGCCCCGGCGGCGCGGGCGAGCGTCCTCTCGACGTCGGCCACTCGCTCGCCGTCACCCGCGCCGCGCTGGAACACCGCGCCGTACTCCTCGGCCGCTCCGAGGCCGACATCGCCACGGCGCTCACCGCCCTCGCCGAGGGCGAGTCGGCGGACGGTCTGGTGACCGGCACGGCGACCGAGCAGCGCGTGGCGTTCCTGTTTACGGGGCAGGGGAGTCAGCGGCCGGGAATGGGTGCCGAACTGTACGAGGCGTATCCGGTGTTCGCGTCGGCGCTGGACGAGGTGTGCGCCGGTTTCGAGCTGCCGTTGAAGGAAGCGCTGTTCTCTTCCGAGAGCGGTGCTCTCGATGAGACGTCGTACACGCAGCCCGCGCTGTTCGCGGTCGAGGTGGCGCTCTTCCGGCTCCTCGAAGCGTGCGGTGTACGACCGGACTTCCTCTCCGGTCATTCGATCGGTGAGATCGCGGCCGCGCATGTCGCCGGGGTGTTTTCTCTCCAGGACGCCTGCACGCTGGTCGCCGCGCGCGGCCGTCTGATGCAGGCCCTGCCCACCGGCGGGGTGATGATCGCCGTCCAGGCGACTGAGGACGAGATCCTTCCGCTGCTCACCGACCGGGTGAGCATCGCCGCGATCAACGGCCCCCGGTCGGTCGTCGTCGCGGGCGACGAGGATGCCGCCCTGGCGGTCGTCGCGCACTTCGCCGACCGCAAGTCCAAGCGGCTCACGGTGAGCCACGCGTTCCACTCGCCGCACATGGACGGCATGCTCGACGCCTTCCGCGAGGTCGCCGAAGGACTCACGTACCAGGCCCCGGCCATCCCGCTCGTCTCCAACCTCACCGGCGCGCTCGTCACCGACGAGATGTCGAACGCCGGCTTCTGGGTCCGCCATGTCCGTGAGGCCGTCCGCTTCCTGGACGGCGTGCGCGCCCTGGAGGCCGCCGGGGTCACCTCGTACGTCGAACTCGGCCCGGACGGGATCCTCTCCGCCCTCGCCCAGGAGTGCGCGGAGACCGGGACCTTCATCCCCGTACTCCGCGCCGGCCGCCCGGAGTCCGAGACGCTGACGGACGCTCTGGCGCGCGCCCACGTCCAGGGTGCGGCGGTGGACTGGGAGGCGTACTACGCCGGGACCGGCGCGCGGCGCGTGGAGCTGCCGACGTACGCCTTCCAGCACGAGCGCTACTGGCTGGAGCCCGGCGCCGGCGGCGTCGGCGATGTCAGCGGGGCCGGGCTCGACCCGGCCGCGCATCCGTTCCTCGGGGCGGCCGTCACCCCGGCCGGCTCCGACAGCGTGCTGTTCACCGGTCGGCTCTCGCTCCGCACCCACCCGTGGCTCGGCGACCACACCGTGGCCGGTACGGCCGTGCTCACCGGCGCGGCGTTCGTGGAGCTGGCGGTGCGCGCCGGGGACGAGGCGGGATGCCGGCACCTCGAAGAGCTGATCCTCGACGCGCCGCTGTCGCTGCCGACGGAAGGAGCCGTCAGGCTCCAGGTCCTCGTCGGCGGGGCCGACGACAGCGGGCGGCGCGCCGTCACCGTCTCCTCCCGCCCCGAGACCGCGCCCGCGGACGGCCCCTGGGCCCGCCATGCCCATGGCATCCTCGCGGTCACCGGGCCGGCCGCGCCGTTCGACCTGGCGCAGTGGCCGCCCGCAGGGGCCGAGGCGGTGGACATCGCGAGCCTGTACGCGGACGACGCGCCGGACGCGGACGACCGCACCGGTACGGCCGTGGGCGCCGAGCGCGGCGCGCTGTTCCGCGCGGTGGAGTCCGTCTGGCGGCACGGGGACGACCTCTACGCCGAGGTGCGCCTCCCCGAAGGCGGCCCGCAGGGCACGGACTTCGGTCTGCACCCCGTACTGCTCGACGCGGCCGCGCATGTGGCGGCCGTCGTCCCGGACCCCGAACGGAACGCCTCCGGGGGACGGAACGCCGTTCCCGGCGTCTGGTCCGACGTGACCCTGCACGCCGTCGGGGCCGGTGCCCTGCGCGTACGGATACGTTCCGCCGCAGACGGCGCCCTCGCCCTCGAACTCGCCGACGACCTCGGCGAACCCGTGGCGCGCGTGGGAGCCCTGACCCTGCGGCCGATCGCGGCGGCGGAGCCCGCCGACACCGCACCCGTCCTCTCGCACGACTCGCTCTACCAGCTCGACTGGACCGCCCTGCCCGCCGCCGCCGAGGGTCTGGCGACGACCTCGGGAAGCCGGGCCGTGCTGGGCTCCACCGCCTTCGGCCCGGCCGCCCGGTACGCCGACCTGGCCGCGCTCGGCGAGGCCGTCGACGCGGGCGCGCCCGTACCCGGGCATGTCATCGTTCCGCTCGCTCCGGAGGCCGACGGCAAGGGGGCGGAGGCGCTGCGTACGGCCGCGCACCGGGCGCTCGCCCTCGTACGGTCCTGGCTGGCCGACGAGCGGTTCGCCGCCTCGAAGCTCGTCGTCGTGACCCGGGGCGCGGTCGCCGGGCCGGGCGAGGGCGTCGACAACCTGCCGCACGCGGCGGTGTGGGGCCTGGTGCGCTCGGCGGAGACCGAAAACCCCGGCCGCTTCGTCCTGGCCGACCTGGCCCAGGGCGCGAACGAGACCGGGGACGCGCAGGCTCGGCCCCTTCCCGCAGCCCTCGCCCCCGACCCCGACTCCGACTCAGCTCGCGCCACCGTCCCCGCTCCCGCCCCCGCCCTCGTCACGGCTCTCGACTCCGGCCTCGCCTCGGGCGAGCCGGAGCTGCTGCTGAGCCCCGGCGGCGTACGCGTGCCCAGGCTGAACCGCGCCCGTACGGAGACCGGCGCCGTCACGCCCCTCGACCCGGACGGGACCGTCCTGATCACCGGCGGCTCCGGCCATCTCGCCGGGATCGTCGCCCGTCACCTCGCGACCGCTCACGGCGCGCGCCGTCTGCTGCTGCTGAGCCGTCGGGGCGGCGACGCCCCCGGCGCGGCCGAGCGCACGGCGGAACTCGCCGAGCTGGGCGCAGACGTCAACTGGGCCGCCTGCGACGCGTCCGACCGGGACGCGCTCGCCGCCGTACTCGCGGCGATCCCCGCCGAGCATCCGCTGACCGCCGTCGTCCACACCGCCGGAGTCCTCGACGACGGAATCGTCGAATCCCTCACCCCCGAGCGGCTCGACACCGTCCTGCGGCCCAAGGCCGACGCCGCCCTCCACCTGCACGAACTCACCCGCGAACGCCCCCTCTCCGCCTTCGTGCTCTTCTCCGCGATCGCCGGGACGCTCGGCAGCGCGGGCCAGGCCGGCTACGCCGCCGCCAACGTCGCCCTGGACGCCCTCGCCCAGCACCGGCACGCCCTCGGCCTGCCCGCCACCTCGCTCGCCTGGGGCCTGTGGGCCGACGGCGGAATGGGCGGCGGACTGGACGAGGACCAGCTGCGGCGGATGGCACGGCACGGCATGGGCGCGCTCTCCGCCGCCGACGGCATGCTGCTGCTCGACGCCGCGCTCGCGGCCGACCGGCCCGTCCTCGTCCCCGCGCGGCTCGACCTCGCCGCGCTCCGCACCGCCGACGGCCCGGTCGCCCCGGTGTTCCGGGCGCTCCTCGGCCCGGGCGGCCGCCGCGCCGCGCGGACCCGGGCCGACGGCGGCGCGCCCCTGGCCGAGCGGCTGAGCCGGCTCACCGCCCCCGAGCGGGACCGGGCGCTGCTCGACCTCGTACGCACCCACGTCGCCGCCGTGCTCGGCCACGCGTCGGCCGAGCGGATCGAGCCGGACCGGGCCTTCAAGGACCTCGGCTTCGACTCGCTCACCGCCGTCGAGCTGCGCAACCGGCTGAACGCCGCCACCGGCCTGCGGCTGGCCACGACCCTCGTCTTCGACCACCCGACGCCCACCGCGCTCGTACGACTGCTCCACGCCGAACTCATCGGCGACGACGCCCCGGCCGCCGTGACCGAGTTGTCGGCGGCCGCCCCGGCCGACGAGCCCATCGCGATCGTCGCGATGAGCTGCCGCTACCCGGGCGGCGTCCGCTCGCCCGAGGAGCTGTGGAAGCTCGTGGAGGCCGGCGGCGACGCCATCTCAGGCCTCCCCGGCAACCGGGGATGGGACACCGGCGAGCTGTACGACGCCGAGGGCCGCCGGGCCTTCCAGGGCGGATTCCTGTACGACGCCGACACCTTCGACGCCGACTTCTTCGGGATCTCGCCGCGCGAGGCGCTGGCCATGGACCCGCAGCAGCGGCTGCTCCTCGAAACGTCCTGGGAGACGATCGAACGGGCGGGCATCGACCCGTCCACCCTGCGCGGCAGCAGGGCCGGGGTGTTCGTCGGCGCCGCGTACAGCGGATACGACGCACAGCTGGAGCACGCCGGGACCGACGACGTCCTCGGCCATGTGATGACCGGGAACGCGGGCAGCGTCATGTCCGGCCGCGTCTCCTACGCGCTGGGCCTGGAGGGCCCGGCGGTCACCGTCGACACGGCGTGTTCCTCGTCGCTGGTCGCGCTGCACTGGGCGATCCAGGCGCTGCGCGGCGGCGAGTGCGACATGGCGCTCGCGGGCGGCGTGACGGTGATGTCCACGCCCGGCACCTTCGGCGAGTTCAGCCGGCAGGGCGGTCTCTCGCCCGACGGCCGCTGCAAGGCGTTCGCGTCGGCGGCCGACGGTACGGGCTGGTCCGAGGGCGTCGGCATGCTGCTCGTGGAGCGGCTCTCCGACGCGCGCGCCAAGGGACACCCGGTCCTCGCCGTGGTCCGCGGCTCGGCGGTCAACCAGGACGGCGCGAGCAACGGTCTCACCGCTCCGAACGGACCCGCGCAGCAGCGGGTGATCCGGCAGGCGCTGGCCAGTGCCGGTCTGTCGGCGACCGATGTGGACGCGGTGGAGGCGCACGGTACGGGGACGAGGCTCGGGGACCCGATCGAGGCGCAGGCACTGCTCGCCGTGTACGGCCAGGACCGGCCCGAGGGCCGGCCGCTGCTGCTGGGTTCGATCAAGTCCAACATCGGCCACACGCAGGCCGCGGCCGGTGTCGCGGGCATCATCAAGATGGTGCAGGCGATGCGCCACGGGGTGCTGCCGAAGACCCTGCACGTGGACGAGCCCTCGTCCCATGTGGACTGGTCGGCGGGCGAGGTCGCCCTGTTGACGGAGGCCGCCGCGTGGCCGGTCGCCGAGCGGCCCTGGCGCGCCGGGATCTCGTCGTTCGGCATCAGCGGCACCAACGCGCACACCATCATCGAGCAGGCCCCGGAGGCCGCCGCCCGGCCGGTCGCCGCCGAGCCCGCGGGCTCCCTGCCGTATCTGCTCTCCGGCAAGAGTGCGGACGCCCTCCGCGCGCAGGCCGGTCAGCTTCTGTCGGCGATCTCGTCCGAGTCCGAGGCCGAGCCCGAGTCTGAGTCCGAGATCGAGAAGGCCGAGTCCGAGCCTGGGTCCGAGGCCGACGGCTTCCGGGGTGTCGGGCTCCGGGGCATCGACCTCGCCCACTCCCTGGCGACCGGCCGCGCCGCTCTCGACCACCGCGCGGCGATCCTGGCCGACGACCGCTCCGGCCTGACACGTGCGCTCGCGGCCCTCGCCGCAGGTGAGGACGCGCCTGGCCTGACGCGGAACACGGTCTCCGGCGGGCGGCTCGCGTTCCTGTTCACGGGGCAGGGGAGTCAGCGGCCGGGGATGGGCGCTGAGCTGTATGAGGCGTATCCGGTGTTCGCGTCGGCGCTGGACGAGGTGTGCGCCGGTTTCGATCTGCCGTTGAAGGAAGCGCTGTTCTCGTCCGAGAGCGGTGCTCTCGATGAGACGTCGTACACCCAGCCCGCGCTGTTCGCGATCGAGGTGGCGCTGTTCCGGCTGCTCGAAGCCTGGGGCGTACGACCGGACTTCCTCTCCGGTCATTCGATCGGTGAGATCGCGGCCGCGCATGTGGCCGGGGTGTTCTCGCTGGCCGATGCCTGCACGCTGGTGGCCGCTCGTGGCCGTCTGATGCAGGCGCTGCCGACCGGCGGGGTGATGATCGCCGTACAGGCGTCCGAGGAGGAAGTCCTTCCGCTGCTGACCGAGCGGGTCAGCGTCGCCGCCGTCAACGGTCCGCAGTCGGTCGTCGTCGCGGGTGACGAGGACGCGGCCCTCGCGGTGCTCGGCCACTTCGCGGACCGCAAGTCCAAGCGGCTCACGGTCAGCCATGCGTTCCACTCGCCGCACATGGACGGCATGCTCGCCGACTTCCGCAAGGTCGCCGAGGGGCTCACGTACGCCGAGCCGGCCGTTCCCGTCGTCTCGAATCTGACCGGCGCGCTGGTCACCGACGAGATGTCGTCCGCCGACTTCTGGGTCCGGCACGTCCGCGAGGGCGTCCGCTTCCTGGACGGCGTACGCGCTCTCGAAGCCGCCGGGGTCACCTCGTACCTGGAACTCGGCCCGGACGGAATCCTCTCCGCCCTCGCCCAGGAGTGCGTCACCGAGACCGCCGCCTTCGTCCCCGTACTCCGAGCCGCCCGCCCGGAGACCGAGACCGTCGCCGCCGCGCTCGCCCACGTACACACCCGTGGCACCGCCGTCGACTGGACGGCGTACTACGCCGGCACCGGCGCGCGGCGCGTCGATCTGCCGACGTACGCCTTCCAGCGCACGCGCCACTGGCCCGAGCCCGCCGCCGCCCCGCGCGGCCCGGTGGCCGGAGCCGACGGCGGCGAGGTGGACGCACGGTTCTGGGACGCGGTCGAACGCGCCGACCTCGGGTCGCTCGCGGGCGGTCCCGAGTTCGACGGGGACCAGCCGCTGAGCGCCGCGCTGCCCGCGCTCTCGGCCTGGCGGCGCGATCAGCGCGCCCGGTCGCTGGCGGACGCCCGCCGTTACCGGATCAGCTGGCAGCCGTGGGCGGGGGCCGAGCGGGGCAAGCCCGCCGGGACCTGGCTGGTGGCGCTGCCCGCGCCGTACGCGGACGATCCATGGGTCCGGGCCCTGACCGGCCGGATGAGCGACGGCGGCGCGCGGCTCGTACCGCTCCCGCTCGACGCGGCCCACGGCGACCCCGCCGTACTGGGCGCGCTCCTGGCCGAACGGCTGCGCGAGGCTTCGGGCGACGGCGTGCCGGCGGTCGCCGGCGTCCTCTCGCTGCTGGCGCTGGACGAGCGGCCGCACCCCGAGCACCCCGGCGTACCCGTCGGACTCGCGCTCACCTCCGCACTCGCCTCCGCACTCGCCTCGGCACCGGCCCAAGCGATGTCGGCGCCCCTGTGGTGCGTCACCCGTGACGCCGTCGCCGTCGACGGTTCCGATGCGCTCGGCGGCAGCGCGCAGGCGCAGATCTGGGGCCTCGGCCGAGTGATCGCGCTGGAGCACCCCGAGCGCTGGGGCGGTCTTCTCGACACCCCCACGACCTGCGACGACCGCGCCCTCGACCGGATCATGGCAGTGCTCTCGGCCACCGGATCACAGGCGGGGGCCGGGGCGGGTACGGACGGCGACGAGGACCATATCGCGATCCGCGGCGCGGGAGCCTTCGTACGCCGGCTGGTGCGCGCCGCCGAGCAGGGCGGCCCGTCCTCCGGCTGGACCCCGCGCGGCACGGTCCTCATCACCGGCGGCACCGGAGCGCTCGGCCGTCACACGGCGCGCCGGCTCGCCGAGCGGGGCGCGGAGCACCTCGTGCTCGTCAGCCGCCGGGGCGCCGAAGCGCCCGGCGCCGCCGAGATCGAGGCCGAGCTGTCCGCGCTCGGAGCGTCCGTCACCCTCGCGGCCTGCGACGTCGCCGACCGGGCCGCGCTCGAAGCGCTCGTCGGACGGCTCGCCGCCGACAACACCCCGGTACGCGCCGTGATCCACGCCGCCGGAGTCTCCCAACCGCCCGGCACCGGAACGGACCTGCCCGGCTTCGCCCGGGTCGTGGCCGCGAAGACGGCCGGGGCGATCCACCTCGACGCGCTCTTCGGCACACCGGACTCGCTCGACGCCTTCGTCCTCTTCTCGTCCATCGCGGGCGTCTGGGGCAGCGGCGGCCAGGGCGCGTACGCGGCGGCCAACGCCTTCCTCGACACCCTCGCCGAACGGCGCAGGGCCCGCGGTCTCACCGCCACGGCCGTCGCGTGGGGGCCGTGGGCCGACGGCGGCATGGCCGCCGAGGGCGACGCGGAGGAGCAGCTGCGCCGCCGGGGCCTGCCGCCCATGGACCCGGCGGCGAACCTGCTGGCGCTGGAGCGCGCGATCGGCGGCCCGGACGCCGCGCTGACCGTCGCGGACGTCGACTGGGCGCGCTTCGCACCCGCCTTCACCGCGGCCCGGCCCCGCCCGCTCATCGGCGAACTGCCCGAGGTGCGGGAAGCCCTGCGCGGCGGCCCCGCCGCCGAAGCAAGCGCCGACGACACCGGCCCGGCCGTACTCCGGCGGCTCTCGGAGCTGCCGGCCGGAGACCGCGAGGAGGCCCTGCTCGACCTCGTACGCCAGTACGCGGCCGCCGCGCTCGGTCACGCCTCCGCCGACGCGGTCGCGGCCGACCGGGCCTTCAAGGACCTCGGCTTCGACTCGCTCACCGCGATCGAACTGCGCGATCGCCTCGGCGGCGCGTGCGAGCTGCGGCTGCCGTCCAGCCTGGTGTTCGACCACCCCAGCCCCCGGGCCCTCGCCAGGCATCTGCTGCACACCCTCTTCCCCCGGACGTCGAACGCCGACGACATCGCCGGACCGGACCTCGGCGGCGACCCGCAGGAGGCGGAGCTGCGCCGGACGCTGGCCGCCATCCCCCTCGGCCGGATCCGTCAGGCCGGACTGCTGGACACCCTCCTCCGGCTCGCCGGACCCGACACCACCCCGGCCGCCACTGCCGCGAGCCCGGCCGACGAAGGCGAGTCCATCGACACGATGGACCTCGAAGACCTCCTCGGCCTGGCCCTCGACGGCATCGGCGACCTCGACGATCCCGGCGATTTCGACGGGCTCGGCGGCCCGGACAACGACAGCAACCGTTCCTGACGCGCCCGAAGTGCGGAGTAAGTGATGACAACCCCCAACGAAAAAGTCGTTGTAGCGCTGCGGGCCTCCCTGAAGGAAGCCGACCGGCTGCGCCGCCGGAACCAGGAGCTGACCGACGCCGCGCGTGAGCCGATCGCGATCGTCGGCATGAGCTGCCGCTTCCCCGGCGGCGTCCGCTCGCCCGAGGAGCTGTGGAACCTCGTGTCGAACGGCGGCGACGCCATCTCCGGCTTCCCCGTCGACCGGGGCTGGGACATCGAGTCGCTCTACGACCCCGACCCCGACCACGAGGGCACCACCTACGCCCGCGACGGCGGATTCCTGCACGACGCGGCCGACTTCGACGCCTCCTTCTTCGGCATCTCGCCGCGCGAGGCGCTCGCCATGGACCCGCAGCAGCGGCTGCTCCTCGAAACCTCGTGGGAGGTCTTCGAGCGCGCCGGCATCGACCCCGCGTCGCTGCGCGGCACCCGCGCCGGAGTCTTCGTCGGCGCGTCCGCCAACGCCTACGGAGCGGGCTCCCAGGATCTGCCCGACGGAGTGGAGGGCCATCTCCTCACCGGCACCGCCTCCAGCGTGGTGTCCGGCCGGCTCGCCTACGTCTTCGGACTCGAGGGCCCGGCCGCCACCATCGACACGGCCTGCTCCTCCTCGTCGGTCGCCCTCCACATGGCCGTCCAGGCACTCCGCCAGGGCGAATGCTCACTGGCGCTCGCGGCGGGCGTCACCGTGCTCGCGGGCCCGGACGTCTTCGTCGAGTTCAGCCGCCAGCGCGGGCTGTCGCCCGACGGCCGCTGCCGGTCCTTCGCCGAGGCCGCCGACGGCACCGGCTGGTCCGAGGGCGTCGGCGTCCTGCTGGTCGAACGGCTCTCCGACGCCCGCAGGAACGGCCACCGGATCCTCGCCGTCGTGCGCGGCTCGGCGGTCAACCAGGACGGCGCGTCCAACGGCCTCACCGCCCCCAACGGGCCCGCCCAGCAGCGCGTCATCCACCAGGCGCTGGAGAGCGCCCGACTGACCCCGGCCGACATCGACGCCGTCGAGGCGCACGGCACCGGCACCACCCTCGGCGACCCCATCGAGGCCCAGGCGCTGCTGGCGACCTACGGCCAGGACCGCCCGGCCGGCCGCCCGCTCCACCTCGGCTCGCTCAAGTCCAACATCGGGCACACGCAGAACGCCGCCGGTGTCGCGGGCATCATCAAGATGGTCATGGCCATGCGCCACGGGGTGCTCCCGCGGACCCTCCACATCGACCGGCCGACCTCGCACGTCGACTGGTCGGCGGGCGAGATCTCACTCCTCACGGAGGCCGTGGAGTGGCCGGATACGGGCCGCCCGCGCCGCGTCGGCGTCTCCGCGTTCGGCGTCAGCGGCACCAACGCCCACACCATCATCGAACAGGCCCCGGACGAGATCGACGCGCCTGCCGCGCCCGAGCCCGCCACCGCCCCGCCCGTCGTGCCGTGGATTCTCTCCGCCAAGGGCCAGGACGCCCTGCGCGCCCAGGCGAGCGGGCTGCGCGCCCACTGCGAGGAGCACCCCGGGCTCCGTACGGCCGACATCGCCCAGACCCTGGCGGCCGGGCGCGCCTCCTTCGAGGACCGCGCCGTCGTCGTGGCGTCCGACCGCGAGGGCCTGCTGACCGGCCTCACGGCGCTCGCCGAGGGCGACTCCGCGCCCGGCCTGGTCACGGGCTCGCCCGTCGCGGGGAAGCTGGCGTTCCTGTTTACGGGGCAGGGGAGTCAGCGGCTGGGGATGGGGGCTGAGCTGTACGAGGCGTATCCGGTGTTCGCGGCTGCGCTGGACGAGGTGTGCGCCGGTTTTGATCTGCCGTTGAAGGAAGCGCTGTTCTCTTCGGAGAGCGGTGCTCTCGACGAGACCGCCTATACCCAGCCCGCCCTCTTCGCCATCGAGGTCGCGCTGTTCCGTCTGTTCGAAGCGTGGGGCGTTCGGCCCGACTTCCTCTCCGGTCATTCGATCGGTGAGATCGCGGCCGCGCATGTCGCCGGGGTGTTTTCTCTCCAGGACGCCTGCACGCTGGTCGCCGCTCGTGGCCGTCTGATGCAGGCCCTGCCCACCGGCGGGGTGATGATCGCCGTCCAGGCGACTGAGGACGAGATCCTTCTGCTGCTGACCGACCGGGTGAGCATCGCCGCGATCAACGGCCCCCGGTCGGTCGTCATCGCGGGCGACGAGGACGCGGCCCTCGCGGTCGTCGCCCACTTCGCCGACCGCAAGACCAAGCGCCTGACCGTGAGCCACGCGTTCCACTCGCCCCACATGGACGGCATGCTCGACGCCTTCCGCGAGATCGCCGAGGGACTCACGTACCAGGCCCCGTCCATCCCGGTGGTCTCCAACCTCACCGGCGGGCTCGTCACCGACGAGATGTCGAACGCCGACTTCTGGGTCTGCCATGTCCGCGAAGCCGTCCGCTTCCTGGACGGCGTACGCTGGCTGGAGAGCCGGGGCGTCACCTCGTACGTCGAACTCGGCCCGGACGGGATCCTCTCCGCCCTCGCCCAGGACTGCGTCACCGAGCCCGCCGCCTTCGTCCCCGTACTCCGCGCAGGCCGCCCGGAGGCCGAGACGGCCGTCACCGCGCTCGCGAACCTGCACACCCGTGGCACCGCCGTCGACTGGGAGGCGTTCTACGCCGGCACCGGGGCACGGCGCGTGGATCTGCCGACGTACGCCTTCCAGCGGCAGCGCTACTGGATCGAGCCCGGCACCGGACCCGGCGATCTGGGCGCCGCCGGACTGGAGTCCGCGGGACACCCCCTGCTCGGAGCCACGGTGGCGCTCGCCGACTCCGACGGCTTCCTCTTCACCGGGCGGCTCGGCCTCGACACCCACCCCTGGCTCGCCGACCACACGGTCATGGACACTGTCCTGCTGCCCGGCACCGCCTTCGTCGAGCTGGCGATCCGCGCGGGCGACCAGGTCGGCTGCGACACCGTGGAGGAGCTGACGCTCGAAGCGCCGCTCGTGCTCCCCGAACGCGGCGCGGTGCGAGTGCAGATCCATGTGGGCACGCCGGACGCCGACGGCTCCGGACGCCGCACCTTCACCCTCTCCTCCCGCCCCCAGGACAGCGCGGCCGACGACCCCTGGACGCGGCACGCCGGCGGCGTACTCGCCCCGGGCGCGGCACGACCGGACTCCGCACCGGCCCCATGGCCCCCGGAGGGCGCCGAACCCATCCCCACCGAGAGCCTGTACGCCGACCTCGCCGAGGTCGGCATGGCGTACGGCCCCGTCTTCCGCGGCCTCACCGCCGCGTGGCGGCACGGACAGAGCGTCTGCGCCGAGGTCGCCCTGCCGGAGGAGAACGCCGCCGCGGCACGCGACTTCGGCCTGCACCCCGCCCTCCTGGACGCCGCACTGCACGCCCTCGGCCTCGGCGTCCTGGGCGGCGTCGAGGGCGAGGGCCGCCTCCCCTTCGCCTGGACCGGAGTCACCCTCCACGCCTCCGGGGCCGACGCGCTGCGGGTGCGCCTCTCCCCGGCGGGCCCCAGCGGGATACGTCTGGAGATCACCGACACGGCCGGCGCGCCCGTCGCCACCGTCGACTCGCTCGTGCTGCGCACCGTCACGGCCGAGCAGGTCCGGAGCGCCCGCACCGCCCGCCACGAGTCCGTGTTCCGGACCGAGTGGACACCCCTGACGACCGCCCCCGACGACGGGAAGCCCGCGCTCCGCTGGGCCGTACTGGGCGCGGAGGACACCACCCGCACCCTGCGGGACGCCCTCCCCGGCACCGTCACCGCGCACCCGGACCTCGCCGCGCTGGCCGCCGCCGTCGAGGCCGGAGCCGATGCGCCCGACGCCGTGCTCATCGGCTACGGACCGGCCGCCGACCTCTCCGCACAGGCCGACCTCTCCGCACAGGCCGTGCACACCGCCACCCGCCACGCGCTCGCCGTCGCCCGCGCCTGGCTCGGCGACGAGCCCTTCGGCGGCGAACGGTTCGCCGCCGCCCGTCTCGTCGTCCTCACCCGGGGCACGGTCGCCGCCGTCGACGGCGACACCCTCACCGACCCGGTCCACGCCGCCGTCCGGGGACTGCTCCGCTCGGCCCAGTCCGAGCACCCCGACCGGCTGCTGCTCGTCGACACCGACGGACTCGACGCCTCCGCCCGGGCCCTGCCCACCGCCTTCGCCGCGGCCCTCGCCGCCGACGAGCCGCAGCTCGCCCTCCGCGCGGGCACTCCGCACGTGCCCCGACTCGCCCGTATCGCCGCCACGGCCGCCGATGCCGAAGCCGCCTCCGGGAACACTCCGTACGCCCCCGACGCCACCGTCCTCATCACCGGCGCGGGCGGCATGCTGGGCGGCCTCGTCGCCCGCCGGCTCGTCGCCGAACACGGCGTACGGCACCTCCTCCTGCTGGGCCGGCGCGGCGACGCGACCCCGGCCGCGCGGCGGCTCACCGCCGAACTGGCCGAAGCGGGCGCGACGGTCACCTGGGCCGCCTGCGACGCGGCGGACCGGGACGCGCTCGCCGCCGTACTCGCCGCCGTCCCCGCCGAGCACCCGCTCGGAGCGGTCGTCCACACCGCCGGCGTCCTCGACGACGGAGTGATCTCCTCCCTCACGCCCGAGCGGCTCTCCGCGGTGCTCCGGCCCAAGGTCGACGCCGCCTGGAACCTGCACGAGCTGACCCGGCGCCTCGACCTCACCGCCTTCGTCCTCTTCTCCTCCATCGCCGGCCACTTCGGCGGCCCCGGACAGGGCAACTACGCGGCGGCCAACGTCTTCCTCGACGCCCTGGCCCAGCACCGGCGGGACCAGGGGCTTCCCGGCCTGTCCACCGCCTGGGCCCTCTGGGCCGACAGCGCGGGCATGGCCGGCGGACTTGACCAGGCCGACATCGACCGGATGCGACGGGCCGGACTGCCCCCGCTCACCACCGCCGAAGGCCTGGAACTCTTCGACCTCGCCCACCGCGTCGGCGACGCGGCCCCGGTCCTCATGCGCGCCGACCTCACCGCCCTGCGCGCGCAGGCCGCCGCCGGCGGCATGGCACCCCTGCTGCGCGGCCTCGTCCGGACGCCCGCCCGCCGAACCGCCCGCGGCACGGCCGGCGCCGCCGACGAGTCCGGGCTGCGACAGCGACTCGCCGGGCTCTCCGCCGCCGAACAGGACCGTGCGCTCCTCGACCTGGTCCGCCGCCAGGTCGCCGCCGCGCTCGGCCACTCCGGACCCTCCGCCGTCGAACCGGGCCGCTCCTTCAAGGAGCTGGGCTTCGACTCCCTCACCGCCGTCGAGCTGCGCAATCTGCTGGGCGACGCCACCGGACGACGGCTGCCCGCCACCCTCGTCTTCGACTATCCGACCGCCGCCGCCCTCGCCGCCCATCTCCGCGACGAGATCATCGGCGACGTCTCCGCCGCCGACCCGGCCGGCGCACTCCTCGGCACGGCCGGCCGCGCCGCGGACCAGGACGACGACCCGATCGCGATCATCGCGATGAGCTGCCGCTTCCCCGGCGGCATCACATCCCCCGAAGACCTGTGGCGACTGCTCGCCGAAGGCCGCGACGGCATCACCGGCTTCCCCGCCGACCGGGGCTGGGACCTCGACACCCTCTACAGCGACGACCCCGACCGCGAAGGCACCAGCTACGCCCGCGAGGGCGGCTTCCTCCACGAAGCCGCCGAGTTCGACGCCGACTTCTTCGGGATCTCGCCGCGCGAGGCGCTCGCCATGGACCCGCAGCAGCGCATCCTCCTGGAGACCACCTGGGAGACGTTCGAGCGCGCCGGCATCGACCCCACCGCGCTGCGCGGCAGCCGTACCGGTGTGTTCGTCGGCTCCAACGCGCAGGACTACCTCCAGCTCTGGCTGAACGACTCCGACGGCCTCGAAGGCCATCTGGGCACGGGCAACGCGGCGAGCGTGGTCTCCGGCCGGCTCTCCTACACCTTCGGCCTGGAGGGACCGGCGGTCACGATCGACACCGCCTGCTCCTCCTCGCTGGTCACCCTGCACCTCGCCGCCCAGGCGCTGCGGCGCGGCGAGTGCTCGATGGCCCTCGCGGGCGCGGTGACGATCATGTCGACACCGGGCGCGTTCACCGAGTTCAGCCGTCAGCGGGGCCTCGCGGCCAACGCCCGTATCAAGGCCTTCGCCGCCGGCGCCGACGGCACGAGCTGGTCCGAGGGCGTCGGCATGCTCCTGGTCGAGCGGCTTTCCGACGCGCGCCGCAACGGACACCCGGTGCTGGCGATCGTCCGCGGCACCGCCGTCAACCAGGACGGCGCGTCCAACGGACTCACCGCCCCCAACGGCCCCTCCCAGCAGCGCGTCATCCGCGAGGCGCTCGCCGACGCCGGTCTCACCGCCCCCGACATCGACGCCGTCGAGGCCCACGGCACCGGCACCACCCTCGGCGATCCGATCGAGGCGCAGGCCCTCCTCGCCACCTACGGACAGGGGCGGCCCGAGAACCGGCCGCTGTGGCTGGGCTCCGTCAAGTCCAACATCGGCCACACCCAGGCCGTCGCCGGTGCGGCCGGCGTCATCAAGATGGTCATGGCGATACGGAATGGAACGCTTCCGCAGACCCTCCACATCGACGAGCCCACCCCCTTCGTGGACTGGACGGCGGGTGACATCGCGCTGTTGACGGAGGCGGTGGAGTGGCCGGCGACCGGCCGTCCGCGCCGGGCCGGCGTCTCCTCGTTCGGCTACAGCGGCACCAACGCCCACGCCATCATCGAACAGGCTCCGCCGGGTCCCGAGACCTCGGCGGCGACCGCCGAGATCCCGGCGGCCGCCGAGGGCCGGTCCGCGAGCCCCGAGACCCCGGCGACCGCCGAGGAGCGGTCCGCGCACCCCGCCCTGCCCGTCCTTCCGTGGCTCGTCTCGGGCCGCACCCGGCCGGCTCTGCGGGCCCAGGCGGAACGGCTCCGCGCGACGGACCCGCTGTCCGACTCCGATACGCCGGGCACGGCACGCGACCTCGGCTACTCCCTGGCGACGAGCCGCGCCGCGCTGGAGCACCGGGCCGTTCTCATCGGCTCCGACGGCCCCGCCCTGACGTCCGGGCTGGCCGCCCTCGCGGCGGGGGAGCGGACACCGGGCCTGGTGGAGGGCACGGTGACCAGCGGTGGTCTCGCGTTCCTGTTCACGGGGCAGGGGAGTCAGCGGCCGGGGATGGGGGCTGAGCTGTATGAGGCGTATCCGGTGTTCGCGGCCGCGCTGGACGAGGTGTGTGCGGGCTTCGATCTGCCGTTGAAGGAAGCGCTGTTCTCTTCGGAGAGTGGTGCTCTCGATGAGACGTCGTATGCGCAGCCGGCGCTGTTCGCGGTCGAGGTGGCGCTGTTCCGGTTGTTCGAGGCGTGGGGTGTGCGGCCGGACTTCGTGTCGGGTCATTCGATCGGTGAGATCGCGGCCGCGCATGTGGCCGGGGTGTTCTCGCTGGCCGATGCGTGCACGCTGGTGGCTGCTCGTGGCCGTCTGATGCAGGCCCTGCCGACCGGCGGGGTGATGATCGCTGTCCAGGCGTCGGAGGACGAGGTGCTGCCTCACCTCACTGACCGGGTGAGCATCGCAGCGGTCAACGGCCCGCAGTCGGTCGTGGTCGCGGGTGACGAGGATGCCGTCCTGGCGGTCGTCGAGCACTTCGCGGACCGTAAGACCAAGCGTCTGACGGTGAGCCATGCGTTCCACTCGCCGCACATGGACGGGATGCTGGAGGCGTTCCGCGAGGTGGCCGAGGGGCTGTCGTACGCGAGCCCGGCCATCCCGGTGGTGTCGAATCTGACGGGTGCGCTGGTCGCGGACGAGATGTCGTCCGCCGACTTCTGGGTACGGCACGTCCGCGAGGGCGTGCGTTTCCTGGACGGCATGCGCGCGCTGGAGGCCGCCGGGGTCGTGACATATGTCGAGCTGGGCCCGGAGGGGGTGCTGTCCGCCCTCGGACAGGAGTGCGTCGCGGCCGGGGACTTCACTCCCGCGCTCCGTGCCGGTCGCCCGGAGGCCGAGACGGCGGTCACCGCTCTCGCGCGGATGCACGTACGCGGTGTGGACGTGGACTGGTCCGCGTTCTTCGCCGGAAGCGGTGCTCGCCGGGTGGAGCTGCCGACGTACGCCTTCCAGCGGCAGCGGTACTGGCCGCGCACGATCCTGTCCGCCGTCGCACCGACCGCCGCCGGATCGGACCATGGCGTGGACGCCCGGTTCTGGGACGCGGTGGAGCGGCAGGATCTGGCTTCGCTGGTGACCGAGCTGGGCGTGGGTGAGGAGTCTCTCGGCGAGCTGGTCCCGGCGCTGTCGGCATGGCACCGGGATCAGCGTGCGCAGTCGGAGGTGGACGGCTGGCGTTACAGGGTGTCGTGGAAGCCGGTGGGTGAGGTTTCCGGGGCGCGGTTGTCGGGTGTGTGGGTGGCGGTGGTTCCGGCGGGTGTGGATGAGTCCGCGCTGTTGGGTGAGTGTGGGGCTGAGGTTCGGCGTGTGGTGGTGCCGGCGGGTGCGGATCGTTCCTCGTTGACGGACCTGCTGGCGTCGGTCGAAGGGTCTGTGACCGGTGTGGTGTCGTTCCTGGCGCTTGAGGGCGATGGGGTGTGGTCGACGGCTGCTGTGGTGCAGGCGTTGGGTGATGCCGGGGTGGGTGCTCCGGTGTGGTGTCTGACGCGTGGGGCTGTCTCTGTCGGTCGTTCGGACCGGTTGGAGTCGCCGTCTCAGGCTGGGGTGTGGGGTCTGGGTCGGGTGGCGGCTCTGGAGGTTCCGGAGCGGTGGGGCGGTCTGGTGGATCTGCCGGCGGTGCTGGACGCGCGTGCTGTGGCGCGTGTGGTCGGCGTGCTCGCGGGCGGTGGTGCTGAGGATCAGGTCGCGGTGCGTTCGTCGGGTGTGTTCGGGCGGCGTCTGGTCCGTGCCCCGCGCGGTGAAGGCTCCTGGGTTCCGTCGGGGACAGTTCTGGTCACGGGTGGTACGGGTGCTCTGGGCGGTCGGGTGGCTCGCTGGCTGGCGGGTGCGGGTGCCGGGCGTGTGGTGCTGACGAGTCGTCGTGGCCCGGAGGCTCCGGGTGCTGCTGAGCTGGTGGCGGAGCTGGAGGCCCTGGGTGTTGAGGCGGAGGCGGTGGCCTGTGACACGGCCGACCGGGATGCTGTGCGGGTTCTGCTGGAAGGGCTGTCAGGTTCGCTGACCGGTGTCGTGCACACGGCGGGTGTGCTGGACGACGGCGTACTCGACGCGCTCACCCCGGACCGGTTCGAGAGCGTGCTGCGGGCGAAGGCGACCTCCGCCCGTAACCTCCACGAGCTGACGGTCGAGCTGGGCATCGAACTGTCCGCGTTCGTTCTCTTCTCCTCGATGAGCGGGACGATCGGCGCCGCCGGTCAGGGCAATTACGCGGCCGCGAACGCCTATCTCGATGCTCTGGCCGAGCAGCGGCACGCTGATGGTCTGGCGGCGACGTCGATCGCTTGGGGCCCGTGGGCCGAGGGCGGGATGGCTGCAGACGACGCGCTCGACGCCCGGATGCGTCAGGGTGGCGTTCCGCCCATGGACGCGGGTCTGGCGATCGCGGCTCTTGAGCGGTCGGTCGGTTCGTCCGATGCGGTGCTGACCGTCGCGGACTTCGACTGGGCGCGGTTCGCGCCCGCGTTCACGCGCGTACGGCCCTCCAGTCTCCTCACGGAACTCCCCGAAGCCGCAGCCGCCACGACCGAAGCGGAGAACGCCGGCGACGGCACGGCCCGAACCGGGTCCTCGCTCGTGGCGCGGCTGCGCGAAACGGCCGAGGCGGACCGGGACGCGTTGATCCTGGACCTGGTCAGAGCCCAGGTGGCCGAGGTGCTGGGGCACTCCGGGGCGGAGGCCATCGAGGCGGGACGGGCGTTCCGCGAGATCGGCTTCGACTCGCTCACGGCGGTCGAGCTGCGCAACCGGCTCGGCGCCGTCACCGAGCTGCGGCTGCCCGCCACGCTGATCTACGACTACCCGACCTCGGCCGCGCTCGCCGCGTACCTGCGCGAAGAACTCGTGGGCAGTGTGCGCGTCGCCGGGACTCTGCTTCCGGCCGCCGTCGCCACCGACGACGACCCGATCGCGATCGTCGCCATGAGCTGCCGCTTCCCCGGCGGCGTACGCACCCCGGAAGATCTCTGGCAGCTGCTCGCCACCGGCGGGGACGCCATCGCGGACCTTCCGCTGGACCGTGGCTGGGACGTGGAATCGCTGTACGACGCGGACCCCGGGGCCCAAGGCACGTCGTACGCGCGCGAGGGCGGCTTCCTCTACGACGCGGCCGACTTCGACGCCGACTTCTTCGGGATCTCGCCGCGCGAGGCGCTCGCGATGGACCCGCAGCAGCGGCTGCTCCTCGAAACCTCCTGGGAGGCGTTCGAGCGGGCCGGAATCGACCCGGCGACGCTGCGCGGCAGCCAGGCCGGCGTGTTCGTCGGCACCAACGGACAGGACTATCTGTCCGTTCTCCTGGAGGAGCCCGAGGGACTTGAGGGCCATTTGGGCACGGGCAACGCGGCGAGCGTGGTCTCCGGCCGGCTCTCCTACACCTTCGGTCTCGAAGGCCCGGCGGTCACCGTCGACACCGCCTGCTCGTCGTCGCTGGTCGCCCTCCACTGGGCGATTCAGGCGCTGCGCAACGGCGAATGCTCGCTGGCGCTGGCCGGCGGTGTCACGGTGATGTCCACCCCCGGCACCTTCATCGAGTTCAGCCGTCAGCGCGGTCTCGCGGCCGACGGCCGGGTCAAGGCGTTCGCCGCAGGCGCGGACGGTACGGGCTGGGGCGAGGGCGTCGGCATGCTGCTCGTGGAGCGGCTCTCCGACGCGCGCCGCAACGGCCACCCGGTGCTCGCTGTCGTGCGTGGCTCGGCGGTCAACCAGGACGGTGCGTCCAATGGTCTGACGGCTCCGAACGGTCCGTCGCAGCAGCGGGTGATCCGTCAGGCGCTGGCGGGCGCCGGTCTGTCGGCGGCTGACGTCGACGCGGTGGAGGCGCACGGTACGGGGACGAGGCTCGGGGACCCGATCGAGGCGCAGGCGCTGCTCGCGACCTACGGTCAGGACCGGTCCGAGGACCGTCCGCTGCTGCTGGGGTCCATCAAGTCCAACATCGGCCACACGCAGGCCGCCGCCGGTGTCGCCGGTGTGATCAAGATGGTGCTGGCGATGCAGCACGGGGTGCTGCCGCAGAGCCTCCACATCGATGAGCCGTCGCCGCAGGTCGACTGGGAGGCCGGAGAGGTCTCGCTGCTGACGGAGGCGGTGGAGTGGCCGGAGACCGGCCGCCCGCGCCGGGCCGGCGTCTCGTCCTTCGGCTTCAGCGGCACCAACGCGCACACGATCATCGAGCAGGCCCCCGCGACCGACCGGGACGAGGTCCGGCCCGACCGGCCGTCCGGCTCCCTGCCGCTGGTGCTCTCGGGGCGGAGCGACACCGCCCTCCGCGAGCAGGCCGACAATCTGCGCGCCAGGCTTCTCGCCGATCCGGAACTCCATCTGTCCGACATCGGCCGCACACTGACCACCGGCCGCTCGGCGTTCGAGCGCCGTGCGGCTGTGGTGGCCGCTGATCGGGAGGGTCTGCTCGCGGGGCTTGAGGTGCTGGCCGAGGGTGGTTCGGCGGCTGGTGTGGTGGCGGGTTCGCCGTCCGGCGGGAAGCTGGCGTTCCTGTTCACGGGGCAGGGGAGTCAGCGGCTGGGGATGGGCGCCGAGCTGTATGAGGCGTATCCGGTGTTCGCGGACGCGCTCGATGAGGTGTGCGCTCACCTTGACGGGCTTCTGGATGTGCCGTTGAAGGAGGCGCTGTTCTCGTCCGAGAGCGGTGCTCTCGATGAGACCGCCTACACCCAGCCGGCGCTGTTCGCGATTGAGGTGGCGCTGTTCCGGCTCCTCGAAGCCTGGGGTGTCCGTCCCGACTTCCTCTCCGGGCACTCTCTCGGTGAGATCGCGGCCGCGCATGTGGCCGGGGTGTTCTCACTGGCCGATGCCTGCACGCTGGTCGCCGCGCGTGGCCGTCTGATGCAGGCGCTGCCGACCGGTGGCGTGATGATCGCTGTCCAGGCGTCGGAGGACGAGGTCCTTCCGCTGCTGACCGACCGGGTGAGCATCGCCGCGATCAACGGCCCCCGGTCCGTCGTCATCGCCGGTGACGAGGACGCGGCCCTCGCGGTCATCGCCCACTTCGCCGACCGCAAGACCAAGCGCCTGACCGTGAGCCACGCGTTCCACTCGCCCCACATGGACGGGATGCTGGACGCGTTCCGGCAGGTCGTGGAGGGGCTCACGTACCGGGTCCCCTCGATTTCTGTGGTGTCGAATCTGACGGGTGCGCTGGTCGCGGACGAGATGTCGAACGCCGGCTTCTGGGTCCGGCACGTCCGTGAGGCAGTTCGCTTCCTGGACGGCATCCGCGCGCTGGAAGCCGCAGGCGTCACCTCGTACATCGAACTCGGCCCGGAGGGGGTGCTGTCCGCGCTCGGGCAGGAGTGCGCGGAAAGCGGGGCCTTCATCCCCGTACTCCGTGCAGGTCGCCCGGAGACCGAGAGCGTCGCCATGGCCGTCGCACGGGCTCATGTGCAGGGTGTCGCGGTCGACTGGGAGGCCTATTTCGCGGGCGCCGGTGCTCAGAGCGTCGATCTGCCGACATATGCCTTCCAGCGGGAGCGGTACTGGCCGGAGACGGCGGCGAAGAGCGTTGCGCCGCAGGCCGGCGGGGTCGTGGACGCGGTGGACGCCCGGTTCTGGGACGCGGTGGAGCGGCAGGATCTGGCTTCGCTGGTGACCGAGCTGGGCGTGGGTGAGGAGTCTCTCGGCGAGCTGGTCCCGGCGCTGTCGGCATGGCACCGGGATCAGCGTGCGCAGTCGGAGGTGGACGGCTGGCGTTACCGGGTGGCGTGGAAGCCGGTGGGTGAGGTTTCCGGGGCGCGGTTGTCGGGTGTGTGGGTGGCGGTGGTTCCGGCGGGTGTGGATGAGTCCGCGCTGTTGGGTGAGTGTGGGGCTGAGGTTCGGCGTGTGGTGGTTCCGGGGGGTGCGGATCGTTCCGTGCTGGCTGGACTCCTCGCCGGGGTTGAGGGTCCGGTCGCGGGTGTGGTGTCGTTCCTGGCGCTTGAGGGCGATGGGGTGTGGTCGACGGCCGGTCTGGTGCAGGCGTTGGGTGATGCCGGGGTGGGTGCTCCGGTGTGGTGTCTGACGCGTGGTGCGGTGTCGGTGGGGCGTTCGGATCGGTTGGAGAGCCTGTCTCAGGCTGGGGTGTGGGGTCTGGGCCGGGTGGCGGCTTTGGAGGTTCCGGAGCGGTGGGGCGGTCTGGTGGATCTGCCGGCCGTGCTGGACGCGCGTGCGGTCGCTCGTGTGGTCGGCGTGCTCGCGGGCGGTGGTGCTGAGGATCAGGTCGCGGTGCGTTCGTCGGGTGTGTTCGGGCGGCGTCTGGTCCGTGCCCCGCGCGGTGAAGGCTCCTGGGTTCCGTCGGGGACAGTTCTGGTCACGGGTGGTACGGGTGCTCTGGGCGGTCGGGTGGCTCGGTGGCTGGCGGGTGCGGGTGCCGGGCGTGTGGTGTTGACGAGTCGTCGTGGCCTGGAGGCTCCGGGTGCTGCTGAGCTGGTGGCGGAGCTGGAGGCCCTGGGTGTCGAGGCGGAGGCGGTGGCGTGTGACTCGGCCGACCGGGATGCTCTGCGGGTTCTGCTGGAAGGACTGTCAGGCTCGCTGACCGGTGTGGTGCACACGGCGGGTGTGCTGGACGACGGCGTACTCGACGCGCTCACCCCGGACCGGTTCGAGAGCGTGCTGCGGGCGAAGGCGACCTCCGCCCGCAACCTGCACGAGCTGACGGTCGAACTCGGCATCGAACTCTCCGCCTTCGTTCTCTTCTCCTCCGTCACCGGCACATGGGGAACCGCCGGTCAGGCCAACTACGCTGCCGCGAACGCCTATCTCGATGCTCTGGCCGAGCAGCGGCACGCTGACGGTCTGGCGGCGACGTCGATCGCCTGGGGCCCCTGGGCCGAGGGCGGGATGGCCGCCGATGAGGCGCTCGACGCCCGGATGCGCCGGGGCGGCGTACCGCCGATGAACGGCGACGCGGCCGTCAACGCCCTGCGGCGGGCGGTGGGGTCGAACGACACCGTCGTCGCGATCGCGGACGTCGACTGGGAGCGGTTCGTACCCGCCTTCACGGCTGTGCGGTCCAGCGGTCTTCTGAACGAGCTGCCCGAGGCGCGGCACGCGCTCGCGCCGCTCCCCGACGCGCGCGACGCCGACGCCGGTCACTCGCTGACCCGGCGGCTGACGGAACTCTCCGCCTCGGAGCGGGACCGATTCCTGGTCGATCTCGTACGCGGGGAAGTGGCGGCGGTACTCGGCCACACCGGGCTGGAGACCGTCGGCGCGGGGCGTGCCTTCAAGGAGCTGGGCTTCGACTCGCTCACGGCGGTCGAGCTGCGCAACCGGCTCGGCGCGGCCACCGAACTGCGGCTGCCCGCCACACTGATCTACGACTACCCGACCTCGGGCGCGCTCGCCGAGTACCTCCGGAGCGAACTTCTCGGTACGGGGACGGAGACGGCGGGGCCTCTCGCCACGACGACCGTCACGGACGGCGATCCGATCGCGATCGTGGCGATGAGCTGCCGTTTCCCCGGCGGTGTACGGACTCCCGAGGATCTCTGGCAGCTGCTGGCGACGGGCGGGGACGCCATCGGCGAGTTCCCCGCCGACCGTGGCTGGGACGCCGAGTCGCTGTTCGGACCGCAGGCCGAGCAGGAGGTCCCGTACGCCCGCGAGGGCGGGTTCCTCTACGACGTGGCCGACTTCGACGCCGGGTTCTTCGGGATCTCGCCGCGTGAGGCGCTGGCCATGGATCCGCAGCAGCGGTTGCTCCTCGAAACCTCGTGGGAGGCGTTCGAGCGGGCCGGGATCGACCCGGCGACGCTGCGCGGCAGCCAGGCCGGCGTGTTCGTCGGCACCAACGGACAGGACTACCTCTCCCTCGTACTGAACTCCGCCGACGGCGGCGACGGCTTCATGAGCACCGGAAACTCGGCGAGCGTGGTCTCCGGCCGGCTCTCCTACACCTTCGGTCTCGAAGGTCCGGCGGTCACCGTCGACACCGCCTGCTCGGCCTCGCTGGTCGCCCTCCATCTGGCGGTCCAGGCGCTGCGCAACGGCGAATGCTCGCTGGCGCTGGCCGGTGGCGTGACCGTGATGTCCACACCGGGCGCGTTCGTGGAGTTCAGCCGTCAGCGCGGTCTCGCGGAGAACGGCCGGATCAAGGCGTTTGCCGCAGGTGCGGACGGTACGGGCTGGGGTGAGGGCGTCGGCATGCTGCTCGTGGAGCGGCTCTCCGACGCGCGGGCCAAGGGGCACCCGGTCCTGGCGATCGTCCGTGGTTCGGCGGTCAACCAGGACGGTGCGTCCAATGGTCTGACGGCTCCGAACGGTCCGTCGCAGCAGCGGGTGATCCGTCAGGCGCTGGCGGGCGCCGGGCTCGCGGCGACCGATGTGGACGCGGTGGAGGCGCACGGTACGGGCACGAGGCTCGGGGACCCGATCGAGGCACAGGCGCTCCTCGCCACGTACGGTCAGGACCGGCCGGAGGATCAGCCGCTGCTGCTGGGTTCGATCAAGTCGAACATCGGGCACACCCAGGCGGCCGCCGGTGTCGCGGGCGTCATCAAGATGGTGCTGTCCATGCAGCACGGGGTGCTTCCGCAGACCCTGCACGTGGACGAGCCGACTCCGCATGTGGACTGGTCGGCGGGCGATATCGCGCTGCTGACGGAGCTGCGGGAGTGGCCGGAGACCGGGCGTCCGCGCCGGGCCGGCGTCTCGTCCTTCGGTGTGAGCGGGACGAACGCCCACACCATCCTTGAGCAGGCGCCGCCCGCTCCTCAGCCGGACGGGTCCGGCTACGACCGGCCGGAGGACGGCCCCGCGACGACCGCGTGGGTTCTCTCGGGCAGGACCGAGGCGGCCCTGCGCGATCAGGCGGAGAAGCTGCGCGGCCGACTCGCGGCCGAGAGCGAGATCCACCCGGCTGATGTCGGGCTGTCCCTCGCGACCGGCCGGGCGGCGCTCGACCACCGCGCGGTGATCGTCGCGAGCGACCGGGCGGACTTCCTCCGGGAACTCGCCTCCCTCGCGGCGGGCGACCACTCCGCTTCGCAGGCGGTACGAGGCGTGTCGAGCACGGACGACCATCAGCTCGTCTTCCTCTTCACCGGGCAGGGCAGCCAGCGGCCCGGTATGGGCGCCGAGCTGTACGCGACCTATCCCGTGTTCGCGGACGCGCTCGACGCGGTCTGCGCGCACATGGACGCGCACCTCGAAGCGCCGCTGAAGGAAGCGCTGTTCTCCTCGGAGAGCGGTGCTCTCGACCAGACCGCCTACACCCAGCCCGCCCTCTTCGCCATCGAGGTCGCGCTGTTCCGGCTGTTCGAAGCGTGGGGTGTACGGCCCGACTTCCTCTCCGGTCATTCGATCGGTGAGATCGCGGCCGCGCATGTCGCCGGGGTGTTCTCCCTGGCTGACGCCTGCACGCTGGTCGCCGCGCGCGGCCGTCTGATGCAGGCGCTGCCGACCGGCGGGGTGATGATCGCCGTACAGGCTTCTGAGGACGAGGTGCTGCCTCACCTCACCGACCGGGTGAGCATCGCCGCGATCAACGGCCCCCAGTCGGTCGTCATCGCGGGCGACGAGGACGCGGCCCTCGCGGTGATCGCGCACTTCGCCGACCGTAAGACCAAGCGGCTGACGGTGAGCCACGCCTTCCACTCGCCCCACATGGACGGGATGCTGGAGGCGTTCCGGCAGGTCGTGGAGGGTCTCACGTACCAGGCTCCGACCATCCCGGTGGTCTCCAACCTGACCGGATCCCTGGTCGCCGACGAGATGTCGAACGCCGGCTTCTGGGTCCGCCATGTCCGCGAAGCCGTCCGCTTCCTGGACGGCGTCCGCGCCCTGGAGACCGCCGGGGTCACCTCGTACGTCGAACTCGGTCCGGACGGGATCCTCTCCGCCCTCGCCCAGGACTGTGTCACCGAGCCCGCGGCCTTCGTCCCCGTACTCCGCGCAGGCCGCCCCGAGGCCGAGACGGCCGTCACCGCGCTCGCGAACCTGCACACCCGTGGCACCGCCGTCGACTGGGAGGCGTTCTACGCCGGCACCGGGGCACGGCGCGTGGATCTGCCGACGTACGCCTTCCAGCGGGAGCGCTACTGGGTGGACTCCTTCGCCGAGTTCGACGATGTCGCGTCGGTCGGCATCGGGAAGGCCGGGCATCCGCTGCTGGGTGCGGCGGTCGAGCTGCCGGACTCGGGAGGGTTCGTCTTCACCGGGCGGCTGGCGTCGCTGACCCACCCCTGGCTCGCCGATCATGTGCTGTCCGACTCGGCCGTCGTGCCCGGAGCGGCCTTCGTCGAACTGGCGGTACGGGCCGGGGACGAGGTGGGCTGCGACGTGGTGGAGGAGTTGACCCTCGAAGCGCCGCTCGTACTCCCCGAGCGGGGAGCCGTGCAGCTGCGCCTCACGGTGGGCGCGGCGGACGCGGACGGGCGTCGTCCGGTGCAGGCCCACAGCCGTGTCGAGCCGGCGGGCGAGACCGGGCCCACGGACGGCGCATGGGTGCGGAACGCCATCGGCCGCCTCTCCGCCGCCGCCGCCGACAACGACGCCAACGCCAACGCCAACGTGAACGCCACTGCCAACGCCTACGCCAACGGCGGCCCGGCCGAGACCCGCGCCGCCGGTGAGCCGGAGCCCGAGCCGTGGCCGCCGACCGGGGCCGAAGCCGTCTCCGGCGACGCGCTGCGCGACCGTCTGGCGGCCGCCGGGCTCCACCACGGGCCCGCGTTCCAGACCCTGACCCAGGTGTGGGCCAGGGGCGGGGAACTCTTCGCCGAGGCGCGGCTCGCCGACGAGCAGCACACCTCGGCCGGACGGTTCTCGCTCCACCCGGCGCTGCTCGACGCCGCCTCGCAGGCGCTGTCCGTCGGCGCCGCCGATGGCGCGGGCACGGCCCGGGTGCCGCTCGTCTGGCGAGGAGTGCGGCTCCACGCCGTCGGGGCGGACGTCCTGCGGCTGCGCCTCACCCCTCGCGGACAGGACGCCGTCGCCGTCGAGCTGACCGACGAGAAGGGCGTACCGGTCGGCTCGGTGGAGGCGCTGGTGACGGAGGAGGTCGACGCCGGGCGGTTCGGCGCGGCCCCGGCCGGGACCGGCGCGGCCGATTCGCTGTTCCGGCTCGACTGGGCCCTGGTCCGGACCCCGGGCCGCCCGGACTCCGTCTCGCTCGCCGTCGTCGGCGACGCGGGCGACGGCGAGCTGGCAGCCGGGCTGACCGGCGCGGGGCTCGACGTCGACCGGTACGAGGACCTCGCGGCGCTCGACGCGGCCGTCGCCGCCGGGCGACCGGTCCCGGAGACCGTCCTCGTGCCCTTCTTCGGGCCGGAGGGCGATCCGCCGACCGCGGACACGGCGGCGGAGGCCGCGCACCTCGTACAGGAGGTGCGCGCGAACGCCCACCGGGCGCTGGAGACCGTACAGACCTGGTTGGAGAGCGCCCGGTTCGCGGGGGCGCGGCTGGCCGTCGTCACCAGGGGCGCGGTGGCCACCGGCCGGGAGGCCGGGGCCGATGCCGCCGACATGGCGTACGCGCCGCTGTGGGGGCTGCTGCGCGCGGCGCGGACCGAGAACCCGGACCGTTTCGTCCTCGTGGACCTGGATCGCGCGGACTCCGTCACCGGCTCCTGCCGGGCGCTCCCGGGCGCTCTGGTCTCCGGGGAGCCCGAGTCGGCCCTGCGCGGCGGCGCGGTGTACGCGCCCCGGCTGGCCGGGGCGGCGGGCGGACTGGTGACGACCTCGACCCGGCCCATCGACCCGGCGGGCGGACCGGCGACGACCCCGGCCCGGCCCATCGACCCGGCGGGCACGGTGCTGATCACCGGGGCGAGCGGCGGACTGGCCGGGCTGTTCGCCCGGCATCTGGTGGTGGAGCACGGTGTGCGGCGGTTGTTGCTCACGAGTCGGCGGGGTGGGGCGGCCGGGGGTGCTGCGGAGCTGGCGTCCGAGTTGACCGCGCTGGGTGCGGAGGTGACGTGGGCGGCGTGTGACGCGGCCGACCGGGAGGCGCTGGCCGCGCTGCTGGCCGCGATACCCGGCGACCGCCCGCTGACGGCCGTCGTGCACACGGCGGCCGTGCTGGACGACGGAGTGGTCGATCTGCTCACTCCGGAGCGGATGGACCGGGTGCTCCGGCCGAAGGCCGAGGCGGCGCTGCATCTGCACGAGCTGACGCGAGACCTCGATCTGTCGGCGTTCATCCTCTTCTCCGCGGCGTCCGGCACGCTGGGCGGCGCGGGCCAGGCCAACTACGCGGCGGCCAATGTCTTCCTTGACGCGCTCGCCCAGCACCGCAGGGCCCGCGGCCTCACCGCGCTCTCCCTGGTCTGGGGCATGTGGGCCGAAGAGCGGGGCATGGCGGGCCGGCTGACCCCGGCGGAGCGGGCCCGCGCCGCGCGAGGCGGTGTCGCGCCGCTCACGGCGGCGGAGGGACTGGCGCTCTTCGACGCCGCGCTCGCGGCAGGCGAGGCCGTCCTCGTACCGGTCGGGATCCATCCGGCGACCCTGCGGGCGCGCGCCGCGGACGGCGGCGTACCGCCGATGTTCCGGGGGCTGGTCCGGACTCCCGCACGCAGGTCCGTGCGACCCGCCGACCGGGCCGACCGTACGGATCGGGCGGCCGTCCCGGAGCGGACGCTCGTCGAGCGGCTCGCCGAGCTGTCGTCCGCCGAACGGGAGCGGACGGTGCTGGACCTGGTACGCGGTCAGGTGGCCGCCGTGCTCGGGTACAAGTCGGCGGAGGCCGTCGGCGGCGGACAGCCGTTCAAGGAGCTGGGCTTCGACTCGCTCACCGCGGTCGAGCTGCGCAACCGGCTCGTCGCCGCCAGCGGGCTGCGGCTGCCGGCCACCCTGGTCTACGATCACCCGAACCCGGGCGCGCTCGCCGAGCACCTGCTGAGCGAGGTCGCGCCCGACCAGGCCGGGCGCAGGCTCTCCGTCATGGAGGAACTCGACCGGCTGGAGAGCGCCCTCTCCTCGCCGGCGCCCGGCGAACTGTCCGCGGCCGCCGTCGACGAGGCCACGCACGCCCGGGTGGCGGTGCGTCTCCAGGCGCTGCTGAGCCAGTGGAACGAGGCTCGTGCGGCGGAGGGCGACGACGCGGCCCAGGAGATCGAGGACGCGAGCGACGACGAGCTGTTCGCCCTGATCGACCAGAAGTTCGGCCAGGGGTGATCCGCCGCCGGACGCATCGCCGCCGCCCCGGCGGTGCGTCCGGCGTCCGGACCCCGAGACGCTGAAACCAAGATCTGACGCCGCAGGTCTTGGAATGAGAGACCCGAGAAACCCGAGACACCCAAGACCTTTCGAGCGCGTGCGAATACCTCCACGATCTCGACCATGCGAATAGGTGAAGCGCCAGTGGCGAACGAAGCAAAGCTCCGCGAGTACCTCAAGAGGGTCACGACGGATCTGAACGAGGCACACGGACGGCTGCGGGAAATCGAGAGCCAGGCCCATGAGCCCATCGCCGTCACGGCGATCGGCTGCCGTTTCCCGGGCGGCGTGAATTCCCCGGAGGAACTGTGGGAACTGCTTCGGTCCGGCGGGGACGCGCTCACCGAATTCCCGGCCGACCGCGGCTGGGATCTCGACCGCCTCTTCTCGGACGACCCCGACGAGCCGGGCACCTCGGTCACCCGCGAAGGCGGCTTCCTCCGCGACGCGTCCTCGTTCGACGCCGCGTTCTTCGGGATCTCGCCGCGTGAGGCCATGGCGATGGATCCGCAGCAGCGGCTGCTGCTGGAGACGTCGTGGGAGGCGTTCGAGCGGGCGGGCATCGATCCGTCGTCCGTGCGCGGCAGCCAGGCCGGCGTGTTCGTCGGCATCAACGGCTCGGACTACCTCACCCCGCTCCTGGAGGCCGCCGAGGACTACGCGGGGCACCTGGGCACGGGCAACGCTGCCAGCGTCGTGTCCGGCCGGCTCTCCTACAGCTTCGGTCTCGAAGGTCCGGCGGTCACCGTCGACACCGCCTGCTCGGCCTCGCTGGTCGCCCTGCACCTCGCCGCTCAGGCGCTGCGCAACGGCGAGTGCTCCCTCGCGCTCGCGGGCGGGGTCCATGTGATGTCCACGCCCGGTCTCTTCGTCGAGTTCAGCAAGCAGCGCGGGCTGTCCGCGGACGGCCGCTGCAAGGCGTTCTCCGCCGCCGCCGACGGTTTCGGCCCCGCCGAGGGCGTGGGCGTCCTGGTGCTGGAGCGGCTCTCCGACGCGCGGAGGAACGGCCGTCCGGTGCTCGCCGTGATCCGTGGCTCGGCGATCAACCAGGACGGCGCGTCCAACGGACTCACCGCCCCCAACGGCCCCTCCCAGCAGCGCGTCATCCGGCAGGCCCTGGCCGCCGCCCGGCTCTCCGCGGACCAGGTCGACGTCGTGGAGGCCCACGGCACCGGCACCGGCCTCGGCGACCCCATCGAGGCACAGGCCCTGATCGCGACCTACGGTCAGGACCGGCCCGCCGATCAGCCGCTGCTCCTGGGCTCGATCAAGTCGAACATCGGCCACACCCAGGCCGCCGCCGGAGTCGCCGGTGTGATCAAGATGGTGCTCGCGATGCGTCACGGCGTCGTGCCGAAGTCCCTGCACATCGACCGGCCGTCGCCCCATGTGGAGTGGGCGGAGGGCGCGGTCTCGCTGCTCACCGAAGCCACGCCGTGGCCCGAGACCTCCCATCCGCGTCGTGCGGGGGTGTCGTCGTTCGGTTTCAGTGGGACGAACGCGCATGTGATCGTGGAGGAGGCTCCGGGGGAGGAGTCGGCGGCGGACGCGGA
>NZ_JBIBWD010000029.1:0-8042 GCF_043080985.1 Streptomyces sp. NPDC014894
ACCGCACCCACCCGCACACCCAACGAACCCCACACCTCGGCCAACGACACCATCACCGCCCACAACACCGGCTGCACCACATCAACCCGCCCCAACACCCCCTCATCCCCGGACCGCACCACATCCAGCAACGACCACCCCTCCACAAACGGCTCCAACGCCGCACCACACTCAGCCATCCGCCCCGCGAACACCGACGAGAACCCCAGCAACTCCCGCGCCATCCCCAACCACTGCGAACCCTGACCCGGAAACACCAACACCACACCCGAAGCACTCCCGGACACCACACCACTCCCCACCACCACCCCAGACCCCACACGCCCCTCCACCAGACCGCCCAAACCAGAAACCAACTCCCCCACACCCCGACCCACCACCACCGCACGGTGCTCCAACACCGCCCGCCCCGAAACCAACGACCACCCCACATCCCGCACACCCACACCACCACCAGCCACATGGGCCAACAACCGACCCGCCTGCTCCCCCAACGCCACCCCACTCCGACCCGACAACACCCACGGCACCACACCCGAACCCACAGACACCGACCCCGACACCGGCACCGGCACCGGCACCGGGTCGGACACCGGAGCCGACTCCAGAATCACGTGCGCGTTCGTCCCGCTGATCCCGAACGAGGACACAGCCGATCGACGCGGCCGGTCCAGCTCCGGCCACTCCCCCTGGGAGGTCAGCAGGCTCACGGCCCCGGACTCCCAGTCGATCTGGTGCGACGGCGCGGAGACATTGAGCGAACGCGGCATGACGCCGTGGCGCATCGCCTGCACCATCTTGATCACACCCGCGACACCCGCCGCCGCCTGCGTATGACCGATGTTCGACTTCAACGACCCCAACCACAAAGGCCGGTCCTCCGACCGCCCCTGACCGTAGGTCGCCAACAACGCCTGCGCCTCGATCGGATCACCCAACGACGTACCCGTACCGTGCGCCTCCACCACATCCACATCAGCCGCACCCAGCCGCGCACTCGCCAGCGCGTCCCGGATCACCCGCTGCTGCGACGGACCATTAGGAGCCGTCAGACCATTGCTCCCACCGTCCTGATTCACCGCCGAACCACGCACCACCGCCAACACCGAATGCCCCGACCGCACCGCGTCCGACATCCGCTCCACCACCAGCAGCCCCACACCCTCCGACCAGCCGGTGCCGTCGGCGTCGTCGGAGAAGGGCTTGCAGCGGCCGTCGGGGGCGAGCCCGCGCTGCCGGGAGAACTCGACGAACATGCCCGGGGTGGAGAGCACGGTCACCCCGCCGGCCAGCGCGAGGGCGCACTCGCCGTTCCGCAGGGCCTGGACCGCCAGATGCAGGGCCACCAGGGACGACGAGCACGCCGTGTCCACCGTCATCGCCGGACCCTCAAGACCCAGCAGATACGAGATACGCCCCGAGGCCACACTCGTGGTGCTGCCGGTGAGACGGAAGCCCTCGGTGCCGTCGACCGGGGCGTGGAGGCTCGGGCCGTACTCCATGTTCATGGCGCCGACGAAGACGCCGGTCCTGCTGCCGCGCAGACCGTCCGGGTTGATCCCGGCGCGCTCGAACGCCTCCCACGCGGTCTCCAGCAGCAGCCGCTGCTGCGGATCCATCGCCGCCGCCTCACGCGGACTGATCCCAAAGAACTCCGCGTCGAAATCACCCGCACCCGCCAGGAACCCGCCCCTCCGGGCGTAGGTCGTGCCCGGGTGGTTCGGGTCGGGGTCGTACAGATTCGCCAGGTCCCAGCCCCGGTCGCTCGGGAACTCCGATGTCGCGTCCACACCGTCGACGACCGCCTCCCACAGCTCCCGCGGCGAGTCGATCCCGCCCGGCAGACGGCACGCCATACCGACGATGACGATCGGATCGTCGTCATCGGCGGCAGCGGCGGCGGCCGGGAGGGCGGCGGCGGTGTCCGTGGGGTCCGGTACGCCGAGGATCTGGTCGCGCAGATGCGCGGCGAGGGCGGTGGGCGTCGGATGGTCGAAGAGGACGCTGGTGGGGAGCCGCAGGCCGGTCGCCGAGACGAGTCGGTTGCGCAGCCGCACGGAGAGGACGGAGTCGAAGCCCAGATCGCGGAAGGTGGCGTCGGGGTCGGCGGCGGCCCCGGCGGCGGTGGCCGTCTCGGCGAGATGGCCGGCCAGCCAGCGGTCCAGGAATCCGTCCGGCTCGGTGCGGACGCGTTCGCGCAGAGCGAGGGTGGCGGAGCTGAGGTGCCGTTCGGCCGAGGGCGCGGCCGGCCGCTCGTCGAGCCAGTGGCGCTCGCGCTGGAACGCGTAGGTGGGCAGGTCGACGGTCCGGGCCGCGCCGATCGTCTCGGCCCAGTCGACGCGTACGCCGGCGGTCCAGGCCTCGGCGAGTCCGGTGAGCAGCGCGCGCGGTTCGGGCTGGTCGCGGTGTTGGAGCGCCACCGCGAGGTCCGGCCCGGACGTCTGGACGAGCGGGGTCAGCACGCTGTCGGGGCCGAGTTCGAGGAATCGGGTCACGCCGTGCTCGCGGCAGGTCTCGATCGCGTCGTGGAAGCGGACCGTGGCTCCGATGTGGCCGGTCCAGTACTCCTCGGTCATGGTCGCGCCGGTCCGTCCGGTGACGGTGGAGACGATCGGTACGCCGGGTTCGGCGGCGTCCAGTCCGCGGATACGGCGGGCGAACTCGTCCAGCATGGGGGCGGTCAGCGGTGAGTGGGCCGCCTGCCGGACGCGCAGCCGGGTCGTGCGGCGGCCCTGGGCGCGGAAGGCGTCCGCGATCCGGTCGACGGCCTTCTCGGCGCCGGAGACCACGACGGATCGCGGGCCGTTGATGACTCCGATCGAGACGTCGTCGGCGTCGGCGTCCGCTTCGAGGGCCGCGAGCGCCTCCTCCTCGGACGCCTCGACCGCGACCATCGCGCCGCCGGGCGGCAGCGCCTCCATCAGCTCGCCGCGCGCGGCGGCGAGGGCGGCGGCGTCGGCCAGGGGGAGGGAGCCGGACACATGGGCGGCGACGATCTCGCCGAAGGAGTGGCCGACGAGCAGGTCCGGGACGACGCCCCAGGAGGTGACGAGCCGGTAGAGGGCGACTTGGAAGGCGAACAGGGCCGGCTGCATCCGGTCCATGCCGTCGAGGGCACCGGCGCCCTCGCTCCCGCTTGTACCCCCGCCCTCGCTCTCGCCGATCAGCAGCTCGCGCAGCCGCAGGCCGGGGTCGAAGTGGTCGAGCACCTCGTCGAGGGCGGCGGCGAAGACCGGGTAGGCCGGGTACAGCTCGCGGCCCATGCCGACGCGGTGGGCCCCGCCGCCGGCGAAGAGGAAGGCCGTCTTGCCGGTGTCGGCGGCGACCCCGCCGACCGCCCGTTCGTGGAGGCTCGCCAGACCGGCCGTCAGCTCGGCGCGGTCCGCGCCGACGACGACGGCGCGGTGTTCGAACACGGACCGGCCGACGGCGAGGGACCGGGCGAGGTCGGCGGCGTCCGCGTCCGGGCGCTCTTCGAGATGGGCGAGCAGGCGCGCGGCCTGCGCGTCCAGGGCCCGGCCGGTGCGGGCTGAGAGCACCCAGGGCAGGGGGCGGCCGGTCGCGGGACGGCTCACCGGGCTGTCGGGCCGTCCGCTGTACGGCCCTTCGGCGAGCACGACATGGCAGTTGGTGCCGCCGACGCCGAACGAGCTGACGCCCGCGACGAGGGGGGCGTCGGGGGCGGGCCAGTCGCCGAGTTCCGTCTGTACGCGGAGGTTCAGCTCGGCCAGCGGGATCGCCGGGTTGGGGGTGCGGAAGTGAAGGTTCGGCGGCAGCCGGCGGTGGCGCAGGGAGAGCGCGGCCTTGAGCAGGCCGACGATTCCGGCGGCGGCCTCCAGATGGCCGACGTTCGTCTTCGCCGAGCCCACCCGCAGCGGCGGGCGGTCCTCGGCGGTCCGGCCGACCACGGCGGAGACCGCGGCGGCCTCGACGGGGTCGCCGACGGGGGTGCCGGTGCCGTGGAGTTCGACGTACTGGACCGTCTCGGGGCCGACGCGGGCGTCGGCGTAGGCCCGGCGCAGAACGTCCCGCTGGCCCGCGACGTCGGGGTCGGTGAGCCGGTCGCCGCCGCCGTCGTGGTTGACGGCGCTGCCCCGGATGACGCAGTAGACGGGGTCGCCGTCGGCGACGGCGCGGGCGAGGGGCTTGAGCAGGACGACTCCGCCGCCCTCGGCGCGTACGAATCCGTCGGCGCTCTCGTCGAAGACGGCGCAGCGGCCCTTGGCGGACAGGGCGCCCAGTCCGGCGGTGGCGCGCATGCTCTCGGGCGACAGGATCAGGTTGACTCCGCCGGCGAAGGCGAGGTCGGACTCGCCCCGGCGGATGCTCTCGCAGGCGAGATGGACGGCGACCAGCGAGGACGCCTGTGCCGCGTCGACGGCGAGGCTGGGGCCGCGCAGGCCCAGGGACCAGGAGACGCGGTTGGCGATGATGGCGCGATGCCGGCCGGTGAAGTCGTGCGCTTCGCCGCCTCCGCCTCCCGCCCGGTCGCCGCGCGCGGCGAGCGCGGCGTAGTCGTCGGAGGAGACGCCGACGAAGACCCCGGTGTGGCAGTCCCGCAGCAGTTCGTCGCGGAGGCCCGCGTCCTCCATGGCCTCCCAGACCAGCTCCAGGGCGAGCCGCTGCTGCGGGTCCATGGCGGCCGCCTCGTCGGGCTCCACGCCGAAGAAGTCGGCGTCGAAGTCGCCGACCTCGTCCAGGAAGCCACCCTGCCAGGACCGCTCGCCGGGGCCGCGCTCCGCGGGCCAGGGGGCGACGGCGTCGGTCCCCTCGGACAGCAGACGCCAGAACTCCGCGGGGCTCGATGCCGAGGGGATCCGGCAGGAGGCTCCGATCACTGCGATGTCGGTGTCGTGGGCTCCGCCGATCGTCCGGTCACCGGACAGGGAAGGCTTCATAGCTGGAGTATGGGTTTGCGACAGGGAGCGCGACTTCCGCCAGAGGAAGGGCTCGACAGCCGGGCTTCCGTTCAGGACCATCCCGTGAATCCAGGACTTTCGACCAGGTCACGGCATCGGGGTACGCGCCTTCCTCCACGGGTACGCTCCCGGCCCCGCGCCGCGCACGACGACGGGGGCATACGTGCGAAGGGGCGCGCGACAGGGGCGTACCCCCGACGCGCGTGCGCCTTGTGCGGCGTCCGCGCGCCGCGCACGACAGACGGGGGTGTGCGCACGGCCGGACCGTGCGCACACCCCCGTTCACCACGCCCGTCCACGGGCGGGCTCCTCGCCGGGGCTCCCGGGGCCGGGAGCGGCCGCCGCTGTCACATGGCGGCGGCGGAGGCGATCAGCTGTGCCCGGGACGCCATGTGCGCCTTCGCGAGCACGTTGGAGACATGGAACTTGATCGTCTTCTCGCTCAGGCCGAGCCGGCGGGCGATCTCCTTGTTGGCCATGCCCCGCCGGACGAGCTGGAGCACTTCCGACTCGCGTGAGGTCAGCGGGGCGTGGGTGGGCACGACCCGCAGCGGGCGCGGCAGGGTGGCGCGGACGAATCTGAGCAGTACGCCGCCGAGGCCGGGAGAGACGTAGCAGGTGCCGTCGGCGGCCCGGCGGACCGCCTCCACCAGGTCCGCCTCGGGATCGTCGCGGTGGACGAGGGCGCGCACATTCGCCTGGGTACAGCCGATCCAGTCCGCGGCGGTGTCCGCGTCCCGTACGACGACCACGAGGGCGGCGTCGAGCGCGGCCAGCTCGTGCGCGTGGCCGGTCGGCGACTGTGCCTCGAGGACGACGACATCGGGGGCGCACACCGCCGCCGCCGAGAGGAGTTCGGCGATGTCCCCGGCCTCACCGACCACGGTCAGCGCGGGGTCCTGCTCAATCGCTCCACGAATACCCAGACGAGCGTACGGGTTTCGATCGCATATGATGACACGGTCCTGAATTGCAATTTTCAACTTTTCCGCTCTCCTGTAACGTGGAATTCACACAGGGGCGATGAACGCGCACCGACACACACCATTCCTGAGTATTTTGGCGCACTGCGCATCGGCCGGCGCGACAACCCGGGCAACGGGACGGCCGTCATGAATCCGGGCATGGCCGGACAGCGAGAAGACGCGTTCGAGATCTCCACGAATGCCCGTCCGTGCGAGCAGCGGACCCGAATCCGGTCCCGTGGCCCGCCGGGCGCTCCCGGCGGGCGACAGAATTCCGGACGGGTCGGCGTCCGCGGCGAAGACCGCGACGCGGTGTATCCGTACCCCCGTGTACTGGATCGTCAGTGCGTGGTCGCCTGACGCATGACGTCGATCGCGCCCACCGGACACATCTGGGCGGCCAGTTCGACCGATGTCCGAAGGTTCTCGGACGGCTCGGCGAGCCGCAGCATCACCAGACCTTCCGTGTCGTCCTGGTCGAACACGGCCGGCGCGCTCATCACGCAGTTGCCGGCGCCGGCGCACAGCTCGCGGTTGACGGTGATCCTCATGCTCACCACGTCACCGGCAGCTCGCCGAGCCCGAAGGTCACGGCCATATGGCGCTTGGGGACGTCGGCCAGGGTCGTCTCGGCCTTCAGGCCGGGGAAGCGGCGGGCCAGTTCCAGCAGGGCGACCCGCAGTTCGGCCCGGGCCAGCGGCTGGCCGATACATTGGTGCAGGCCGAAGCCGAAGGCCATGTGCCGGTGCGCCTCACGCCGGGTGGAGTCGAAGGCCTCGGGGTCCTGGAAGACGGAGGCGTCCCGGTTGGCCATCGACAGCATCGCCACGACCCCCTCGCCCGCGCGGATCTTCTGGCCGCCGATCTCGGCGTCCTCCATGGCCAGCCGGGGCAGACCGGTCCGTACGACCGTGACGTACCGCAGCAGTTCCTCCACCATGCCCGGTGCCAGGCCGGGGTCCGCGCGCAGGGCGTCGAGACACTCGGGGTGCTCCAGCAGGGCGAGGGCGGAGAGCCCGATCATATTGGCGGTGGTCTCGTGGCCAGCGACGAGGAGGAGCATGGCCATGCTCTTCAGCTCGTCCTCCCGCAGCTCGCCGGGGACCACGCGCTCGGCCACCAGCCGGCTGAGCAGATCCTCGTCGGGCGAGGTCCGCTTGAAGGCGATCAGCTCTCCGAGCAGGCCGTCCAGGGCGCCGAGAGCGCCGTCGACTTCCTCGGGACCGGACTTGCGGTCCATGATCACAGCACTGTGGTGCTGGAAGAAGTCGTGGTCGGAGTAGGGCACTCCCAGCAGATGGCAGATCGTCATCGACGGTACGGGCAGCGCGAACTCGGACATCAGATCCACCGGCGGTCCGATGGCGCGCATACGCTCCAGCGCGTCGACCACCGTCTCCTCGATCAGCGGCTCGATCCGCCGAATGTTCTTGATCATGAACTCGGCGGTCAGCATCCGCCGGAACCGGCTGTGCTGCTCGCCGTCCATGAAGATGAACAGACCCGACGCGCCCTCCCGCGTCGGCGGAATCGGGTTCAGCACCGGAAATCCTGGGCGGTACTGGTCCGAGCTGAAGCCCGGGTGCCGCAGCAGCTGTCGTACGTCCTCATGCCGGGTCATCAGCCAGGCCCAGCCGCCGAAGGGCAGCCGCACCTTTCCGACGGGCCCGCCCAGCCGGTTCAGATCGGATTCCCCGACGGGAATGAACGGATTACTGTCAGGACCAATGAACGGGAATGCTGGAAGGCTCTCCACCTCTACGCTTGCCATTTCCCCCACCTCAACACCTCGCACAACTCGGCATTGCCAAAGAGTGGTTCACCCTAACAAGAAGGGATCAGCCAATCGTTTGATAGTGAGGTAGGTCACAGCCATCACCATAATCAAGTGATCACGCTAAATATGCGGACTCACAAACTCCCCCAAGGTTACGGCAGAAAAATGCGCCTGACCTGTGGCGACGACATTCGACATTCCATCGGCCGGGCGGAATGAGCCTTTCCGGAAAGGGTGTGCGCCCTGACGCGCCACCCGCGTGATCACGCCGCGGGCGGGTTCGGAGCGGGCCCGCTCCGAACCCGCCCGGGGAGACCTCCGGACCCGTGGGGGCCGACGCCCCCGGGGGCCGGGGGGTGAGTCGGCGGCCGGGAACGAGGA
>NZ_JBIBWD010000029.1:8052-34115 GCF_043080985.1 Streptomyces sp. NPDC014894
TTCCACTTCCCCGGGCCGGGGCTTATTGCCCTTGCCCTATTGGGGGGGGCCCCTGGCCCCCCCCCCGGGGTCACCCCGCGGGGGGGGGTTGGGGCGGGGCCCCCCCCCCACCCCCCCCGCGGCGACCTCCGGACCCGTGGGGCACGAGGCCCCCGGGTCCCGGGGGCTCAGGCGGCGGCCGGGAACGCGTACTGGACGGAGGTCAGCCGCTCCGAAAGCTCCCACAGCCGGCGGCCGGTCTCGGTGTCGGCGGCCGACGGGGCCAACTGGACCCGCTTGGGCGCGCCGCGCAGTTCGCCCATGCCGTCCGGCCCGATGAACTGTCCGCTCTCCACGCCCGGAGCGGTCGCCGCGTACAGCTGCGACAGCGCGCCCTGCTCCGGGGACTGGGCGAGCGGCTTGAGGATGCTGCCGAACAGCAGCTTCACCATGCCGACCGGCGAACTGGTCTGGAGGTTGGTGGAGGTGTAGCCGGGGTGGGCGAGCACACTGCGCACCGGGCTGCCGGCCGCGGTCAGCCGCCGGTGCAGCTCCCAGCCGAAGACGGCGTTGGCGAACTTCGACTGGTTGTAGAAGCCCATGGGCGAGTACTTGCGCTCGCCGGAGAGATCGTCGAAGAAGATGCGCCCCTGCCGGTGGTTGGTGGAACTCACCGTAATCACCCGGGGATTGGTTCCGGCCGCGAGCTGGTCGACCAGCAGGCCGGTGAGGGCGAAGTGGCCGAGATGGTTGGCCGCGAACTGGAGCTCGTGACCCTGTGCGCTGAGCGTCCGGGGCGGGGCCATCACACCGGCGTTGTTGACGAGCACGTCCAGACGCGCGTGGTCGGACCGCAGCCGGTCGGCGAAGGCGCGGACCGAGTCCAGATCGGCCAGGTCGAGACGGCGCACTTCGAGCCGGGCGTCCGGCTGGTCGGCGGTGATCCCGGCGACCGCCCGCCGCCCCTTGTCCTCGTCGCGTACGGCGAGGATCACGTGCGCGCCCTTGCGGGCGAGCGCCCGGGTGGTGGCCAGGCCGAGGCCGCTGTTGGCTCCGGTGACGACGAACACCCGCTCGGTCTGGTCCGGAATCTGCCCGGCGGTCCAGGACTGCTGACTCATCATGCGACACAAGCTGCCCCATGTGGCATCGAGTGTCAAGTAGCGCCTTGATGCCATCCATGGCATGACGTATACGATGGAGGGGTGACTACTCGCCCTGAACTGAGCCTGGCCCAGCGCAAACGTCAGCTCGTGCTGGACGAGCTGACCGGGGCCGCCCTGAATCTGCTGGCCCGCAAGGGCTTCGACGCGGTCACGGTCGACGAGATCGTGGCCGCCGCCGGTGTGTCCAAGCGGACGTTCTTCCGCTACTTCGCGTCCAAGGAGGACGTGGTCGTCCAGTTCCTGTCCGAGATGGGCACCGACATGCGCGCGGAGCTGGCCTCCCGCCCCCGGGACGAACCGCCCTCCGTGGCGCTGCGCCACACCGTCCGGATCTCCATCGACGCCTGCGCGGGCCATGCCGATCAGGCGCTGCGCGTGGTGCAGCTGATCCTGGGCACGCCCGCGCTGCTCGCCCGCTTCCTGGAGCGCCAGGCGCAGTGGCGCGACGAGCTGGCGGCCGAGGTGGCCCGCCGGCTGGACCTCGACCCCGCGACCGAGCTGTATCCGCAGCTCGCCGCCGGCACGGCGCTGGCCGCCTTCGACACCGTGCTCCAGCGGTGGAGCGACAGCGACGGCACCGACGATCCGGCCGCCCTGACCGACCGGGCCTTCGCCGTCATCGCCCCGGCGCTGGACGCCGTCCCCCGGGGCGCGACTCTCTGACGGCTGGTCAGGCCGCTCCGTCCCGCTCGGGAGAGGCCGCCCCGCCGAGGAATGGCCGGTGCGCTCAGGAGGGGCCGGTGCTCCGGGGCGTCGGGGAGGACGGACTCGCGACCGGTACCGGCAGATTGAACACATGGTCGGGGGTGACGATCTCGGTGATCGCCTGGCCGAAGAGGGTGCTGGGCTCGGCCTTGTCGTGCAGGATGTCCGTGTTGAGGAGGACGACCAGGGTCGCCCGCTCCTCGGGGAGATAGATGGTGAGGGTCTCGTAGCCCGGCAGTGAGCCGTTGTGGCCGATCCAGCCCTGCACATTGAAGATGCCCAGTCCATAGCCCGCGCCCGGAATGGCGGTGGGACCCGTCTTGAGGCGCTCGGCCTGGGTCTTCGGAGTCAGCAGCGTGCCGGTCGCCAGCGTCCGCGCCCAGCTGCGCAGATCGGGCAGATCCGAGATCATCGCCCCGGCGGCCCAGCCCCAGGACGGGTTCCAGTCGGTGGCGTCCTCGGTCTCGCCGGTGGCGGTCTGGTCGGTGTAGCCGTGGGCGTGCGGGGCGGGGAACTCGGCTCCGGTCGGGAAGAGGGTGTTGTGCAGCCCCGCCGGCTCCAGCACGTTCTGCTCGATGAACTCGTTGAGCGGCAGTCCGCCGATCTTCTCCACCACCAGGCCCAGCAGGATCAGATTGGTGTTGCTGTAGTCGAACTCCGCGCCGGGCTGGAACTGGACCGGGTGCTTGAAGGAGTAGTCGAGCAGCTCCTGCGGGGTGAAGGGACGATCGGGGTCCGAGGTCAGGGCCTTGAAGAAGTCGTCGTCCATCGAGTAGTTGAACAGCCCGCTGCGCATGCCGGCGAGATCGCGCAGGGTGATGCGGTCGCCGTTGGGCACGCCGTCGATGTAGTCGCCGATCGGATCGTCGAGTCCGATCTCCCCCCGGTCGACGAGTTCGAGCAGGGCGGTGACCGTGAAGGTCTTGGTCTCGCTGCCGATCCGCATGTTCAGATCCGCCGTCATGGGCGCTTCATCGGTCTTGTCCGCGACGCCGAAGGCCCGGACGTAGTCGCCCTTGCCGGGGGCCGAGAGTCCGACGATGACCCCGGGGACCTTCGCCTCGTCCATGACGCGCCGGATCGCGTCGTCCAGTCGGGCCGCGACGGCGGGGTCGAGTTCGGGGAAGCCGCCGTCCGGCGAGGGGGCGGCGGCCGTGAGGACCGGCGCCGTGGCGGGGACGCCGTACGCCCCTCCCGCCGAGACAGGTACGACGAGCAGTCCGGCCGCGGCCAGGGCGACGGCCGCCCGGCGCAGACGCGACGGTGAGCATCCCACGGCAGCCTCCTGCCATCGAGGACGGCATTCCACCTCAGGCTAGGCCCGCTCCGGCGGCTCCGCACGACGGCCGGGACGCCGCCGTGCGGGGCGTCCCGCACCACACCGCCGGGCCGCCGCTCCTCCGCCGCCGGGCGCCGGCCCGGATCGGACCGGCAACCGGCCCGGACCCGGCCGGCGCCCGCGCGCATCCTCACCCGCGCCGGCCCACCGGCACCGGCACCAGCCCGTGGATCGCCTACGCGATCAGCCGCCCCCGCGCCAGCGGACCGGGGCGATCTGCTTCGACATGATCCCGACCAGCTCGTACGCGGTGTGGGAGGCGGCGACCGCGGTGATGTCGGCGTGGTCGTACGCCGGGGCCACCTCCACCACGTCGGCGGAGACCAGCCGGCAGTCGGCCAGCCCGCGCAGGATCTCCAGCAGCTCGCGGGAGGTGAGGCCGCCGGCCTCGGGGGTGCCGGTGCCGGGCGCGTGCGCCGGGTCGAGCACGTCGATGTCGACGGAGATGTAGAGCGGGCGGTTCCCGATGCGCTCGCGCAGCTGCTGAACCACCTCGTCCACCCCGCGCCGCATCACATCGGCGGAGGTGACGATGCCGAAGCCCAGCTTGGCGTCCTCGTCCAGGTCGCGCTTGCCGTAGATCGGGCCGCGCGTGCCGACGTGCGAGAGGGCGGAGGTGTCGAGGAGGCCCTCCTCCACGGCACGGCGGAAGGGCATCCCATGGGTGTACCGCTGGCCGAAGTAGTCGTCCCAGGTGTCCAGATGGGCGTCGAAGTGCAGTACGGCGACCGGGCCGTGCTCGCGTGCCACGGCGCGCAGCAGCGGGAGCGCGATGGTGTGGTCGCCGCCCAGGGTCATCAGCCGGGCCCCGGCGCCCAGGAGTTCGGCGGCGGCGGCCTCGATCGTCTCCATCGCCTCGTCGAGGTCGAAGGGGTTGGCGCTGATGTCTCCGGCGTCCGCGACCTGGCTGTAGTGGAACGGGTAGACGTCCTGCGCGGGGTTGTACGGGCGCAGGGTGCGGGACGCCTCGCGGATGGCGTTGGCGCCGAAGCGGGCGCCGGGCCGATAGGTCGTCCCGCTGTCGAACGGGACTCCGACCACAGCGATGTCCGCCTTGTCCACCTGATCGAGCCTGGGGGTGCGGCCGAAGGTGGCGGGGCCCGCGAAGTGCAGCGTCCGGTCGGTCTCCGTCGGTGGCAGGGGTGGGGACACCGAGCTGGGATGAGCGGTCACGATGCGTTCAATGCCTTCCATGCGGGGTACTGCGGCCCGGTGCGCCGACCGGACGGGGTCGGCGCCAGGGGCGCCGGCTGTCCCGGGCTCTTCCGCAGTCCATGGGCCGCGGATACCCGTACCGACCCATTCAAACGAACCCCAGAAGAAAGTTTCCACCACCATCCACCCCTAGTCGCGGTGCAATCACCCCTACCGGAAGTACGCGGGAGCAGCCTTTTGCAGCAGGGGGTAATCAATCGCCCATTCGCCTCCTTTGACCGCGAATCGCATGGGCGGATCCTGTAACGAGGGGAACACATTCGGTCCGCGAGTCGTTGGTACAGTTCGAGCGGATCCGCCGGACGGGAAGGGCCGGGGCGCGGTGTGCCCAGGAGTGAGCGCGCCGTATCGACCCGCGTGCCAGGGGCAGTTGACAGCCCTTCCGTATGCGCGGAAACGGGGAGAGTGGCGCATCGGTGTGCGGATCGCACCTGTTGTGCGTCATTTCACATCGCATCGGGGGGTTTGGCGACCGTGCTGGTTGAGCGGGACGAACATATTGGACGACTCACCTCATTCATTTCCGAAGTCGTCTCCGGCACTCCTTCCGGCCCCGGCCGGACGGCCGTGATCAGCGGGCCGGTGGCCTCGGGAAAGACCGCGCTGCTGCACCGGGTGCTGGAGGAGACGGGCGATCGGGGCCCACGGCTCCTCAGCGCCCTCGCCTCCCCCGCGGAGCAGTCGATTCCGTTCGGTGTGGTGGAGCAGTTGCTGCGCGCCGCGCCGCAGCCGGAGGACCGGCCCGGGCGGGAGGCGCAGGCCGGGCAGGAAGGGCCGGCGGTCCGCCCCGGCCCGGCGGCGTACCGGGCGGCGGCCGAGCCCGCGTCCGGCGATCTCCCCGGCGTCTTCCAGGACCGGCTCGCCGCGCTGCGCGCGCGAGGTCCGGTGCTGATCGCGGTCGATGACGCGCAGTACGCCGATCCGCAGTCGCTGCGCTGTCTCGCCCAGGCGCTCCGCCGGTTCCCCGCGCCGGGGACCGCCGCGCTCTCGCTGGTGGTGACACGGGGGCCCGACGCGGGCGCGGAGCCGCCGCGCGGCCTGGAGGAGCTGCTCCACCAGGCCGGGGGATTACACCTCCGGCTGAGCCCGCTGACCGTCGAGGGGGTGGGCCGGCTGCTCATGGAACGCGCCGGGGACGGTTCGGCGGAGGGCGCGGCGGAGGACGTGGCGGACCGGGACGTACCGGACGGCTCACGGCCCGCGTCGGACGGTTCGCGGCCCGTCCCGGACGGTTCGGGACGCGTGCCGGACGGTACGCGGCCCGCGTCGGACAGCTCGCGGGCCGTGTCGCTGCACGCGGCGACCGGGGGGAATCCGCTGCTCGTCCGGGCGCTCCTGGAGGACGATCTCGCCCGGCTGCGACAGCCGGCGGCGGAGCGGGAGACCGGTTCGCATCTCGCGGCGGCCGATCCGCTGGCCCTGCCCGACCGGGGCTCCGGTCCGGGCGGCGGCGAGAGCGACGGCGGCGCGCCCCGGGCGGGCGAGCGATTTCTGCACAGCGCGCTGATCTGCGTACACCGCGCCGGCGCGGACGGCCCGAAGGTCGCCCAGGGCATCGCCCTGCTGGGGAGCGCCGGTTCGCTGTCGCTGCTCGCGCGGCTGATGGAGATCGAGGAGCCGGCCGTACGGCGGGTGGTGACCGCGCTCGGCGAGGCCGGCGTCCTGGCCGGGACCCGCTTCCGGCACGACGGTGTGCGCACGGCCGTGGTGGAGAGCCTCTCCGACGACGCGGTGGCCAGGCTGCGGCGGCGCGCGGCCCGGCTGCTGTACGAGGACGGGGCCGCGCCCCTGCTGGTGGCGGGTCAGCTGCTCGGCCACGAGTCGGCCGCGCCCCACGAGCCATGGGTGCCCGAGGTGCTGACCGAGGCCGCGCACGCGGCGCTCGCCACCCAGCGGACGGCCTTCGCGGTGCGCTGTCTGCGCACCGCCGAGTCCTGCTGCCGCGACGAGGCGGACCGGGTGCGGATCCGGGCGATCCTGGCCGGGTTCCTCTGCCGGGTCAAGCCCTCCGCGTGGGCGCAGCAGCTGCGGTCGCTGACCGGTGCGATGCGGACGGGCCAGCTGCCGCCCGCGGACACCCTGCGGCTGGTGGGCGATCTGCTGTGGAACGGCTGGGTGGACGACGCGGCCACCGCGATCCGCCAGGTCGCCGAGGTGCTGCCGGACTCCCCCGACGCCGCTGTCGCCCGGGAGCTGCGCCGGCTGTGGCTGATTCTCTCGGGCACGTATCCGGCGGTGCTGGAGGGGATGGGCGGCTTCCCGGCCCCGGGCGGCGGCGCCCGCCGGGCGCCGGACGAGGGCGCGCTCGCCGGGACCGCCGCGCTGTACGGGGTGTTGAGCGGCGGCGACGGCGCCGGGGAGCGGAGCACGGTGGACGCGGAGTTCATCGAGAGCGTCGAACGGCTGCTCGCCGGTACGAGGGTGACGGACGGGACCGTCGTCGGGATGTGGGCGGGTCTGCTGTCGCTGATGTACGCGGACCGGCTGGACCGGGCGACCCGGTGGGCCGACCGGCTGGTGGCGGAGGCCACCGAGCAGGAGGCTCCGGGGTGGACCGCGGTGCTGGTGGTGACGCGGGCGCATGTGTCGCTGCGCCGGGGCAGGCTGGCGGAGGCCCGGCGGCTGGCCGAGCGTTCGCTGGAGCATCTGCCGCCGCACGGCTGGGGGGTGGCGATCGGGATGCCGCTGGCGGCGCTCGTCGAGGCGCGGACCGCGATGGGCGATCACGAGGCGGCCGCGGAGCTGGTGGACCGTCCCGTGCCCGAGGCCATGTTCATGACCCGGTACGGACTGCACTACCGGTACGCGCGGGGCCGTCATCAGCTGGCGACCGGCCGCCCCTACGCGGCGCTGACCGATTTCATGGCCTGCGGTGAGCTGATGCGGCGGTGGAACATGGACCGTTCGAGTCTGGTGCCGTGGCGGGTCGGTGTCGCGGAGAGCTGGCTCGCGCTCGGCGACCGCTCCCGCGCGGAGCGGTTCGCCCGGGAGCAGCTCGCGGCGGACGCCGGCCCCCGGGTGCGGGGGATGGCGTCGCGGGTGCTGGCGGCGGCGGGTCCGCTGGAGGAGCGCCCGGCGCTGCTGGGCGAGGCCGTGTCGCTGCTCCAGGAGGAGGGCGACTGGTACGGGCTGGCGCGGGCGCTCACCGATCTGGGGCAGGCGTACAAGGAGTTGGGCGAGGGGGCGCAGAGCAAGCTGCACACCCGCAGGGCGTGGCGGATCGCCGAGGGCTGCGGGGCCCGGGAGCTGTGCCGTCCGCGTCAGCAGGGCTCTTCGGCGTCGCCGGCCCGGACGGGCGGGGTCTCGCGTTCGGGGCCGTCGCGCGCGGACGTCCGGGAGCGGTCGGGTCCCGCGTCGACGCTGACGGACGCGGAGCGCAAGGTGGCGGCGCTGGCCGCGCAGGGGTACACCAACCGGGAGATCAGTGCGAGGCTCTTCATCACGATCAGTACCGTGGAACAGCATCTGACCCGGGTCTACCGGAAGATCAACATAACCCACCGCCAGGATCTGCCCGTCAGTTTGGATACCGATGTCGCCCACACCGCCTGACTCCGCCGCCCCCGACGCGTCCCCGGCTGCCGGTCCCCGGCTGCTCGCGGTGAGCGATCTGCATATCGGCATGCCCGACAACCGTCCCATCACGGAGTCGCTGCGTCCGTCCCATCCCGACGACTGGCTGATCGTGGCCGGGGACGTCGGGGAGATGACCGAGGACATCGAGTGGGCGCTGCGGCTGCTGGCCGGCCGGTTCGCCAAGGTGATCTGGACGCCGGGCAACCATGAGCTGTGGACGCCGCGCGAGGACGCGGTGCAGCTGCGCGGCGAGGAGCGCTACCGGCATCTGGTGGAGCTGTGCCGGGGGCTGGGCGTGGTCACTCCCGAGGATCCCTGGCCGGTGTGGCGGGGGCCGGGCGGTCCGGTCGCGATCGCTCCCCTCTTCCTGCTGTACGACTACACGTTCCGGGTGGCGGGCACGTCGACCAAGGAGGAGTCGCTGGCCAGGGCGCACGAGGCGGGGGTGGTGTGCACGGACGAGTTCCTGCTGCACCCCGATCCGTACCGGACCCGCGACGACTGGTGCCGGGCGCGGGTGGCGGAGTCCCGGCGGCGGCTGGTCGAGCACGATCCGGCGGTGCCGCTGGTGCTGGTGAACCACTGGCCGCTGGTGCGGGAGCCCACCGATGTGCTGTGGCACCCGGAGTTCGCCCAGTGGTGCGGCACGGTGCTGACCGCCGACTGGCACCGCAGGTTCACCACGGCGGCCGTGGTGTACGGACATCTCCACATCCCCCGGACCACCTGGTACGACGGGGTGCGGTTCGAGGAGGTGTCGATCGGCTATCCGCGCGAGTGGCGGCGGCGCGGCCATCCCCGGGGCCTGCTGCGGCAGATCCTGCCGTACGTCCCCGAGGGGCCGGAGAGCGGTTCGGAGGCACGGTCGTGATCGAGGTTCTGCTGCCCGGGGAGGCGGCTGTCGGCGAGGCTTTCGGGCCGGACGGTTCCGCTTCGCTCTTCCCGGAGGAGGCGGCGCTGGTGGCCCGGGCCGTGGAGATCCGCCGGGAGGAGTTCGCCACCGTCCGGGCGTGCGCCCGGCGGGCCCTGGCGGCCTTGGGGCTGCCGCCCTCCCCCGTGCTGCCGGGGAGGCGCAACGCGCCTCGGTGGCCGTCCGGGGTGGTCGGCAGCATGACGCACTGCGCGGGGTACCGGGCGGCGGTGCTGGCCCGGGAGACGGATCTGGCGGGCATCGGGATCGACGCCGAGCCCGATCTGCCGCTGCCCGAGGGGGTGCTGGAGTCGATCGCGCTGCCGGCCGAGCTGGCCTGGGCGCGCTCGGCGGGCCCCGGGGGGCGGGTGTCCCGGGACCGGCTGCTGTTCAGCGCGAAGGAGGCGGTCTACAAGACCTGGTATCCGCTGATGGGCACGGAATTGGATTTCGACGAGGCGCTTCTCTCCTTCCGGGAGGAGAGCGGTCCCAACGAAGCGCCGAGGGGTGCTTTCACGGCGCGTATTCTCCGTCCCGAGCGCGGCCCCGACGGCCGGCCGGTGGAGGAATTCACCGGCCGCTGGCTCTCGGACCGGGGCATCGTCGTGACCGTGATCGCGCTCCCGGCGGCCGGGCGGTGACCCCGTAGGCCGACGCGGCACGGTCGGTTACCAGGGTGGCTAGGGGTTGTTCGGGCGACGGCCCGATCCCTAGCGTGGATTGACCGGCAGGACTGCGTATCGGCCACTGCGAGACCCCGTCTCCCGGGGTCCGTCTCGACGCCGTGTTTTCCGGCTCCACGCGGAATGTCTCCGGTTTCCCTGGAAACGATGTCGAATCGGCCCGAGAGGTATTCATGCTGACGTCAGCCGGCCCGGACCCCATCACCATGCTGGTGCCGGATTTCCCGTTCTCCTACGACGGCTGGCTCGGCCATCCGGCGGGTCTCGGCACGCTGCCGCCGGAGCGGGCCGGGACGCCGGTGGCGGTGGTCGGCGGCGGGATGGCCGGGATGACCGCCGCGTACGAGCTGATGCGGCTGGGGCTGCGCCCGGTGGTGTTCGAGGCGGAGCAGCTGGGCGGCCGGATGCGTTCGGTGCCGTTTCCGGGGCGGCCGGAGTGTGTGGCGGAGATGGGGGCGATGCGCTTTCCGCGCTCGGCGCGCTCGCTCTTCCACTACATCGATCTGCTGGCGCTGCCGACCACGCCGTTTCCCAATCCGCTGGCGGCGTGCACCCCGAGCACGCTGATCGATCTGGGCGGTGAGCGGCACACCGCGCGGACGGCGGACGGGCTGCCGGACGTCTATCAGGAGGTCGCCGCCGCCTGGGAGAAGGCGTTGCGGGAGCGGGCCGAGCTGACGACGGTGCGGGACGCCATCCAGCGGCGGGACGTCGACACGCTGAAGCAGATATGGAACCGGCTGGTCCGGGAGTTCGACGATCAGTCCTTCTACGGCTTTCTGGCGACCAGTTCGTCGTTCCAGTCCTTCCGCCACCGGGAGATCTTCGGGCAGGTCGGGTTCGGGACGGGGGGCTGGGACACCGACTTCCCCAATTCGCTGCTGGAGATTCTGCGGGTGGTCTACACGGAGGCGGACGACCATCATGTCGCCGTCTCCGGCGGCTCCCAGCGGCTGCCGCGCGGGCTGTGGGAGCACCGGCCGGAGCGGCCGGCGCACTGGCCGGCGGGCACCTCGCTGGCCGGGCTGCACGGCGGCGGGCCGAGGCCGGGGGTGCGGGCCGTCGCCCGGGACGGGGACGGCTTCCTGGTCACCGACGCCGACGGGCGGCGGGAGCGGTTCGCCTCGGTGGTGTACACGCCGCATGTGTGGACGCTGCTGAACCGGGTGGCGTGCGATCCCGCGCTGCTGTCCGCGCCGCTGTGGACGGCGGTGGAGCGCACCCACTACATGGGCGCCTCCAAGCTCTTCGTCCTCGTCGACCGGCCGTTCTGGCACGAGACGGATCCGCGTACGGGCCGTCCGGCGATGAGCATGACGCTCACCGACCGGATGCCGCGCGGGGTGTATCTCTTCGACGACGGGCCGGACCGGCCCGGGGTGATGTGCCTGTCGTACACCTGGAACGACGATTCGGCGAAGATGGCGACGCTGAGCGCCCAGGAGCGGCTGGATCTGCTGCTGGAGCAGCTGGGCGCGATCTATCCGGGGGTGGACGTCCGCTCCCGGGTGATCGCCGGTCCGCTGGCGATCACCTGGGAGAACGAGCCGCACTTCATGGGCGCGTTCAAGTCGAACCTGCCGGGACAGTACCGCTATCAGCGGCGGCTGTTCACCCAGTTCATGCAGCGCGGGCTGCCCGAGGCCGAGCGCGGGTTCTTCCTGTGCGGCGACGATGTGTCGTGGACGGCGGGTTTCGCGGAGGGCGCGGTGACGACGGCGCTGAACGCGGTGTGGGGGGTGCTGGACCGGCTGGGCGGGGCGACGCATCCGGAGAATCCCGGTCCGGGCGATCTCTTCGAGGCGCTGGCCCCGGTGGAGCTGCCGTACGACGGCTGAGGCGCCGCAGCCGTACGAAGCCCGAGGCGTCGTACGGAGCCCGAGGCGCCGTACGACTCCTGAGGCCCGGCGGGTCCGGGCGGCGGCGCTCCCCCCGCCACGGGGGAGCGCCGCCGGGGCGGGCCGCTACTCGGCGGCCATCCGGGTCAGCTGCTTCTTGTCGGGCTTGCCGTTGCGGTTGAGCGGGAACCGCTCCAGCACGACGACCCGGTTGGGCTGTTCGTAGGCGGGCAGCAGCGCGCACAGCCGCTCGCGCCAGTGGGCCGAGTCCCGCAGCTCCTCGTCCTCCACGAAGAAGACCAGCTGGGAGCCGCGGAGCTGATCGGGGAGGGGCACGATGCGGGTGGGGCAGCCGGCCTCGGCGACCTTCCGTTCGATGAGTTCGGGGTAGAGCGTGTATCCCATGCGGTGGACCGCGAACTTACGGCCCAGGACATGGAGATTGCCCTCCGCGTCCAACTGGCCGAGGTCGCCGGTGAGCTGCGGGCCGGAGGCGGCGGGCACGATGGATCCGTCGTCGGCGATCTGCCCTTCGAGGGCGTCGGGGGTGTCGACCTCGATCTCGCCGGGCTGCCCGGCGGGCGCCGGCCGGCCGTCCTCGTCGACGATCCGGATCCGGATGCCGTCCATGGCGCGGCCGCAGGAGACGGGGTTGTCGAGGGTGGCGAAGGAGATGTTGCCCAGTTCGGTCGAGCCGTAGCTGTCCAGCAGCGGCAGCCCGAACTCCTGGACGTAGGAGTCCACGAGCGGCGCGTCGAGCGGCGCGGCGCCGACGCAGAACATCCGGGTGGCGGCGAGATGGGCGCGCAGGGCCGGTTTTCTGGTGGCCAGGCTGAGGATGCTGCGGTAGCTGGAGGGGGTGGCGTCGATGACGGTGACCCCGCAGTCGTGGGCCATGCGCAGCGCCCGGTCGAGGCGGCGGTAGGGGGCGATGACCAGGGAGCAGCGGGTGAGCTGGGCGATGAGCACCATGGAGAGGCCGTACTGGTGCGGGAAGGGCAGCAGCGGCATGAGGACGTCGTCGGGCCGGTGGCCGACCTGTTCGGCGTTGCGCCGCAGATTGCGCAGGAAGGAGCGGCCGGACTTCACCACGCCCTTGGGGGAGCCGGTGGAGCCGGAGGTCCACATGATGAGGCCGTCGGGCAGCTCCTCCCAGGCGTCGAAGGAGAGCGTGCCGTCGACGGGCGGGCGTCCGGCGGCGGCGACGAGGAGTTCGTAGAGGTGGACGGGGTCGGCCTCGTGGTCGATCGGGGTCTCGTCGTCGACGAAGGTGGCCTTGACGCCGGTGCGCAGGGCGATCCGGCGGGTCTCCTCCACATGCTCCTGCTGGTCGACGAGGACGATGGAGGTCCCCACGTGCATCAGGGCGTACAGCACGCAGACGTACGCGGCGGAGTTGCCGGCCTTGAGCATGACCCGGTCGCCGGGGTGGACGCCGCGTTCGCGGAGCGCTTCGGCGATCCGGAGGGCGTCCTGCTCGAACTCGTCGACGGGCCGTACCGAGTCGGCTGCATAGATCATCGCGGTCATCGGTCGCACTCTGTCCTTCCTCTGGGGCGAACGTGACCGGAGCCGGCGGCGTGGCCGCCGGGCGGACGGCGGGTCCGGGCCCGTTCAGGGGTGGATCGCGGGATGCGCGAGCTGCGCGGGGTGGGGAGGTCCGGCCGGTCCCGTCCCGTGGGCGCGGGTCTCCACAGGGCACGCTAGGCAGCGGGGGGAAGGGGCTGACACCCCTGTCCTGCCCCTAGGCCCCCCGCTTCGGGCGGCGGCCGGTGCGGGGGCGGTCAGTCCGGTTCGGCTCCGCAGAGGGAGATCAGCTGGTCGTGGACGAGGTTGACGACTTCGCGGCGGTGCGAGCCGAGGTAGCCGCGGGTGCCGGGGAAGATCTCCAGGTCGAAGCGGCCGGCGGTGGAGCGCCGCCAGTCCCGTACGCCGGTCAGCGGGGCGCGCGGGTCGTGGTGGCCGGCCAGGGCGACGACGCGGCAGTTGAGGGCGGGCGGTCCGAGGGGGCCCCGGTGGCAGGGTCCGGTGCGGCCGGAGACGAAGAGGGTCAGCGGCGCCGTGCCGGTCTCGCGTTCGAGCCGCTGGGCGACCTCGTAGGCGAGTTCGGCGCCGAGGCGGTGGCCGAAGAGGGCGAGGGGGAGGTCCGACCACTCCCGGAGGGCGGTGAAGATCTTGTCGACGAGTTCGGTGCGGTCCTCGGGCCGGTGGCCCTCGTCGGCAGTGGGTTCGGGGTAGCGCAGGACGAGCAGCTCCACGGTGGGCAGCAGCAGCTCCGACATGGCGAGGTACTCGGTGGAGGAGTTCCGGCGGCTCGGGAAGCAGATCATGCGGTAGCTGCTGGGCACCGAGGGCTGCCGGATCTGGATCAGGCCGACGTCGTCGGGGGTGGTCTCCCCGGCGGAGTGCGGGGGGCACTCATAGGTCATACGGCCGACAGCCCCGGCTCGGGCGCGGTGCGCGAGGGCCGGCGGGCGCGGTACCAGTCGACGGTCTCGGCCAGGCCCTCGGCGAAGTCGCGCCGGGGGGTGTAGCCGAGTTCGGTGCGGATCTTCGTCCAGTCCACCGAGTAGCGGCGGTCGTGGCCCTTGCGGTCGGCGACCCGCTCGACCCGGTCCCAGCCCGCGCCGCACGCCTCCAGCAGCAGTCCGGTCAGCTCCTCGTTGGTCAGCTCGGTGCCGCCGCCGATGTTGTACGTCTCGCCGGGCCGGCCGCCGGTCAGCACGGCGAGCAGCCCGCGGCAGTGGTCGTCGACGTGCAGCCAGTCGCGGACGTGGGAGCCGTCGCCGTAGAGCGGGACGGTCCCGCCGGCCAGCAGCCGCGTGACGAAGAGGGGGATCACCTTCTCCGGGTACTGGTGGGGGCCGTAGTTGTTGGAGCAGCGGGTGACGCGTACGTCCAGGCCGTGGGTGCGGTGGTGGGCGAGGGCGAGCAGGTCGCTGGAGGCCTTGGAGGCCGAGTAGGGGGAGCTGGGGTCGAGCGGGTCGGTCTCGACGGAGGAGCCGGCCGGGACCGATCCGTACACCTCGTCGGTCGACACGTGCACGAAGGGGCCGGCGCCGTGGCGGAGCGCGGCCTCCAGCAGGGTGTGGGTGCCGACGACATTGGTGCGGACGAAGGCGTCGGCGCCCTCGATCGACCGGTCGACGTGCGATTCGGCGGCCAGGTGGACGACGGCGTCATGGGCGGCCATGAGCCGGTTCACCAGGGGTGCGTCGGTGATGTCCCCGTGGACGAAGGCGAATCCCGGCTCCTTCTCGACGGGGGCGAGGCCGGTGAGGTCGCCCGCGTAGGTGAGGCTGTCCAGGACGGTGACGCGGACGTCGTCGCCGAGCGGTCGGCCGGGGCCGAGGACGGTGCGGACGAGATGGGAGCCGATGAAGCCGGCCCCTCCGGTGATCAGGATGTTCACGATCGGATCTGTACCTTGCTGTGGTCGCCGAGGATCAGGCGGTGGGCCTGGGGGGAACGGGGCGCGGGGGTGACCTGCACCTGACGGCCGATCATGGAGGCCTCGATACGGCGGACGCCGTCGATGGCGGTGCCGGCCAGCACGATGGAGTACTCGATCTCGCTGTCGACGACCGTGCAGTCCTCCCCGACGGAGGTGAAGGGGCCGATGTAGGAGCCCTCGACCCGGGTGCCGTGGCCGATGACGGCGGGTCCGACGATCCGGGAGCGGATGATCCGCGCGCCCTTCTCGACGACGACCCGGCCGACGAGTTCGCTGGCCTCGTCGGCGGAGCCCGCGCAGTACGGGGTCAGGGACTCCAGGACCGAGCGGTTGACCTCCAGCATGTCGGTGGCGTTGCCGGTGTCCTTCCAGTAGCCGTCGACGGTGGAGGAGGAGACGGTCAGCCCGCGGTCGAGCAGCCACTGGATCGCGTCGGTGATCTCCAGTTCGCCGCGGGCGGAGGGGCGGATGGCGTCGACGGCCTCGTGCACGGCGGGGGTGAAGAAGTAGACGCCGACCAGGGCCAGATCGCTCCGGGGGAACGCGGGCTTCTCCTCCAGCGCGCGGACCCGGCCCGTCGCGTCCAGGGTCGCGACGCCGAACGCGCTGGGGTCGGCGACCTTGGTGAGCATGATCTGGGCGGCCGGGCGCTTGCCGCGGAACTCCTCCAGCTGGGCGTTGATCCCGCCGAGGAGGAAGTTGTCGCCGAGATACATCACGAAGTCGTCGTCGCCGAGCCAGTCGCGGGCGACGCGCACCGCGTGGGCGAGGCCGAGCGGCTGGTGCTGGGGGATGTAGGTGACGCTGATGCCGAAGCGGGAGCCGTCGCCGACGGCGGCCCTGATCTCCTCGGCGGTGTCGCCGACGACGATGCCGACATCGGTGACGCCCGCGTCGGCGATGCCTTCGAGGACGTAGAAGAGGATGGGCTTGTTGGCCACGGGTACGAGCTGTTTGGCCGAGGTGTGGGTCAGGGGGCGCAGGCGGGTGCCGGATCCCCCCGCCAGGACGAGTGCCTTCACGGGGTCTCCTCGCTGAAGGGGTCGGTGAGCGAGGACAGATACCGCACGCAGTCCTCGTACGCGGGGAGCAGGCCCTTGTCCTCGGCCTCGGCGACGGTGGGCGCCGAGGCGTCCTTGGCGGAGAGCAGCGGTTCGGTGTCCGGGAGCCAGGCGATGCCCAGTTCGGGGTCGAGCGGGTCGACGCCGTGCTCGCGCGCCGGGTCATAGCCGGACGTGGTCAGATACATGACAGTCGCATCGTCGGTGACGGCCTGGAAGGCGTGGCCGAGCCCCTCGCAGAGGAACACCGCCCGCCGGTTGCGGTCGTCGAGGTCGACCGCCTCCCAGGCCCGGTAGGTGGGCGAGCCGGGGCGCAGGTCCACGATCACATCGCGGACCGCGCCGCGGACGCAGGTGACGTATTTGGCCTGGCCGGGCGGCAGATCGGCGAAGTGCACGCCCCGGATGACGCCCCGGCGGGACACGGAGCAGTTGACCTGGGCGAGTTCCAGGCGGCGGCCGGTGGCGAGCTGGAACGCCTCGCGCTGGAAGGCCTCCAGGAAGGAGCCGCGGTCGTCGGTGTGGAGCATCGGCTCATAGAGCCAGGCGCCCTCGGTCGACAGGGGTTTCACCCTTCACAGGCCTTTCGGTTCGGCGGAGTGCGCGGTGGGTGGATGGGAGACGCCGGTAAGGGCCTCGGCCAGGGCCGTCCGCCAGTGGCGCATCGCGGGGAGCCCCGCGGCGGCCCACCGGGCGTGGCCCAGCACGCTCCACGCCGGGCGGGGCGCGGCCCGCCGCAGCCGGGAGCTGTCGATGGCGCGCACCCGGTCCGGATCGGCTCCGGTCAGCGAGAAGACCTCGCGGGCCAGTGCGTGCCAGGTGGTGCGCCCGGCCCCGGTGGCGTGGAAGACGCCGTGCGCGCGCGCCGCCGGCAGCGCGCCGAGCGCGATGATCCGGGCGGCGACGTCGGGGGCCCAGCTGGGCTGCCCGTGCTGGTCGTCGACGACCTCGACGGTACGGCCGGGCTCCCGGGCCAGCGCGGCCATGGTGTGGACGAAGCCGCCCTCCCCCCGGCCGTACAGCCAGGCGGTGCGCACCACGGCGGCGCTGCCCGGGAGGGCGGTCAGCACGGCGCGCTCGCCCTCCAGTTTGGTGCGTCCGTAGGCGGTGCGCGGGCCGGGCTCGGCGTCCTCGGCGTAGGGGCGGCCCGAGTCGGCCGGGCCGCCGCCGAAGACATAGTCGGTGGAGACATGGAGGAGCCTGCCGCCGGCGGCGGCGCAGGCGCGGGCGAGATGGGCCGGGCCCTCGCCGTTGACCCGCCGGGCCTCGCTCTCCTCGGTCTCGGCCAGATCGACGGCCGTCCAGGCGGCGCAGTTGACGACGACGTCCGGGCGGCGGTCGGCGACGGCGGAGGCGACGGCCCGCGCGTCGGTGAGGTCGAGATCGGCGCTGCCGGTCCGCACCGTGTCGGCGCCCCGGGCGGCGAGCTGGGCGGCCACCTCGCGGCCGAGCGTGCCGGTCGCTCCGATCACCATCCAGCGCAGCGTCCCGGAATCGGCCGGAAAAGCCTCGGGCGGTCGACCCGCCGACACTTCATTCTCTTGCGAATTACAATTCGGCACGATCACGCGTCAGATGTTATGGGCATGCTCGGCGCAATCGCAACACCCGCCCCGGGAAAGGGTTTTGCGCCACCCCGGGAAGTCGGCCGACGGCCTTCCGGGAAAACCCCTAATCCCCCCTATCGCACATCGGCCGCCCCCTGGCTTCCCGGGCATTGGAGCCGGTATGCCGCACTGCGTGCTAGACAGGATCCGCACGACTTCTGCTCCCTGTTTCCGCCCCATCGCCCGACCGGACGCCATCACGGGGTGATGAGGCCGGGTCCGCCGTCGTCGCGCACCCGCCCGACCACCCCTACCTTCGGCCTTGTGTCCGACCGCGCGCACCCGCGAAGCGGCCCGACACAGGGCTTTTTCTCGTCAGCGACACCGGCAGGCGGCTGCCGGAGCAATCCCGGAAGCAAAGGTATTCACGGATCATGACCAATTCCGAGCAGATTCCCGCGCCCGATTCTCCCGGGTCAGCCACTTCCGCCGGTCCCGGTGAGCGTACCGGGACCGCGATTGTTTTCCCGGGCATGGGTCCGTCCGCATTCTCGGAGGTCGGAAAGTTCCTCGTTCTCGATCCCTATGCGCGGAGGCGGCTCGCGGAGGCCGACGAAGCGCTCGGCCATTCGGTGTTCGACCGGTTCCGCACCGCCGAGGAGGACTATTCGGTCCATTCGCAGATCGCCTTCCTGGTGAACTCCATGGCGATGGCCGACCGCGCGGTGGACACCCTCGGCGTCTCCCCCGACGTCTGCACCGGACCGAGCTTCGGCCAGAAGGCCGCCGCCGCCTTCACCGGCTCCCTCCCCTTCGCCGATGTGGTGCGCCTCACCGCCGAACTCGCCCGCTGCGAGGAGGAGTTCTTCGCCGCGGAGTACCAGGATGTCGTCACCCACTCCTTCGTCCGCACCCCGCAGGAGCGGCTGGACGAGATCCTGGCCGGTTTCGACGAACGCGGCGACTGGTACGACCTCTCCGGCCGGCTCGACGCGGGCTTCCACATGCTGTCGGTGCGGGAGCGCGATCTCGACGGGCTCAAGGCGAGCATCAGCGCGGCGGGCGGCTACTCCATGTACTCGATGCGGCCCCCCGTGCACGCGGCGGCCTTCTCCGCCCTGCGCCGCAAGGCCGAGGAGGAGGTCTTCGCCCGGTACGAACTGGCCGATCCCGCCCTGCCCGTCGTCGCCGACCAGGACGGCGCCGTCGTCCGGGACGCCGCCGGGATGCGCACCATGATGCTCGACACCTTCGACCGGCCGATCCACTGGCCGAGGGTGGTGCACACCCTCGCGGACCTCGGCGTCGGCACCGTGTGCGTGACCGGACCCGACAATCTCTTCCACCGGCTCGACCTCACCAAGGACAGCTTCGAGGTCGTCACCGTCGGCCTGCCGAAGAAGCGGGCGCGGGAGCGGGAGCGGCGCACCCGCTGACGGGATCCGGGCGGGGCGGACGCGTACGACCGGGGCGGACGGCCGACGCGTACGAACGGCGGGGCCGGTTCGGCGGGGCCGGGCGACGGGCCCGTGTCGGGCGGGCCCGGGCCCCCCGTCCGCTGGACGGGCCCGGGCTCGTATCGGACGGCGGGTCGGGCCGGCGGGGCGCGCCCGGCCCGACCGGCGCGGGGTCCGCCCGACCGGCGCGAGGTCCGCCCGACCGGCGCGAGGTCCGGCTCGGCGCACCGCTCCCGGCGCACCGCTCCCGGCGGGCGCGGGACCCGCGCGGAGCGGGTCCCGGCCGGCCCGCTCCCCGCCGGGACCGGGCCCGTTCAGCGCCGGGCTTCGAGCCACTCCTCCACCGCGCGCGCGGTCGTCGGGGCGTGCTCCTCCATCATGGTGAAGTGATTGCCCGGCACATCCACGGCCGTGTGCTCCGCGTCCCAGTAGGACCGCCAGTCGCCGTCCGAGGACCGCGACCAGTCGAAGAACCGCTCACCGGCCCGCACCAGCAGCGTCGGCGTCTTCACGGCCGCCGGCTTCCAGCCGCCGAAGAGCCGGAAGTACGCGCCCATCGCCAGCAGCCGCGCGTCGTCGACCGGCACATAGCTGTCCTGCCGGTCGTCCATCCCCTCGGAGAGACCCGGCTGAATGCCGATGATCGCGTCGTCGTCGTGCGAATAGATGTCGATCATCACCACCGCATCGGGGAACACCCCCGCGCTCTCCAGCCGCCCGGCCACCGCGTGGGCGAGCATGCCGCCCGAGGAGTGCCCGAGCAGAACGAACGGCGCGCCGTCCGCGTACCGCAGCACCGCCTCGGCCTGGGCCTCGACGACGGCCTCGGCGCTCGCGGGCAGCTGCTCGCCGCGCAGGAAGCCGGGCGCGGCCATGGCCCGGACCTCGCGCCGGCCGCGGAAGGCGGCGGCGAACCGCGCGTACTGGTGCGGGCCCGAGATCGACAGGATCGACGAGAAGCAGACCAGCCCCGGACCGCTCTCGCCCCGGGCCAGCCGCACCAGGCCGGGCGCCTTGCGCAGCTCGGCCGCCGAGGAGAACGACGGGCGGAACCGCGAGGCCCCCATCAACAGCTCCATGAACTGACCGGACGCGCCCTGCGCCCCGGCCTCCCTGAGCATCGCACCGAAGACCCCGTCGGACTCCTCGCCGCCGCCCGCCGGCCCGTCGGACGCCCGGGCAGCGCCGTCGGCGCCGCCGGCGTCGGCGAGTTCGGCGCGCAGTACGCGGGCGACCAGGGCCGGGGTCGGGTGGTCGAAGAGCAGAGTGGCGGGCAGCCGCAGACCGGTCGCGGCGGCCAGCTGATTCCGCAGCTCGACGGCGGTCAGCGAGTCCAGCCCCAGTTCGAGGAACTCCCGGGACTCCCCCACCGCCTCCGGCGACGGATAGGCGAGCACCGCGGCGACCCGGGTGCGGACCACGTCGAGCAGCACCCGCTCCTGCTCGTCCTCCGGCAGCCCGGACAGTCCCGCGAGCCGCCGCGCGGCGGCCGTGGCCGCCTCGCTCGCGGCCGGTCGCGCCGCCGCCCCGCGCGGCCCCCCGCGCACCAGCCCGCGGAAGACCGCCGGAAGCGCTCCGGCGTCGGCCTGGGCGCGCAGCGGCGCGGTGTCCAGCCGCATCGCGACGAAGACGCCGTCCGCCGACTCGGCGGGCTCGGTCGTGGCGAGCGCGCACGCCGTGTCGAAGAGGGCCAGCCCCTCGGCGGACGGGAGCGGGGCGAGACCGGCCCGCGCCATCCGCTGGACGTCCGCGTCGCTCAGTTCGCCGGTCATCGCGCTGCGCTGCTCCCACAGCCCCCAGGCCAGCGACACGGCGGGCAGTCCGGTCGCCCGCCGCTGCTGGGCGAGGGCGTCGAGTACGGCGTTGGCGGCCGCGTAGTTGGCCTGTCCGGGGTTGCCGAGGGTGCCGGCCGCCGAGGAGAACAGGATGAACGCGGACAGGTCCAGCCCCTGGGTCAGCTCGTGCAGATGCAGCGCGGCCTCGGCCTTGGGCCGCAGGACCGTGTCGATCCGCTCCGGGGTCAGCGACGGCAGGAGCCCGTCGTCGAGACGTCCCGCCGTGTGCACGACGGCGGTGAGCGGTCGGTCCGGCGGTACGGCGCCCAGCAGCGCGGCCAGCGCCTCCCGGTCGGCCGCGTCACAGGCCGCGACCGTCGTCCGCGCGCCCAGCGCGGCGAGTTCGGCGACCAGCTCCGCCGCGCCTTCGGCGTCGGGCCCGCGCCGGCTGGTCAGCAGCAGATGCCGCACGCCGCGCTCGGCGACCAGATGGCGGGCCAGCAGGCTGCCGAGCGCGCCGGTGCCGCCGGTGATGAGGACGGTGCCTTCGGGATCGAAGGACGACGGGGGGACGGCGCTCTCGCCGTCCGGGGTCGTCCCGGCACGGTCCGGTCCGGCCTCAGGTCCGCCGTCGGGTCCGGTGTGCGGTCCGGCCTCAGGTCCGCCCTCCGGTCCGGTGTCCGGCGCGGCCGGAACCCGGGCCAGCCTGGCCGCGCGCAGCTCTCCGTCGCGTACGGCGAGCTGGGGCTCCTCGCTCGCCACGGCGGCGGCGAGCAGCGGGGCGAGCGCCGACCGGCGACGGGCGTCGTCGTCCTGGCCGCCGCCCGCACCCGCGTCCGTGTCATAGGCACTAAGGCCGATGACGCTCTTGTCGTAGCCGAGGTCGAGCAGCGCCAGCCGACCCGGGTTCTCCGACTGCGCGGACCGCAGCAGGCCCCACACGGCGGCGTGCGCCAGGTCCGGCACCCCCTCGCCCGGCCGGGCCTCGACCGCGCCCCGGGTGACCACGGTCAGCCGGGCCCCGGCCAGGGCCTCTTCCGCCAGCCAGCTCTTCACCAGCTCCAGCGCGCCGTGGGCGGCGCGCCGTACGGCCTCCGCCGTGTCCGCGCCGCCGTCCGGGGCCAGGGAGACCAGCACGGTGTCCGGCAGGGGTTTGCCCGCCGCCACCACACCGCCGAGCGCGGCGAGATCCGCGTACACATCGGCGGTGACTCCCGCCTCGCGCAGCGTCTCCTCCAGCCCCAGGGCGTCCGCTCCGACGACGGCGCAGCGGCCGCCCGAGCCCGCGGACGGCACGAGGGGCTGCGCGGACCATTCCAGCCGGAACAGCGACTCGTGGAACACGGGCCGCGTCGACCGCAGCCGCGCCGGATCCAGCGCGCGCAGCAGCAGCGACTCCACCGACAGCACGGGCGCGCCCTGCTCGTCGAAGGCCGTGAGGGAGACGGCGTCCGTCCCGGCGGGGGCGAGCCGCACCCGCAGCGAGCCCGCGCCGAGGGAGTGCAGGGCGACCCCGCTGAAGGAGAACGGCAGCCGGATCAGCGCGTCCGCGCCGCCCCCGTTCCCGGCGGCGAGGAACGAGCCGAGCGCGATGCCGTGCAGCCCCGCGTCCAGCAGCGCCGGGTGCACCCCGTACTCGGCGGCCCGCGCGTGCGGGCCCTTCGGGAGCCGCAGTTCGGCGAACAGCTCGTCGCCGCGCCGCCAGGCCGCGCGCAGATTGCGGAACGCCGGACCGTACGCGAAACCGCCGGCCGCGAACCGCTCGTACAGTCCGGCCGCGTCGAGCGGCTCCGCGCCCGTCGGCGGCCAGACGTCCAGGGCGGCGGCGACCGGGGCCTCCGCCGTGCCGAGCACACCGCCGGCGTGCCGCGTCCACGGCGCGTCCCGGCCCTCGTCGGGCCCGTCGGATCCGTCGAACCCGTCGGATCCGGAGTACTCCGAGCGTTCGGGGCGGGAGTGCACCTGGAGCGTGCGCCGCCCCGTCTCGTCCGGCGCGGCCACCGAGAGCCGCAGCTGCAGCGCGCCACGCTCGGGCAGCACCATGGGCGCCTCCAGCGTGAGTTCGTCCAGCATCGGAGCGCCGATCCGCCTGCCGACGTGCAGCGCCAGCTCCACGAAGGCCGTCCCGGGGAGCAGCACCGTGCCGGCGACCGCGTGATCGGCGAGCCAGGGGTGCGTCTGGAGCGACAGCCGCCCGGTGAACAGCGCCCCTTCGGAGTCCGGCAGTTCGACGTCCGCCCCGAGCAGCGGGTGCGCGGCGGCCTCGATCCCGGCGGATGCCACATCGCCGACCGGAGCCGTCGGCACGTCGATCCAGTAGCGCTCGTGCTGGAAGGCGTACGTCGGCAGCTCGACGCGCCGCGCGCCGGTCCCGGCGTAGTACGCCTCCCAGTCGACGGCGGTGCCGTGCACCTGCGCCCGGGCGAGCGCGGTGACGGCCGTTCCGGCCTCGGGGCGGCCGGCGCGGAGTACGGGGACGAAGGCGGCGGGCTCGGTGACGCACTCCTGGGCGAGGGCGGAGAGGATTCCGTCCGGGCCGAGTTCGACGTACGAGGTGACGCCTGCGGTCTCCAGGGCGCGGACGCCGTCCAGGAAGCGGACGGCCTCGCGGACGTGCCGGACCCAGAAGTCGGGCGACGACATCTCGTCGGTGACGAGCCCGCCGGTGAGGTTGGAGACCACCGGGATGCGGGGCGTCTCGTACGAGAGACCCTCGGCGACCTGGCGGAAGGCGTCGAGCATGCCGTCCATGTGGGGCGAGTGGAAGGCGTGGCTGACGGTGAGGCGCTTGGTCTTGCGATCGGCGAAGTGGGCGAGGACCGCGAGAGCCGCGTCCTCGTCACCTGCGATGACGACCGACCGGGGGCCGTTGATCGCGGCGATGCTCACCCGGTCGGTGAGCAGCGGAAGGATCTCGTCCTCGGCGGCCTGGACGGCGATCATCACGCCACCGGCCGGGAGGGCCTGCATGAGCCGTCCGCGCGCGGCGACCAGCGTGCAGGCGTCCTGGAGAGTAAGCACCCCGGCGACATGGGCGGCCGCGATCTCACCGATCGAGTGACCCGACACGAAGTCCGGGCGTACACCCCACGCTTCGAACAGCCGGAACAGCGCCACCTCGACCGCGAACAGGGCCGGCTGCGTGTACGACGTCTCATCGAGAGCACCGCTCTCCGAAGAGAACAGCGCTTCCTTCAACGGCAGATCGAAGCCCTCACACACCTCGTCCAAGGCGGAAGCGAACACCGGATACGCCTCATACAGCTCAGCCCCCATCCCCGGCCGCTGACTCCCCTGCCCCGTGAACAGGAACGCCAGCTTCCCGGAACTCACCGTGCCGTGCGTCAGTCCCGCCCGCGCGCCCTCCTCGATCAGCGCGGTCAGACCGTGCAGCAGCTCGTCCCGGTCGTCCGCCACGACCACCGCGCGGTGGTCGAACGCGGCCCTATGGGCGGTCAGCGAGTAGGCGAGGTCGAGACCGGCCGTGTCCGCCGTGTCCGCCGTGTCCGCCGTGTCCGACAGATGGGCTCGGAGTCGCGCGGCCTGGCCGCGCAGCGCCTCGGCGGTCTTGCCGGAGAGGACGTACGGCAGCGGAGCCGGATCGGTCACCGCCGGCCGCGTTTCGGGCGTCGGCTCGGGCTGCGGGACCTGTTCGATGATGGTGTGCGCGTTGGTGCCGCTGATGCCGAAGGACGATACGGCGGCCCGGCGCGGACGGCCGGTATCCGGCCACTCCACCGCCTCCGTCACCAGCGAGACCGCACCCGCCGACCAGTCGACATGCGGCGTCGGCTCATCCACATGCAGCGTCCTCGGCACCACCCCGTGCCGCATCGCCTCCACCATCTTGATCACACCCGCCACACCGGCAGCCGCCTGCGTATGACCGAAGTTCGACTTCACCGAACCCAACAGCAACGGCCGACCCGCCGACCGCTCCCGACCGTACGTCGCCAACAGCGCCTGCGCCTCGATCGGATCACCCAACGACGTACCCGTACCGTGCGCCTCCACCACATCGACCTCACCGGCCGACACACCCGCGTTCGCCAGCGCCTGACGAATCACCCGCTGCTGCGACGGACCGTTCGGAGCCGTCAGACCATTGCTCGCACCATCCTGATTCACCGCCGAACCACGCACCACCGCCAAGACCGGATGCCCCTTCGCCCGCGCGTCCGACAACCGCTCCACCAGGAGCATGCCGACGCCCTCGCCCCACGCCGTACCGTCGGCCGCTGCGGCGAACGGCTTGCAGCGGCCGTCGCCCGCCAGTCCGCGCTGGCGGCTGAACGCGACGAAGGTCCCGGGCGTGGCCATGACCGTCACACCGCCGGCGAGCGCGAGATCGCACTCGCCACTGCGCAGCGCCTGTGCCGCCAGATGCAGTGTGACCAGCGACGACGAGCAGGCGGTGTCGACGGTGACCGCCGGACCCTCCAGACCGAAGGCGTACGAGACCCGGCCGGAGGCGACGCTGCCCGAGCTGGAGGTGCCCATATAGCCTTCGAGGCCCTCGGGCGCGCGGTGCAGCAGCGTGCCGTAGTCGTTGTACATGACTCCGGCGAAGACCCCGGTCCGGCTGCCGCGTACGGTCGCGGGGTCGATGCCCGCGCGCTCGAACGCCTCCCAGGTCGTTTCGAGGAGCAGCCGCTGCTGCGGGTCGGTGGCGAGCGCCTCGCGCGGCGAGATCCCGAAGAAGGTGGGGTCGAAGTGGTGGGCGTCGTGGAGGAAGCCGCCGGCCCTGCTGTAGCTGGTGCCCGGCCGGTCGGGGTCGGGGTCGAAGAGCGCTTCGACGTCCCAGCCGCGGTCGTCCGGCATGTCGGTGATGGCGTCCCGGCCTGCCAGGACGGCCTGCCACAGATCCTCCGGGGAGCGGATGTCGCCGGGGAAGCGGCAGGCCATCGCCACGATCGCGATCGGCTCGTCGTTCCGTGCGGCGACGGCGACCGCCGTGGTGTCGGCCTCCGGTCCGCCGAGCAGTTCGGAGCCGAGGTGGTCGGCGAGGACGGCCGGGGTGGGGTAGTCGAAGACGAGGGTCGCGGGCAGCCGTACGCCGGTCGCCGTACCGAGCCGGTTCCGCAGTTCGACGGCGGTCAGCGAATCGAAGCCGACCTCGTTGAACGAACGGGCCGGATCGACGGCCTCCGGACCGGCGAGGCCGAGAACGGCGGCGACCTCGGTACGGACCAGGTCGAGCACGGCGGCGGGCCGCTCGTCCGCCGCCAGCGCGGACAGCGCTCGGGCGAGTTTGCCCGCTGACGCCGGGGCGCTGCGGGCGGTGCGGCGGGCGGGGGTGCGGACGAGTCCGCGCAGCAGCGGCGGGATCAGCCCGCCGCCGGACGCCTGGGCCCGCAG
>NZ_JBIBWD010000030.1:0-30056 GCF_043080985.1 Streptomyces sp. NPDC014894
ATCGCGGCGGAGAGCACGCCGAGGAGGGTCAGCCGGGCGGCCGACTCCAGCGGGGCGGTGAGCCGCTCGGCCAGCTCGCGGGCTTCGTCGCCTCCCGCTTCGGCGGCCACCGCGAGTTCGCGGCGGAGGGTGTCGACATACGGCGTGAGGTCCATGACGCCATCATGGCACCACAATGGCGTCACAGGCAAGCCCGAAGGTGCGAAGGATGGCACCAGGCGAGGTTTCCGGCCGCCACGAGGATGCATAACCGCAGGTCAGTTGCGCTTATCCGGGCAGTGACGCCACGGTGATGAGAGAGTGGCATCACCTGACGCCATGCGGAGCCAGGCCGCGCTACCTCTTGCTGTACGGGGATCAGGCGCTCGGCGCTCACACCATCCACGCCGTCATCCACCGCGCCGCTTCGGCTTCGGCTTCGGCTTCGGCTTCGGCTTCGGCTTCGGCTTCGGGCAGGGCGTGCGCCAGGCACCCCGGCCGCCCCCCTCACCCGGCCCGCCGGGCCGAACGGCCGCCCGAAGGACGCCGGAAGCGGAGTCCCCTGCGGGAAGCGGTGACGGTGGGGCGGCGGGGCGAAGGGATGCCCGACACGGCACCGTACGAGATACGGCGAGCGCGCGGTCCGCTACGGGCCGGCCCTCCCCGCAGTGGTCAGCGAGCGGCTGTGACCAGGCGGCTCAGGGCGGGGAGCACGGCTCGCAGATCCCCGCCGTCCACCGCGACCGTCGCCGCCGCGCGGGCTCCCGCCGAGGCGTTGAACGCCACGCTCAGCCCGACCGAGGCGAACAGAGGCAGATCGGAGCGGCTGTCCCCGACGGCCCCGCAGGAGTGGGGAGCCAACCCCAGCTCCCGGGCCCGCGCGAGGGCGAAATCCCGTTTGTCGTACTCGTCGAAGTGGCGGGCGACACGGCCCGTGAAGCGACGGCCGTCGGTCTCCGGGCGGGGTCCGCAGTACGCGTGGAAGCCGAAGCGGTCGGTCAGATACGCGCCGACCGGCGACCAGGCGAGCGTCGCCAGCACAGGCGCCAGCCCATTCCGCCGGCACCAGGCCACGGTCTCCGTGATGCCCGCGACCAGCGGAAGCCCGTCGAGCCAGCCCGATACGCGTTCCTCCGGAACGCCCGCCCAGCCCTTGGCGTCCAGCTCGGACACCTGCCGGTTGTCCAGCTCACCGGCGGCGTAGGCGTCCTCCGCCCCGGCCAGCTCGTCCCGATGGCCGAGGAAGCCGGCCAGGAAGACCGACGAACTGGTACCGGGGACGAGCGTGCCGTCGACATCGAAGAACACAGCGCCCGCGTGACCTGATGAGAACACCGCCCAAGGATCTCACCACCCCACGGGGAGACCGCGTCGCGGGCCCCTCGCACCCCCGGACCACGCCCGGGATCCGGGGCCTGGGGCGGCCGGGGCCGGTCCGGCGGGTCCCGCCGGACCGGCCCCTGACCACCTGATTCACCGGCGGGTTCAGCGCTTGAGCGTGAAGGTGAAGTCGCCGGAGAGCCTGCCGGTCAGCCGGACCGCCGAGACGAGATTCCCGTCCGTGAGCAGCCGCTCGACCTCGGCCCTCGCCAGACCGCAGCCTTCGGCGATCAGCCGCACCGGGCGGACGGGGATCCGCGCGGCGAAGCGGACCGTGACGTCGATCGCCTCATGGTCCGGGTGATCCGATCCGTCCGTGTCGAGACGCCAGGCGCCGTCCCAGTCGAGCGCGACGCGATTGCGGCGGCGCACCACCGGATCCTGGAGCAGCTCAGCCGCCAGACCGACGTCGTTGGCATGCAGCCGGTCCAGCAGCTCAGGCCGTACGGAGCGCACGTTCACCCGCTCCAGGACGGTGAGCTTCGCGGTCTCCCCGCAGACCGTGCAGAGCACGAGGAGCCAGGCGTCGAGGAGCTTGTGGTGTGCGTTGACGCGAAATTTTCCGTTCGCCCGGAACCGTTCGGACGCGCACGTGTGGCAGCGGCGCAGAACGAGGGGAAGGCGAGTGGGCACGACGGCCCAGTTCTTGAGCACAGAAGTACACCGGTTTCAGTGAGAAATCCGCAGCAGGAAAGAGCACGGCGCACAGGTGCGACGCGCGACGATTCAGCGCTCGGGAGGACTCACAGGGTGTACAACGGCACGCCTTTCCCAGACGACTTGGTGCGGCAGCACGGTAGCGGGGTACGGCGGCCCCGCTCCACCGATTTTCCTCACCGCCTCACCGCCGGCTTCCGCCCGGCGGATCACGGACGGAGCCCGGCAGACCGACCGTCCGCAGGGGCCGCTCGGGCGGTGAGGGCTGTGAGGGCGGTGCGTACGGGTGTGGACGGGTGCGGCAGGCGGGCGGGCTCACGGCCGTACCGGGACCCGGGACGCTTCGGCGGCGGCCGAAGCGTCGTCGTCGTACGCTTCTCCCGTGAACAGGGACCGGGACTTCACGAAGGTGGGCAGGGCGCTGGCCGCGCCCGCGCGTTCGGTGTTCCTGAATCTGCTGATGGACGGCGGCGGACGCCCGGCCGGTGAGCTGGCCAGGGCGGCCGGGGTGAGCGCCTCGACCGCTTCGGAGCATCTGCGGGTGCTCGTCGACGCCGGGCTGGTGACGTGCGAGGCGCGCGGGCGCAGCCGCCACTACGCGCTCGCGGGCCCTCGGGTGGCCACCGCCCTGGAGGCGCTCGGCGTCCTGGGCGACCCGACGCCCGTATCCGGGTATCGGCACGGTCGTCAGGCGCGGAATCTGGCCCTGGCGCGGTTCTGCTACGACCACCTCGCCGGGCGGCTCGGCGTAGCGCTGACGGACGCCTGGACCCGCGAGGGATGGCTGACCGACGGCGATGCGCTCGCCCTCACCGACGCCGGCGCGGACGGGCTGCGGGCGGCCGGGGTGGACGTCGACGGCGCGATCCGGGCCCGCCGCCCCACGACCCGCGCCTGTCTGGACTGGACGGAACGGCGCGCGCATCTGGCGGGCGCCCTGGGCGCGGCGGTCGGCGACCGGTTCCTCCGGGCCGGGTGGGTCGTGCGGCACCTCTCCGGGCGGGGCCTGTCCGTCACCGGGAGCGGACGCGAACTCATCGGCGGGAGCTGGGGAATCGACCTGGACGCCCGGTCCTGACCGAAGCGGAGCGGACCGTACCGCCTGGGGCCCTGCCGCCCGGGGCCGGACCGTACGCCGGAAGCGGACCGGACCGTTGCGGGGTGCACCCCTCGAAACCCCGGACGAGCAGCTGTCGACAGCGGCCTCAGTGCTGGATCAGCCCGCCGACCGGGACGGGAGCGACGTGGCCGGTCGGCGGAAGGCTCTCCGCCAGGGCGACGCCGATGTCGACCAGTGACGACCGGCGCAGACGGGCGACGTCGGGAAGCGGGGTCCAGACCGACTCGGCGATCTCGCCGTTCGGCTCGGGCCGGAGCCGGCCGCCGGTGACGCGGACCAGGTAGAACACGCCGACGTTCTGGTGCTCGGGTCCGCCGGGGACGGCCCGTTCCGCCGTGGGAACGACCCTGGAGTCCACCCCGAGCAGACGCTCGACCACCGCCTCGCAGCCGGTCTCCTCGGCGACCTCCCGGACCACCGCGTCGAACGGATCCTCCGCGTGCTCGACCCGGCCGCCCGGCAGGGTCCAGTTGGTCCCGCCCGTCGGCGGCACATGGCGGGCCAGCAGCACCCGTCCGCCCTCGATGCACACGGCGTACGCCGCCAGCCGGAAGCTCATTCGCGAGACGCTACCCCAGACGGCTGTTACGTTCGGGCGCGTGGACGACAGCGTGTACGCGGGGAACGCGGGCGAGGACGCGGCACTGGACCGAGGATGGCTCCTCGGCCATTTCAAGGAGCCCGGCGATCCGCGCCGGAGCGACTCCGTCGAGATCAAGTGGGGTGTCCACCCGCGCGGCGACGAACGCGCGCGATGGGTGCGGGGCGAGGAGCGCAGGACCCTCCTCGTACTGATCAGCGGCCGCTTCCGGGTCGCGTTCCCCGGCCGGGGCGTTCTGCTGAAGGACCAGGGCGATTACGTGGTCTGGGGCCGCGGGGTCGACCACTCGTGGGTGGCGGAGGAGGAGTCGGTGGTGCTGACCGTGCGCCGGCCCTCCGTACCCGGGTACGCGGCGCCGCACGAGGAGGAGGGCGGGTAGCTCGCGGGAGCGGGCGCTCGTCCGCCGGTTCCCCCGTACGACGCGAAGCCCGATCGAACCCTTCGCGCGTCCGCGGGCCACCCGATCGGGGCCCATCCCTCCCAACCGCGTGACGCCGTCGCCGAGGATCGCCATCCTGGGCTGATGAGTGACGACTCCCGAGTCTGCGGGGCCTGCGACGGCACAGGGCTCACCGAGCATCAGAAGCACACGGTGGAGACCGCGCAGGACGGCGCGCAGACCGTGGTCGTCACCCGCTGGACCGGTGCGTGCAGCGGCTGCGCCGGTACCGGATCCCTCACCTAGGAGGACTGCCCATGCGCACGATCTACGTCTGTCTCGGCTGCGCGGCCCACTATCTGCCGCCCGTGCCCATGACCTATCCGGCGCTGGGCCTCACGGCGAGTCCGGTCCACTGCGGGGCCCCCGCCTGCCGTTCCGCCGTGGCTCCGATGATGGCAGGGGTGGGCGTGCCGGTGGAGACGGTGGCGCGGTGGACCCGGCGGGCGGCCGGGCTGGACGGGGCCCGGCGGTCCCCGCGGCCGGGGCGGCGGGCGCGCGGCCGCCGGGCGGGGGCCGCGCCGAGGTCGGCCCGGAGCAAGCTGCTGTAGCCGGGCGGACGGACGGAGCCCCCCGTTCGGGAGGCTCCGCGCCGGGCCGAAGGACCGGATCACCGAGGCGCGCGAGGCGCGAACGCGCCGTACCCCGTGAGCCGTCCGCCATGAGCCGCGAGCCGCGAGTGACGGGGATCAGGCCGGTGCGCGGGCCCGCCCGGCCGTCCGCCGGCGCTCCCGGTCAGGGGTTGTGGAACTTCACCTCGGGATTGGCCGCGGTCGGCCCCGACAGCAGCGGCTGCGGCTCGCCGCGCAGATGCTGGTCGAAGAAGGCGGCGACATAGTCGCGGGTGACGGCGACCGCGCGCGTCGCGGGCAGCGGCGGCTCCGGCAGCCCGAAGTGGTGGGAGATGAGCGGCCCGTCGGAAAAGGTGAAGTGATCCGATCCGGCGACCGTCAGCCAGCGCTTCCAGCCGTCCAGAGTGGGCCACATCCGGTCCCAGGTGGTGTCCTTGCCGCCCGGCCGGTGGATGTCGTCGTCGGTGCCGAGCATCATGAACGGCCGTCCGCGCAGCCCTTCGGCGGGCAGCTCCTCCCAGAAGCTGCCGTCCATGTTGACGCCCGCGTCCACCCGCCGGTCCCGGGCCATCGCCGTGGCGGCGCTCGCCCCGCCGATGGAGTGGCCGGCCATGCCCACCCGCTTCCCGTCGATCACGCCCGCGTGCCGCCAGACCGGGTTCTTCCCGGTCAGCCGGTCCAGGACGTACGACACGTCCGCGGCGCGGGTCGCCGTCACGACGGACCCCTTCGTCCAGTCCGACTCCAGCACCGGACAGGCGGCACAGGTCAGCGTCCGGCCGCCGGGCAGCGAGATGCCGTAGGACTCGTACGCGTGGTCGAGCGAGGCGACGACGTACCCTCGGCTCGCGAGGTCCTCCGCGAGGTTCGTCTGGGTGTACCGGGACACGGTGAAGCCCGGGGAGAGGATGACGAGAGGGTGCTTGCCCTTCGCCGGGCGGGCTCCGACCAGGCCGTGGGTGCGGGTGGCGCTCAGCCTCTCCGCGGGGACGAGCGCTTCGATGCCCTGTCCCTTCGCCAGCAGCGCGGCCTCCTCGACCGTGGAGTACCGCGCGGTGCGGCCGTCCCCCGCCCGCGCCGCCGGATAGTGGAGCGTGACCATCAGCTCCCGGCCGTCGGCGGTCGGCGTCCAGGGATCGGTACGGGAGCGGTCGACGAGGTGCTTCGTCGACCGGCCGACGGCGTACGGGCCGGTGGGGCGCGGCAGTTGGAGCGTGTCGGCCGGTACGGCCGCGGCCGCCGGCTGTACGGTGGCCGCCGGCCGCTCCGGGGCGGCGACGGCCGTCCCGGCGAGCGGTAGCGCGAGGGCGAGACTGAGTGCGGCGGCCGTGGCCGCGCGGGCGAGTTCTGCCATGCCGAAGACGCTAGGCGACTCCCGCGCTGGGCGCGTCAGACCTCGGTCGTACGCCGTATCCGTCTCTGGGACGGCCGCGCAACTCGCCTTATTCACCTGTGGGTTGACGCCATACGGCGCTGATCGTCGCGTCCGCCGGTCCGGGCGGGGCGGCGGCGTCCGCGAGCGCGGGGCGTCAGGGGGCGATCGGCCGTTCCAGCAGTTCCGGCGACGGCTGGAAGCCGGAGCGCCGGTAGAGGGGCGCGCTGCGTTCGGACGGCCAGACGATGAGCGTGTCGAGCGGCGTACGGCGGGAGTGCCGGTGCAGTGCTTCCAGCAGCGCCGTGCCCACTCCCTTGTTCCGCCGGGAGGGCGTGACGAAGAAGTTGGTCACATAGCCGAGGGGGGCGGGGTCGGCGTACGGCTCCGGCATCCGCTCCACCGGGCAGAGGAAGACATGGCCGACGATCTCCGCGTCGGTCTCGGCGACCCAGGCGAACCAGTGTCCGGCGGCGAGGCGGTCGCGGATCCAGCGCTCGGCCTCCTCCGGGGGCCGGGCGGCGGCCGGCGGCCGCCCCTCGTGGTCCTCCTCCTTGAACTCCCAGCGCAGTCGGGCCAGGGCCCGCGCGTCGGCGGGCCGGGCGGGACGGATGACGATGTCGGTGGTCATGGGGTGAGTCTCGCGCCCGCGCGGGTGGTGAGGTGAGCGAATTTCCTCCGCGCCGGTCGCGGCCGTACGCCGCAGCCGGCGCAGCCGGGCGCGGAGGCGCGGGAAGGCGCGGGACGGGCGGCGTACAGCGACATCCGGCGGCGGGGCGCACAGGTCGAGGACCGGTGACCAGGCCGGGCCCGCGCGTCGAGCGGGCCCGGCCGGTCAGCCGGTCAGCCGGTCAGCCGGTCAGCCGGTCAGCCGGTCAATGGTCGGCAATCGGCTTCGGCAGTCGGCGCGCTGACGACAGGTCAGCGACCGGGAGCGTCAGCCGTCGGCGAGCAGACGGGCGGCTTTCTGGGCGGCGAGGTCCAGGGCCCGGGCGAGGTGTTCGGGTCGGCGTCCCCCGGCCCCGGCGACGGGGCCTCGGCCTCCGGAGCCGCCGCCGACGGCACGGGCCGCCTCGGCGAGGATCCCGGCGGCCTCGGCCCCGCCCCGGTGCAGGTCGTCCGAGACCGCGGCGGCGAGGAGGGCCTTGCCGTCGTGTTCGGATCCCAGGACCACGACGGCCGGCCCTCGGCCGAGCCGCGCGAGGGCGTCGGAGGCGAGACCGCGCAGTTCGTCCGGGGCGATCCCGCTGACCCGCTGGACGACCAGTCGCCCGTGCCCGGCGGGCAGGGCGTGGCCGGCCAGCAGCGCGGCCTGCTCGCGCAGCTCCTCGTCCCGGAGCCGGGACAGCTGCCGCTGGGCGGCGGCCAGGGCGTCCAGGCGCTTGCGCAGGACGCCGGGGGCCTCGGCCGGACGGGCGCCGAGCAGGCCGGCGAGTTCGTTCAGCAGCCGCCGCTCGGTGTCGAGGTGACGGAGCGCGCCATGCCCGGTGAGCGCCTCGACCCGGCGGAGGTTGGAGCCGATGGACGACTCGCCCAGCAGCCGGAACGAGCCGACCTGGGAGCCGTGGGCGACATGGGTGCCGCCGCAGAGTTCACGGGAGAAGTCGCCGATGTCGACGATGCGGACGGTGTCCCCGTACTTCTCCCCGAACAGCGCGATCGCTCCGGCGGCCTCGGCCTCGGCGCGGTCGGCGTACCAGGCCCGTACGGCCGGATCGTCCAGGACGTGACCGTTGACGGCCGACTCGATCGCGGTGATCTGGTCGGGGGTGAGGGCGGCGAAGTGGGCGAAGTCGAAGCGGAGCCGGTCGGGCTCGACGAGGGAGCCCTGCTGGCGGGCGTGTTCGCCGAGGGTGGCCATGACGACGGCGTGCAGGATGTGGGTGGCGGAGTGCGAGCGCGTCAGCCCCTCGCGCCGCAGGGCGTCCACCCGGGCCTCGCCGACCGCGCCGGTGCGGAGTTCGCCCGTGCGGACCCGGGCGGAGTGGATCCGGAAGCCCTCCAGGCCGTAACGGGTGTCCGTGATCTCCAGTACGGTGCCGTCGCCCATGGTCAGGATGCCGGTGTCGCCGATCTGCCCGCCGGCCTCGGCGTAGAACGGCGAGCGGTCCAGGACGAGTTCGACCTCCGCGCCCTCGGCGGCGGCGGCCTCGGCGACGCCGTCGGAGAGCAGAGCGGTCACCGTGGACTCGGCGGTCAGCCGGTCGTAGCCGACGAACTCGGTGCGGGGCAGCCGGGCGGCCAGCTCGCGATAGACGTCCAGCTTCTTGAGGGCTTCGGCGGTCCTGGCCTTCCCTCCCGCCTTGGCGCGCCTGCGCTGCTCGTCGAGCAGGGCGGCGAAGCGGTCCTCGTCGACGGTCAGCCCGGCGTCGCGGGCGGCCTCGACGGTCAGCTCCACGGGGAAGCCGTAGGTGTCGGCGAGTTCGAAGGCCGTCTCGCCGGCCAGGGCGGCGGACCCGCCGTCGCGGGTACGGCTGATCGCGGCGTCCAGCAGCCGGGTGCCCTGGGCCAGGGTGCGGGTGAAGGACTCCTCCTCGGCGGTGACGACCTGCTCGATCAGGGCGGCCCGCGCGGTCAGCTCGGGCCAGGCGTCGCCCAGGTTGGCGATCACGCTGGCGGTCGCGGCGGGCAGGACCGGGCCGCTGATCCCGAGGAGGCGGGCGTGGCGGATCGCCCGGCGCATCAGCCGGCGCAGGACGTAGCCGCGGCCGTCCTTCGCGGGCAGCAGGCCGTCGGCGATGAGGAAGGCGGCGGAGCGGGCGTGCTCGGCGACGACCTGGAAGGACACCTTCTCCTCGCCCTCGCCGGGGTACTCCCGCCCGGCCAGCTCCTGGACCGTGGTGAGGGTGGGCAGCAGGAGGTCGGTGGTGCAGACGTTCTCGGCGTCCTGGAGGATCGCGGCGAGCCGGTCCAGGCCGAGGCCGGTGTCGATGTTCCTCCCGGGCAGTTCGCCCACGATGGGGTAGTCCTTCTTGGCCGGGCCCTCGCCCCGCAGGGTCTGCATGAAGACCAGGTTCCACAGCTCGATGTAGCGCTCGCCGTCGACGGCGGGGCCGCCTTCCCGCCCGAAGGCGGGTCCGCGGTCGTAGGAGATCTCGGAGGACGGGCCGCTGGGGCCGGGGACGCCCATGGACCAGTAGTTGTCCTCCATTCCGAGCCGCTGGATCCGGCTCGCGGGGACGCCGATACGACGCCAGATGCGCTCGGCCTCGTCATCGTCCTCGAAGACGGTGATCCAGAGCCGTTCCTTCTCCAGCCCGTAGCCCCGGGTCATGAGTTCCCAGGCGAAGGCGACGGCGTCTTCCTTGAAGTAGTCGCCGAAGGAGAAGTTGCCCATCATCTCGAAGAACGTCGCGTGCCGATGGGTACGGCCGACATTCTCGATGTCGCTGGTGCGGGCGCATTTCTGAATGCTGGTGGCACGGGTGAAGGGCGGGGCGGTCTCGCCGAGGAGATAGGGCTTGAACTGGTTCATCCCGGCGTTCGTCAGCAGCAGGGTGGGATCGTCCGGGATCAGCGGGCTGGACGGGACGGGCTGATGGTCGCGGGAGACGAAGAAGTCGGTGAACGTCTCGCGGATCTGCGTCGAGCGCATGGCGGCACGGCCTCACGGAAGGAGTGGCGGAAGGTGGGGGGTGAATCACACGCCGAGCCGGGCCGAGAACAGGGACTGAGAAGGCTCTCAGTTCTCCGGCTCGACGCAGATAGCTCGCGCCCCCACGGTGTGCACCATGACTCCAGTTCCATCGATCGCATCGCATCGCCGACGCGGCGGGCCCGACCCTGTCGTGGCACGGGAAGGGTCCGTCGCACCACCGAGTGTAGCCAGTCCGGCCCCGGGGCGCGGGTCGGGCCCGCGCCCGGGCCCCGGCCCGGTCAGGCGAGCGGCGGAGCCATGGCGTCCAGGCACTCGGGCAGGGTCTGGCCGCCGTCCACGGTGAGGGTCTGACCGGTGATGAACGCGGCCTCGTCGGAGGCCAGGAAGAGCACCGCGTGCGCGATGTCCGCGGTCTCGCCCAGCCGGCCCAGCGGGATCGAGGCCCGCATACCGCTCAGATACTCCTCCCCCAGCCCGACCAGGCCCTCGGTGCGCACATTGCCGGGCAGGACGGCGTTGACGGTGATGCCGTGCGGAGCCAGCTCCAGGGCGGCCCCGCGCAGAAAGCCCACCTGGCCCGCCTTGCTCGCCCCGTAGTGGGACCAGCCCGCGTAGCCGGTGGTGGGGCCGGTGATCGAGGAGGTCAGGACGATCCGGCCGCGGCCGGCGCGCTCCATCGCCGGCAGACAGGCGCGGACGGCGAGGATGCTGCCCCGGAGATTGACGTCGAGCACCTCGTCCACATCGTCGGCGGTCATCTCGCGCAGCGGCTTCTCCGGGAAGATCCCCGCGTTGGCGCAGAGCACGTCGACGGCCCCGTGCCGGCGTACGGCCTCGGCCGCCATCCCCTCGATCGCCTCGGGACTCCGCAGATCCACGCCCATCCCGGCCACCCGTCCCCCGGTCTCCCGGGCGAGCCCCTCGGCGACCTCGCGAGCGGCCTCCCCGTCCCGCCCGGTGAGCAGCACGGCCGCACCCTGACGCGCGAAGAGTTCGGCGATCCCGAGTCCGATGCCGCGCGTCCCGCCCGTCACGACGACGGACCGGTTCTCCCAGTGTGTGAACGTCATACGCGCTGCTCCGTGTTCTCCGTGGTCCCGAGCCGGCCACTCGGCCGACCGCGGGGCACGCTAGCGAAGACGATCACCGCGGACGTACGGTCCGCGCCCGCGTGGCCGGTTCTCGACGATCAATGCCCTGCGGGTACGGGGGATTCCGCGCGGCGACCGGGTCACGGGGCCGGTGCGGAGGCTCGCGGGGGCGGGGCAGAGGCTCTCGGGGGCGGCGCGGCGGCAGGCGGGGACGGCGCGGCGGCAGGCGGGGGCCGATGCGGTGGTCCCGCGCGATTCCGGTTCCGGACCGGGCGGTCGATCCCGGCGGCCGTCCCCGTGTCGCCGTGACCGACGGCACACGGCGCGATGTCGTCCTGGACGACGGGCCCTCGGCATCACGGGCCGGGGCTCGGTGAACGGGCCGGTCACAGGGGGCCGGGCGGCTGGGGCGAGGGGTGCGGGCCCGGGCGCACCGCCTCCCGTGCCGCAGGATCCGCGGCCCCCGCGCCCGTACCCGGGAGCGGGAACTTCCTCCGCCCGGGAACAGAGCGGGACGCCCGCGACTTATAGTTGATTGCTCAACTAATTGGTCGGGCGACTCCGCTCGAGCGCATCCAGAGACTCGAGCGCATCCAGAGAAAAGGCAAGCAGTATGACCAAGATCGCGATCATCCTCGGCAGCGTCAGGCCCGGCCGCAACGGCGAGGCCGTGGCCCGGTGGGTGCTGGATCAGGCCCGCAAGCGGGGAGACGCCGAGTACGATCTCGTCGACCTGAAGGACGTGGCGCTGCCGCTCCTGGACGAGTCCGCCCCGCCGTCCTTCGGCCAGTACGCCAACGAGCACACCAAGGCGTGGGCGGCGACCGTGGACTCGTACGACGGATTCGTGCTCGTCACTCCCGAGTACAACCACTCCACCTCCGGCGCGCTGAAGAACGCGATCGACTACCTCTACACGGAGTGGAACAACAAGGCGGCCGGCTTCGTCGGCTACGGCAGCGTCGGCGGCGCGCGCGCCATCGAGCACCTGCGCGGAATCATGGCCGAGGTCCAGGTCGCGACCGTCCGCAACACGGTCATGCTCTCCCTCTTCACCGACTTCAAGGACTTCAGCACCTTCACCCCCGCCGATCTGCACCAGGACGCGGTCGACGCCATGCTCGACCAGGTCGTGGCCTGGAGCGACGCGCTCAAGCCCCTCCGCACCCCCGCCGGCCAGTAGGACCGGCTGCGCGACGGCCCGGCCTCCGCCCGTCCGGGGCGGGGCCCGGGCCGTCGCGAGTCGCCCACGGCCGTCCCAGCCCGAGGAATCCGATGACCAGAAGGAAGACCGGCGGCCGCGGGCGCGATCCGTACGCCAGGAGCGGGAGCGGGCCGGCCCCGACTCCCGCGCCGAAGAAAAGGCACAGCGCGAAGCGGGCGCTCCAGGAGTCCACCCGCCCCACCGCCCCGGCGGCGGCCCGGAACGCGGGCGCCGACCGCCGGGGCCGGGACGAGGCCCGGCATCTGATCGACGTGCACGATCACTACCGGCGAGAGCTGAGCCAGGTACGGGATCTGCTGCGCCAGGTCAGAAAGGGGAGCGCCACCGTGCCGCAGGCGCGCGGCCGGCTGAACGCCCTGGCCCTCGCCACCGCCGACGGCGGCTTCAGCGAGATCTGCCGTGCCCACTGCCGCTCCCTCACCGAGCACCACCGCACGGAGGACCGGAGCGTCTTCCCCCATCTGCGCCGCAGCGGGCGTGATCTCCAGCCCGTCCTCGACCGCCTGGAGGCGGAGCACCGGGTCATCCACACCCTGCTCACAGAAGTGGACCGCGCCCTGATCCACCTCGCCCGCAACCCCGGCGACCACGCGCCCGTCACCGCGGCGATCGACCTCCTCACCGACACCGTCCTCTCCCACTTCGCCTACGAGGAACGGGAACTGCTCGGACCTCTGGCCCGCTACGGGTTCTCCCGGGGCCGCCGGGGGTGAGCACCCGGGCACGACAGCGGGGGTACGAGGGGGTGGCCGCGCGGCGCGGGTACGGCGAGGGGGCGGCGTCGACGCGCGCACGTGCGGGCGGCCCTCCCCCGGCCACGCGCCCGGGCTGTCGCGCGTCACCCGGGACGCCCCCGCACCCCGCCCGGGGCGCCGGGCCCCCGGGGGCCGCTCGGCGGGCCTCGCGTCGCGGGCCGAGCGCGCACCCGGCCGTACGCCCCTGGCGAGGGAGACCGCTCCCGGTGACGGGGGCGGAGCCGACGCGGGCGGCGGCTTGCAGCGCCGGCCGTTTCCGCGGCCCCGGAAGGGCGGCGGCGGACGGGCGGACCGGGCAGTCCGCAGCGGCGCACTCCCCCGCCGCTCCCGGGGCGCGCCGGAGGTCCGCGCCGCACACGGCCGACACGGCGACCGGCGCGGCCGGTACGGCGACCGGCCGGTGCGGGCGGTCAGGCCAGGGTGAGGAAGAGCTTCTCCAGCTGCTCCTCGTCGATCTTGGGCTCGCCGCCCTCCTCGCGGGTGGTCATGCAGTCCCGCATCCGGGTGGCGATGATCTTGAAGCCGGCGCGGTCCAGCGCGCGGCTGACAGCGGCGAGCTGGGTCACGACATCACGGCAGTCGCGGCCCTCCTCGACCATGCCGATGACCGCGGCGAGCTGCCCCTGCGCGCGGCGCAGCCGGTTCAGCACGGCACGGGCCGAAGCCTGCTCGTCGGCCGTCATGACCGGCGCGCCCGCGTCGGCCCCGGCCACGGCTTCGGCCCCGGCCTCCTCGGCGGCCTGCCGGCTCGTCCCGTCCGTGGTCGCGGTCATGCCGTGGCCTCCTCGGCGAGCGTCTCCGGCGCGGCCGCGGCACGGACGAAACCGGCGCGGACTCGGACGCTGCGGTCGTATCCCATCTGCACCGCTCCTCACTTCTCGACGGTCTGAACGGTCTGAACGGTCTGAACGGTCTGAACGGTCTGAACGGTCCAGGCAACCGGGACCATCCGGGTGATACACCCCTCACTATACCCCCGGGGGTAATCTGTTACGGTCGAATTAATACCCCTGGGGGTACTCCGTCAGAGAGTGAGCAGCACGTGTTCTTCGTCGACACCATCGACATCGAGGGCCTGGGCAACCGGCACTACCTGGCCGGAGGGGCCCGGGCCGCGGTGGCCGTGGACCCGCCGCGCGACATCGACCAGGTGATCGCGGCGGCCGCCCGCAGGGGTGTGCGCATCACGCATGTCGTGGAGACGCACATCCACAACGACTATGTGACCGGCGGTCTGGAGCTGGCGCGGGTGACCGGCGCCGTCTACCTCGTACCGGCCGCCGCCCAGGTCTCCTTCGCGCGCGTCCCGGTCCACGACGGCGATGTGGTCGAGGTCGACGAGGGCCTCACCCTGCGGGCGCTGGCCACCCCCGGCCACACCCCGCACCACACCGCGTACGTCCTGCGGGAGAACGGCTCCCCGGTGGCCGCGTTCACCGGCGGGTCCCTGCTCATCGGCGGGGTGGGCCGCCCCGACCTGGTCGAGCCCCGGCTCACCGAGCAGCTCGCCCGCGCCCAGCACGCCTCGGCGCACCGGCTCGCCGACGAACTGCCCGACACCGCCTCCGTACTGCCCACCCACGGCTTCGGCAGCTTCTGCTCGTCCGGGCCGGCCGGCGGCGACAGCAGCACCATCGGCCGGGAGAAGGCGGTCAACGCCGCGCTGACCCAGGAGGTCGACGCCTTCGTCGCCGATCTGCTGGACGGACTGGAGGACGTGCCCGCGTACTACGCGCACATGGGGCCGGCCAACGCGGCCGGTCCGGACCCGGTCGATCTGACCCCGCCGGCCCGCGCCGACGCCGAGTCCATCGCCGGCCGGCTCGCGGCGGGCGAGTGGGTCGTCGATCTGCGCAACCGGGTCGCGTTCGCCGAGGGGCATGTCGCGGGCGCCTTCAACTTCGAGGCCGACGGCAAGATCGCCACCTATCTCGCCTGGATGATCCCGTGGGGCAAGCCCGTCACGCTCCTCGCCGAATCGCCCCGGCAGCTGGCCGAGGCCCAGCGCGAGCTGGTCCGGGTCGGCATCGACCGGCCCGCCGCCGCGGCCACCGGAGGCCCGGCCGACTGGCTGCGCCCCGGTGAGTCCCCGGCCTCGTTCCGCCGGGCGGTCTTCGCCGAGCTGGCCGGGGAGCTGACCGGTACGGGGCCGAAGCCGGTCGTCCTGGACGTGCGCCGGGACTCGGAGCGGGCCGGCGGACATATCGAGGGTTCGGTCCACATACCCGTGCACAGCCTGCACCGGCGGATCGACGAGGTGCCCGCGGGGACGGTCTGGGTGCACTGCGCTGGCGGCATGCGGGCCGGGATCGCGGCCTCGCTGCTGGACGCGGCAGGGCGTGACGTGGTCGCCGTCGACGACGGCTTCGACCGGGCCGCCGACGCGGGTCTGACCGTCCGGACCGCCGCCGTATGAGTGTGCTCGTCCTGGCTCTGGCGGCCGGGGCCGTGGTGGGTCTGGCCCTGGGCGGGCTCGGCGGCGGCGGAAGCGTGCTGGCCGTCCCCGCGCTGATCTATCTGCTGGGCTTCAGCCCGGTCGCCGCGACCACGGCCGCCCTGATCATCGTGGCCGCGACCTCGCTCACCTCGCTGCTGTCGCACGCCCGGGACGGGAGCGTCCGCTGGCGGGCCGGACTGCTGTTCGCCGCCGCGGGCATCGGGCCCGCCATGCTCGGCGGCCTCGCGGCCGGCCGCGTGCCCGCGTCGGTCCTGACCATCGCGTTCTCGGTGATCGCCGCGCTCGCTGCCTGGCGCATGCTCCGCCCGGGCCGGCCGGAGGCGGAGGCACGGACGCCGGGCGTGGAGGCGGCGGCGGGCCGGGAGACACCGGACCCGGCGGTATCCGACCCGGCCGCGCCGGGCCCTTCGGCGGACGCCCCTCGCGTACCGGGGCCCGTACAGGAACCGCCCGCGCAAGGCCCGCCCGTACAGGAACCGCCCGCGCAAGGCCCGCCCGTACAGGAACCGCCCGCGCAAGGCCCGCCCGTACAGGAACCGCCCGGACCGAGAGGCCCGTCGGCCTCCCCGCGGCCGTCGACGCCTCGCGGCCCTTCGACGCCCCGCCGGTCTCGCGCGGACCGGCCGGTGCGACCCGCGCGGGCGGCCGGGGCCGGGGCCGGGCTCGGGGCGCTCACCGGCGTACTCGGGGTGGGCGGAGGCTTCCTCGCCGTCCCCGCGCTGACCGGTGTGCTCGGTCTGCGGATGCGGGCCGCCGTCGGCACCAGCCTCCTGATCATCCTCGTCAACTCCCTCGCGGCGCTGACCGCCCGCACCGGCACCGCCGACGGTCTCGACTGGGCCGTCATCGCCCCCTTCACCGGGGCGGCGATCCTCGGCGCCTGGGACGGCAGACGTCTCGCCGCGAAACTCTCCGGCGACCGGCTGCGGCGACTCTTCGCCTACGTCCTGGCGGCCGTGGCCGCCCTCATGCTCCTCGACAGCCTCATCGGCCTCGTATGACGAACCGGCCGTCGCCCGATGAAGCGGCCCTCGGCCGAGCCGATGCGGCTCCCGGACCGAACCGAACCGCCCCACCGCCCCACCCCCGGGCGGACCGCTGACAGCGCGTACGCCCCGTTCCACCCACACGAAAGGCACGACCGCACCATGACCACGACCACGACCCTCACCGTCGACCTCGCCCGCGAGCGCCTCCACACTCTGACCGTCGTCGATGTCCGCACCCCCGGCGAGTACGCCGGCGGACATCTGCCCACCGCCCACAACATCCCCCTGGACGTGCTCGACCGGGCGCTGCCCGATCTGCGCGAGGCGGCGGAACGCGGTGAGCTGCTCATGGTCTGCGCCTCCGGCGCGCGTTCGCTGAACGCGTGTGCGCTGCTGGCCCGGGGCGGCGTCACGGCCGCGACCCTGGACGGCGGGACGGCTGCCTGGGCCGCCGCCGGCGGCGAACTGCGGCGGCCCGCCGCCGCCACCCGGTCCGCCTGGGCCATGGACCGTCAGGTCCGTTTCACCGCGGGCTCCCTCGTACTGCTCGGTCTGCTCCTCGCCCTGCTGATCCACCCGGCCTTCCAGCTGCTCTCCGCCGGAATCGCCGCCGGACTGGTCTTCTCCGCCCTCACCAACACCTGCGCGATGGCGGCGCTCCTCGGCAAGCTCCCCCACAACCGCACGAGCCGCGCCGACCTCGACACCACCCTCGCGGCCCTGCGCCGGAGCTGACCCGACAGCGCGGGGCGCGGCGCGAACGGACGCCGGTCGAGGAGAGCCGTCGGAGCAAAGAGGCCACCACAGTTGAAAGGAAACAACTAAGCGGCTTAGCATTGCGCTGCCTTCGAACAGTCGATCACCCGTCGGGGTGACCGCGGAGGCACCGCCACGTCAGCCCGCTCCCGGCGGACCGGGGCAGCAGGGTGCTCCTCGTCGGCGGCCGAGAGTGAAGGAGTTCGCCTCAGTGGCGTCCCATCGTCGTCCCAAGCCGCCCAACGCCGCGTACACCGCCGCTCTCACCGCGTCCGCGGCGGCGGCCGTCGCCGTATCGGCCCAGACCGCCTCCGCCGACCCGCTGCCGGACCCCACGAAGAAGGGCGTCCAGGCGCAGATCGACCGGCTGTACGAGGACGCCACCCAGGCGACCGAGAAGTACAACGGCGCGAAGGAGAAGGCGGACAAGCTGGAGAAGCAGGTCAAGGACCTCCAGGAGACCGCCGCCCGCAAGCAGGGCGATCTCAACGATCTGCGCGACCGCCTCGGCGTGATAGCCACCGCGCAGTACCGGAGCGGCGGGCTCGACCCCTCCATGCAGCTGCTGCTCTCCTCCGACCCCGACAAGTACCTCGACACGGCCTCCGCGCTCGACCGCCTCGGCGACCGGCAGACGACCGAGCTGAAGGAGTTCCAGTCGCAGCAGCGCGATCTCGCGCAGCAGCGGAAGCAGGCGGCGGAGAAGCTGGAGGATCTCGGCGACACCCGCACCGAGCTGGGTGCGAAGAAGCAGGAGATCCAGAGCAAGCTGGCCAAGGCCCAGAAGCTGCTCAACAGCCTCTCCGCCAAGGAGAAGGCCGAGATCGCCAAGAAGGAGGAGCGGGCGGACCGGTCCAGCGAGCGGGCGGAGCTGGGCAACGAGGCCAGCGCCACGCAGCGGGCGGCCTCGGCCTTCGAGGCGGCCAAGAGCCGGGTCGGTCTGCCGTATGTGTGGGGCGCGACCGGGCCCGGCTCCTTCGACTGCAGCGGGCTGACGTCCTGGGCGTTCAAGCAGGTGGACGTGTCCATTCCGCGCACCTCGCAGGCACAGGCCAACATCGGCACCCGGATCAACTCCCTCAGCGCGCTCAAGCCGGGTGACCTGATCATCATGCGGACCGATCTCAGCCATGTGGGGTTCTACGCCGGCAACGGCCAGATCCTCCACGCGCCCAAGCCCGGGGCCAAGGTGCGCTACGAGTCCATCGCGCGCAGCGGTATGCCGTTCATGTGGGGCGTCCGCATGTAGCGGAGGCCGGCCCCGGCCCGGGAGAGGTTCCGGCCCGGCGAAGAATCCGGCGGCGGGCCCGCGTGCGGCGCTGACCGGCTCCGCGCCCGCCGGTCCGGGGCCCGGGGTCCGGGGCCGACCGGTCAGCAGGTCAGCGGGTCAGCAGGTCACCAACAGCGGCAGAAAGGGAGCCGTCACCGACGCGGCGGCGATCCCCGCCCAGGTCACCGGGCGCGGCTTGGCCTCGGGGGCCAGAATGCGGCGCAGCCGGATCAGCGCGCTCCGGCCGCCCGCGCCCAGCGCCGCCTCCGGCGCACGCCCGGCGGCCACCTCGCACATCGCCGTGGCCAGGGCGTCGCGCGAGTGGAGCCGCAACGCCCGGTCGTCGGCGATCATTTCGAGGAGCAGCGCGGTCTGCTCCCTGGCGAGACGGGCCAGCGGCAGCCCGGGGAAGGCGCGGGCGAACGCCTTCGCGGCGACCTGGAGCAGATGGTGGCGGCCCCGGATGTGGGCCCTCTCGTGTGCGAGGACGGCCCGGAGCTGCTCGGCGGTCAGTATCTCCAGCGCGCCCCGGGTGACCACGATCCGGCGGACGCGCCCCGGCAGGCAGTACACGGCCGGGACCCGGTGCTCCACGACGGTGGCCCCGTGCTCCGCCGACTCCGTGCCGATCACGGCGAGCAGAGCGGCGTGCCGGCGCCGCTCGCGACGGGCCTGCCACGCCGTGCGCACCAGCCAGGCCAGCGGGAACAGCACGATCATCGCGGGTGCCGTGAGCAGCGCCAGATCGCTCGCCCCGGCCGGGGTGCTCTCGGCCGGCGGATGCGCCGTCAGCCCGCAGGCGCTGAGCAGCCCGACGAGGCCATCGTGCACATGCCGCCCGGCGAAGACCAGATGGTACGCGGCGAGGGCGGCGGCGACGACGAACGTCAGGGACAGCCCCTGCCAGGCCAGGACGGCGACCGCGGGGGCGCGGTGCGGCCAGCCGGCCCGTACCAGTCCGTACGGGACCACCGCGCCCACCAGCAGGGCGTACCCGGCGAGCGCGGCGGCCGTGATCATGATTCGCCCGGCCGGCCGGCCGAGCGCAGGGCGGAGCGCAGGGCCCGGACCTCGTCGGGCGAGATCTGTTCGACGAAGCTCAGGAGGACCCCGGCCGGGTCGGGATTGCCCTCCAGGGCGTCCTGCATCCGGGCGGCGGTGTACTGCTGACGCGTACAGGTGGGGCGGTAGGTCCAGGCCCGGCCGTCCTTCTCGCGGGTGAGCATGCCCTTGGTGAAGAGGATGTCGGCGACGGTCTTCACGGTGCTGTAGGCGATCGGCCGCTTCTCGTTGAGGTCGTCGCGCACCTCGCGCGCCGTGGCGGAACGCCCCCAGGCCCAGAGGCGCTCCATGATCTCCGCCTCAAGCTCGCCCAGCTGTCGCACACCGGCTCCTCCCCTTGCCGAATGCCGCCCCGGCACTCACCCGCAGGCTTCAGTCGTCGCTCATCGTAGTCGCCGGGTCCGACAGTCGTCCGCGCTCCGCCCGGGCCGCTACCGGTCCCAGGTGACGGGCAGGGCGCGCACTCCGTAGATGCTCATGCCGGTGCGCAGGGGCACGTCCTCGGGCGGGACGGCGAGCCGGAGCGTCGGGAATCGGGCGAGCAGGGCCGGGAGGGCCACGTTCATCTCGACGCGGGCGAGTTGCTGGCCCAGGCACTGGTGGATGCCGTGGCCGAAGCCGAGGTGGCCGGTCGCGCGGCGGCGCAGGTCGAGGGTGTCGGGGTCGGGGAACCGGCGCGGGTCGCGGTTGGCGGCGTCGATCGCGAAGGTGACCGTCTCGCCGGCCCTGATCAGCCGGCCGTCCAGCTCGATGTCCTCCAGGGCGGACTTGGCCCCGGTGTGGGCGATGCTCAGATAGCGCATCAGCTCCTCGACGGCCTGTCCGGCGAGCGCCGGGTCGGCGCGGAGCGCGGCGAGTTGGTCCGGGTTGCCGAGCAGGGCGAAGGTGCCGTGCGCGAGCATGTTGGCGGTGGTGTCGAGTCCCGCGCCCAGCAGGACCCAGCCGATTCCGGCGAGTTCCTCGTCGGTGAGGTCGCGGGTGGTCAGCTCGCTGAGCAGATCGTCGGCGGGGGCGGCGCGTTTGGCGGCCACCAGCTCGCCCATGTAGTCGAGAAGCTCGCTCAGGGCCGCGTGCATCACCTCTTGGTCGGCGCTCTCGCCGGTCAGCGTCAGCGCGTGGCGCTGGAATCGCTCCCGGTCGGCGTAGGGCACGCCCAGCAGTTCACAGATCATCAGGGCGGGTATGGGCTGGGCGAAGGCCTCCACCAGGTCCGCCGTGGGGCCCTTTCGCTCCATGGCGTCGAGGTGCTCGGCGGTGATCTGTTCGACGCGTTCGGTGAGCATGCGCATCCGGCGGACCGTGAACCGGCCCATGAGCAGCTTCCGGAAGCGGGTGTGCTCGGGGGCGTCCATGCCGGTCATGTCGCCGACGGGGGCCGGGGGCAGCTCGCCGATGTCGGCGAACGGGTAGTGCATGAGTTCGTAGCGCGAGCTGAATCGGGGATCGGCCAGGATCGACCGTACGGTCTCGTAGCCGGTGGCCAGCCAGCCCATGTGCCCGTCGGGGTACGCCATACGGGTCAGCGGCCCCCGCTCGCGCAGCCGCGCCAGGTCGGCGGGCGGGTCGAAGGGGCAGCCTGCGGCCCGTTCCGTCGGCATCGTGACGGGCTCGGGGCCCGGCCGGGCGTCCTGGGCCGGGGCGTGGCCGGCGGCTCCGGGCGGGGTGGTCGCGGCCGGGTCGCCGGTGCGGGGTTCGGCGGGCCGCTCGGTACGCGGCTCGGCGGCCGGCTCGGCGCCTGGTGCGGCGGTCGTCGGTTCGGGCGTGCTGGAAGAAGGCATGGCTGTCCCGTCCTCGTGACTGTGGTGTGTGGTGCCGCCGGTCGGGCGGCGGGTGACGGTGTGCTGGATCGCCGTGGCGTGCGAGCCCGCGGCGACGTGCGGGTACGGGCCGGTCGCGGCGGGTACGGAGCCGGGGCGCGGCGCGGGTACGCCGGTCGCGGCGCGGCCACGGAGCCCGTGCCCTCCGGATCCGGCCCGGCCCGGCTTGAGGGATCCGGCCCGGCTCGAGGGAAGGGCCCGACGGACAAGCCCGGCGAGAGCGCCCGGAGGAACGGCCCTAGCGGGCCCGGCCCTTGGAGCCCCGCGGCCCCCGGCGGCCGCTTCCCCCGCCGGCCTCCGGGCACCCGGGCGGCGCGGGAGTCCGGGCGGCGCCCGGCCCGCTCCCCCGCTCCTCCGCCGCCCCCTCGTACCCCGCCGGGACGGGCAACGAGGTGACCGCGAACTCGCTCCGGACGGGATCGACGTACGGCATGAGGTCCATAGCGCCATCATGGCACCGCAGTGATGCCATCACAAGCCACTACGGCACATTAATGGCGCTCATGACACCACCATGGCACCACTTGGAGGTGGAACCGGCAGGTCGGAGCGGCGGCGAGGCCCGTCCGGCAGCCGCGCACGATCGGAGCGGGATACGGGGTCAGTCGGCCGGGGGTCCGGACGGCGCGCCCCGGCCGCCGCCCTCCGGGCCGGTGCGCGCCTCGTCCTTCACGGTGGAGAGCGGGGTGGCGATGTCCTCCAGGGACTTGCCCTCGGCGGCGACCGCGAAGAAGACCGCGACCAGACCGGCGAGGACCATCAGGGTCGCGCCGACGCAGAAGGCGAGGACCGCGTCGGAGACCTCGCCGCTCTCGGTGAGGCTCGCGAAGACGAGCGGCCCGGAGATCCCGCCCGCCGCCGTGCCGATGGCGTAGAAGAAGGCGATCGACATCGCCCGGGTCTCCATCGGGAAGATCTCGCTGACGGTGAGATAGGCGGAGCTGGCCCCGGCGGAGGCGAAGAAGAGGACCACGCACCAGCACAGCGTCATGGTGGCGGCGTTGAGGACTCCCGCGCCGAACAGCGCGGCGGTGGCGAAGAGCAGCAGCCCGGAGACGATGTACGTACCGGCGATCATCGGCCGCCGGCCCCAGGTGTCGAAGAGCCGGCCGAGCAGCAGCGGGCCGAGGAAGTTGCCGAAGGCGATGACGGCGAAGTAGTAGCCGGTCGCGCCGGTGGGGATGTCGAAGAACCGCACCAGGATGGAGCCGAAGCCGAAGGTGATGGCGTTGTAGAGGAACGCCTGTCCGATGAAGAGCGCGAATCCGAGCACCGCGCGCCGGGGATAGACCCGGAAGACGGTACGGGCGATCTCGCCGAAGCCGATGGTGCCCCGCTGATGGACGGTCATCTCCCGGGCGACCTGGGGCAGCGGACGCCCGGTCTCGCGCTCGACCTCGCGCTCCACATCGTCGACGAGCCGTTCCGCCTTCTCGGCGCGGCCGTGGATCAGCATCCACCGGGGGCTCTCCGGCACATTGCGGCGCACCAGCAGGATGACCAGACCGAGGACGACGCCGAGGGCGAACGTCAGCCGCCAGCCGACGTCCTTCGGGAAGATGGAGGTGTTGAGGGCGACCACCGAGAGCAGGGCTCCGCCCATCGCGCCGAGCCAGTAGCTGCCGTTGATGATCAGATCGACCCGTCCCCGGTACTTGCTGGGGATCAGCTCGTCGATGGCGGAGTTGATGGCCGCGTACTCCCCGCCGATGCCGAAGCCGGTCAGGAAGCGGAAGAGGAAGAACCACCAGACGGAGAAGGAGACCGCGGTCAGCGCGGTGGCGGCGAGATAGACCGCCAGGGTGATCAGGAAGAGCTTCTTGCGGCCGTAACGGTCGGTGAGCCGGCCGAAGAACAGCGCGCCGGAACAGGCCCCGGCCACATAGAGGGCGGCCGCGGTGCCGGTGACCTGGGCGTCGCTGATGGGCAGTCCGCTGCCGTCCTCGGAGAGCCGGCTCGCGATACTGCCGACGACGGTCACTTCGAGGCCGTCGAGGATCCATACGGTGCCCAGGCCGATGACGATCATCCAGTGCCACCGCGACCACGGCAGCCGGTCGAGCCGGCCGGGCACCCGGGTCGTGACGGTTCCGCTCGCCGCAGGTCCGACGTCGCTCATCGTCACTCCTCTCGATCGGGCGACGACCCGCGGCCCTCGGCCCGCGTGACCATCGCCGCGCCGCTCACCCGTTCCACGGGAACGGGCGGAGTAAACCGGCCCCGGACGGGGAGGCGGCCCCCGCCGGGGCGGGAGAACCTGATCGGGGCGGACCGTCCGGGGGTACGACAGAGGCGGTACGGCGTCCGCCGCCCGGAGCCGGTCCATCGGCCCGTCCCCGGCTCCGCCCACGCGCCTGCCCCGCCTCCGCCGGAGCCATGCGCCCCACCGGCCGGGTCGCCCGAAACGCCCGGCCGCCCGGGAATCGGCCGCCGCCGGCCGGCCCCGGGCGGCCTCGGGCGGCCCCGGAGCGGTGCGCCCGGGAATCGGTCAGCCCGGGCGGTCCCGGGCGGTCCGCGGCCGAACCCAGACCGGTCCAATGCGTGTGTTGGAGCCCATTTCGCCGACGCAGAATGCCTCAATTCCTGGGAATGGCTTCACCTTCGCGGGGTAACGGAATTCGGTGCATGATCACAGGGGTGAGTGCCGCGCGCCGCCCGGCACTCCCGAAATGCCGGACGAGACTCCCGTGTGTGCAGACCCAGCGAAGAGGAATGTGAAGCGTGCTCGATGCCCTTGGGATAGACGCCACCACCGAATCCGTGTACCGGGGAATGCTGGCCGACTGCACGGCCGGAGCGAGCGATCTGGGCGACCGATTAGGCCTGTCCGAACAGGAAGTGCGCGCCGCGCTCGACCGGCTGAGCGAGATGGCGCTCATCCGGCCGTCCGTGGACGATCCACGGCGTATGCATGTGCTGAGCCCGCATCTGGCCATGGAGATGCTGATCGCCCGGCAACAGGCCGAACTCGCCGCGCAGCAGCAGCGGGTGGAGGAGGGCCGGGCCGCCGCCATGAGGATCATCTCGGAGTTCGCCCGCCGGGAGCCCGGCGGGGCGGGCGCGGATGTGGAGTACATCGAGGGCATAGACAAGATCAGGGACCATCTGGCCGCGATGAACGACGAGGTGGAGGAGGAGTTCCTCACCTTCGCCCCGGGCGGCTCCCAGACCGCCGCCAATATGCGCAGCTCCCGCCCCTTGAACCGGAGACTGCTCGACCGCGGAGTGCGGATGCGGACCGTCTATCTGGACAGCATCCGCCATGACTCGGCCACCATGGCCCACGCGGAGTGGATCGCCTCGCGCGGCGGCCGGGTGCGCACCGCGCCCTCGCTTCCCAACCGGATGATCATCTGTGATCGGAGAGTCGCCTTCGTCGCCGTGAACAGCGACGACACGGCGGCCGGGGCCACGATCCTCAGAACGCAGGGGACCGTCGCCGCGCTGTGCGCCCTCTTCGAGAGCGTGTGGCAGACGGCCGAGCCGCTCGGCGCCGGGAAGAGCCGTGCCCAGAACCTCGGCGCGCTGAGCCCCCAGCAGTCGGAGGCCCTGCGGCTGCTGGCGCTGGGTCACACGGACGAGACGGTCGCCAAACGGCTGGGCGTCTCCGCGCGCACGGCCCGCCGTATCGCCACGGCCCTGATGGAGCATCTCGACGCCCGCAGCCGCTTCCAGGCCGGGGTGCGCGCCGCCCAGCAGGGCCTCGTCGACGACTAGGGCCTCTCTTTCGGACCAGGGCGGCCGACGGCGCGAGCCTGGCGGCGGCCCCGGGCCCCGCGGGCGCCCGCCGATCGGTGGCCGGGCGATCGGTGATCGGGCGGTCGGGCGGTCGGCGGCAGGGCAGTCGGCAGCCGGGCGCGGCGGCCGGGCAGACGGACGGTGGCCGGTCTAGGACGTGGCACAAAAAGTCCAGCACCGCCCCGGAGAGGTGTCGCGGAGGCGGCCCCACGATGGGGAGATGTATCTCATCCACCTTGCCTTGGAGCACCGGGAGCACGGCAGGTCCCTGCCGGACGACGTATGGGAGGTGCTCGTCGCGTGCGCCGCCGAGTCCGACGCGCTCGAACATGTCACGGTGCACGGGGCCGAGTCCTCACGGCAGGTGATCGGCCTTTTCCTGGGAACGGCCGGGCTGGCGGAGGCGGAGGCCGCGACGGCGCGGATCTGGCGGCGGGCGGTCGCCCGCGACCCGCGTCTGCGCCGGTGGGAGCTGAGGCGCGCCGAAGCGCCGCTCCTGCGGCCGGACGACGGATGGTTCGACTGTCCCCGGCCTGATTAGGACGAGGACAGTTTGGGCCACCGGAATCCTCTTCCCACAAGGCGGCCGCCTGGATGAGGATCCTTACCGTCACCGAAACCAACTTCTGGTAACGGATCGGAAATTATGCGTGAGCGCATGGTTCGACGGAATACCTCCAGCAGGGTCGTCCGAGCGGCGACGGCGGGGCACGACAGCAGGGAATTCCCGGCCGGAAGAGTCATTCCGGCACCAGAGGCCAGGGCTGATTCACCCGACTCCGGCTGGCAGTGAGCGTGGCCGCCGGGAGCACCTCGAAGGGAAACGGCATGAGTGCTGACGCCGCCCAGATCCAGGGAAACTCCATGGCCGATCTCGCCGAGAGATTCGGGACCCCGTTGTACGTCTACGACGCGGAGATCCTGGAGCGCACCTACCGCGAGCTGCGAGATCTGCTTCCGGACGCCGTGGACGTCTTCTACTCGCTGAAGGCGAACCCGAACATCAGCGTCTGCGCCTTCCTCAACGCCCGGGGCGCGGGCGCGGAGGTCTCCTCCTACACCGAGCTGATCACCGCGCTGCGGGCCGGTGTCGCGCCGCGCGACATCGTCTTCCTCGGGCCGGGGAAGGATCCGCGCGAGCTGACGGCCTGTGTCGAAGCGGGAATTCACGCGGTGATCTGTGAATCGCTCGACGAGATCCGGCAGCTGGACGCCCTGGTGGCGGAGCGCGGGCGCGGCAGATTCCCGGTGATCCTGCGGGTCAACCCGTCCTTCAGCACCAAGGGTTCGGGGCTCGCCATGGGCGGCAAGCCCCGTCAGTTCGGCATCGACGAGGAGGAGATACGCGAGTACAAGGGCGAGCTGGCGGCCCTGGATCACATTCGCGTCATGGGCGTCCACGCCTATATGGGCACCCGCTTCCTCCAGCACGAGGACATCGTCCACAACACCCGCCAGATCCTCGCCGCCGCCGAGGACCTGGCCGGGCGGGTCGGCTTCCCGCTGGAGACCGTGGACTTCGGCGGCGGGCTGGGAGTCGCCTACTTCGACAACGAGACCGATCTCGATCTGGCGGCCCTGGGCGAGGGCCTGCGCCGTGAGACGGCCTCCTTCGCCGCGCGCAACCCGGGATGCCGTCTGGTGACGGAACTCGGACGCTTTCTCACGGCGACGGCCGGGACCTATGTCGTACGCGCCCGCTATGTGAAGGAGTCCCGGGGCGAGACGTTCGTCGTCGCGGACGGCGGCACTCATCACCACATGGCGGCCGTCGGCGTCGGCAGCTTCGTCAAACGGAACTTCCCGATCGTGCATCTGAGCCGTCCCTCCGAGCCGCCCGCCCAGCCCTACACCCTCACAGGACCGCTCTGCACCCCCAACGACGTGATCGCCAAGAAGGTCGAACTCCCCGAGGTCCGGCCGGGCGACCTGCTGGGCGTGGAGCGTTCGGGGGCGTACGGTCCGACCGCGTCGCCGGGCCTCTTCCTCAGCCACGGCTATCCGGCGGAGGTCTTGGTCCACCACGGCCGCGCGCATCTGGTGAGAGACCGCGACACCACCGAGGAACTGCTGCTCAAACAGCATCTCATCGACTTCGACGACACCCAGTGAGAACCCTTCCGCACGGCGTCGGCGGATCGGCGGCCCGGCCGGCCGGGGCGCGGCAGACCGCCGGGGCGGCCCGGATCGGCATCGACGTGCTCGACCGCCGGGAGCTGCGCCGGCTGATCGCCCGCCCCTGGTTCCGGCGGTTCTGCTACGCCCCCGAGGAGACGGCCCGCGCGAACGCGATGGGCGAGGAACGCCGGCTGGAGTATCTGGCCGGGCGGTTCGCCGCCAAGGAAGCGGTCCTCAAGGCGCTCGGAACCGGAATGCTCCGGGGCATCGCCCCCCACGAGATCTATGTGGACCGCGACGGCGACGGCGCGCCCCTGGTCCGGCTCCGCGGCCGCGCCGCGGACCTCGGGCCCCTCCGCGTCGCCCTCTCCATCACCCACAAGGAGAACGTCGTCGCGGCGGTCGCGATCGTGCCGCCCGCCCCCATGGGCACGGACGCCGCCGGGCCCGCCGCCCCCCGCACCGACAGAGAGGAACCCCCCGCCATGTCCGCGGCCGAACCCGACAGCGCCGACGAGACCACGGCCTTCCTGCGGATACGCATCGGCCAGGAGGACGCCCACTACGGCGGAGGTCTGGTCGACGGAGCCCGCGTCCTGAGACTCTTCGGCGATCTGGTCACCGAGATCACCGTCCGGACGGACGGCGACGAGGGGCTGCTCTCCGAGTACTCCGGCATCCGGTTCACCGCGCCGGTGCGCCCGGGCGACTACATCGAGGCGAGCGGCCGGCTGGTGCGCCGGACCCGGCTGCGCCGCGTCGTGGAGCTGACGGCGCACAAGGTGATCGCCGCCCGCCCCGGGGCGGGCGACAGCGCGGCCGAGGTGCTGGCGGAGCCGCGGCTCGTCTGCTCGGCCACCGCCACCACGGTGGTGCCCGCGGCCAGGGCCGCACCGGCCGGCGGACCCGCCGCCGCGCCCGCCGAAGCCACCGCCCCGCCCCCCACGACCGACGCCACCGCCTCCGCCTCCGCGTCCGCCGCCGCGCGCGCCGGGGCCTCCGTACCCGGCGCCTCACCCCCCTCAGCCAGCCCGCCCGCCGCGGCCTCGACGAAGGAGACCTGATGTCCCCGTCGCCGCCGCGACTGCTGCACGATCTCCTCGATCAGGCCGCCGCACGCGATCCCGGGGCCGCGGCGCTGAGCACACGGGACAGCGGCCTCGGCTACGGCGAGCTGGCCGGGGCGAGCGTCCGTATGGCCGGGCTCCTCCGCCGGCGGGGCCTGGGCCGGGGCGAACGCCTGGTGGTGAAGGCCTCGGACGGCCTCGGCGTCCCGATCCTGGTGTACGCCGCCTCCCGCCTCGGCCTGGTCTTCAGCGTGCTGCACGAGCAGGTCGCGGGCGGCCCGCTGGAGCATGTGCTGACGGACTGCGAGCCCGCGCTCCTGGTCTCCGGCGACCCCGGGGACGCCCGTACCGCGGCGCGCTCCGGCGTCGCCTTCCAGCCGCTCACGGAGCTGGTACGGGCCGCTCTCGACCCGCGCGGCGACACCGACCCGGCGCCGCCGGACCCCGGCGTCCTCGCCGTGGACCCCGTGAGCCTGATCTACACCTCGGGGACCACCGCGCTCCCCAAGGCCGTGGTCAGCACCCATCAGCAGGTGCTCTTCGCCGCGTCGGCCATCCAGTCCTGTCTGGGCTACCGCGCCGACGACGTCGTCCACTGCCCGCTGCCGCTCTCCTTCGACTACGGCCTCTACCAGCTCTATCTGTCGGCGCTGAGCGGAGCCCGGCTGCATCTCGGCACCGTCGCCGAGGCCGGGCCGCCGCTGCTCCGCAGCCTTGAGGAGAGCGGCGCGACCGTGCTGACCGCCGTCCCCTCCGTCGCGGACCGGCTCGCCTGGCTGCTGCGGCGGACCGACCGGGGGCCCGGCGGGCTGCGGCTGCTCACCAACACCGGGGCCGCGCTCTCGGAGAGCACGATGTCGGCTCTGCGCGGGGCGCTCCCCGGTCTGCGGATCCAGGTCATGTACGGGCTGACCGAGTGCAAGCGCACCGCGATCATGCCGCCCGACGGCGATCTGACCCGTCCGGGCTCCTGCGGTCTGCCGCTGCCCGGGACCGAGGTCTTCGTCGTCGGGGACGACGGCGAGCGGCTGCCGGCCGGTGAGATCGGCCAGTTCGTGGTCCGCGGCCCGCATGTGATGGCGGGCTACTGGCGGCGGCCCGAGCTGACGGCCGAACGCTTTCCGCGGGCCGGCGGGCTCTTCCCCGAACTGCGGACCGGCGACTACGGCCGGCAGGACGAGGAGGGATACCTCTACTTCGCCGGGCGCCGGGACGATCTCTACAAGGAACGCGGATTCCGGCTCAGCGCCACCGAGGTCGAGGCCGCCGCGGCCCGGGTCGACGGCGTCACCTCGGCCGCCGTGCTCCCGCCCGAGGGCCGGCGCGCCGCGCTGCTCGCGGTGGTCGCGGACATCCCCGCCGAGCAGGTGCGCGAGCGGATGCGCGAGCAGATCGAGCCCTTCAAGATCCCGCGCCACTGTGTGCGCCTGGACGATCTGCCGGTCAACGGCAACGGAAAGGTCGACCGGAAGCGACTCGCGGCGCTGGTCGGGCGGGACGCCCCGGCCGCCGCGCTCTGAGACCCCGGCCGCCGCGCTCCGGGGCGCCCGGGCCCCCTCCCCCGCAAGGCTCCACCACACGACGCGTAAGGACACCCCCTCATGGACCGCCAGAACGTTGTCTCCGCTCTTGAGCAGGCCCTCACCGAAGTGCTGGAGCGGCCCGTCTCCGGTCTCACCGGCGATGTGATGCTCTTCGACGATCTGCACCTGGACTCCACCACGATGCTGGAAATGCTCATGGCGCTGGAGGACTCCATCGGCCTGGTCGTCAATCCGGAGGAACTGGACGCCGACGACTTCGTCTCGGTGGACGCCTTCACCGACTTCGTCCTCGCCACCGGGACCGAACGGACCGCCACATGACCATCACCCCGCCCGCCCTGAGCGTCTTCGAGACTCTGGAATCCGAGGTGCGCAGCTACTGTCGTGGCTGGCCCGCTGTGTTCGATCGTGCGCAGGGGTGTCGTCTGCATGACGAGGACGGTCATGT
>NZ_JBIBWD010000031.1:0-25095 GCF_043080985.1 Streptomyces sp. NPDC014894
CCCGCGGAGCGGGATATGCCCCGATAAATCGGGGCATAGAGAACGACTTCGCTGACGCTCCGTCAGGTGCCCGAATACGGGCACGGTTTATTGTTTCGCAAGCGAAACAATAAACCATCTGAAGGGTTGTCAATTCGCGCAAGCGCTCATTGACGGAGTCTCGCAAGCGAGACTCCTGATGGCTGGTTAGGAGGGGAGGTGCATCACGTGCGGACCTGTGTAGGGCCTGGAGATTCCAGCTACCACCCCCGGAACGAGAGTGACGGACCGTCGGCCCGATCGGGTGCCGACCCCACCGCAGTGACGGGTTCCGCTGCGCTCCACCCAAACCCCTCCCCCACCCTCGAAACCGGCCGTTCACATTCACCAATACCCCGCCAGCATACCCCATCAACCGTGCGCGCAGGGTGAGATTCAGTCAAGAATCAGCCTACAGGGCGAACATGTGCTGTGAGTGATGCATCACGAACTCTTGCTGTGTAGCATCTGGGTACAGACAGCAGCACCCCCGGCCCCTCGCGCCGCGCCGGACTTTCTTTTCTGATTGCGCGCCGAATTCCGCGAAAAGGAGAACACGGGAATGGCCGTTAAACTGCGTGACCACCAGATCGAGGCCGTTGCGGCCATTGTTCGCGGCTTCGATATCCCGCCGGGCGGTATTCCGTGGAATGGCCTTCGCGGGCAGGTGCACGCCGCGTGTGGCACGGGGAAGACGATTATTGCCGCCTCGTCGGCGAAGCGGATTGTGCCGAAGGGGCGCATTCTCGTTCTGGTGCCGACGCTGGATCTGCTGGCGCAGACGGTGAAGGCATGGCACGACGCCGGGCACAAGGGGCCGGCTGTCGCGGTGTGTTCGCTCCAGGACGATCCGGAGCTGTGGAGCCTGAAGGTCCGCGCCACCACGAACCCGGTGCAGCTGGCCCTGCGGCACGGGACGGGGCCGGTGACCATCTACGCCACCTACGCCTCGCTGTCGGTGCTGGCGGAGGCGTTCGAGGGCGTCTACGGGCAGCAGCTCGCGCCGATGGACCTGGCGGTGGTCGATGAGGCCCACAGGACGTCCGGCTCGATGGGTAAGGCGTGGGCGGACATCCACAACCAGCACGTCATCCCGGCGCACCGGCGGCTGTATCTGACGGCGACGCCGCGGATCTGGCAGGAGCGGCCGAACTGGGAGGTCGCGGAGGGGGTTCGTGAGGCGCTGCCGAAGGAGATGGCAGCCTCGATGGATGACGAGGTCGTGTTCGGGCCGGTCCTGTACAAGCTCTCGCTGGCGTCGGCGGTGTCGCGGGGTTTGCTGGCGCGGTATCAGATCATCGTCCTGGAGCTGAAGGACCCGGTGGTCACGCCCGAGCGGCTGATGGGCGAGGAGCGGCACAGCGAGAGGGTCCGCGGTGAGCGGCTCGGGGCGCTCCAGGCGGCGCTGCTGCACACCATGGAGCAGCATGACCTGTCGACGTGCATCACCTTCCACCACCGGACGATGGAGGCGCAGGCGTACGCGGAGGGCCTTTCGCGGGTGGCGGCCAAGCTCCACGCGGACCAGCCGGAGACGTACCCGGCGAAGATCTGGGCGGACTGGCTGTGCGGGGAGCACGTGCCCGAGCGGCGTCGCGAGGTGTTGGGGCAGTTCGGGTCCACCGTTCGGCGGGCGGTGCTGTCGAACTGCCGGGTCCTGGGTGAGGGCGTGGACATCCGGGCGGTGGACTCCGTGGCCCTGATGGACCCCAAGGGTGCTCCGCACGACATCGTCCAGGCGATCGGCCGGGCGCTGCGTCAGAAGCCCGGACAGGGGAAGCTCGCCTCTTTGATCGTGCCGGTATTCCTCCAGCCCGATGAGGAGCCGGAGGATATGTTCACCTCGGGTTCGTACCGCCCTTTGGTGAAGGTTCTTGAGGGTCTGCGGGCTCACGATGAAGAGGCCGTGGAATTGCTGGCTATTCCGCAGGAGCCTCAGAAGGACGTGGTGCAGCCGTCCGAGTACATCGGTGTGAATCCCGAGGACGGAGAGGAAGAAACTCGCCTGCTGCTCCGTTTCGCGGCTCCGCGCGATCCGGTGATGGTCGCGGACTGGGTGTCCTTCAACGTGATCGACACCGAACGCCAGGACTGGGCGCGCGGCTGGGCAAAGCTGAAGGCGTACGTCGAGCGGGTCGGGAACGCGCGGGTTCCGTATGGGCACCGGGAGGGTGCGACACCGCTTGGGCAGTGGGTCGCGGAACAGCGGCGGGCCTACGCGGCTGGGGAGATTACCGGCAGGCGGGCGCAGCGGCTGGAGAAGCTGGGCATGGTCTGGTCGCCGGTGGATGAGCGGTTCCAGGAGAACCTGGAGGCCGCGAAGGCGTACTACGAGCAGCACTGGACCCTCTGTGCGCCCCGGTCCGCCACTGTGCTGGACCGGCCGGTGGGGCAGTGGCTCTCCAATTTGCGGCGCCCGGGTGCGCTGGAGGGGCGGCCGGAGTGGAAGGCGGCGCTGGAGGCCGTGGATGAGCACTGGGACCCGGCGTGGCCGGCGGAGTGGCAGCGGCACTGCGCCGCCCTGCGGGAGCTTATGGCGGACGAGGAGGACCAGTCCGAGGTCCTGCCCGGGTTCACCGTCCACGGCATGGACATCGGGAAGTGGCTGGCGAAGCAGCGTCAGCACACCGTCTGGACCGAGCTGATGGGCGGGCAGCGCGAGCTCCTGGAGGCCGTCGGCATCGTGCCGCTGCCCCCCGAGCCGGAGCCCGCTCAGGCCCCGAAGACGGCTCTGAGCGCCTTCGAGAAGGGCGTGGCGGCCCTGGCGCAGTACAAGACCCGCACCGGCTCCGTGAAGCCCCCCAGGGCGCATGTGGAGGTGCTGGAGGACGGGTCGGAGGTCAAGCTCGGGGTGTTCCTGAGCAACAGCAAGAGCCGCCGGGCCAAGCTGACCGCCGACAAGCTCGCCGCGCTCGCCGCCCTGGGGCTGGAGTGGGCGGCGGCGTGACGCGGCCGGGCGGGACCCCGGGCAGTGGCATCGCACTGGAGTGCGTGTAGTCCCTGGGGTTGCGGGCTGCACCCCTGTGCGGACTAGGTGGCGGCGGGGAGGGGGCGGTCCAGCTCTGTGCAGGGGGCCTTACGAGGCGGGCGCGGTTCTGGCTGCGGGGACGGTGCGCTTCCAGCCGGGCGGGCAGGTTCCCTTCAGTTTCGCTGACGACTCCGGTAGAGGCGCCGCAGCCGTCGCTCAACGGGTGCGGGTGTCGAATGGTTATGACGGGTATTGCCGCCGCGGTCGGGACGGTGCGCATCTAGCCGACGGCTGCGGGTGCTGTCCTGAAGACGGCAGAACTGCTTGGAAGCGGCGGTCAAGTCTGGAAGACATGAGGTCACTGGTCGCAGGGTGCGGCTCTGCAAGCTGCTTGAGGGGATGGATGTTGGGAGAGATCGTGCAGGGGCTGGAGCGCGCGCTGCGCACCCGGCCGGTTCCCTCGGACACAGTGGCCCGTCTGCTGTTCTTGCTCAAGGCGCACCGGGGTTCCACTCTGAGGGTTGCTGCTGTGCTGGGAGTGTCGCAGCGCACCGTGCAGCGGTGGGTGACGAAGAAACCCGGGGCCCGGCGCCCACCGGGTCCTGCGCAGATCCAGGCGATCGAGGCGGCGGTGGTGGAGCGGTGGCAGCCGCGGATCCGGGCCAGGCTGCAGGCAAGGGCGGAGGCGGAGGGCTTCGTGCTGCACACCAGGGCGCGGTTCGGGTTCGCTGCGGCGGTGGGATCCTCAGACGATCCGCGGGTACGGCGCATCACCCAGCGTCTGTCCGGTGAGGTCGCCCGGGAGCTGTTCGCCACCCGGGATGCTGGTGGAGGTGAGCAGCAGCAACTGATGATCCTCGCCCGCGCACTGGGACACGCCTACTTCCGCGACGGCGGCCAGCGCGCCCATGGGGTGCACATCGCCTTCACCGACGTCGAGTTCGCCGACTTCGCGATCCGGTAGTCCCTCACCCGTGCGGCTGTGCCTTTCCCCGCAGTGTCAGCATCGCGTCGTAGCGGCTGGCCTCCCGCTGCTCACGCCAGTCCCACATGATGCGGTTTTGCCGACGGGCGGCGGGAGGCTGCGGCGGGCGCAGCCTGGCCGTTTCCGCGAGGCGCAGCAGGTGCGGGCGGTCGCCGGGCGCGGCGAGGAGTTGCTGGTTCTGGCCGGGGGCGAGATGGGCGAAGCAGACGGCGGCCTTGAGGAAGACACGTGCCCAGTCAGGTACGGGGTAGGTGGCGCAGCCGTCGGTGTAGCGGGCGTGGTCGTGGAGGGCGAGTGTGGCCGTGGCGTCGTTGTAGTCGCCGGGGCGGGCGGTGGCGAGTTGCTGGAGGGAGGCGCCGGTGAAGAGCGCGGTGGTGAGGGCGGCGGCCAGGCGGGGGTGGGCGGTGACGGTGGAGAGGCGGCGGGCGCCTTCCCTGGCGGTGTGCGGGGTGAGGGGCGCGGGCTGCGGGCGGTGTCGCCAGGCGATCGGCGGCGGTGTGCACGGGGTGGTGCAGGCGGTGGGGCTGTCGTGGGAGACGAGGCGGTCCAGTGCGGGCACGGTGATCCAGCGGTCGGCCCGCCGGGCGGGAACGGTCCTGTCCGCGGGCTCGGCGGCAGGCCGCCCGTCACCGTCGTGGTGGTAGTGGCGGCGGGCTGCCGTGATGCCGGTGATGGTCGTGTACTCGATGGTGCCCAGGGCCTGGTGAAGGGCGGCGGGCAGGCCGGGGCGGTGGCAGACCAGGGTGAGGCGGAGGCCCGTGGCAGCGTGCAGTTGCAGGAGGCGTTCGGTGCGGCGGAGGCTGAGGCGGTGGGCGCGCAGGACGGTCATTTGGGTGATGGGCAGGGCGGTCACCCAGGCGGTGGCGGCTTCCCAGGCGGGTTGGCGGCCGGAGGGGAAACGGCCCGGCAGCATGGGTGGTCTGCCCAGGGCGGCCAGGAGGTCGTGGGCCAGAGCGGTGTCGCTGGTGGTGCCCGGGCCGGGGTGCAGGGTGATCCGGCCCGAGGGCGGGTCGTGCGCTGCCAGGGCGGCATGGGTGTGGGCCGCGTCGTCGTGGGGGTCCATGACCAACGTGAGAGTCGGCGGCCTGGTGGCGGGTATTGGGGTCATGCGAGGCGGCTGAAGGCCCAGCGCAGCAGCTCCTGGTCGACGCGAGGGCGGCCGGTCCGTGCCAGGGCGGTGCGGGTGTGGGCGGTCAGCTGGGCCCAGGCGCGGAAGTTGCCGTGTGCGGCATGCTGGTCGGCGAACGTGATGTCCTGGGGTTCGGCGTCTGCCCAGACAGGGTGGAACAGCGGGATGACGTCGAGGACCTCGCTGGGGGTGAGGCGGGTGAACTGCTGCCAGATGAAGACGCGGGAGGAGAGCATCGGTTCGCGGCGCAGCACGGTGTGGCAGCCCGCGCCGCCGACGAAGATGATCGCGAGCTGGGTAGCTGGTTCGTCCCAGAGGTAGCGGAAGTATTCGAACGCCTCCCCGTTGAGCCACTGGGCCTCATCCACGAGGAAGGTGCGGGGGCGCTCGGCCAGGGCTGTTTTCAGCAGGCGGTCGAACTCGCTGGGGTGGCGCGGCGGCTCGCCGGCGAGATCGAGGGCGGTGAACAGTTCGTAGCGCACCGCGCGAGCGGTCGGGCGGGCGCGGAAAGTGACCCTGCGGACGTCCTCGGCGGGTTCGAGCTCACGCAGGCAGGTGTTGACGGCGAGCGTCTTGCCGAAGCCGGCGCCGCCGTGGATGCACATCATGGCGCGGGCGGCGACCGTGTCGGTGATGTTCTCCCGCGCGGTCAGCAGGGCACGGGTGGTGACCACGGACGCGTCGTGCAGGTCGACGTACTGGTAGGTGGCCGCGGTCACGGGGCGTCTCCGTCTTTGTCGGGGGTGGAAGATGCGGCCGGCCTGCCCGGGTCGTCCGGGGTGGCAGGGGCGGAGTCACGGCCGGACGGGAGCGGGGCGGGGCGGCCCGGCGTGGTCAGCGCGGCCAGGGAAGGCGGGGTGCGCCAGCCGGCCGGAGGTGCGGCGGGCGGAATGACGTCCGGCAGTGCCAGCCGGGCCACGTCGGTGTGGTCGGCGGCAGCGAGCTCGGCGTCGGCCTGCGCACCGGTCAGTGCGCCGAGCCGTCGAAGGGGCTCGGCCTGGGTGGCGGCGGCGTAGCGTTCGCGCTGGGAGGCCTGCAGGTCCTTCTTCAGGCGGCGCGCACGGGCGGCCCGCGTTTTCCGTACGGCGCTGATCTGTTCCTCGGTTGCCTGGTCGGCCAGGTCCGCCGGACCGAGGTAGCGGCCGGTGGCCGCGTGGTAGACCTCGATCCGGTGATCGTGGTGGGGCATGAACCGGACACGGACCTGGATGCCTGCCTGGCCGGTCATCCACGCACCCACGTAATCGCGTTTCCTGAAACGGATGCCGCGGGTGGTCAGCGTGCGGGTGCCGACGTCCTCCAGGGTGAACGTCCACAGATCCGCCGCCGCCACGTCCCGCAGCGGGGTGGGATCGTCCTGCCACGCCTCAAGCGGAGTCTGGCCCCGCAAGGGCGCGGGCTGATGTTCGGTGTTCCACCAGAGCGTCCAGGCCAGCAGCCGGGCGGTGAAGTCCTCGAAGTCGAGCAGCGCTTCGTCCTTCGGCCGGGCGGGGCGTTTGCCGGGGCGCGGCTGGCGGGCGTAGCCGGGCAGCGCGGCCAGGAACATGCTCTCCACCGCCCGGTTGAGGCCCTCCACGGTGCCCTTGAGGTGGGGGGTGTAGGCGGGCAGGTCCTCCATGGTGACGTCCAGGAGGTCGAAGGCGGCGGTCACCGTCCTCGACAGGAAGTCCTTGCCGCGGTCGACGCGTACCTTCTCAGGCAGGCCGCCGAACGGGCCGTAGGGGGCTTCGCGCAGGACAGCGGAGCGCAGCGCGGCCAGCACCGACTCTCTTGAGGGATGGACCGGGGTGACCGCGACGCCGGTGATCGCGTTGGTGGCGCAGTCGGTGAACCAGGTGATCCACGGCCTTCGGGCGGTGCCGTCGACATCGACGAGGACGGGGGCCTGCATGTGATCGGTCTCCCACACGTGGTTGCGCCAGCCTCGTGGCCGGGCCAGGAACACATCGTGTTTCCGTGCGGCCCGCTCCCCGCCCGCGAGCCCGGCCCGCTCGCCCGGGGTCAGATCACGGCGGATCGCCCGGTGCAGCGTCGTCAGCGACGGCACGTCCGCAGGCTGGGACTGCCGAGCAGCGCGGAGGACCAGCTCTCGGTGGACCGCCCGCACGTTTCCCTTCCACAGTGCCAGCAGCCCCCGGACTTCGGACGTGATCGTGAACCTCGCATCGACCCGGGACCGTGCGCCGGGGTAGGAAGTTGCGGTCTCGTCCTGTTCGGCGGCGGACAGCCACCGCCACACTGTGCGCTCCGACACTCCCAGCGCGTCCGCAGCCACCCGTACATGGCCTGCTGTCAGCTTTCCTCCTGTCCGCAGTGCGAGCAGCCGCCGCACGGCAGGACCGCGCAGCGCCGTCCTCGACGCCGCAGGCAGTCCTCCGCCTGTGCGGACCGCGTCACCGTCCTCCATGTCAGCTCCCCTCACGCTGATGAACCGTCGTCTATTGCCAGGTGCCGGAACGCGCGACCGCCATCCCGCCCCGTGCAGGAGTGCTCCGTCACAGCGGCGGCACAACCCGCCTGAACAGCCGCCCCAGCAAAGCCCGGTCAACGGCCGCGTCAGCGGTGGTGAGCAGAGCGTTCTGCAGGTGCGCAGTCAAAACGGCCCACGTGCGGAACGTGCCGTGCGCGCACGACTCGTCGATCCACGCCAGATCCGGGGCGGGGACGGTACGCCACAACGGGTGGAAGCCGGTCATCACGGCTGCTGCTTCCGCTCCGGCCAGGCGTGGAACCTCCTGCCATGCGCCGATGTGCGATGCCAGCTGCGGCAGCCGGGCCAGCGCCCGCTCGCTGCCCGCCCCGACCAGCACCAGCGTGATCCGCGTGTCAGGGTGGTCCCACAAGCTCTGCAGATACTCCAGGCACGGCGCAGGCAGGCGCTGCGCCTCATCCACCACCAGTACCCGCGCCTCGCCCAGCGCCCCCGCGACCGCGGCATCGGCCAGCGCCGAGGTGCGCGGGAAGCGGCCCGGCAACGCCAGAGCGTCGAACACCGCACGCCTCATGCCGGCCACCGACGGCCGCACCGGCACCGGCACCCACGTCACCTTCCAGCCCAAAGGCACGTCACGGAGCGCCATCCGCACGGCGACGGTCTTACCGCGGCCGGGGTCGCCGAACACACACACCGCGCCCTGAACCGCCATCGCCTGCCCGACCGCCTCGGCCACCGCCCGCACCGACGACGTCCGCATCAACTGCGCTCCCGCCGGCAACGCCACACCCGCCAGCGCACCGCTCTCCCCCACCGGCACGCCCGCGACCACCGCCGGCGCAGGGAGCGGCAGCCGCCGCGCAGCCGCCTTCGCCGCGCCGCCCTCACGCGGCCCGGCCAGAGCAAGGTCAGCCAGCGCCTGCCTCGTCTGCTGCTCCTCCCGCTCCCGTCGCACCACCGTGCGGTCCGGCAAGACCCTGCCGGCCTGAAGGTCCCGGCGCACCACCCGGTGCAACGACGCCAACGAGGGCACCGGCATCTCGCCCCCGGCCTCCTTCAGCTGCCGGTACAGCGCCGCCACGTTCCCACCCTCTTGCGCCAGTGCCTCCCACACCGGGTCGGACAACTCCAGCCGGGCCCGGGGCCTGCGCTCCACACGGCCCTCCGTGCGTGCCGCCTCCAGCCAGCGCCACACCGTGCGCACATTCACCCCACCGACCAGCGCGCCCGCACGCACATGGGCCGTCGTCAACGTCCCGGCCGTATCGAGCTCCATCAGCCGTTCCAGCAGTAGCGGCCTGGACATCCTCAGCCCTGCCGTGATCTCACCCCACGCGTCCGGCTCGCCCACCCCACACCCTTCCGCCGCGGACACCGACATCGACATCGACCACGGTGCAGCCGCGCGGCCCTGGAAGGATCAGAAGTACCGTTCCCGAGACAGTGGAGCAGAGGGTGGTGTACCGGTCTATGACAGCCGCACCGGCCGCAGATACCGCTCAACGGCAGTGAACCCGCTCTTCCTTAACACCCGACCAGCGGAAACACCCTGGCCTGACATGCCGTCACTGACACCCACCCACTGCCACCAACCCGGCACATCGCACGGAGGCGGTGGAACGCTCGATCCTTGCGGGGTTCGAGATCGACGTGCTCGAGATCCGCGACCCGGACCCGATCCTGGGCTTGTCGGAGGACGCGCTGCGTGGCCGGCGGATGGCCCTTCTCCAGGCCGCGCTGCTGGAGCACGCGGCGCAGCGGAATCTGCACACCACCATGGTGTTCCACCAGCGGGTCGAGGAAGCCGAAGCGTTCGCCGCGCAGATGCCGCGCACCGCGGCCGAGCTGTATGCCGCTGAGGCCTCCGCGGCGGCGCTGGCCGGGGCGGAGGAGCTGCCGGCGTCGTCGATCGACGCTGAGCTGTACGAGCTCGAGGAAGGCCGTCACGTGCCTGCTGAGCGGGTGTGGGCGGACTGGCTGTGCGGGGACCATCCCATCGCGCACCGGCGTGCGGTGATCCATCGGTTCGCCAACGGCATCGACTCCCACAACCAGCGGGTGCACCGGGCGTTCCTGTCCTCGGTACGGGCCCTGGGGGTCGGGGTCGACATCACCGGGCTGCGCGGGGTCGAGGCCGTGTGCATCGTCGGCTCGCGCAGCTCCCAGGTCGACATCGTCCAGAACATCGGACGCGCCCTGCGCCCCAACCCCGACGGCACGGTGAAGACTGCGCGGATCATCATCCCGGTCTTTCTGCAGCCCGGGGAGGACCCGAAGGACATGGTCGCCTCGGCCAGCTACCAGCCCCTGGTCGACATCCTCCAAGCCCTGCGCTCACACTCCGAACGCATGGTCGACCAGTTCGCCTCCCGCGCCCTCACCCGCAGTACCGAACGCCGGCGCATCCACGTCCGCTCCTCCCCCGCCACCGGGATCGGCCCGGAGGACGGGGACATGCCCGAGGAGGCCGGCGAGGCGCAGCAGGACGTCGATCGTGTCGCCCGGGTCGTGGTCAACTTCGCTACCCCCCGCGACGCCGCCGACATCGCCGCCCTCACCCGCTGCCGCGTCATCCGGCCCCAGTCCCTGGTCTGGCTCGAGGGCTACCAAGCCCTCACCCGCTGGCGAGCTGAGAACGGGATCACCGGCCTGTATGCCGTCGCCTATGACGTCGAGACCCCAGTCGGAACGACGAAGACGTTCCCGCTTGGCCGATGGGTGCACCAACAGAGAAAAGCGCTGCGGGCCGGAGAACTCGACCCCCACCGCAAAACCCTCCTCGACGAAGCCGGAATGGTCTGGGAACCAGGCGACGAAGCATGGGAGAACAAACTCGCCGCCCTCCGCTCCTACCACCGTACGCACGGGCACCTCGCACCCCGACAAGACACCCTCTGGGGCGAAGGCGAGGGAGAAGGCCTGGTGCCGGTTGGACAGCACATGGCCAACCTCCGCCGCAAGGATGGCCTCGGCAAAGACCCGAAGCGGGCTGCCGCACGCGCGGCACAGCTCACCGCGATCGATGAGGACTGGAACTGCCCCTGGCCACTCGACTGGCAACGCCACTACGCCGTACTACGCGACCTAGCCGCCGACGAGGGCGATGGCGCCCTGCCCGAGATTCAGCCCGGGGTGCTGTTCGAGGACGATGACATCGGACGATGGCTGGAGCGCCAGAAGAACCCGGGCACCTGGAAACAGCTCTCCGAGGAGCAGCAGCAGCGGCTGTTGAAGCTGGGCCTACAGCCCGACCAGGCCCCGGCCCACGCCCCGACGGCAAGCCACACGACGAAGGGGCCGAGCAAGGCGCAGCAAGCATTCCAACGCGGCCTCGCGGCCCTCACCCAGTGGGTCGAGCGGGAAGGCAATCGGCCGGTCCCACGCGGCGCGGTCGTCGAGATCGAGGTCGATGACCAGGACGAGCCGGTGCCGGTGAAGCTTGGCGTGTGGGTCTCGAACACCAAGTCGAGGCGGGACAAGCTCACTCAGGAGCAACTCGTTGCCCTACGGGAGCTCGGTATCGCTTGGGCATGACTCCGGCACCGACCCATCGGTGCGCTAACCAGACAGCGCCGAGCCCGCAGTCCCCAAGGGAACGCCTGCCGGGACTGCGGGTTGCAGATTCGACTGGTGTCTCAGCTGCTGTCGCCACTCTGATCAATTTCTGTGTCCGGGGCCTCTTGCCCGGCGGTCGCTTCTGGGACGAGGCGATCGGTGTCCGACAGTTTTAGCGCGCGGTGAACTCCCGAGATGGGCGGGGGATCGTTGTCCGCCACGATGATCTGCAGGTCATCGATGTGCTGGAGGGCAGCGCTGAGCAGGGTGGTGTACATCTTGCGTAGCCGCTCGAGATCGATGCCTTCGTGGCCGACGTTGTTGCTGAGGCCGTCGATGATCAGGATGTTCGGGAGCGGAATGCTGTTGTCCCGCAGGGCAACAAGTTGGTGTGCGAGGACGTGCGCCACGTTGACGAGGACTTCCACTCCCTGAGAGCCGAGGTCTGAGAAGGACCGGCCGTCGACGATGGGCAGGTACGTCTTGCGACTGATGTACGTGCCTGCCGGTTCTTCGAATCGTGGGGTGTCGAAGGCGCGGAGGATCGTCTCGAAGGCTTCATCGAGTTTCCGCAGTCGTTCTTGGACGGCAGGGTTGCTGTGCCTGGAAGCGTCGATGCTCGCGTTGAGAGATTCTTGTTCCTGCTCAAGCTCGGCGATGCGGCGTGCCTGCTTCTGGGAACGCTCGTACAACGACAGGGCTTGTTCCAGGCTGATCAAGCGTTCTTCAAGCCGGGCTTGTTCGGCGGCGGTGGCGCGGATGCGGTCGGTCTGATCGCTGACGAAGGCTGACGTGGCTCGGTCTAGCTGTGCTCCGAGGTCGTTGCGGAGACGGGCGTGGCCTGCGCGTGCGGCCTGGAGTTCTTCGATTCTTTTCGTGCTGCGCTCGATGAGTTGCTTGGTTTCCGAAACCTGCTCGATCACCCGGTCCTGCTCGCTGGCGAGGGATGACGGTGCCGCGGTCTGCGGAGGGGTCTGCAGGCACAGTCGGCAGGTGTGGTCGTCACCGCGCTCTGGGATGCCGGACCCGCAACGGGGGCAGGTGTGGAACTCGAAGTCGTTGAGAAGCCGTTCCGCGACGAGTGCGCGGGTGAGGCGACGGCTTTGGGCGATGAGCTGGTCGTGTAGCTCGCGCAGGTTGGCTACCGCCGCAGATTCCGCGGCGGTAGCCATGTCGATGCGCGCGAGTTCGCTTTCAGCATCAGCAATCCGAGAGCGCAGGGTCACCGTGGAAGGGTCGGTGAGCTCACTCGTTAGTTGCTGATCCGCTGTGCGTGCCGCCCGAAGCTTGGTCTCAGTGGCTGTGCGCTGCACCTCCAGCTGGGCTTGTGAGCCGAAGGCTGTCTCAGCCAAGAGTCGTTCCAGGGTGACGGAGTCCGCAGTGAGGGCCTTGAGCTCCGTGGACACTTCGCGAAGCCGTTCCCGAAGTCCGGTGGATTCAGGGTCATGGATGCCGTACAAAATCTCGAAGACGTAGCGGCGTTTGATGTTCTTCGCGTGGTTGTCAGCGGTGCCGAAGACAGAGGCGTCGATCTCCTTCTGTCTCAGGACGCAGTACATGAGGTAGTCGCTTGCGGTCACGGGGACAAGCGGGCTCGTTTGGTCGGTTGGGGCTCGCGGCACCTTGATGCGAGGCAGGCCGAGGCGGTCGAGGAGCCAGTCGCGGAAGGTGTGGTCGTAGCCGGCCTGGAGTTCGCTGGCCGGCAACCGCCAGGCTTCCTCTTGGCCTCCGATCTCGGCGATATCGACCTTGGCGGTCGTCGTGGTGACAAGGGGGCGGACGATGCGGAAGCGGCGGTCGCCGATGAGTACGGTGCCGGCCATGGTGCGCCCTCGGAGCTCGGGGACGACGCTTACATCGGCGCCGAGCAAGGCCCGAAGGCAGCTGATCGTCGCCGTCTTACCGCCGCTCATGGCGCCAGTAATGGCGTTCATCCCACGCTCGAACCGGATGCGGCGGCTGGTTCCGACCAGGTGCAGTTCTTCGATCCGGATTCTCACAGCTGTGTCCCCCAGTCCGCCTCGACGATGTCGGGGAACGCTCGATAGATCATGTCTTTGAGAGTGGTGCCGGTGAGGTTGAAGTGCCGGCGCAGGAGCCGGGCCCGATCGCGTACGGGGCGCCAGCTTTCGGATTCGGCAAGGGCTTGCGCAACCGCTCTTCCGGCTGGCGTGGTGCGGTAGGTCGCGACCGCGTTCTCGTGCTTGGGCTCGATGAGGCCCTTGCCTGTCAGAGCACCGAGGAGGGCGTAGTAAGCGGGGTCCCAGGGGCCATAGCGATAGCGGATCATGCTCTGCTCGATGGCTCCTGTCAGCCACGGATCGTCGCCTGGGTCGGCGTCGGGTCGGCGCTCGGCCATCAAATGGTTGAAGTGCTCGGGGTAGCGCAGGAGAAAGTCAAGTTTGGCGAGCTTCATCCTGCCTTCGATGCCTTTGGATGCTGCTGTCTCGGAGAAGGCGTCGATGAGGACAAGAAGCCTGGCTTGGGCGTCGACGGAAGGAGGGAGTCCGTCTGGATACTCCGGGGGCGCAGTGGGGGGCGGGGCGATATCAGGCAGGAGACTCATGGCCAGTCCCCCAGTCGAAACGGCATTCGTCGGAGATGGCGCACGCCCGGCCCATGAGCAGCACGCCGTCCCGGGCATAGAGGGGCCAGCGGTCGTGGGTAGCGGCGCTGGTTTCGAGAGTGGTCTGGAGGCCGTCGAAGATGGCGTTCGCTGGGCGAGGATCTGCCGCGTGCCTGCGGATGGTACGGCGCGCGACCAGCAGCAGCCGCTCGTCCAGGTCCGCCTCGATGGCCGGGTCAGCCGGCCACGTGCCCAGGGACTGCTGCTTCATACGGTGAATGTCGGCATGCGCGCGGACCATCTGAGCTTCCTGGATTACATCGTCCGTCGCCGCGCCCCGGCGTAGCTTGCGGACCAACGCTGTCTCGACTCCGCTGAGACGCTGCGATACATCAGTCAGCAGTACGTGGTCAGGGCGCATCAGACGCTGTCGGAGGTCTGCGACGGTGCCGGGGCCGATGCGCTTCCTCAACAGTTTCGCAGGCAGGTCCTGCACCGCTAGCTGCTCGGCCCACCGCGGGCCCAAACGGCCCTGCATTGCCTCCCGAGTACGGCGTACGAGTTCGGTGTAGAGGCCGGTGATCTCCGCACCGGTCAAGGACGGGCCGAGCTCGTGGAGGAAGGCGGTGTTGCGCAGCTCGATGTCCTCGCGTCTGGGCAGTTCCCGGATGCGGACCAGGCCCAGGAAGGCTGAAACCTCCTTGATGTCAGCCTTCAGGTGGGCTGTCACCCGCTTCAGGCACCGCTCGTTATCCGCCCCTCCCCCATGTGCGAGAGCGGTGACGAGTGCGTCGGCGGGATCGAGGTAACCCTCCAGCCCAGCTGTGAGCCCGTATGAGAGCGCCTGGTCCTTCACCGCCCCGTACGTGCGCCACAAGCTCTTCAACGGTCCCTTGGCGAGAACGTCCGTAAGCGCCCAGGGCGTGGTCGTGTCCCGTGTCTTGATCTGCTGAAAATCCCAGAAGAGGCCGCCCTTGGTCTGCTCCTCGCTGCCGCGGGCAACGATGACGTCCTCGATGTGCTCGCAGGTCACATGGCGTACCGGCTCGTCAGCGAGCATTTCCAGGACGGCCTGCGCAGCCACATGAACCTGATACTCGTACCGCCGCAGCGTGACCGAACCAGAATCGTCCGGAGCAACGGTCTCAATCGGATCAGCCATATACCCCCCAGCCCACTCTCCCCAAGCACGCAGCGTAAGCGGTACAACACTGGCCAGTCGATCGCTTCGACGGAACTCGTGGAGCCACTGTTCCCTCACTGGGGACGGGTCCCTCTTCCGCGGACGCCTACGGCTCGGGCCTCCAGCTCATCACCACCGACAACGACACCGCCCCCTGGCCGGACGAAGCCTTCAGCACCATCGAAGTCGACTACGCCTGCCCATGGTTCCCAGCGTCACTCGACCCGGCCCCAGCCACACCGGGACGCGCTGAAGACGAGGTACCGGGCATAGTCGCGCCGCCCCCTACGTTGACCCGGCGGTGCCGGTCGCGCCCGGCAAAGGTGGTGAGACTGCCGAACGGATCCGGTGATCGACTCGCATCTCGTTGGCCAGTGAGGAGAAGTGGCGTGCGCAGTCGGGATGGTCGCGCAGAGCTCCTGCGACTGAGCCGGCGGCATCCCCTGTCAGGGTGCGCAGCCAGGGCCTGATCTCATCCTGCGGCCTCCACTGGTCCCACAAGGCGTCCCAGGTGAAGGCGCCGTTGCAGCAAACCTCCAGCAGATCCAACTGCGCAGCATTAGCGGCATGGCGTGCGACGGTGAACAGCCACAGGATGACGGCGTCGACTTCACCACGCTCTATTGAGCGGTGTGTGCCCAGAAGGTCGGGCATCGCCCGGACAATCTCAAGGGCTCGGGGAGGGTCAGCCAACAACGCCGGCATGAGCGCCAAAGGATCAACATTGAGAAGTACGTCGCAGTACAGAGCAGCGTCGTCGGGGTGGGCAGCCGCCAGGGCCACCAACTCCTCTGAGGCATTCGCTGCTCCATCGCTCAAAGCATCACGGAGCGTTTCGGCATGTACTACGGGCGGCGTGGGGGGTGTGTCGATCTCCTGGGCGATGAGGTCAAGGAACGCTTGCACCGTTGCCGGCCGTCTCCCGGGGTCCGTACGCGTTGCTCCTCGGACGACCGCGCGCCAGGGACCAGAGTCCGGTATGAGTGGAATATTCTGCTGCGGGTTCCTGCGTGTGACCGCCCAGCCGATCAGCTGCCCCAGGCTGTAGACGTCAGTCGGCGGACCGGCACTATGGGCATCGAAGCTCAACTCCGGAGCGGCAAAGCCCTCAGATCCCATGCTCGCCCCAAGCCGGGTGCGCTGCGCATGCGTGGTCTGGCCAGGCGGACGACGCACAATGCCCCAGTCGGCAAGAACCCATCGCCCATCAAGCCGAAGTACGTTAGACGGCTTGATGTCCCGATGTACCCATCCGTGAGGGGCGCCCGGTGCCTGCATCCCATGCGCAGCGATCAGCACCGAGCACAGGCTCTCAATCAGGTCCCGTAGTACGGCCGGATCCTTGAGGTCATCGAGGCATTCCGTTGCGACAGCCTGCGCCTTGGGCATGACGAACCACGTGCCGTCGGCGGCGTCCCAGACCGGCATCGCATTCGGATGGTCGCTCAGAAGACGGCCCACCTCGATCTCACGGGTCATCCGGGCTTTCTTGTCGAGGTGCGGGTACTGGCCGCGTAGCTTCTTGAGGACGACGGGCGTGCCGGTCGGCTTGTGCGTCGCGTAGAAGACGTCAGCCATGCCGTCCTCTTGACGGTGGAAGGGGAACTTCTCGCAGTCATAGTCCTTGCGCAGACCGCAAGCCTCGTACGGGGCTGCTGCGCCACTCCGCACTTCACTGATCTGCGCTGTGTCGACTTCTCCGCGCTGTGAGAAGCCGGTCAACAGCATGCGATCAGGTAGTTGCAGGCGCTGACGGATATCGGCAACCGCGCTGGGCCCGATGCGCTTCCCCAGCAGCCCCGCAGGCAGGTCCTGCACTCCTGACTGCTCAGTCCACCGAGGATCCAGGCGGCCTTGCATCGCCTTCCTGACACGGTGCACGAGCTCGGCGTAGAGACCGCTAATTTCAGTACCGGTCAACGGCGAGCCCAGTTCGCGAAGGAACGCGACGTTACGTTCCTCGATGTCTTCGCTCCTGGGAAGTTCCTGGATACGCATCAGGCCCAAGAAGGCAGAGACCTCCTTGGCGTCAGCTTTCAGGTGGGCAGTCACCCGCTCCATACAGCGCTCGTTGTCGGCCCCTTCTCCGTGCGCAAGAGCAGTAACGAGCGCATCGGCAGGATCAAGAAATCCCTCAACGGCAGCCGTTAGCCTGTAGGAGAGTCCCTGGTCTTTCAACGTTCCATACGTACGCCACAGGCTTTGCAACGGCCTCTTTGCGAGCACGTCTCTGAATGCCCAAGGAGTGGCCACTTCCCGCGTCTTGATCTGTTGAAACTCCCAAAACAGACCGCCCTTGGCCTGCCCCTCACTGCGGGCGATGATGACGTCCTCAATGTGCTCGCATGTCACATGCCGTACTGCCTCATCAGCGAGCATCTCCAGGACGGCCTGTGCAGCCACATGAGTCTGGTACTCGTAGCCCCGCAGTGTCGCCGAACCCGCGTTCAGGGCAGCAGTCGCAATCGGATCAACCATGTACCCCCCAGCCCACTCTCCCCAAGCACGCAGCGTAAGCGGTACTCGACTGGCGAGTCGATCACTTCGGCGGAACTCGTGAAGCCAGCGTGTCCTTCCCTCACTGAGGTCTCCCTCTTCGGCAGCGGATTGTGTTCACCCGTTCGGGGTGGGAGCAGCCAGATCACGTACCCGGCCGCCCGGCATGCATTTGGCTGTCAGACGTGAGGCGACAAGGCGGCGAGGCAAGCGGAGAGTTCGCGGAGGGAGCCGACGACCACCTGATGGCGCGCTTCGTCGATCCTGCGTGCAGTGAGCGGCTGATGTGCTGGCGAGACGTCGCACGGGAGGTCGCGTTGGAGGACTGCGGCCCGGTGCGGCCCTTTCCCGTGCGTCCTGGCCGTCGTTTTGCGCCGGGTTGGTGGTGGTCGGCAACGAACGGGCGGCTGGTGCACTACGGGTCTGGTGTCATGCGCACCCAGGTGATGCTGCTGGACCGGGATCCTTCGGTCGAGGCCATTGCATGCCGCCCGGTGGAATTCACCTGGCGTAAACGTGACGGAACCTGGGTGCGGCACGCACCGCATCTGATGGCCCGGCTCGCGGAAGGCAGGGGTCTGCTGGCGGACTGCGCCGGGCACGGGGACATCTCACCGCGCCTGGCCTGTCGGGCGGCGGTGATGAAGGCCGCGGCCGCGGCAGCAGGGTGGCAGTACAGGGTTCTGCGCCCTCCTGATCCGGTTCTGGCGGCCAACCTGCGCTGGCTGGCCGGGTACCGGCACCCCCGCTACAGGGGCGGCGAACTTGCCGGGCGCGCGGCCGAGGTCTTTCGGCGACCGCTGCCTCTGATCGAGGGCGTGCGTGAACTCGGCGATCCAGTGGAGGTCTTCCCGGTGGTCTTCCACGCGCTGTGGCACGGCAAGTTGTCGGCCCCCCTCGAGGTGCCCTTGCACGAGCGGGTGACCGTGACGGCGGACCGCCCCACAGGGGGGCAGGCATGAGCGGCACAGTGCTAGAGCCCGGAACACAGGTGCGTTTCGCGAAGCGGACCTGGACGGTGGTCATGCTGGAAGGGTCATGCGTACGGCTGGTCGACGCGGACAACTCCGTGGCCACTGTCCTGGCGAACTTCCTGTTCGCCGAACCCGACTTCGAAGTGGTAGGCGCCCCGCAGCGCGGCGTGCCTCCGTTCGGGCTCCTGGAGGAGCTGCCTGAACAGGTGCGCGCGCGTGCGTACGCCTGGGAGCGGCACGTGCGTGAGGTCGAGACCGGATACCCCGTCCCGGGACAGGACCAGCCGCCTCGGGCCGAGTTCGATCCGGCCCGGCGCACCATGGCAGAGCGGGAGGAGGCCAAGGCCGCCGAGCTGACGGCGGCCGGGCAGCCGGCAAGTGCGGTGACGGTGCGGCGGATGCGGGCCCGCTATCGGGAGCAAGGCCTGTGGGGGCTGGTGGACGGCCGGGCCGCCCGGCGGCGCTCGCCGATAGGGCGCGCGGACGAGCGGGTGGTCGCCGCGATCGCGCAGGCACTCCAGGCGCAGCGGGAGCGGTCGACCGGGACGCTGAGCCGGCTCCGGCGCACCGTCGGCTGGATTCTGGAGGACGCCCACGGTGTGGGGACGGTAAAGGTGCCGCCGGCCTCGACATTCAACCGGCTGGTGCACGCCCTCGCGGACCGTCATGGGCTGCTGGGGACAGCGGCGCAGCGGCGCCGTCACTCCTCACGGCCGGCTCCGCCGTTCACCCCGACGGTGGCGCTGCGGCCCGGTGAGCTGGTGATGCTGGACAGCACCCCTTTGGACGTGATGGTGGTCCTGGCCGACGGGGTGGCGGGTAAGGCCGAGCTGACGATCGCCCTGGATGTGGCGACGCGCAGTATCTGTGCGACCGTGCTGCGGCCGATGGGCACCGGGTCGGTGGATGCGGCGGTTCTGCTGGCGCAGATGGTGACGCCAATGCGGATGCGCCGAGGGTGGGAAGAGGCGCTGGCGATATCGCGGTCGGTCATCCCCTACGAGCGGCTGGTGTCGTTGGACGCGCGGCTGGAGGGTGCGGCAGCCCGTCCGGTGATCACGCCGGAGACGGTCGTCGTCGACCAGGGCCGGGTGTTCATCTCCGCCTCGTTCACCGCGGCGTGCGACAGCCTGGGGGTGTCGGTGCAGCCGGCGCCTCCGGCCAACGGCCCGGCCAAGGGAAATGTCGAGCGGATGTTCCGCACCATCGGCGACCGGTTCTCTCAGTACGTGGCCGGTTACACCGGCTCCGACGTCACTCAGCGGGGCTCTCACGTCGGGGACGAGGCGTGCTGGACGCTGCCACAGGTGCAGGATCTGCTGGACGAGTGGCTGGTCGCAGACTGGCAGCACCGTCGGCACGCATCCCTGCGTCATCCTCTGGCCCCGAAACTCGCGGTGTCGCCGAACGAGATGTGGGCCGCGCTGGTCGGCGTGACCGGCTATGTGCCGGTGCTGCTCAGCGAAGAGGACTATGTCGAGCTCATGCCGGTCAAGCGGGTGGGCATCAACGATTACGGCATCCGCTTCGACTATCGCACCTACGACCATGAGGTCCTCAACCCGCACCGCGGGTTCCAGTCGACGGCCCCGGACGGGATGTGGGAGGTGCACCACAACCCTTATGACCCCCAGCAGATCTGGGTGCGGCTGCCCGGCGGCTGGGAGGAGGTGCCCTGGATCCACAAGGAGCGAGTAAGCCTGCCCTTCACCGACTTCACCTGGCGGCACATCCGCGCGACCGTCGAGCGCCGCGGCGATCGCGATGAGCACGAGCAACAGCTCGCCCAGGCCCTGGACCGTCTCCTGCGGCGGGCCGGTAACGGGGAAGGCACCCGCCGCGAGCGGACCGTCGCGGCACGCGCCAGCGCCGCAGCCTCCCTCGCCGGGCCCGCCCCAAACCAGCAGGAGCCGTCCGTCCCTCTCACCGCCCCGACCCTCTCCTACGGCCTGGTCGGCGCCTTCACCCCAGCGGATCTGGATGAGCCCGACGACGAAGAGTTCGAGGACGGCTGGGACGAGGACGAAGACCCGCTCGGCACATCAGACGATGCCGGCGGCGGCCCCGCCGGAGACGAGCAGCCATCCGGGCGGGCCTCAGTCCTTCGCCCGTCGCGGATCTACGATGCCCGCCAGGAGGCAACCCAGTGGTAGCAGTCCCCGAGGCCGGTCCCGTCCCGGACGAGGAGCAGCAGATGGCGGCCTATGCGCCGCCGACCACGCGGGAAGGCTGGCAGCAGTTCGTCGGCACTCCCCCGCTGAAGCCCCCGCCCACTGGAGACGAGGACTGGTCGCTTGAGGAACGCCTGGACTACCACTCCCGGTTCGTCGTCCTGACCACCCCGGCGATGGAGCGCATCTCGCTGTCGGTGCGGCGGCTTATGCTCCTTAACCGCCGCCAACAGGGCACCGCGCGCCGCGGGCTGATCGTGTCCGGGCCGCCCACCACCGGCAAGACCACCACCCTGCTGGAAATGGGCCGTACCTTCGAACTCGCCGAGCAGCGCCGCCACCCCGGCCGCACCGACCGCCTGCCCGTGGTGTTCCTGGCGGTGCCGCCCGCCTCCACTCCCAAGATGCTGGTATCGGAGTTCGCCCGGTTCCTCGGCATCCCCATCGCGGCCCGGATGAACCAGGCGCAGATCACCGACGCCGTCTGCCACCTGCTGTGCCAGCTGGGCACCGCGCTGGTCCTCGTCGACGACGTCCACCTGCTCGACACCCGCACCCGGGCTGGCGCGGAGACCTCCGACCAGATGACCTCGGCGAGAGGATTCCGGCAACCTTTGTCTACGCAGGCGTCGACGTCGAGGCATCGCCCCTGCTCAACGGGCCGCGCGGCGCACAGTTGGCAGGCCGCTTCACCCTGGTCCGCAACACCGCCCTGTCCTGCGGCACAGCCGAACAGCGCGCCGTCTGGCTGGACCTGGTCACCGACATGGAAAACGCCCTGCACTTGCGCCGCCACACTGGGGGCACTCTGGCCCGGCACGCCGACTACCTCCATCAGCGCACCGGCGGAGTCATGGGAAGCCTCTCCCACCTCATCCGTGAAGCCGCCCTGACCGCCCTCCTCGACGGCAGCGAGAAGATCACCAAACGGCTCCTGGCCGCCATCCAGCTCGACATCCGCGCGGAGCAGCAAGCCCGCCCGCCGCGAAAACGTCTCCAGCGCCCCCGTAACAACGGCACTGGATACTGACGAGGCGGACCAACGGTGAAGAAGACCACCAGCTCGTTAATGGAACCTGCAGTCAGGGATGATTCGCAGCCATCACAGCGCGAGCAGCACGAACTGCCCCTGCACGGTCTGCCGTTGGGCGCGGTGCGTGTCGCTCCGCTGAACGGCGAGACAACGCTGTCGTTCATGAGCAGAGTCGCCTCCCGGTACAGGCTCACGGCCAAAGAGCTCATCGGCGCTCTCGTGGACGTGGGGCGGCGGCCCAATCTGTTCACGGTGCGGCCCGAAGGCGAAGTGGTCTTCAACGCCGAGGCCCGGGCGGTGGTCGCCGCTTTCTGCCGCATGCCCGAAGAACACCTGCACCGTGCCCTGCCGGCCTGGGGCAGGGACGTTCCTTCGAGCAGGCTCGGCAGCGGGCCGGCCGCCTGGGTCCGCACCGCAGCAACTATCCCGCCGACCGGCCCCGGATGCCGGGCCTGCACCGCGACCGCCACACGAGGCCAGGAAGAAGCACGCCGCTACCTGCTGCCGCACGGCCGGGTATGCGTCAAGCACCAGTGCTGGATGCTGGAAGCACCCGTCGTCGACGGGGCAGCGGCCGTCCCCGGGCAGCTGGACCTGCGGTATGTGCCGCAGATCGGGGCGGCCCAGCGGCGTCATGTACGGCTGCTGCGGCGCTCTGCGCACGCTGGCGAAGCGTTCACCGTGGCGCAGGCAATCATGGCGTCGTGGTGGGACGAGCCCTGGCCGGAAGAGATCCTCTGGCCCGATCGGCTGCGGCTGATGGCACCCGGCAACGGCCTCGCTTGGCGTGCCGCGGCGCGGGATGCGGTGACCTATCCCGAAGCTGTCACGCTGGCGGCGGCCCTCGCCGACCCGAGCCTGCAGCAGCGGCTACTCGATGACGCGGGGCGGCATCAGCCGCACGCGCTCGCCGATGTCCCCGGCCTCGTGGACGAACTGGCTCGACGTCTTGAGCGGCCATGGCTCGCCGGTCGCCTCAGCGCCATCACGACAGGCCCGCTGAACGCCTGGGTACGCGCCTGCGTACGCACGCAGGCTGGGCACAAGCCGAAGACACGCAGCATGTGGCACGTCTCCCCGCCCCACCGGCCCGCACCGATCACCCGGCTCCTGGCCGAAACCCGGCCCGTCGACGAAGCGCCCGGAAAAACGGAGTCGGCGGGGGCGCCGGCCCCAGACGTGGCCGAGACCGCCAAGGGGTTCGCGCGCGGCCTGCGCCACGCCCGTGCCTACGCCACCGAACACGGAGCACCTCTGCATTCCTTACCGGCACGAAAAGGACGGAATCCAACTCGGCCTGTGGCTGTCCAACCAGCGCGCAGCAGGCCCCCAGCTCTCCCCCGAGCGCAGCCAGGCCCTGGCCGCTCTTGACCCGTGGTGGAATCCTGCGTGGAGCACGCTGTGGCAGCGCATCTATCTGCGCGCACGACGGCTGCTGGACTCAGGCACCGACATCAGACCAGAGCAGGGCTTCCCGGGCACCAGCGAGAATCTCGGCACCTGGCTGTACCGGCAGTGCCAGGTCTACAGCAGCCTCCACCCCCAGCAGCGCAGACTACTGGCACAGATCGGCATCAGTGCCGAGGCCGCCCGCCACGCACTGCCGCGGCGTCGCAACCTCGCCGAGGCCCGTGAGCAGGGCCTGACCAACGCACGCGCCTACTGGGAGCAGCACGGTCACCTTTGTGCGAGCGCTGCCGATACGCACGCCGGCTTCCCCATCGGCCAATGGCTGACCAACCTCCGCGTACGCGCCCGGCGCGGCATTCTCGATCCCGCCCTCAGACAGCAGCTGGACGCAATGGATCTGTGGTGGGCGCCGCCCTGGCCCTCCGACTGGCAGCGAGCCTGCTACGCCGTGCGCGAGCTCGTCCGCTCCGGCCACCCCCTCGATCCCGGAAGCGCCTTTGCACCCTTCGACGACGAACTCGGTCAATGGCTATATACCCAATGTGTGTCCTACCCCGGCTTGGCAGTGGAACAGCGCCGACAGCTCGCGGCCGTCGGACTGACTGAGCAGACTGCCGCAACCGCCCGCCCCAACCCCGCCACCCACAGGCCGTCCCTGGAGACCGGTCTCTACTACGCCCGCTCCTACGCGGCACTGCACGGCGACCTCAACGCATCACCCTCCGCCCAGCACGAGGGCTTCCCTGTCGGAGGCTGGCTGGCCCGCCAACGGCACCAGCCCAGCCTTCACACCGCCAAGTTCGCCACGCCCTATCCGGCCGACCCGCTGCTGGCCGCCATCGACCCATGGTGGAACCCACCGTGGAAAGGGGACTGGCAGATCAACCACCGCGCCGCCCGCAAACTCGTCGAGAACGGAATCAAACTCCTTCCTGCACAAGGCTTCCCCGGCACCCCCGACTGGACTGGGCAGTGGCTCTACACCCAGTGCGTCGCCTACCAGAACCTCCACCCGGGGCAGCAACAAAGGCTCACGCAACTCGGCATCACCACCGCGAACTCCGGCACCGCACGGCCCCGTCGTGTCACCCAGCAAGCATCATTCGACACCGGCCTTGCATACGCCCGCTCCTATGCCGCCCGGCACGGACACCTCGCCGTACCCAGAAGCGCGAACCACCACGGCTACCGGCTGGGGACATGGCTCGCCCACCAACGCAAACGGGCCGCCAACGGCCGACTACCCCACCGTCGCGCCGAGGCCCTCGACGTCCTTGACTCATGGTGGAACCCGTCCTGGGGCCTACCATGGCAAATCGCCTACCATGCCGTCAGAAACGAGATCCACGGCCACATTCTGAACGCGGCCGCAGGTTTCCCCGGACTCCCTCCAGCCGCCACCAGATGGCTGCTCACCCAGTGCACCAACTATGGCGACCTCCACCCGGGCCAGCAGGAACTCCTGACCGGACTCGGCATAACGCCCCAGGACGCACACGCCGCCCGCCCCCAGCGGGAAACACGCATGCGCCGCCGAACCGGCACCAACGGGCCGCGCCCCACAACCGTCTCGTCATCCATCGACGGCGGCCTGCCCTACGCCCGCTCATACGCGCACACTCACGGCGGACTCGGCACCGCCGACTACACCACCGAACACAACGGATTCCCCCTGGGCTGGTGGCTATACGAGCAACGCAAACGCGCCAACGCCCACCTACGCCGCACCGGCCGGCCATGGCCCCACGAACACGCACTCGCAGCACTCGACCCCTGGTGGAACCCACCCTGGAGAATCAGCTGGCAGCACACCTACAACGGGCTCCGCTCCGCCCTAGCCGAGCACCAGCGCCCCTCAGCAAGCCAACGCCGTTGGCTCACCAACCAGCACACGAACTGGCACACGCTCCACGCCGACCAACGCACACTCCTGACCACCATCGGCCTCAACCCCACGAACAAGCGCCTACAAGCGACCCAGTCAAAATGAGCAGCAACCCAAAAACCTGAACGACCATCACATTCGACCAAACCACCACGTCAGAGCCACGCGCAGCCATCTACAACCACAAGTGGCCATCGACTCGGACCCACCAGCACCAACCAGCTACCTGATCACCCCAGCTCAGAAGCCCATCAAACGCACATGATCACTGGGCGGGAACAGTCGAGG
>NZ_JBIBWD010000032.1:0-23431 GCF_043080985.1 Streptomyces sp. NPDC014894
GGCGAACACCCCGCTCCACCACCAGATGCCGGGCGAACAGACCGCCCAACGTCCCACTCGCACCCGTCACCAACACCACACCGTCAGAGCCGAAGTCGGCGTCCGACTCGGGGCGCGGGGTCTCTTCGAGGGTCGCCGCGGCCAGTCGGGGCGCCCGGACGGTGTCGCCGCGCAGCGCGAGCTGGGCCTCCCCGGTCGCGAGGGCCGCGCCCAAGCCCGCGTCCGTGACCGTGTCTGGGTCTGTGTCTGTATCGATGTCCAGCAGGACGAACCTGCCCGGATTCTCCGACTGGGCGGAGCGCACCAGACCCCATACGGCGGCCTGATCCAGCCCCGGCACCGTGTCCTCGGCGACCGCCGCGACCGCGCCCCGGGTCAGGAACACCAGGCGCGAGCCGTCGAACCGGCCGTCCGCCAGGAAGTCCCGTACGAGGGTCAGCGCGCGGTCCGCCGCCGCGTGCGCGGCCGACGGCAGCGAGTCCGTCGCCGCCTCCGGCGCACAGCGCGCCACCAGCGTCGCCGGTACCGCGCCGCCCTCGGCGACCGCCGCGCCCAGCGCCGCCAGATCGGCGTACGCCTGCGTGCCGTCGCCCAGCGTCATCCAGTCGCCGGCCGAACCGCTCGCACTCTCCGGGGGCAGGACCGGCCAGTCGACGCGGAACAGCGCGTCGCGGGTGATGTCCCCGGCGGCGCCGAGCTGCTCACGGGTCACGGCCCGCAGCGCGAGACCGGCCACCGAGGCCACCGGCTCGCCGGTCGCGTCGGCGACGGTGAGGGTCGTCTCGCCGCCCCGTCCGGGGGTGAGACGGACCCGCAGCGCGGACGCGCCGACGGCGTGCAGGGACACACCGGACCAGGCGAACGGCAGCCGCCCCTCGCCGTCCGCGCCGCTCAGCGCCAGCGTGTGCAGCGCGGCGTCCAGGAGCGCCGGGTGCAGGGCGAAGGCGGCGGCGTCGGCCTCGGCGGTCTCGGGGAGCCGTACCTCGGCGAAGAGTTCGCCGTCGCGCCGCCAGGCCGCGCGCAGCCCCCGGAAGACCGGGCCGTAGCCGAAGCCTGAGCCCGCGAGCCCCTCGTACAGCCCGTCCAGGGGGATGGACTCGGCTTCGGCGGGCGGCCATTCGGCCAGGCCCAGCGGAGCGCGGTCCGCGCCGACCGCCAGCACTCCGGCGGCGTGCCGGGTCCACGGGGTGTCGGGGCCCGCCTCCTCGGGGCGGGAGTGGAGCGCCAGCGTGCGCCGCCCCACGGGGTCGGCGGCGCCGGCGGAGAGCCGCAGCTGCACACCGCCGCGCTCGGGCAGCAGCAGCGGGGCCTCCAGCGTCAGCTCCTCGACCAGATCGCACCCGACCTGGTCGCCCGCGCGGATCGCCAGCTCGACGAAGGCCGTGCCGGGCAGGAGTATGGAGCCCATGACCGCGTGGTCGGCGAGCCAGGGGTGGGTGGCGAGGGAGAGCCGGCCGGTGAAGAGGAAACCGCCGGAGTCGGGCAGCTCGACGGCGGCCCCCAGCAGCGGGTGGTCCGGCGCGCCGAGCCCGGCCGCCGCCATGTCGCCCTGTGAGCCGCCCGCGTCCAGCCAGTAGACGGAGCGCTGGAAGGCGTACGTCGGCAGATCGACGCGCGCGGCCCCGGTCGGGGCGTAGAACGCCGTCCAGTCGACGGGAACACCGCGCACATGGACGGCGGCGAGCGCCGAGACCAGCGTCTCCGGCTCGCCGCGTCCCGCGCGCAGGGCGGGGACGAAGGCGGCGGGCTCGGTGACGCACTCCTGCGCGAGGGCGGAGAGGATTCCGTCCGGGCCTAGTTCGAGGTACGAGGTGACCCCGGCGGTCTCCAGGGTGCGGATGCCGTCCAGGAAGCGGACGGCTTCGCGGACGTGCCGTACCCAGAAGCCGGCGTTCGCCATCTCGTCGGTGACGAGCGCGCCGGTGAGGTTGGAGACGACCGGGATGGACGGGGCCTGGTACGAGAGTCCCTCGGCGACCTCGCGGAAGGCGTCGAGCATGCCGTCCATGTGGGGCGAGTGGAAGGCGTGGCTCACGGTCAGGCGCTTGGTCTTGCGCTCGGCGAAGTGGGCGACGACCGCGAGGGCCGCGTCCTCGTCGCCCGCGATGACGACCGACTGCGGGCCGTTGATCGCGGCGATGCTCACCCGGTCGGTGAGGTGAGGCAGCACCTCGTCCTCCGACGCCTGGACGGCGATCATCACGCCACCGGTCGGCAGCGCCTGCATCAGACGGCCACGAGCGGCGACCAGCGTGCAGGCATCGGCCAGGGAGAACACCCCGGCGACATGCGCGGCCGCGATCTCACCGATCGAATGACCCGACACGAAGTCCGGCCGGACACCCCACGCCTCGAACAACCGGAAGAGGGCGACCTCGATCGCGAACAGCGCGGGCTGCGTGTACGACGTCTCGTCGAGAGCACCGCTCTCCGAAGAGAACAGCGCTTCCTTCAACGGCAAATCGAAACCGGCGCACACCTCGTCCAGCGCCGCCGCGAACACCGGATACGCCTCGTACAGTTCGGCACCCATCCCCGCCCGCTGACTCCCCTGCCCCGTGAACAGGAACGCCAGCTTCCCGCCCGGCGTCGCCGAGCCCTGGAGCAGTCCGGTCGCGCCGCGCCCCTCGGCGAGGGCGGTGAGGGCGGTGCGGAAGCCGGCGAGGTCGACGGCGACGGCGGTGGCGCGGTGCTCGAAGAGGGCGCGGGCGGTGACGAGCGAGTGGCCGATGTCGGCGGGCGCGGTGCCGGGGTGGGCCTCCAGATGGGACAGCAGCCGCTCGGCCTGGGCGCGCAGGGCGTCCGGCGTACGGGCGGAGAGGTTCCAGGCGAGGGCCGCCGCCGGGACGGGCTCGGGCCGGCCGCCGGTCGCCCGGTCGTCGGTCGCCCGGCTGTCGGTCGCCCGACCGTCGGTGCCGGGGACCCGGGCGGCGCTGTCGGCGATCCGGTCGCCGCTGTCGGGGGCCTGTTCGATGATGGCGTGCGCGTTGGTGCCGCTCATGCCGAAGGAGGAGACGCCCGCGCGGCGCGGACGGCCGGTCTCCGGCCACGCGCGCTGCTCGGTGAGCAGGGCGACCTCGCCCGCCGACCAGTCGACGTGCGGGGTCGGCTCGTCCACGTACAGGGTCTGCGGGAGGACCCCGTGGCGCATAGCCATGACCATCTTGATGATGCCGGCGACTCCGGCGGCGGCCTGGGTGTGGCCGAAGTTGGACTTGATGGAGCCGAGCCAGAGCGGGGCGTCCTCGGCGCGGTCCTGGCCGTAGGTGGCGAGCAGGGCCTGTGCCTCGATCGGGTCGCCGAGGGTGGTGCCGGTGCCGTGCGCCTCGACGGCGTCGACCTCGGCGGCCGCCAGTCCCGCGTTCTCCAGCGCCTGGCGGATGACGCGCTGCTGGGCGGGCCCGTTGGGGGCGGTGAGACCGTTGGACGCGCCGTCCTGGTTGACGGCGGTGCCCTTGACGACGGCCAGGACCTGGTGGCCGTTCCTGCGGGCGTCGGAGAGGCGCTCCACGAGGAGCATGCCGACGCCCTCGCCCCAGGCGGTGCCGTCGGCGGCGGCGGCGAAGGGCTTGCAGCGGCCGTCGGCGGCGAGTCCGCGCTGGCGGCTGAACTCGGTGAAGACGTCGGGCGTGGTGATGATGGTGACGCCGCCCGCGAGCGCGAGGGAGCATTCGCCGTTGCGCAGGGCCTGCGCGGCGAGGTGGAGGGCGACCAGCGAGGAGGAGCAGGCGGTGTCGACGGTGACGGCGGGGCCCTCGAAGCCGAAGGTGTAGGAGACGCGGCCGGAGGCGATGCTGCTGGAGCCGCCGGTGCCGAGATAGCCCTCGACGCCCTCGGGGACGGTGTTCAGCCGGGACACGTAATCGTTGTGCATCTGGCCGACGAAGACGCCGACCTGTTCGCCGCGCAGACCCGTCGGGTCGATGCCGGCCCGCTCCAGGGCCTCCCAGGACGTCTCCAGCAGCAGGCGCTGCTGCGGGTCCATGGCGAGGGCCTCGCGCGGGTTGATCCCGAAGAAGGCCGGGTCGAAGCGGTGGGCGTCGTAGAAGAAGCCGCCCTCCCTGGCGTAGGAGGTGCCGGGGCTGTCCGGGTCGGGGTCGTACAGCGCCTCGGTGTCCCAGCCCCGGTCCTCGGGCAGGTGGGCGATGCCGTCCCGGCCCTCGGCGAGCAGCTCCCAGAGGTCTTCGGGGGTGCGGACGTCGCCGGGGAAGCGGCAGCTCATGGCGACGATCGCGATGGGGTCGTCGGCCTCGGCGGCGGTGACCGGCTGCCGGGGGACGGCGGCCGCGGCGGCGGAGCCGAGGAGTTCGTCCTTGAGGTGCGCGGCGAGGACGGCGGGGGTGGGGTAGTCGAAGACGACGGTGGCGGGCAGCCGGATGCCCGCGGTCGCGCCGAGCCGGTTGCGGAACTCGACGGCGGTCAGGGAGTCGAAGCCGAGGTCCTTGAAGGCGCGGGCCGGTTCGACGGCGTCGGCGGAGGCGTGGCCGAGGACGGCGGCGACCTGGTCGCGGACGAGGTCGAGCAGCAGGGTCTCGCGCTCGTTCTCGGGGAGGCGGACGAGCCGCTCCACGAGCGGAGTGCCGGTGCTGCCCGCGGCGGTCTCCACGGCCCGGCGGGCGGGGGCGCGGACGAGTCCGCGCAGCAGGGCGGGGACGGCGCTCGCGTCGGCGTGGCGCAGCGGGGCGAGGTCGAGCCGCATGGGCACCAGGTGGGCGTCGCCGGTGCGGTGGGCGGTGTCGAGGAGGGCGAGGCCCTCCTCGGAGGAGAGGCCGAGGACGCCGGAGCGGGTCATCCGGTCCTGGTCGGCGGTGTCGAGTTCGCCGGTCATGCCGCTGGCGTCGGACCAAAGGCCCCAGGCCAGGGAGGTGGCGGGGAGTCCGTGTGCCTGCCGGTGGCGGGCGAGGGCGTCGAGGAAGACGTTGGCGGCGGCGTAGTTGGCCTGTCCCGCGCCGCCGAAGGAGCCCGCGGCGGAGGAGAAGAGCACGAAGTCGGCCAGGTCGAGACGGCGGGTGAGTTCGTGGAGGTGGAGGGCGGCGTCGGCCTTGGGCCGCAGGACGGTGTCGAGGCGTTCGGGGGTGAGGGATTCGAGGACGCCGTCGTCGAGGACTCCGGCGGTGTGGACGACGGCGGTCAGCGGGTGCTCGGCGGGGATCGCCGCGAGGACGGCGGCGAGCGCGTCCCGGTCGGCCGCGTCGCAGGCCGCGACGGTGACCTCCGCGCCCAGTTCGCGCAGTTCGGCGGCGAGTTCGCGGGCGCCTCGGGCGGTTTCGCCCCGGCGGCTGGTCAGCAGCAGCCGGCGCGCGCCCCGGACGGTGACGGCGTGGCGGGCGACGAGCGCGCCGAGGGTGCCGGTGCCGCCGGTGATGAGGACGGTGCCGTCGGGGTTCCAGTCGGCGGGCAGGGTGAGGACGATCTTGCCGACGTGGCGTGCCTGGCTGAGGTGGCGGAAGGCCTCGGGGGCCTGCCTCAGGTCCCAGGCGGTGACGGGTACGGGGTGCAGGGCGCCCGCGCGGAAGAGGTCGAGCAGCTCGGCGAGCATCTCCTGGATGCGGTCGAGTCCGGCTTCGGTGAGGTCGAACGCCTGGTAGGCGACGCCGGGGTGGGCGGCGGCGACGTCGTGCGGGTCGCGGACGTCGGTCTTGCCCATCTCGACGAAGCGTCCGCCGCGCGGGAGGAGGCGCAGGGAGGCGTCCACGAACTCCCGGGCGAGGGAGTCGAGGACGACGTCGACGCCGTGTCCTTCGGTGGCGGTGCGGAAGGCGTCCTCGAATTCGAGGGTGCGGGAGGAGGCGATGCGGTCGTCGGTGAGGCCGAGTCCGCGCAGGGTGTCCCATTTGGCGGGGCTCGCGGTGGCGTAGACGTCGGCGCCCCAGTGGCGGGCGAGCTGGACGGCGGCCATGCCGACTCCGCCGGCGGCGGCGTGGACGAGGAGGGATTCGCCCCGGCGCAGTCCGGCGAGGTCGTGGAGGGCGTAGTACGCCGTCATGAAGACGATGGGCACGGACGCGGCCTCGGCGAAGGTCCAGCCGTCGGGCATGGGGGCGATCATGCGGCGGTCGACGACGGTGAGCGGGCCGAACGCGCCGGGGAGCATGCCGAGGACGCGGTCGCCGGGGGCGAGGTCGGTGACGCCGGGGCCGGTCTCCAGGACGGTGCCCGCGCCTTCGCTGCCCATCAGTCCGGCGTCGCCGGGGTACATGCCGAGCGCGTTGAGCACGTCGCGGAAGTTGAGTCCGGCGGCGCGGACGGCGACCCTGACCTGTCCGGGCTCCAGGGGGGCCTGGGACTCGGGGCTGGGGACGAGGGTGAGGCGGTCGAGCGCGCCCTTGTCCTCGATGTCCATGCGCCAGGCGCTGTCGCCCGCGGGCGGGGTGAGCGGGCCCGCGGCCGGGACGCGGGCGAGGCGGGGGGCGTAGACGGCGCCCCGGCGGATCGCGAGCTGCGGTTCGCCGGTGGCCAGCGCCGGGGCGAGGGCCTCGGCCGAGGCGGGGTCGTGGTCGAGGTCGGCGAGGACGAACCGGTCGGGGTGTTCCGTCTGGGCGGTGCGCACCAGGCCCCAGAGGGGTGCGTGGGCGAGGTCGGGAAGGTCCGGGTCGCCCTGGGCGGCGACGGCTCCCCGGGTGAGGAACACCAGACGGGATTCGGCGAACCGGTCGTCGGCCAGCCAGTCGGTGATCAGGGCGAGTGCCCGGTGGGCGGCGGTGTGGACGGCGTCGGCGAGGCCGGTGGGGCCGGTGTCCGTGCCGGGGGTGTGGTGGACGAGTACGTGGCGGGGGGCCGGGCCGCCCGCGTCGAGGGCGGCGGCGAGGGAGTCGAGGCCGGGGTGGCGGACGGTGTCGGCGCCGGTGGGGGCGGGGCCGTCGGCTCCGACGACGGTGAACGGTTCGCCGGTGTGCCGGTGCTCCGCGGGGACGGGCACGGTGACCCAGTCGATCCGGAAGAGGGATTCGTGGTGGGCGGGACGGGCCGCGCCGTCGAGCTGTTCGGCGGAGACGGGGCGCACGGTCAGGCCGCCGACGGCGGCGACGGGTGCGCCGGTGGTGTCGGCGAGCTGGAGGGCGAGGGTGTCGGGGCCGTCCTGGGTGAGGCGGACGCGGAGCGCGGCCGCGCCGACGGCGTGGAGGCGGACGTCGCGCCAGGCGAAGGGGAGCCGGCCGGGCCGGTCGGCGTCGGGGGCGGGCCGGACGAAGGTGGCGTGCAGGGCGGCGTCGAGCAGCGCCGGGTGGAGGCCGAAGCGGGCGGCGTCGGCGTGCCGGTCGTCGGGCAGGGCGATCTCGGCGTAGACGTCGTCGCCGTGCAGCCAGGCGGTGCGCAGTCCCTGGAAGACGGGTCCGTAGGCGAAACCGCCGCCGGCCAGGTGGTCGTAGAGGCCGTCGACGGAGACGGGCTCCGCGCCGGGCGGCGGCCAGGCCGTCAGGTCGAAGGCGGGGGCCGGCGCGCCGGGGGCGAGGATTCCGCTCGCGTGGCGGGTCCAGGGCTCGTCGGCGGGGGCGTCGGCGGCGGTGGAGTACACCTCCAGGGTGCGGCGGCCGGAGGCGTCGGGCGCGCCGACGGCCAGCTGGAGGCGGGCGGCCGTGCCGGGGGCGAGGATCAGCGGTGCTTCGAGGGTGAGTTCCTCCAGCAGGTCGCAGCCCGCCTGGTCGCCCGCGCGGACGGCGAGTTCGACGAAGGCGGTGCCCGGCAGCAGTACGGAGCCCAGGACGGCGTGGTCGGCGAGCCAGGGGTGGGTGTCGAGCGCGAGGCGGCCGGTGAGGAGGAGTCCTTCGCCGTCGGCGAGGGCGACGGCGGCGCCGAGCAGGGGGTGGTGGGCCGCGCCGAGGCCCGCCGACTCGACGTCGCCGACGTGTCCTTCGGGGGCTTCGAGCCAGAAGCGTTCGCGCTGGAAGGCGTAGGTGGGGAGTTCGACGCGGCGGGCTCCGGCGCCGCTGAAGTAGGCGGTCCAGTCGACGGCCGTGCCGCGGGTGTGGACGGCGGCGACGGCGGCGGTGAGCGATTCGGCCTCGCCCCGGTCGCGGCGGAGCGCGGGGACGAAGACGGCGGCGTCGGGGTCGGCTCCGTCGCCGAGGCAGTCGCGGCCGAGGCCGCTGAGGACTCCGCGCGGGCCGAGTTCGAGATAGGTGGTGACGTGTTCGGCCCGCAGGGCGCGCATGCCGTCGAGGAAGCGGACGGCTTCGCGGACGTGCCGGACCCAGAAGTCGGCGTTCGACATCTCGTCGGTGACGAGCGCTCCGGTGAGGTTGGAGACGACCGGGACGGCGGGACCGGCGTACGAGAGTCCTTCGGCGACCTCGCGGAAGTCGGCGAGCATGCCGTCCATCAGCGGGGAGTGGAAGGCGTGGCTGACGGCGAGCCGCTTGGTGCGGCGGCCGCGCCGCTCGAACTCGGCGGCGATCTCCAGGGCGAGGGTCTCGTCGCCGGAGACGACGACGGTGTCGGCGGAGTTGACGGCGGCGACGCCGATCCGGTCCTCGTGGCCGGCGAGCAGCGGGAGGACCTCGTCCTCGGAGGCGGTCAGCGCGATCATCGCGCCGCCCTCGGGGAGCCGTTCCATGAGGCGGCCGCGGGCGGCGACCAGCCGGGCGGCGTCGGGCAGTGTGAGGACGCCGGCGATGTGCGCGGCGGTGATCTCGCCGATGGAGTGCCCGGCGAGGACGTCGGGGCGTACGCCCCAGCTCTCCACGAGCCGGTAGAGCGCGGTCTCCAGGGCGAACAGGGCGGGCTGGGCGCGGCCGGTCCGGTCGAGCTGTTCGGCCGCGGTGTCGAACAGCGTCTCCTTGACGGGCTGTTCGAGGTGCTGGTCCAGCTCGGCGCAGACGGCGTCCAGCGCCGTGGCGAAGGCGGGGTACGTGTCGTACAGCTCGCGTCCCATGCCGGGGTGCTGGCTGCCCTGTCCGGTGAAGAGGACGGCGGTCCTGCCGTCGGCGGCGGTGTGCTGGATCAGCCGGGCGCTGTCGTGGCCCTCGGCGAGGGCGGTGAGTCCGGTGAGGAGTCCGGCGCGGTCGTCGGCGACGACGGCGGCCCGCCGGTCCAGGGCGGTACGGGTGGTGGCGAGGGAGAGCGCCAGGTCGGCGGGGGCGGTGTCGGGGCGGTCGGCGAGGTGGCCGAGGAGCCGGGCGGCCTGGGCGCGCAGCGCGGCCGGGGTCCGGCCGGAGAGGACGAAGGGCAGCGAGGCGGCGCCGGGGAGCGCGGGGGCTTCGCCGGCGTCGGCCCGCTCTTCGGCGGGGGGCTGTTCGACGATGACGTGGGCGTTGGTGCCGCTGACGCCGAAGGAGGAGATTCCGGCGCGGCGGGGGCGGCCGGTCTCGGGCCAGTCGGCGGCTTCGGTGAGCAGGGTGACCGCGCCCGCGGTCCAGTCGATGTGCGGGGAGGGTTCGCCGATGTGGAGCGAGGCGGGCAGGGTGCCGTGGCGCATGGCCATGACCATTTTGATGATGCCGGCGGCTCCGGCGGCGGCCTGGGTGTGGCCGATGTTGGACTTGACGGAGCCGAGGCGCAGCGGACGGTCCGCGGGCCGGTCGCGGCCGTAGGTGGCGAGGAGGGCCTGTGCCTCGATGGGGTCGCCGAGGGTGGTGCCGGTGCCGTGGGCCTCGACGGCGTCGATGTCGGCGGCCGACAGCCGGGCGTTGGCGAGGGCCTGGCGGATGACGCGCTGCTGGGAGGGGCCGTTGGGGGCGGTGAGCCCGTTGGACGCGCCGTCCTGGTTGACGGCGGTGCCCTTGACGACGGCGAGGACCTGGTGGCCGTTCTTCCGGGCGTCGGAGAGCCGCTCGACGAGGATCATGCCGGCGCCCTCGGCCCAGCCGGTGCCGTCGGCGTCGGCGGAGAAGGACTTGCAGCGACCGTCGGTGGCGAGGCCCCGCTGTCGGCTGAAGTCGATGAAGGTGTCGGGGGTGGACATGACGGTGACGCCGCCCGCGAGGGCCATGTCGCATTCGCCGTTGCGCAGCGCCTGGGCGGCGAGGTGGAGGGCGACCAGCGAGGAGGAGCAGGCGGTGTCGACGGTGACGGCGGGGCCTTCGAGACCGAAGGTGTAGGAGATGCGGCCGGAGGCGACGCTGCCCGCGGTGCCGGTGCCGAGATAGCCTTCCAGGCCCTCGGGCACGGCGGGCAGCCGGGTGAGGTAGTCGTGGTACATGACGCCGGCGAAGACGCCGGTGCGGCTGCCGCGTACGCCCATCGGGTCGATTCCGGCCCGTTCGAACGCCTCCCACGAGGTCTCCAGCAGGAGCCGCTGGTGCGGGTCCATGGCGAGGGCCTCGCGCGGGTTGATGCCGAAGAGGTCCGGGTCGAAGTCGGCGGCGTCGTGGAGGAAGCCGCCCTCGCGGGTGTAGGAGGTTCCGGCGCGGCCGGGGTCGGCGTCGTAGAGCGCGTCCAGGTTCCAGCCTCGGTCGGCGGGGAACGGGGAGATGGCGTCGACGGAGCCCGCGACGAGCTGCCACAGCTCTTCGGGGCTGGTGACGCCGCCGGGGTAGCGGCAGCTCATGCCGACGATGGCGATGGGCTCGTCGTCGGCGGGCGCGGCGGTGGCGGCCGGGGCCGAGTCGGCCGCGTCGCCGAGGAGTTCGGTGCGCAGGAAGGCGGCGAGCGCGGTCGGGGTGGGGTAGTCGAAGACGAGGGTGGCGGGCAGCCGGGCGCCGGTGGCGGAGCCGAGGCGGTTGCGGAGTTCGACGGCGGTCAGGGAGTCGAAGCCGAGCACCTTGAAGGCGCGGTCCGGGTCGACGGCCTCGGGGCCGGGGTAGCCGAGGACGGCGGCGACCTGGACGCGCACGGTGTCGAGCAGCAGCCGGGCGCGTTCGGCCGGGGCCAGCGGGAGCAGCCGTTCGGCGAGGGAGCCGGCCGGGGCGGGGCCCTCGGTGGCCTGGGCGGCCCGGCGGGCGGGGGCGCGGACGAAGCCGCGGAGCAGGGCGGGGACCGCGTTCGCGTCGGCCCGGCGCAGCGCGGCCAGGTCGAGGTGCATGGGGACGGCGGTGGCGTCGCCGACGGCGCGCGCGGTGTCCAGCAGGGCCAGGCCCTCGGCGGAGGAGAGCGCGGCGACGCCGGCCCGGGAGATCCGCTCCAGGTCCGCGTCGGCGAGGTCGCCGGTCATGCCGCTGGCCTCGGCCCACAGGCCCCAGGCGAGCGCGGTGGCGGGCAGTCCTTCGGCGCGGCGGCGCTGGGCGAGGGCGTCGAGGAAGGCGTTGGCGGCGGCGTAGTTGGCCTGGCCGGGGCCGCCGAGGGTGCCGGCGGCGGCGGAGAAGAGGACGAACGCGGAGAGGTCGAGACCGCGGGTCAGCTCGTGCAGATGGACGGCGGCGTCGACCTTCGCGGGCAGGACGGTGTCGAGGCGTTCGGGGGTGAGGGATTCGAGGACGCCGTCGTCGAGGACTCCGGCGGTGTGGACGACGGCGGTGAGCGGGTGCTCGGCGGGGATCGCGGCGAGGACGGCGGCGAGCGCGTCCCGGTCGGCCGCGTCGCAGGCGGCGAGGGTGACCTCCGCGCCCAGTTCGCGCAGTTCGGCGAGGAGGGCGGGGGCGTTCGCGGCGGCTTCGCCCCGGCGGCTGGTCAGCAGCAGCCTGCGGACGCCGTGCTCGGTGACCAGGTGGCGGGCGACCAGTCCGCCGAGGGTGCCGGTCGCGCCGGTGACCAGGGCGGTGCCGTCGGGGTCGAGCGCGGGGGCGCTCTGGCCGGGGGCGGCGGCGACCCGGGCGAGCCGGGGCACGAGGACCGCGCCGTCGCGGAGGGCGAGCTGCGGTTCGCCGGTGGCGAGCGCGCCGGGCAGGGCGCGCAGGGACTCCTCGCGGCCGTCCGTGTCGAGCAGGACGAAGCGGTCGGGGTGTTCGGACTGCGCGGTGCGCAGCAGACCCCACAGCGGGGCCGCGGCCAGATCACGGACGTCGGCGTCCGGGCGGGTGGCGACGGCGTCGCGGGTGACGACGACGAGCCGGGAGGCGGCGAGGCGGTCGTCGGCGAGCCACGCGTGCGCGAGCCGCAGCGCGCGGTGCAGGGTGTCGCGTACGGCGCCGGGCAGCGCGCCGTCGACGGGTACGGCGGCGGAGGCGGCCGTCGGGTCTTCGGCGGCGGCCGGGCCGGTGTCCGCGAAGGCCCCGAGGGGGACGACGACGGCCTGCGGTACGGGTCCGCCCGCGTCCAGCGCCGTGCCGAGGGCGGCGAGATCGGGGTGGGCGGCGGCGGTGGGCAGCGCGGCGGCGAACTCCGTACCGGCGTCGCCGAGCAGCGCCCACTGTCCGGCGGCGACGGTGGTGGCGGCCGGCACGGGCGCGCCGGTCCACTCCACGCGGTAGAGCGACTCGTGGAAGGCGGTGCGGGCGGCGTGCACCTGGTCCGGGGAGACGGGCCGCAGCAGCAGCGCGTCGACGGCGGCGACGGGAGCGCCGGTCTCGTCGGCGAGGGTCACGGACACGGTGTCGTTCCCGGCGGGGGCGAGCCGTACGCGCAGGGCGCGGGCTCCGACGGCCTCCAGGGTGACGCCGCTCCAGGAGAAGGGCAGCCTGCCGTGCTCTGTGTCGGCGAGCAGGGAGCCGATGCCGACGGCGTGGAGGGCGGCGTCGAGCAGGGCGGGGTGGAGTCCGAAGAGCGCGGCCTCGGCGTGGGCCCGCTCGGGCAGCCGGACGTCCGCGAAGACCTCGTCGCCGCGCTGCCAGGCGCCGGTGAGGCCCTGGAAGACGGGCCCGTAGGCGAAGCCGGACTCGGTGAGCCAGTCGTACAGGCCCTCGGTGTCGACCTCGGTCGCGCCCGGCGGCGGCCAGTCGGTGAGGTCGGCGGCGGGCTCGCGCGGGTCGGCGGCGGGGGCCAGGGAGCCGGTGGCGTGCCGGGTCCAGACGCCTTCGCCCCAGGTGTCGTCGGCGGCGTCCTCGGGGCGGGAGTGCAGGGTCAGCGGTCGGCGTCCGCCCGCGTCGGGCGCGCCGACGGCGAGCTGGATCTGCACTCCGCCGTGCGGGGGCAGCGCGAGCGGGGCCTCCAGGGTGAGTTCGTCCAGCAGCGCGCAGCCGGTGAGGTCTCCGGCGCGCAGGGCCAGTTCCACGAAGGCGGTGCCGGGCAGCAGCACGGTGTCCATGACCGTGTGGTCGGCGAGCCAGGGGTGGGTGGCGAGGGAGAGCCGGCCGGTGAAGAGGTGTCCGTCGCCGTCGGCGAGGGCGATGGCCGCGCCGAGCAGCGGATGGTCGGCGGAGCCGATGCCGGCGGCGGTGACGTCGCCCGCCCAGGCGGCCGGCTGCTCGGGCCAGTACAGCTCGCGCTGGAAGGCGTAGGTGGGCAGCTCGACGCGGCGGGCGCCGCGCCCGGCGAGGACGGCGGTCCAGTCGACCGGGACGCCGTGGACATGGGCCTCGGCGACGGCGGCGGCGAACGCGGCGGGCTCGGGGCGGTCCGCCCGCAGCACGGGTACGAAGACCGCGGCCCCGGGCTCGGCCGCGTCGTCGGCGTGCCCGGCGTCCGTGACGCACTCCTGGGCCAGGGCGGTGAGGACTCCCCCGGGTCCGACTTCGAGGAAGGCGGTGACGCCCTGGTCGGCGAGCCTGCGCACCCCGTCCAGGAAGCGGACGGCCTCGCGGACGTGCCGGACCCAGTAGTCGGCGGAGCAGATCTCCTCGGCGGTGACGGAGGCCCCGGTGAGATTGGAGACGATGGGGATGACGGGCGGGGCGTAGTCGACGGACTCGGCGACCTCGCGGAAGGCGTCGAGCATGCCGTCCATCAGCGGCGAGTGGAAGGCGTGGCTGACGGCGAGCCGCTTGGTGCGGCGGCCGCGCCGCTCGAACTCGGCGGCGATCTCCAGGGCGCGGGTCTCGTCGCCGGAGACGACGACGGAGCGCGGGCCGTTGACGGCGGCGATGCTCACCGCGTCGCCGAGGAGGGGGGCGATCTCGTCCTCGGCGGCCTCGACGGCGACCATCGCGCCGCCCGCGGGCAGGGCCTGCATCAGCCGGCCGCGGGCGGCGACGAGGGCGGCTGCGTCCGCGAGGGTGAGGACGCCGGAGACATGGGCGGCGGCGAGTTCGCCGATGGAGTGGCCGATGAGGAAGTCGGGGGTGACGCCCCACTCCTCCAGCTGCCGGAAGAGGGCGACCTCGATCGCGAACAGCGCGGGCTGGGTGCAGGCGGTCTCGTGGAGCCGGGCGGCCTCGGGCGTGCCCTCGGCGGCGAACAGCACCTCGTACAGGGGCCGTTCCAGATGCGGGTCGAGGGCGTCGCGGACGGCGTCGAGGGCGCGGGCGAAGCCGGGGTGGGCGGCGTACAGCTCGCGGCCCATGCCGGGGCGCTGGCTGCCCTGTCCGGTGAAGAGGAAGGCGGTCTTGCCCTCGCCCGCGGCGCCGAGGAGCGCCGAGGGGCCGGTGAGCGCCCCGGCGGCGGATTCGTCGCGGGCGAGGGCGTCGAGGTCGGCGAGGAGGCGTTCGCGGTCGGGGCTGAACAGGGCGGCCCGGCGCTCCAGCGCGGAGCGGCCGGTGGCGAGGGAGTGGCCGAGGTCGGTGAGGCCGGCGGGGCCGTCGGCGAGTCCGGGTTCGGCGCGCAGCCGGGCGGCGAGCCGCTCGGCCTGGGCGCGCAGCGCGGGTTCGGTGCGCGCGGACAGCAGCAGCGGTACGGGGCCGGTCGCGCCGCGCGGCGCGCCGGCCGGGTCCGGGTCGGCGTCGGCCTCGGCGGGCGGGGCCTGTTCGATGACGGTGTGGGCGTTGGTGCCGCTGACGCCGAAGGAGGAGATTCCGGCGCGGCGCGGCTGGCCGGTCTCGGGCCAGGCCACGGCCTCGGTGAGCAGCCTGACGTCTCCGGCGGCCCAGTCGACGTTTCCGGACGGCTGGTCGATGTGGAGGGATTCGGGGAGCACGCCGTGGTGGATGGCCTGCACCATTTTGATGATGCCGGCGACTCCGGCGGCGGCCTGGGTGTGGCCGATGTTGGACTTGACGGAGCCCAGCCACAGGGGGCGGCCCTCGGGCCGGTTCTGGCCGTAGGTGGCGAGGATGGCCTGGGCCTCGATGGGGTCGCCGAGGGTGGTGCCGGTGCCGTGCGCCTCGACCACGTCGACCTGGGCCGGGGTGAGTCCGGCGTTGGTCAGGGCCTGGCGGATGACGCGCTGCTGGGAGGGGCCGTTGGGGGCGGTGAGTCCGTTGGACGCGCCGTCCTGGTTGATCGCCGACCCGCGCACGATCGCGAGGACCGGATGGCCGTTCTTCCGGGCGTCGGAGAGGCGCTCCACGAGGAGCATGCCGACGCCCTCGCCCCAGCCGGTGCCGTCCGCGCCGTCGGCGAAGGGCTTGCAGCGGCCGTCGGGGGCGAGCCCGCGCTGCCGGCTGAACTGGACGAAGGCGCGCGGGCTGGACATGACGGTGACGCCGCCCGCGAGCGCGAGGGAGCACTCGCCGTTGCGCAGCGCCTGCACGGCCAGGTGCAGGGCGACCAGCGAGGAGGAGCAGGCCGTGTCGACGGTGACGGCGGGGCCTTCGAGACCGAAGGTGTAGGAGATGCGGCCGGAGACGACGCTCGCGGCGTTTCCGGTGAGGAGATATCCCTCGACGCCCTTGGGGACTTCGCGCAGCAGTTCGGGATAGTCCTGGCCGTTGGTTCCGATGAATACCCCGGCTTTGCCGCCGCGCAGGGTCGCCGGGTCTATTCCGGCCCTTTCGAAGGTCTCCCAGGAGGTTTCGAGCAGCAGGCGCTGCTGCGGGTCCATGCCGAGGGTCTCGCGCGGGCTGATGCCGAAGAAGGCGGCGTCGAATTCCCCTGCGCCGTCGAGGAATCCGCCCTCCCGGGTGTAGGAGGTGCCCTCCTGGTCGGGGTCGGCGTCATACAGCGACTCGATGTCCCAGCCGCGGTCGGTGGGGAAGTCGGCGATGGCGTCGCGCCCCTGGGCGACCAGGTCCCACAGGCCCTCGGGCGACTCGATGCCGCCGGGGAAGCGGCAGCTCATGCCGACGATCGCGATGGGCTCCGGCTCCTGGGCCTCGACCTCGCGCAGCCGCTGCCGCGTCTGATGCAGATCGGCCGTCACCCGCTTCAGATAGCCGAGTATCTTGTCCTGATCTGCAGCCATTGGAACCTCACCCATGCTTCTCGTCACACACCCTTGCGCCTGCTGCTACTGCCTGCTGCTGTCCGCTTGTTCGCGGTGCTAGATACCGAGCTCTCTGTCGATGAAGTCGAAGAGCTCATCGGGCGTGGCCTCCTGGAGTTTCTCCGTCATGGCCTCGCCGCGGGAATCGGTGTGCGGTTCACCCCACTTCGTCAGAAGAGCCTGCAGACGCAGCGCGATATCGGTACGTGTCTCGCTGTCCGGGTCGAGAACGGAGAGCGCGGATTCCAGCTTTTCGAGTTCCGCGACACCGGGGGCGGCTTGGGCGCTGCCGTCCTGGGTGATCTCGGCCCGGAGGAAGTCGGCGAGGATCGCCGGGGTCGGGTGGTCGAAGACCAGGGTGGCCGGGAGCCGGAGTCCGGTGGCGGCGCCCAGTCGGTTGCGCAGTTCCAGCGCGATCAGGGAGTCGAAGCCGAGTTCCTTGAACGCGCGCCCCGCGCCCACCTCGTCGGCGGTGGGGTGGCCGAGCGCGCCGGCCGCCTGGGCGCGGACGAGTTCGAGGACGGCCAGCGCCTGTTCGGTCTGCGGCATCGGGGCGAGCCGGCGGCGCAGCGCCTCGGCCGGGGAGAGGTCCCCGCCCGGCTCGCCGGCGGCCGGGGCGGCCGGGGCGAGCCCGCGGACCTCGGGCAGGTCGCCGAGGAAGGGGCTGGGCCGTACGGCGGTGTAGCCGGGTGCGAACCGTTCCCACTGGATGTCGGCGACGGCGACGGCCGCCTCGGCGTGGTCGAGGGCCTGGTGCAGGGCGCGGATCGCGGTGCGGGGGGCCATGGCGGGCACTCCGCCCCGGTCGAGCCGTTCTCCGATCGCGCCCCCGGCGGCCAGTCCGCCGTCGCCCCAGCGGCCCCAGGCGACCGAGGTCGCGGCGAGCCCGTCGGCGTGGCGCTGTTCGGCGAGCGCGTCCAGATAGGCGTTGGCGGCCGCGTAGTTGGCCTGGCCCGCGTCGCCGAGGGTGCCGGCGACTCCGGAGAAGAGCACGAACGCGTCCAGTTCCAGATCCCGGGTCAGCTCGTGGAGGGTGTGCGCCGCGTCCGCCTTGGGGGCGAGCACGGTCGCGAACCGCTCGGGGGTGAGCGCGTCGATGACTCCGTCGTCGAGGACGCCCGCGGTGTGCACGACGGCGGTGAGCGGCTGCTCGGCCGGTACGTCGGCGAGGAGGCGGGCCACGGCGTCCCGGTCGGCCATGTCGCAGGCGGCGACGGTGACGCGTGCGCCGAGCGCGGTCAGCTCCTCGCGGAGTTCGGCCGCGCCGGGCGCGTCGGGGCCCCGGCGGCCGGCGAGCAGCAGATGCTCCGCTCCGTTCTCGGCGAGCCAGCGCGCGACATGCGCGCCGAGCGCGCCCGTGCCGCCGGTGACCAGCGTCGTACCGGTCGGCTTCCACTCCCGTACGGCGGGTGCGCCGGCGAGCGGCGCGTGGGCCAGCCGCCGGACGAAGAGTCCGGAGGCGCGGACGGCGAGCTGGTCCTCGGATCCGTCGCCCGCGAGGACGCCCGCGAGGCGTTCGAGCGTACGGTCGTCGAGGTCGGCGGGGAGGTCGAGCAGTCCGCCCCAGCGGTCGGGGTGCTCCAGTGCGGCGCTGCGGCCGAAGCCCCAGATCAGCGCCTGTGCCGGGTGTTCCAGCCGCTCGGAGCGGGCCACGGCGGTCGCGCCCCGGGTGAGGCACCACAGCGGGGCGGGCGTCTCGGCGTCGCCGAGGGCCTGGACGAGCGCGGCCGTCGCGCCGAGACCGCGGCCGAGCCCCGAAGCCGGGGTGTCCCCGCCGCCGAGCGCGAGCAGCGAGAGCACCCCGGCGGGTTCCGCCCCTGCCGTCTCGGCCATGACCAGCGCGGCGAGCAGCTCGCGGTCGGCCGTGCCGTCGGGGACGGTGACGGTGCGGATCTGGGCGCCGCGCTCGGTGAGCGTCCGCAGAACCTCCCCCGCCCACTCCTCGTCGGGCCCGGTGAGACCCTCGGGCACGACGGCCAGCCAGCTGCCCGAGAGACGGGCGGACCCGGGGTCGGCGACGCGCTTCCAGGTGACGCGGTAGCGCCAGCCGTCGACGGTGGAGTGCTCGCGGCTCCGGCCGCGCCACGCCGACAGCGCGGGCAGCAGCGCGGTGAGCGGTTGGTCCCGGTCGATGTCGAGTTCCGCGGTGAGCGCTTCGAGGTCCTCGCGTTCGACGGCTTCCCAGAACCGGGCGTCGATGGCGTTCTCCGGCGTCAGCGCGGGCTCGGGCGCGGGGGCAGGCTCGGGCCAGTACCGCTGCGACTGGAAGGCGTAGGTGGGCAGGTCGACCCGGCGGGCTCCCGTCCCGGCGTACACCGCGTCCCAGTCGACCGTCACGCCCCGCACATACGCCTCGCCGAGTGAGCGCCAGAACCGCTCCAGGCCGCCCTCGCCCCGGCGCAGCGAGCCGAGCACGGCGGCTTCACGGCCGGCGTCCTCCACGGTCTCCTGCACGCCGACGGCCAGCACCGGATGGGGGCTGGACTCCACGAACACGCCGAAGCCCTGCTCCAGCAGCGTCCGCGTCGCGTTCTCCAGCTCGACCGTCCGCCGCAGATTCCGGAACCAGTACCCGCCGTCCAGCTCCGGACCCTCCGCCCACTCCCCGGTGACCGTGGAGAGGAAGGGGACCTCGGCGCGCGCCGGGGCGACGGGAGCCAGCAGTTCGGCCAGCTCCTCGCGGAGAAGGTCCACCTGCGCGGAGTGGGAGGCGTAGTCCACCGCGATCCGCCGGGCCCGTACTCCGTCCTTCTCGCAGGAGGCCAGCAGCTCGTCCAGAGCCCCGACCTCACCGGAGACGACCACCGACGACGGCCCGTTGACGGCGGCGACCGAGATCCGGTCCTCGCCCCAGGGCGCGATCAGCTCGCGTACCCGTACCGCGGGCAGAGCGACGGAGACCATTCCGCCCAGGCCGGCCAGCACCCGGCCGATCGCCTGGCTGCGCAGGGCGACGACCCGGGCCGCGTCCTCCAGGGAGAGAATCCCGGCCACGCAGGCGGCGGCGATCTCGCCCTGGGAGTGACCCACCACCGCGCCCGGACGCACACCGGCCGCCCGCCAGACCTCCGCCAGCGACACCATCACGGCGAACAGGGCGGGCTGGACGACGTCGACCCGCTCCAGCGACGGCGCGCCGTCGACGCCGCGCAGGACATCGCGCAGCGACCAGTCGGTGAAGGGCTCCAGCGCCTTCGCACACTCATCCACCCGGGCAGCGAACACGGGTGAAGCGTCCAACAGCCCTTCGGCCATGCCTACCCATTGCGACCCCTGTCCGGGGAACACGAACACCGTCTTCCCCCCGACGGCCTCCCCCTGAACCAGTAGGGGTGAGCCGTCCCCGGCGGCGAGGGCGGCCAGCGCCCCGGTGAAGTCGGCCGGCTCCCGGCCGATCAGCACCGCCCGTCGGCCGAGGGCGGCACGGGTGGCGGCCAGGGAGTGGCCGATATCGGCAATCCGCAGGTCAGAGGCGGATTCCAGCTGTGTCAGCAGTCGTTCGGCCTGGCCGCGCAGAGCCTTCTCGGTCTTCGCGGTCAGCGCCCAGGGCAGCGCGTGGGCCCGGTGCGGACCGGAGCCGTCCGAGGCGCTCGCGGCCAGTAGGGGTTGTTCGGGCGACTGAGGGGTTTCGCCGTCGCCGGACCCGAAATCGGCCGGGGCCTGTTCGATCACGGCGTGCGCGTTGGTGCCGCTGAAGCCGAAGGACGACACCGCGGCCCGGCGCGGACGGCCGGTCTCCGGCCATCCGGTCGGCTCGGTCAGCAGGGCGACCTCGCCCGCGCTCCAGTCGACGTGCGGGGTCGGTTCCGCGATGTGCAGGCTCCGCGGCAGCACCCCGTGCCGCATGGCGAGCACCATCTTCATCACCCCCGCGACACCGGCCGCCGCCTGGGCGTGGCCGATATTGGACTTGACCGAGCCGAGGAGCAGCGGACGGCCGTCGGGGCGCTCCTGGCCGTAGGTCGCCAGGAGCGCCTGGGCCTCGATCGGGTCGCCGAGGGTCGTGCCCGTACCGTGCGCCTCCACGACGTCCACCTCGGCGGCCGACAGCCGCGCGTTGGCCAGCGCCTGGCGGATCACCCGCTGCTGGGACGGACCGTTGGGGGCGGTGAGTCCGTTGGACGCGCCGTCCTGGTTGATCGCCGACCCGCGCACCACCGCGAGGACCGGATGGCCCTTGGCCCGGGCGTCGGAGAGCCGCTCCACGAGCAGCATGCCGACGCCCTCGGCCGGGCTGAAGCCGTCGGCGTCGGAGGAGAACGCCTTGCAGCGGCCGTCCGTGGAGAGTCCCCGCTGCCGGCTGAACTCGATGAAGGTGCCCGGCGTCGACATGACGGTGACGCCGCCCGCGAGCGCGAGGGAGCACTCGCCGTTCCGCAGCGCCTGCACGGCCAGGTGGAGGGCGACCAGCGAGGAGGAGCAGGCCGTGTCGACGGTGACGGCGGGGCCTTCGAGACCGAAGGTGTACGAGATGCGGCCGGAGACGACGCTGCCCGCGCTGCCGGTCGCGAGATGGCCCTCCAGACCGTCCGTGGCGGAGCGTACGAGGTTGGCGTAGTCGGAGCCGTTGGTCCCGATGAACACCCCGGCCTGGCTGCCGCGCAGCGTCTCCGGGTCGATCCCGGACCGCTCGAACGCCTCCCACGACGTCTCCAGGAGCAGCCGCTGCTGCGGGTCCATCGCCATCGCCTCGCGCGGCGAGATCCCGAAGAACGCCGAGTCGAAGTCGGCCGCGTCGTCGAGGAAGCCGCCCTCGCGGGTGTACGAGGTCCCCTGCGCGTTCGGATCGGGGTCGTACAGCGCCTCGACGTCCCAGCCCCGGTCGAGGGGGAAGGGGGAGAGCGCGTCCCCGTCGGTGCTGAGCAGTCGCCACAGCTCCTCGGGGGTGCGGACCCCGCCGGGGAAGCGGCAGCTCATCGCGGTGATGGCGATCGGCTCGGCGTCGGACACCGCGGCCGTGGGCACGGGGACGGCGGCCGCCGCGCCCTCTCCGAAGAACTCGGTCCGCAGCAGGCGGGCGAGGACGGTGGGCGTGGGGTGGTCGAAGACGAGCGTCGGCGGCAGCTTGAGACCGGTGGCGGCGCCGAGCCGGTTGCGGAGTTCGACGGAGGTCAGCGAGTCGAAGCCCAGCTCTTTGAAGGCCCGGCCGGCCTCGACGGCGTCGGGTCCGGCGTAGCCGAGGACGGCGGCGACGGCGGTGCGGACCAGTTCGAGGAGGAGCCGCTCCTGCTCGGCCTCCGGCTGTCCGGTGAGCCGCTGGACCAGTACGGCCGCGTCGCCGGTGTCGTCGGCGGCGTCCGTGCGGAGGCTCGCCATGACCTCCCGCGCTTCGGGGAGATCGTTCAGCAGCGGCCGGTCGCGGCCCGAGGTGAAGGCGAGGACGAAACGCTTCCACTCCATGTCGGCCACGGTCAGGGCGGTCTCGTCGCGGTCCAGGGCCTGCTGGAGCGCGGTGACGGCGCGTTCGGGCGACATCTCGATGACTCCGTGACGGCGCATCCGGTCGCCCACCGCGCCCTCGGCCATGCCTCCGTCGCCCCAGGGGCCCCAGGCCACCGAGGTCGCGGGGAGTCCGGCGGCGCGCCGGTGCTCGGCGAAGGCGTCCAGGAACGCGTTGCCCGGCGCGTAGTTGCCCTGTCCCGGCGCGCCGAAGGTGGCGGCGAAGGACGAGAAGAGGACGAACGCGGACAGATCCAGATCGCGGGTCAGCTCGTGCAGATGCAGGGTCGCGTCGACCTTGACCCGCAGCACCCGTGCGATCTGCTCGGGGGCGAGGGCCTCGATGACCGCGTCGTCGAGGACGGCCGCCGTGTGCACGACGGCGGTGAGCGGCTGCTCGGCCGGTACGGAGGCGAGGAGCCCGGCCAGGGCCTCCCGGTCGCCGACATCGCACGCGGCGACGGTGACCCGCGCCCCCAGGGCGGTCAGCTCGTCACGGAGTTCGGCCGCGCCGGGCGCGTCCGGGCCCCGGCGGCCGGCGAGCAGCAGATGCTCCGCGCCGTTCTCCGCGAGCCAGCGGGCCACCCGCGCGCCCAGTGCGCCCGTACCGCCGGTGACCAGGGTCGTACCGGTCGGCTTCCACTCCCGTACGGCGGGCGTCTCCGCGAGCCGGGCCCGCACCAAGCGTCGTACGAAGAGTCCGGAGGCGCGGACGGCGACCTGGTCCTCGGATCCGTCGCCCGCGAGGACGCCCGCGAGCCGGGTCAGCGCCCGGTCGTCCACGGCGTCCGTGCCGGGCAGATCGATCAGACCGCCCCAGCGCTCGCCGTGCTCCAGCGCGGCCACCCGGCCGAGACCCCAGACCGGGGCCTGCGCCGGATCGGCCGCACCCTCGGACCGGGCCGTGGCGACCGCGCCCCGGGTGACGCACCACAGCGGGGCGGCCACCTCGGCGTCGCCGAGGGCCTGTACGAGGGACAGCGCTCCGATCACGGCGGCGGGCGCGGCGGCGCTCAGCGGCTCGTCGGCCCCGGCCGTCACCGGCAGCGACACCACACCCGCCACGGCCGGCTGATCGGCGCACGCCGCACGAATCCCCTCGGCGAGCGCGGCCCGGAGGTCGGCCGTGCCGTCGGGGACGGTGACGGTACGGATCTGGGCGCCGCGCTCGGTGAGCGTCCGCAGGACCGCGCCCGCCCACTCCTCGTCGGCCCCGGTGAGACCCTCGGGCACGACGGCCAGCCAGCTGCCCGAGAGACGGGCGGACGCGGGATCGGGCGCGGGCTTCCAGGTGACGCGGTAGCGCCAGCCGTCGACGGTGGAGTGCTCGCGGCTCCGGCCGCGCCACGCCGACAGCGCGGGCAGCAGCGCGGGCAGCGTCTCGTCCTCGTCGATGCCCAGTTCGGCGATGAGCGCGGCCACGTCCTGGCGTTCGACGGCTTCCCAGAACCGGGCCTCGACGCCGTCCGCCGGATATCCGGCGGCGGCCGGGTCGGCCGGGGCGCCGCTCTCCAGCCAGTAGTGCTCCTGCTGGAAGGCGTAGGTGGGCAGGTCGACCCGGCGGGCCCCCGTCCCGGCGAACACCGAACCCCAGTCGACGGAGACACCCCGCACATACGCCTCAGCGAGCGAGTGCCAGAACCGCTCCAAACCCCCCTCGCCCCGGCGCAACGACCCCAGGACAGCCGCCTCCCGACCCGCGTCCTCCACCGTCTCCTGCACACCGACGGCCAGCACCGGATGCGGGCTGGACTCCACGAACACGCCGAAGCCCTGCTCCAGCAGCGTCCGCGTCGCGTTCTCCAGCTCCACCGTCCGCCGCAGATTCCGGAACCAGTACCCGCCGTCCAGTTCCGGACCCTCCACCCACTCCCCCGTCACCGTGGAGAGGAACGGAACCTCCGCCCGACGCGGAACAACCGGAGCCAGCAACTCCGCCAGCTCCTC
>NZ_JBIBWD010000033.1:0-15825 GCF_043080985.1 Streptomyces sp. NPDC014894
GATCTTCGATCTGGTCGATTACGGGGTCGTGGGCGATCTGTTCACGGTCGTGCCCCAGCTCACCGAAGAGATCAACAAGCGCAAGGGCTGACCGGAGAGCGACGACCGGCCCCACGGCGTGCCGTGGGGCCTCGTCATGTCCTCAGCCCTTCCGGGCGACCGCCCCGTGAATGGGGGCGACCACGCCCTCCACCAGCTCCGCGCCCGGGTCCGGACGCCAGCGGGTGGCCAGCTCGACGCCCGGGTCGAGCAGCTCCAGGCCCTCGAAGAAGGCGGCCAGCTCCACCCGCGACCGGGCCTGGGAGGGGATGCCGTTCTCACGGTAGATCTGGACGACGCGCTCCCAGGTCCGCGGGTCGAACTCGCCGCTCACATGCGACAGCACCAGACAGCTCCCCGGGGCGAGCGGCTCCATCAGCCGCCGTACGATGCCGCGCGGGTCGTGCTCGTCCGTGATGAAGTGCAGCAGCGCGATGAGGGAGAGCGCCACCGGCTTGCGGAAGTCCAGTATCTGCGCGGCGCCTTCGAGGATCTTCTCGACCTCGCGGACGTCGGCCTGGAGATACTCGGTGCGCCCCTCGGACGTGCCGCGGAGCAGCGCCTCCGCGTGGCGCAGCACGATGGGATCGTTGTCCACGTAGACCACGCGCGCCTCGGGAACGGCCTTCTGCACCACTTGGTGGAGGTTGGGCTCGGTGGGGATGCCGGTCCCTATGTCCAGGAACTGGCGCACGCCCCGGTCGGCCAGCAGCTGGGAGGCCCGTTGCATGAACGAGCGGTTGACCCGGGCCATGGTTCTGACGGACGGAAAGAGTGAGATCACCTTCTCGGCGGCTTCCCAGTCGACGGGATAGCTGTCCTTCCCGCCGAGGTAGTAGTCGTACATCCGGGCCGGATGAGGCTTGCTGGTGTCAATCGCACCAAAGCCGTCACCGGTGTCCGCCATCGATCGCCCTCCGTCTGTCTCGCCGCTCCCCGGTGTGCGCCCGGCGTGCTGCGCCGGGCCGCGCGGAAGCCCCAAGTAGTGTGACACGGGCCTCAGTTGAGTGATAGGCGACACAGCGTGTTCGCGCGCCGAGTGTTCGCGCACCGGTGAGAGCATGCCCCCTCGCGCGGCCGTCCGCGCTCCGTATCGCACGGTGATATCGGGATCACCGGCCGTCCCGGCCGCCGCCGTCCGCCGATACGGGGCGGATACACGGCCGAGCGCTGACCGGTGGCCGGTCTCGGGCGGGCGAAGACGTGCGCGCCGCAGGGTGAGGGTGTGCGCAGATCGGCGCCCGTCTCCCGGAGGTATCCATGCAGGCCCAGTCCGGTACAGGTCCGTCCGTCCAGCGATGGCCGGCGGCCGTCGACGTGCCGCCGGCACGTCGGCGTCGCCTCTCCCGGCGGGTGCGGTGGGTCGTGGGCGTGGTGCTGGTCCTGGCGCTGCTCGGCGGCGGGGGGCTCGCGGCCCGGAACACGGGGCCGGACGGGCGGGTCGCCGTCGCGGCGTCGGGGAGCGGCGCGGCCATGGAGCTGCCGTGGCCCGACGACGGCCAGGCGAGTGTGGCGGTCCCCGGCATCGGCTCGCTCGGGACCAGCGGCGAGCAGAAGCCGGTGCCGATCGCCAGCGTCGCCAAGGTGATGACCGCGTATGTCGTCCTGCGGGAGCATCCGCTCCGCCAGGGCGAGTCCGGACCCAGGATCACGGTCGACCAGCGGGCCGAGGACGAGTCCCACTCGCTGGACGAGTCGACCGTGCGGGTCCGGGCCGGACAGGAGTTGACACAGCGTCAGCTGTTGGAGCTGCTTCTGCTGCCGTCGGGCAACAACGCCGCCCGGCTGCTGGCGCGGTGGGACTCAGGCACGGAGCGGGCCTTCGTCGAGAAGATGAACCATGCCGCGGCCGATCTGGGGATGGGACGTACGACGTACACCGGCGCGAGCGGTTTTGAGGCCACGACCACCAGTACCGCCGCCGATCAGCTGCGGCTCGCCCGGGCGGTCATGCGGGACGAGGTGTTCCGGTCGGTCGTCGCCACTCCGGAGGTCACCGTCGGCGATGTCACCGGGACGGTCGCCAACACCAACAGACTGCTGGGGACCTCGGGGGTGGTGGGGCTGAAGACCGGGTCGAGCACTCCGGCGGGCGGTGCTCTGATGTGGGCGGCCGAGACCGGCGACGGTCACGGCAAGGGCCTCATCATCGGGGTGGTGCTGCACCAGAGGGCGAACACCACCCCGGCGGAGGGCCTTCGGGCCGCCTTCGAGAGCAGCCGGGAGCTGATCACGGCGGCCCAGCGGGAACTGGGCGAGGCCCGCGCGGTCCGCCGGGCCTGAGGCGCCCGCCGGTCCGGACGGGTCCGCCGGGTCTGAGGTGTCCGCCGGGCGCGACGGCCCGTCGGGTACGACCGGCATGGCGGGCACGACCGACGTGGCGGCCGGGCGACGCCCGGATCAGACGCCGAAGGCGTCCGCGTACTGGATGACGCCGGACGGGACCGGCTGGTCCGAGTCGAGGACGAGGGCCATCATCGCCTCGTCGGGCACCTCGAACGGCGCGCGGATCCCCCAGCGGGAGGCCGGTTCGAAGCCGAACCGGGGGTAGTAGTCGGCGTGGCCGAGGACCAGCACCAGGCTCTCCCCCCGCTGCCGCGCGGCTTCGAGCGCGGCGCGGATCGCCGCCGACCCGGCGCCCTGCCGCTGGTACGCGGGGAGCGTCGCGCACGGTGCGAGCGCGAGCGCGGGCCGGCCGTCGACATGGCAGCGGGTGAGCAGGGCGTGGGCGGCGAGAGTGCCGTCGGGAGCCTGGGCCACCAGGGAGAGCCCGTCGATCCAGGCCTCGGCGTCGGTGCGCAGGGCGTCGACGAGATCGGCCTCGGCCGGGGTGGGGAAGGCGGCGGCGTTGACGGCGTGGACGGCCGCGACGTCCTCGGGCTGCTCGGGGCGGGTGGTCCAGGTGGTCATGGCGTTCCGTTTCCTCGGTGCGGGGGAAGGGGCGACTCTCGCGGCCTGCCGGCGCGGCTGTTCGGCCTGCCCGGCGCGGCGCTCGACCGGCTCGGCGCGGCATTCGGCCGGCTCGGCACGGCTCTCCGCCCGGACCGCGCGGCTCGGCTCAGACCGGGATCCGGAGCGTGAGGACGGTCCGGACGCTGCGTACCGCTGCGGTCTCCGTGACTGTCATCGACTCACCCCCTGTGATCGCCGCGGCCGATTCCGGTCGCCCTGCGTGATCCACGCTAACACGACCCGCCGGGCCGCCCCGGTGTGCACGGCGGGTCGCGCCGGGCCGTGGCACGGTCGTCGTACGCCGGATACACGCCGTGTTCACCCGGTGCTGGTCTCCCGTGCGCCCCCACGGGGCATCACCTCTCAGAGCGCAGAACCCTTCAGACCCCAGATCAGGCTGTCGGAGGAATCCATGCGAAGAAACTCACCCGCCCGGCTCGCCGCCCTGTCCGCGTCCCTCGTCGCCGTGTCGGCCGCCGTCGCGGTGGCGGGCGGCGGCACGGCCGAGGCCGCCGATCACTCCGGGGAGGCGTCCGCCCGGGCCCATCGGCCGGCGGCCCCCGCTCCCCTCACGCTCCCCGCCGCCGTCGACGGCGGCGCCTGGCGGTCCGGCCATCTCCAGGGCACGGCGCTGGACGAGCGCGGCGGCTTCATGTACTTCTCGTTCACCAATCTCCTGGTCAAGACCGACCTCCGCGGCCGGCCGATCGGCTCGGTCACCGGCTTCACCGGGCATCTGGGGGATCTGGCCTTCAACAAGGACGACGGCCGCGTCTACGGATCGCTGGAGTACAAGGCGGCGAAGGCGTTCTACGTCGCGATCTTCGACGGCGACCGCATCACCCGGATGAACATGGACGCCGAGACCGACGAGGTGCTGTCCACGGTCCATCTCAAGGAGGTCGTGGAGGACTACACGGCCGACATGAACGGGGACGGCGTCTTCGACGGCAACACCGCGAACACCCCCGACCACCGGTACGGGTGCAGCGGCGTCGACGGCATCGCCTTCGGCCCCGGGTTCGGCTCCTCGCGCGGACCCCGGCTGACCATCGCGTACGGCGTGTACTCGAACACCGGTCGCGCGGACAACGACCATCAGGTGCTGCTCCAGTACGACGTGCGGTTCTGGGAGCGGTACGAGCGGCCGCTCACCGAGAGCGACCCGCACACCAGCGGCCCGGCGCGCCCCGGCGGCAAGTTCTTCGCGTACACCGGCAACACCACCTACGGTGTGCAGAACCTGGAGTACGACGAGCACAGCGGCGACTGGCGGCTGGCCGTCTACAAGGGGAAGAAGAAGACGTTCCCCAACTACTCCCTCTTCGTCGTCGACGGCTCGCAGCGGCCCCGCTGGGGACTGGTGCGCGGTCAGGCGCGCCCCGAGCTGGGCCGGATCCTCGCGCTGGCCCCCCGGGGGCTGCACGACGAGGAGTCGGGGGTGTACGGGTACCAGTCGGCCGGGCAGTACGGGCTGATCTCGCTCGACGACGGCCGCTCCTACGTCGCCGAGGCGGGCACGGCCCAGTCGGACGGGGTCACCCTGCAGACGGGACGCGCGGTGCTGCACCGCTGGACGGGGCTGACCCCGAATCCGTTCGAGCCGCTGCGCCGGCGCTGAGCGGACCGCCGCCCGAGCCGCCCGAGCACCCCGAGCAGCTTCAGCCGCCCCCGCCGCCCGGCCCTCGGGGAAAGCCGGGCGGGCCGGCGAGGGTCAGGGAGCGGGGTCGAGGACGACGGACAGCTCGGTGAGGCCCCGGAAGGCCGGAAAGGGCACTTCGAGCCAGGCCGGCTCACGCCCGGGGTCGGCAGGCGCCAGCCCCGGGAAGCGGCCGAAGAGTCCGGTGAGGGCGATCTGGGTCTCCATCCGGGCCAGGGGCGCGCCCAGGCAGTAGTGGATGCCGTGGCCGAATCCCAGATGGGCGCTCTGCGCGTTTCCCGGCCGGTTGACGTCGAACCGGTCGGGGGCGTCGAACTTGAGCGGATCGCGGTTGGCGGAGTTGAGCGCGATCTGCACGAGGGCGCCCTCAGGGATCCGGGTCCCGGCGATGTCGAGGTCCTCCGTGGCGTACCGGAAGGTGCCGGTCTCCACCGAGCCGTCGTAGCGCAGCAGCTCCTCGACGGCCGGGCCGATCAGCTGGGGGTCCTCGCGCAGGGCGCGCAGCTGGTCGGGGTGGGCGAGCAGCTGGTGGACGGCGTTGCCGATGAGGTACGCGGTCGTCTTGTGGCCCGCGAACATCAGCAGGAAGGCCGTGGAGATCATCTCGTGCTCGGTGAGGCTGTCGTTCTCGTCCCTGGCCTCGATGAGCGCGCTGAGCAGATCCTCGCCGGGGGTGGTCCGCTTCTCCGCGATGATCTCCGCGAAGTACGCGTACAGGCTCTCCTCGGCGCGCTGCTGAGCGAGTTTGGACTCCTTGCTGAAGCCGGTCTGCGCCACTGTCGTGGACCAGTCGTGGACCTTCGCCCGGTCCCCCTCGGGCACGCCGAGGAGTTCGCAGATCACGATGATGGGCAGGGGGAAGGCGAAGGCGGGGAGCAGGTCGACCGGCTCCCGGGTCGGGCAGCGGTCCAGCAGGGTGTTCACGATGTCCTGGATGCGCGGGCGCAGGGCCTCCACCCGGCGGGGGGTGAAGCCGGAGTTCACCAGTTTGCGCAGCCGGGTGTGTTTGGGGGGATCCGAGTTGAGCATGTGGTCGTCGAGCGCCACGGAGGAGTCGCCGAAGATCCTCCGGTAGGAGTCCATGGCCCCGTACATGTCCTTGCTCAGCCGCGGGTCGGAGAGAGCGGCGCGGGCGTCCTCGTACCGGGTGATCAGATAGGTCTCGATGCCGTGCCGGGGGCGGATCGGGCAGACGGGGGCGGTCTCCCGCAGCCGTTCGTAGACCGGGTAGGGGTCGCGCCGGAACTCGGGGGCGCACTGTTCGGCCGCGGCGGCGGGGTCGTCGACGGTGGTCACGGACGGCTCCTGAGGTCGAAGACGGCCTCGGCGTTGCCGCCGAGGATGCGCTGCTGGGACGCCTTGTCGAGCGGCAGCTTCTCGATCATGCGGATGAACTCCTCCAGGGGCACGCTCATGGGCGGTGAGTCGGTGCCGAACAGCATCCGTTCCGGGCCCAGGACCTCGGCGTTGAGCCCGAGATGGGCCGGGCTGAAGGTGCTGGTGTCGACGTACAGCCGGCGCAGCGCGGCCCCGGGGTCGGCGGGCGGGGCGGCGGCGGGCTGTCCCTGGGGGCCGTCCGCGCCCCAGTGCCGGGGGCGGGCCGCCGTCTGGAGGCGTTCCGGAAGCAGGGCGAGCGCGCCGCCGCCGGTGGCGCCGATCAGTCGCAGATCGGGGTATTTGTCGAGCCAGCCGGCGAAGGCGATCATGGCGAGGCCCGTGGTGAGGTCCCCGAAGCGGCCGATCTGCTCGACGAAGCCGAGGTCGTCCACCCGTTCGGTGCCGATCGGTTCGGCCGGGGCGTGCACCAGGACGGGTTTGCGGGTCTCGGCGGCGAGGGCGAAGAAGGAGTCGGCCTTCGGGGAGCCGAGGAGTTCGCCGTGGACGCTGGAGGTGGTGATCAGGCCGACGAAGGCGGGGTCCTGGAGGGTCTCCCGTACGCCTTCGAGGTGGTCGTCGTCGCCGAACGGGTTGGCGTACACATAGCCGCGGAGCTGGTCGGGGAAGGTGCCGATCAGTCCGGACATCCAGGCGTGGAAGCCCCGCAGCCGGTCGCGCGGCTGGCGGTAGTTGTCGACTCCGGGGACGCGGGCCATCGCGCCGGCGCCGACGGGGCTGCCGATGATGGTGAGGTCGATGCCGGCCTCGGCGCGGGCGGCGAGCATGCCGTCGACGTCGGTGAGGGCGGGGGGCATGGGGAAGCGCCGGGCGGCCTCGGGCGGGGAGAGGTGTCCATGGATGTCGATGATCATGGGCGGGTTCCCGGTGTCGGTGTGAGCGCGTGGGCGACGGCGACGCAGTCCTCGTCGCCGTGGCCCTGTTCGGTGGCGCTGACATGGGTCTCGGTGGCGGCGGCGAGCAGCGGGAGGCGCAGTCCGGCCGCGGTGGCCTGGCTCGACGCCAGCAGCAGGTCCTTGGCCATCAGGCGCAGCCGGAAGTCGGGCTGGTCGAAGCGGCCCGCGGTCAGGCGTTTGGACTTGAAGGCCATGACGGGTGAGGCGAAGCCGCTGCCGGCGATGGCGTCGAGGACGAGTCCGCGGTCGAGTCCGGAGGCCGCGGCCAGTTCGACGGCCTCGGCCATGGCCTGCACCTCGATGCCCATCAGCAGGTTGAGGAGCAGCTTCATCCGCATGCCGGAGCCGAGTTCGCCCAGGTGGACGACTTGCTTGCCGAGCAGTTCGAGCAGGGGGCGCCCGGCGGCGAAGACGCGTTCCTCGCCGCCGACGAAGAGGCGCAGCTCACCGCTGCGGGCGTGTTCGCGGTTGCCGAGCATGCCGACGTCCAGCACGGAGTGCAGGTCTCCGGTGAGCCGGACGACCTCTTCGGGGGCGACGGTGCTGGCGCAGACGAGGGCGCCGGGGTACGCGCCGCCGGAGAGGATGCCGTCCGGGCCGCGCAGCACGGCGGCGAGGGCGTCGCTGTCGGCGACGGTGCAGATGGCGGCGCTGGTGCCCTCGATGGCGGCGGCGGGGTGGTCCGCCGCGACGGCGCCGGCCGCGGCGAGCGGCGCGGTCCGCTCCGCGGTGCGGTTCCAGACGCGGACCTGGACGCCCTGGTCGAGAAGGCGGGTGGCGAGGCCGGTGCCCATCGAGCCGAGGCCGAGCACTGCGACGGGGCCGGTGGGGTGTGTCATGGCTTGGCTCCCACGGTTTCCTGGATGATCCGGAACCGCAGCGACTGGGTCTGGTCGACCCAGACTCGGAGCGGTTCCAGCAGCGCCCGGTGGTCTTCGCCCTGCTGCCAGGCGAAGAAGTGTTCGGGCGACTCCCATTCGCTGCTGATCACCCACTGCCGGGAGTCGTCGATGGGTTCTCCCAGCCGGTCGATGATGTGGCCGGGGACGCTGGCGACGGACTTCCGTATGCGGTCGTAGGCGTCGCGGAATCCCTGTTCCCCGCCTTCGACCACGTGGACCGAGTACACCACGGACAGCTTGTCGGCCTGGTGGCCGTTCTGCTCGGTGCGCATGCCTCCTCCTGACGGTCATTTCCGGCAAAGCACGCATCCACGGACTCATGGCTGCCGTGGGCACGCAACTCCGGCGCGGCCGGGGCCGGGCAAGGCGCGGGGCTCCGCCGGGCGTACCGGTGCGTACGGGTGAGGGGGCTGCGCTCTTCGGGTGCGGGCGCGGGGCGGCGGCGGGTACGTCTCCGGGGCGCCGGGCGGGGCCGGGCGGGCTTGCTCCGTTCCGGTGGCGTCGCCGGGCCGCGCCCGGAGGGGCCGTCGCGGTGAGGCGGGGCGGAGAGGCGGGGCGGGGCGGCAGATCCCGCGAGGTCCGGCGGCGCGGGTCCGCCCGCGCCGGGCGTACGGTCGCGCCGGGCGTACGGTCGCGCCGGGCGTACGGTCGCCGGGTCCGCGCCGGTCACGCGCGCCCGGTCACGCGCCCGGGCCCTCAGCCCGTCGGGCCCCCGCCGGGTCCTCGCGCGGTTCCGGCGCGCCGCGCAGATAGACGTGCTGGATCTGGGCGCGGGGGCGGCCGGTGTCGGCGTGGACCAGCAGCCGGACGACTCGGGGCGGTGCGCCGGGGACGTCGATCTCGACGGCGCAGAGCAGGGGCACGTCGTGGAGGCCGGAGGTGCGCGCGGCGAGGGCGGGGAACTCGGCCGTCAGGTCCGGGGTCGCGGTGAACAGGACGGAGATGACGTCGTCGACGGTGAGCGCGTTGCGGTGCATGACCTCCGCGAGCAGCTCGGCCGTCGCCTCGAGGATGCTCTCCCGGTCGTTCCCGTCGGCCTGGGTGGCTCCCCGGATCGCCCGGGTGGCGACCGCTCCCCCGCCGGAGAGGAACCCCGCGAGGACCGCGCGGTCGACGCGCCGTCCGACCGGCGGACCCGGCGGACCCGGCGGGCGCTCGCGAGACGCGCGCGGCTCGCCGGACGTACAGCTCAGAACGAGCGCCGCGACCATGGCGGTGATCACCAGCAGGCCGGCGGTCAGCGCCATGAGGGGAATGTGTGGGGACACGTCTTCCTCCGTGTTCCTCCGTGCCCCGCCTCGGCATGCCGGTGCCCGGCACGCGGCCTGGGCCGGCCGCGTGCCGGGCACGGTGGCGTCATGCGATGCGGAGCGCCTCGGTGGGCTGGAGCCGGGCGGCGCGGAGCGCGGGGAGCAGTCCGGCGAGCGCGCCGATGGCGACGGCCGCGACGAGTCCGCCGCCCCAGGCGAGCACCGGGACCACCGTCTCCCACCCCTTGATCTGGGCGTAGACGGCGGTGGCCAGACTGCCCAGGGCCACTCCCGCGACACCGCCGAGCGCGGCGAGCAGCACCGCCTCGGACAGGAACTGGACCAGGATGTTCCCCTTGGTCGCGCCGAGCGCGCGCCGGAGCCCGATCTCCGACCGGCGTTCGAGCACCGAGATGACCATGGTGTTGGCGACCCCGATCCCGCCGACGAGCAGGGCCACGGCCCCCAGGCCGAGGAAGAGCCCGTTGAGCGCGGACTGGGTCGCGGCCCGGGCTTCGAGCGCGGCCGAGGGCTGGCTGACCTTGACCTCCTCGGCCTTCTCCGGGTTGGCCGTCGCGGCGAGGACCTTCTGTACGTCCGTCACCTGGTCGGTGTCGGCGCGTACGTAGACCGTGGACGGGTGGCCGTCGAAGTCGAGGTACTTCTCGGCGGCCGGCCAGCCGACCATCACCGCCGCGTTGATCTCGGGCGTCAGCCGTACGGATTCGAGGATGCCGACGACGTAGAACCACTGTCCGCCGACCCAGATCCGGGCCCCGGAGTGGATCCGCGATATGCCCAGCCGCTTGGCGGCGGTCGCGCCGAGGACGGCGACCGGCTGCTCGGCGGTGGCCTTGTTCAGGAACCGGCCCTCGGCGACGGACGCGCGCACCGCCCCGGGCAGCCCGAGGCTGGTGGCGGTCACCGAGATGGCGTTGGTGTTCGCCTTGGGGATGTGCTGGTTGCGGTAGGCGGACGCCTTGGTGTTGCCGGTGCTCTGGACGTTCTCCACCGGGCCGATGCGGTCGATCATCGCCGGTGCCTCGACGGGCAGTTTGGCGTCCTCGCCGCTGAGGGTCTGGCCGGGGGCCACCCGCAGCAGATTGGTGCCCAGCTTGTCGATCTCGGCGAGGAGTCCGGCCTGCGAGGAGGCCGACAGACCGAGCACCGCCACCATCGCCGCGACGCCGATCGCGATGCCGAGCGCCGAGAGCGCGGCCCGCATCCGCCGGGTGCGGAGCCCGACGCTGGCGGTCCTGGCCACATCGGCCGGGTGCATCCGCCCGGAGGGTGGAGCCGTGAGGGTCATGTCGGGCGCCTTTCCGTGGACCCCGGCCCGTCCGCCGGGCCGACGTCGGTGACGATGCGGCCGTCGAGGACTTCGATGCGCCGCGGCAGCTGGGTGGCGAGATCCCGGTCATGGGTGATCACGACGATGGTCGTGCCCTCCGCGTTCAGCTCCCGCAGCAGGTTGAAGATCGCCGCGCCGTTGACGCTGTCGAGGTTGCCGGTGGGCTCGTCGGCGAGCACGATCGCGGGATTGCCGACGAGGGCCCGGGCGATCGCGACCCGCTGGCGCTCGCCGCCCGACAGCTCGGCCGGCCGGTGCTTGATCCGGTGGCCGAGTCCGACCCTGGTCAGGGCGATGGTCGCCGCGTCCGTACGGGCCGAGTGCCGGACGCCGGAGTACAGCATTCCGTCGGCGACGTTCTCCAGCGCGGTGGCGTGCTGGGCCAGGAAGAACTGCTGGAACACAAAGCCGATCCGGGAGGACCGCAGCCGGGCCAGGGCCCGGTCCGACATCTTGGCGACATCGTCGCCGACGATCCGGACCGTGCCGGAGCTGGGCCGGTCGAGACTGCCCATGACCTGGAGCAGGGTCGACTTGCCGGAGCCCGAGGGGCCCACGATGGCCACGAGTTCGCCGCGGTGGATGGTGAAGGTGGCCTTGTCGAGCGCCACCACGGGCGAGACCCCGGGGTAGACCTTGGTGACCCGGTCGAGCTGCATGACCGGCTCGCCGGGCCCGCGCCGGCCGGTCGCTCTCTCTTCGGTCGTCGTCTCGGTCATGAGCCCGGCACCACGACATCCTGACCGGCCCGGAGCCGGTCGCCGCTCACTTCGACCCGGCCCGCGCTGCCGTCGAAGAGCTTGGTCTCCACCGGGATCAGCTCACGGGTGCCGTCCGCCTTGACCACCTCGACCGCGTACCCGCCGCCCGCCAGGGCCAGCAGCGCGTCGACGGGCACCGACAGCACGTCCTTCACGGTGTCGGAGACGATGGCGACCTGGACGGGCGCCTTGTCGAGCCGGCCGGTCACCTTCGGCTTGGTCGGCTTGATGGTGACGTCGATGGTGGTCTTGCTGTCGCCCTGCTTGGCCACCTTGCCGACGGACGACACCACCCCGGGCGTCGAGGTGTCGTCGGGCATCGTGATGGTCACCTTGTCGCCGACCTTCACGTCGGACTGCTGGCTCGCGTTGAGTTCGACGGTGACCTGACGGCCGGTCGACGAGCCCTGGATGATGGGCTTGCCGGGGGCCGCGGAGCCGCCGACGATCGCGTCGACCTTGGTCACGCGGATCTCGTCGACCGGCAGGAACAGCGCCTGTCCGAGGCCGAGTTTGCCGGTCTCCTCCACGCCGATGTCGTCCTGGAGCTTCTTGAGCGCCCAGCGCGTCTGCCGGCTGAAGTAGTCGGAGTCGGGGTCGATCTGCTCGTCGGTGGCGTAGCCGAGTTCGACGAGCGCCGCGTTGAGCTGCTTGACGTCCTCGCCCTCGTCGCCGCGCTCCAGCGCCCGGTAGACCGGCGTTCTGGCGCCCTTCAGCAGGATCACCGGCTCGCCGTCGACCCAGTACAGCGGCTTGCCCTCGCGGATCACCTGGCCCACGGCGGGCACCCGGGTGACCGTGCCGCTGGTCTTGTTGACCACGTCGTACGAACCGGCGTAGCCCAGGGTGCCGTTCTGCTGGGTGCGGGAGGACAGCGTGCCCTTGGTCACCTTGGCGGTGCTGGTCGCGGTGTCCTTGCTGCTGACGGTGGTGTCGTCGCTCCGGGCGTCGAGGGGGCCGGCCACGGCCACCCCCACCCCGCCCGCCGCGACCAGGGCGACGACGATCGCCGCGGTCCGTCCGCGCCGGCGGTGGCGCGCCCGGGGGCGCTGCTCCGGCTCATCGGGCGGCGGGGCGCTCTCCGCGCCCTCGGTGGAGATCTCTGCAGTGGTCACGGTCAGTTTCCGCCCTCAGCGCCGGGAGCCGGAGCGCCCTGCGGCTTGTACTGCTTGCAGGCCTCGTCGGCCTTCTTGAACTGCTCGGACTTGGGGTCCACTCCGGTGTCCTGCCCGAGGATCACGCCGCCCTCGGCGTCGGGGTCGGGGAAGTCGGAGAGCCCGTTCTTGCGCATGCACTGGGCGAACTTGACCTGGTCGTCGCTGCTCCACTCATTGCCGCCCGGCACCTCGACGGAGCCCCGGGTCGGCCGGTGCTCCTTGCACGCCTCCTCCGACTTCTTGAAGGCGTCGGACTGCGGGTCGACGCCCTTCGGGAGGGTGATGCCGCCGCCGGACCGCGGGTCCGGGAAGTCCTCCACGCCGTTCTGGCGCATGCACTTGGCGTACGCGACCGGGTCGCCCTTGCCCGCTTCCTCGGCGGCGCCCTCGGAGGTCTGCTTCGCCGACGGCACGCTGGCCACCGGGGGCTTGTCCTTCCCGTCGTCCCCGCAGGCTCCGACGAGCAGGGTGACGGACGTCAGCAGGACGGCCATCGCGGTGGTCCGGCGCAGCCGGCTCGTACCGGTCCTGCTCCGGTCGGCCGCACGGAGGGATGTGACTGTCATGTGACTCTCCATAACTCGATGACCTGCGTCCGCCCGACGGCTCGGTGCCGGACTTCCGTCTCGTGGTCCTTTCTACGGAGGCCGCGGTTTCAGCACGGTTTCGCTCTTGGCGGCGCGCTCCGGCCGAGGTCACGGCCGTACGGGGAGGACCTGCCCGCACCGGCCCGGGTCACGGCGGCCGTACGCGAGGGCGTGCCCGCATCCGTGCCGGCGCTCCGGCCGGGTCACGGCGCACGAGAAGGGCCCCGGTCCGCCGAGGGGGGCGGCGGACCGGGGCCGGGAGGGCCGGACTAGGAGGTGGCCGCGGGGGGACCGCCGAGCACGGGCATGAACTTGACGCACTTCTTCTGCGCCGCCTTGTACTCGGGGGTGTTCAGGTCGATTCCCATGAACATTCCCCCCTCGTCGGGCTCGGGAAAGTCGGGCTGGCCGTTCTCCCGCATACAGGCGACATATTTCGTCGCGTCGATTTTGGGCGCGTCCGGGGGCCTGCTCTGCTTCTGTCCGACCGGTGGCGCCTGCTTGCGGCAGGTTTCCTCGGCCTGCTTGAACTCCTTGGTGTTGACGTCTATCCCGGAGGACGCCTCAAGCCTGATCGAACCATTGGTCTCGGGCAGCGGGAATTTCTCCACGCCCTGTGCCCGAAGGCACTTGGAGAAGGCGAGATTGGCGATGTACTTCTCGTCGTCCACCTTCTCCGACGGCGAGGCCGCGGCGCCGGCGGGCTTGTTGTCCCCGTCGGACGAACCGGCCGAGTCGAACGCGAAGGCCAGTCCGGCGACCACGAGGGCGACGGACAGCCCCGAGCCCACGCCGACCGCTACGGCCATGCGCAACTGCTTCTTACGGTCGGTTTCCCGTCCCTCTGCGGGACCCACCCTGTCGTCCATTTACACTCCCCTGTCCTGGAGTCGTGCGGAAATCAGACGTCCGATTTCCGCGAGGGGCGTCGGCTTCATCATTCCGTCGTGATCGGACTTGACCGTGACGCTCTCCACGATCCCATCCACATAGGGTGTCCAACTGTTCGGCGACCCTGCCGTCTGCCCGATTGCCGGATTTCCTTCGGATGCGATGAAGAGCATCAGGTCGCCCCGGTAGACACGGGGGGTGAACTCGTGCAGGAGACGCACATTGCGTGCGTTCACCTCGTGGATCTCGCGCAGCATCCGGACCCTGTTCCGCGGCGCGGCGCCGGCGTCCCCGGGAGCGCCTTCCGGCACGCCGTGCGGGGGCTCGGCGGGGTTCGGGTAGCCGTCCAGGCTGACCAGCAGGGCGACCTCCTCCCCCAGCTCCTGGAGACGGGTGGCCACGGCCTGCGCCGTGGTCCCGCCGAAGGACCAGCCGAGGAGGTGGTAGGGCCCGGCGGGCTGGACGGCCCGGATCCGGTCGGCGTAGTCGGCGGCCATCTCCTCCAGGGTCGGCGGCGTCTCCTCGTCCGCGCCGAAGCCTCTGGCCTGGAGGCCGTAGACGGGCCGGTCGGACGGCAGATGCTCCGCCAGGCCGGTGTAGCACCAGCTCAGTCCGGTGCTCGGATGGACGCAGAACAGGGGCGGCTGATCGCCCTCGGTCCTGATCGGCAGCAGCAGGCCGGTGTCGTCGGCGCCGGGGCCGCCGGTGAGCGACCGGGCCACCGCCTCCACGGTGGGCGCACCGATGAGCGCCCTGATGCTGACTTCCGCGTTGAGCACATTGCGGATCAGCGCGATCAGCCGCATGGCGATCAGTGAGTCGCCGCCGAGGTCGAAGAACGAGACGTCGGCGCCGACCCGTTCGAGGCCGAGCACCTCGGCGAAGAGTTCGCAGAGCGCTTCCTCGGTGGGAGTGGCGGCGGCGCGGCCCTCCAGCCCCGCGAGGTCCGGGGCGGGCAGCGCCTTGCGGTTGAGCTTGCCGTTGACCGTGACCGGCAGGGCGTCCAGGACGACCGTGGCCGCGGGGACCATGTAGTCGGGCAGCCGCTGGGCCGCGAACTGCCGCAGCGCCGGTACGTCGATTCCGGCCTCGGTCCGGGGGACGACATAGGCGACGAGCCGCTTGGCTCCGGGCCGGTCCTCGCGGACGATGACCGCGGCCCGGTCGACGGTGTCATGACCGGCGAGCACGGACTCGATCTCCCCCGGCTCCACCCGGAACCCGCGGATCTTCACCTGCTCGTCCGCCCGCCCGGCGAAGACCAGCTCACCGCCGGCCGTCCACCGCACCAGGTCCCCCGTCCGGTACATCCGCTCCCCACGCCCGTACGGACTGGCCACGAACCGCTCGGACGTCAGACCAGCCCGGCCCAGATAGCCCCGGGCCAGACCCGGACCCGACACATACAGCTCCCCGGCCACACCCACCGGCACCGGCTGAAGGAAACCGTCGAGCACATAGGCCCGGGTGTTGAGCAGCGGCCCTCCGATCGAGACGGGGCTGTCCTCGCCCGCAGGCGTCAGCGGCTCGCTCAGCGAGGCCATGACGGTGACCTCGGTCGGCCCGTAGGCGTTGACGAGACGCAGTTGCGAGGACCAGCGCTCGACCAGCGACGGCGGGCACGCCTCGCCTCCCACGACGAGTCCGACCACGCTGTCCGGCAGCTGCCGCACCGGCGCGAGCACCGACGGCGGCACCAGCAGATGGGTCACGCCGTAGCGGCTCGTCACCTCTTCCAGCGATCCGTGCGGCGGCAGCTGATCCGCGTCGGCCACCACCAGCGCCGCACCCGAGAGCAGTGCGGTGCACAGCTCCCACACGGAGGCGTCGAAGCTCAGCGACGCCAGTTGCAGCAGCCGCGATCCGGCTCCCACATCCAGCCTGGCCCGCTGGGCGGCGACCAGGTTGCCGAGGCCCCGATGGGAGACCACGACGCCCTTGGGACGGCCCGTGGAACCGGACGTGTAGATCACATACGCCGCGT
>NZ_JBIBWD010000034.1:0-14242 GCF_043080985.1 Streptomyces sp. NPDC014894
GCCCTTCATCGACCGTAAGAGGATTATGGGAAGGGCTCGGTTCCCCGGCAACGTCTCCGTGCCATCCAGAGCTTGGAGCGTCGCGCGCTTCAGCGCACCACGTTGAGCGAGACGTAGCTCGTGCCCGACATGCCGATGGCGCGGGCGGAGCCGCGGGCGAGATCGATCACACGGCCGCCGACGAAGGGCCCCCGGTCGTTGATGCGCACCACCACGGAGCGGCCGTTGGCGCGGTTCGTCACGCGCACGCGGGTGCCGAAGGGCAGGTGGCGGTGGGCGGCGGTGTATCCGTTCGGGTTGAACCGCTCGCCGTTGGCCGTCTTGCGGCCGCTTCCGTACCAGGAGGCTTGGCCGCTCTGGGCCTGGGCGGGCAGCGCGACGAACGCGCCGATGACGGTGGCGAGGCAGACGGCAACGGACCGGTTGGTGACCTTCATCGTGGATCGCATTCCCTTGTTTTTTGCGATGCGTTGAGCGCCGCGGAAAATGAGCCCGATCTCGGCCAAAATAAGACGTGGATTTCGGCGATGTGGATCGAACTGACGGCCGTGATCGACGGCAGGCCGTACGTGTCCAGCCAGGCGCAGAACTCACCCACGGCCCTGGCGTAGGCGCGCCGGGTGTGCGGATTGCGGATCTGTGCGGTGAAGAACTCCAGAAAGCGATAGGCGGCGCGCTCGCCGGCCGCGGCGACCAAGGTGGGAGCATGTGTGACGGCGAGCGTGAGAAGCCGACCCGTTCCTGGATCGCCTTCGGTCACATCCAGGGCGGTCGTCATATCCGGTCCACGTCGAGCCCGGCCTCCACGAGCCTGCCCGCAATCTTGCGCATTTTCGCGAACTCGGTTCCGAACGCTGGGGTCAGCCCCACAGCTTCGCAGAACTCTCTGCCGGTCACACCGTCGAGCACGCCTGCATATTTAATGACCTGCAGATGGAGCTCGGCAATGTAGCCATTCCGAGGCGAGGCCTCGATGGCATCCTTGATCCTCCTCATCGCCTCGGTCGTCGTCATGTGGGTCCTCCCGCTCAATCGACCCCTTGATATTCTAGCTTTTAGCTAAAAGCAATATGAATTTAGCTAATCGCCGATCTTTGCTAATACGTCTGATAAAGGACATTATCGTATATAGACCGGCCATACCTTCCTGCTCCTCGCCCGCTCCGTCTTTTTCGACAGCGGGCCCGTCTCTGAGACGAGGACGAGGGGTTAGAGCTGGCGCGTGTCGGTCAGATCGATGCGCGTGCGCTTCACGCCCCATACGTTCCAATGGGAGATCCGCCCTCGCGCCATACCTGAAGCGCGGCCTTGACAAGACCTCACAAAATATGTATTTTACGCATTCCTAAGAATGCCAACGAGATCCAGATTGGCCAAGTTTGAACCTGTGAGAGTGTCCTCCGCCGATGTGGTGCGGCAGTTCTCTCTCTATGCCGACATGGCTCTAACGAGCCCTGTTATTGTAAGTAAGCACGGTCGTGACCGGAACGTCATCTTGTCGTTTGAAGAGTACAACCGCCTAACCAAGCGCGATCTTATTTCACTAAAGTCAGAAGATACGCCTCAAGAATTCATTGACGATCTAGAGAGTTTTATTTCAGAAAAGTATGTTGGAGAGAAGAAATGAATATTAACCGCGCGGAGAAGACATGTTGCCAGCCCCAAGTCGTGGCCTGATTGTTCGTCACTGTTATCTTTTTCATCAAGATCAGGAGGACGGACACGAGGTTTCTGACGACCCTCACCCAGTCGTCATCGTGTCAGTCCAATCGGGTCGGGTGCTCGCCCTGGTGATCACCCACTCACCGCCGCAGTCCGATGCCGCCGCCGTGGAGATCCCGGCGGAGGTGAAGGCGGCATCTGGTCTCGACGAGCATCGCCAGTGGGTCGTCGTGAACGAGGCAAACCTTTTCACGTGGCCGGGTCCCGATCTGCGGACGATCTCGGGAAGCAATCCCCCGTCACCGGTCTATGGTACCATGCCGACCGACTTCCTGCGGGAGGTCGCCAGCGCCTACATGGCATGTCGGAGAGGGGACCCGACCGACGCCAAGACGGTCGAGCGGGCGTGAGCGACCGACCCGCGCCAGCTGCCGGCATCATCCCCCACTACCAGTCTGCCGCCTAGCGCTGCCGCAAAGCAGAAGGGTGCGACGGCCTTCTCGCCACTCGCGGGGCGGCCGTTTTCGTTCGCCCGGCCGCTTGGTGCGAACCCAAGCGAGGCAGGAGGTGCCGGGCTTTCTGTTTTCCGGTTGACCGCAGGGCCGTCAGGTACGCCCCGCCTGATGCTAGGTTACCGCGTAGTGAATGCCTTGGCAGGGCGTTAGCCGTTCAGCTCGGGTGCGCCGGCAGCTTGACCTTCTGCGGTGGCCGGCAGCGCATCTGAGAAGAGATCTGCCCAATCTGTCCTTGCAGGCCGCCGAGCTTGAGACGGAGCTGCTTCGGGTCGTGTCCCTTGGAGTGGTGTAGCTGACCGAGAGCGGGAGAGCCCGCCTGCGCGCCCTCACAGCGCTGTAGCAGGCGGGATCTCTCGCGGGGGTGGCCATCGGCGGTGACGGATTAGGATCGGGTTGCTGACACCCACCCCGAACCCGGGAGACCCCCGATGACCGATGCCGTTATGAGCCTGCGCGCCCTGGCTGAGAAGAGTGCGGACGCGGATGTGCTGCGCGAGATGATCGGCTTTGCCGCGCAGCGTCTGATGGAACTGGAGGTGGGCGGCCTGACCGGCGCGGCCCACGGCGAGAAGAGCCCGGAGCGGCTGGCCCAGCGCAACGGGTATCGTGACCGAGACTGGCAGACGCGGGCCGGCACCGTCGAGTTGCGCATCCCGAAGCTGCGGACGGGCAGCTACTTCCCGAGCTTCCTCGAGCCGCGCCGGATGACCGAAAAGGCGCTGACAGCCGTAATCCAGGAGGCCTACATCCAGGGCATCTCCACTCGGGCGGTCGATGATCTCGTCCAGGCCTTGGGCGGGACGGGTATCTCCAGTCTCCAAGAAGGAGATCGTGCGGGCCGCCTTCTACGCGCTATTGGATAGCCTCGACGTGAACACAGAGCGTAATAAACACCTTCACGCATTTGCGCTTGTTGAGCGTTCTTCCGATGAATGCGACACCCTGATACCCTTCAAACCACGAAAGAATAGCAAGCGTAAGAGCTAGAAGGCTTTAGACCGAGCTTACTGACAACTTTCGATAGGGTGCGTGCTGTCATCGTCATAACCCTGTCATACTGTTCTTACATGTCCCCGTTGTTCCATCTCGGGAACAAGTCGGCGCGTCCAGTCTCGACGCTCCTTGCACCTTGTGACTTGCGGCACGAGTGCTCCCAAGGTCTCGTGCCGCCTTCTCCCTGCCTCAGCGAAGTCTCGCTAAGTCCGTGTCGGCGTGGCACCGCGCTGATCGAGGTGCCCGGCCCATCATTCTCGGCGACGATGCCGGCCTTTTATTCACCCGGGACGGTTCAAGCCGCTCATCCGATTGTGGCGCAGCCAGAGCCCACACACAGGCTCCGGCTGCGACCGGCGTCAATTCGCGATGCGCTTGGCCGATCCTGCATGCGGGAAGTCGACCTCGGTCTTGAACACCTCGTTGACGTAGTTTGTCAGCACGTTCGCTGCCACGTGCAACACGATCTCAACGGTCTGCGCATCGGTGTAGCCGGCTGCGCGCAAGGCCGCGACGTCGGCCTCCGTCACATCAGCGCGGGTCACCGCGACTTTGCGGGCGAAAGTGACCGCTGCGTCGGCACGGGCATCGGTCGACCGGCCTTCTCGGTTGGCCGCGATCTCCGCTTCTTCGAGCTTGTGGCGCTTGGCGAGGGCTGTGTGAGCTGCGTTGCAGTAGTCGCAGCCATTGACGTTCGCGATCGCCAGAGCGATCCGCTCACGCGTCGCAGCGTCGAGGGTACCGCGTGCGAGCGCCCCGGAGAAGGCGAGCACGCCTTCAAGGCCGGCTGGGCTCTGCGCCAGAACCTTGTAGAGGTTCGGCACGACGCCGAGTTTCTTGCCTACGCCGTCGAGTAGGTCCTTGGCATTACCGGTCGCCGTGACCGGATCGACGGAAGCGATACGTTGCATAGTCAATCTCCTGATGATCGAGCGGTGACACGAAGCAGTGCAAGTCAGCTGCGGCCGAGGCGGATCGCCTTGAGAGAGTCGACGGCGATCCAAAGCGAAATGGCGAGCAGGCCCACGTCCTTGAGCAGGAACTGACCGATCGGAACCGAGATGGCGGGGAAGCCGATCTCCGGGGCGGCAACTCCGGGCGTCGAGGCCATGAAGCTCAGCGTCGTCGTGAAGAGGCCGGCTGAGAGGAAGCCTCCGAGCGCCGACAGCGCAGGATTGACGAGCCGCGCGGCGATCAGTGCGCCGATGCTGAGTTCCAGCACGCCGAGGAAGGCCGAGAAACTGCGCACGCTGAAGATGCTGTAGAACCAGCTCAGCAACGGGCTGTTGCTGACCAGCGGTACCAGCCCCTCGGCCTCGTACGCGGTGAACTTCATACCGCCGAACCACGCGTAAATAACGACGAGTGAGGCGTAGAGCGCAACCTGGATCAGGCGATCTCCGTGGCGATCGACAATAGTCAGCCCTTGAGCAACGCTAACTGGGTAGCCACTTCGGCCCGACGTTTGGGAATGCAGAGGCATGGATATTCTCCGTGATGAAGCCGTAGCGGTGGAGGTGACGCACACCTCCACCGGTTGAATTGAGGGTGACGAACGTTACCGCACCGGGACTTCGATGCGCGCGCCCCAAACGTTGATGGTCCGGCTGACCGGCGTCTGAGCTCCTGACGCCGTAACGGCGGGCAATCCCGAAGAGGAGGTGTAAGCGGTCTCTCGCGCCTTCCTGGGCAGCGAAACAGCACCTTCACTGCGCGAGATGCGGGGCGCGTTGAGCGGTTGGCCGACCTCTGGCCGGATGAACTCATGGCCCCAGGCGGAGAAGGTGCGGCTTTCTTGGGCGGCAGCCGGCAGTGTGGCAGCGGCGAAAACCGAGGCGATCACGAAAGCGGTGCGTGTAAACATTGTGGTCTCCATTCAGTTTGAGCGGGTGTCTGCTGCGGGTTGTCCGGGCAGGGTGTGGTTCCGCTCGGTGAGTAAGTTTTATATAAAACCATATTTGGGAGATGGATGTGCGCGACCGCACATGATATGATATCAAACTATCTGGGGGTGGGGCTCCGCAGCGAACGACGCTCGCATGAGCGCTTGCTCCACCCATATGCATGTAGCTTGTACCGATACTTGTTTTGGAACCACAACGTGTCCACGCCCTCCCGCATGACTCCCGATACCGCAGCAGCCATCGAGCAGGCCTGTATCTGTGTGGCTGTCCAGCGCGCTGCACGCGTGATTGGGCGCGAGTTCGACTCGGTATTCCGAGCCGTCGGTCTATCGAACTGGCAGTTCACACTGCTTACTACACTTGCGCTTGGCAATCCGCCGACTATGCGTGAGTTGGCAGACGAGCTTGCCCTCGACAAAAGCACTCTTACGGCCAACGTCAAATTGCTTGAGAAGCGTGGATTGATCACGATTGAACCAGACTCTCAGGACCGACGCGCTCGACGCGTGCGTTTAACAGGTCCGGGTCGCTCTCTCCTCGACGACACCATTCCGCTGTGGGAGCAAGCGCAGGCAGCATGTCTGGCGCGCTTAGACATCGCGGAGGCTGCCTCGTTACGGCAGACACTTGCGACTCTGTCGAGCCGTACTCATGAATGAAGAAATCTCCTCGGCCGAGCTTCATTGTGGTCCGTGGCCCGGAGAAGCGGCGGGTTCAGAGGACGACTGCCAGGCCCGCCAGTAGGGCGCGCTCGCGCTTGGGCCTTGCTGACGGGCTCGCCCGCTACACCCCTGGGCGGGGTGGCCTGGCCGATGCACAACCGGAACCGTCGAAGGCTGCATGCGCGCCACTGAGAGGCGCCACGAACGAAGAACGCCCGCCTCCGGAGGAGACGGGCACCTGATATGTCCTGTCGGTCGTGTCCCTTGGAGTGGTGTAGCTGAACGAAAGCGGGAGATCCCGCCTGCGCGCCCTCCACAGCGCTGTAGCAGGCGGGGTCTCCCGCGGGGGTGGCCATCGGCGGTGACGGGTTAGGATCGGGTTGCTGACACCAGGCGGGCCCCTTCGCTTTCTAGCTACAGCTTTCTAGGAATTCTGGTGAAGGGTCGGGGGTGCCGACCCTGTTCGGCTCCTGAGCACCATGGCGTCAGGCTGCCCGCCCATACATGGAGCGCCATGGCCTATTTCGAGCACTCGATCGGCGGACCTCAACGCGCTCGATCGCGAGAGCGAGGGTTTCGGGTTCGGCCACATGGTGCTACCGCACTGTGGTGTGATGGTGCATCAGCATCGAAGTACTACGGTGCGATGTCATCGTGACTTTGCCAACCATGCTTCCGCGGCCTGGATCAGGATCGCGTTGATGCTGGTCTCATCCTTGAATGCGATCTCTCGAAGAGTCCGGTGGAGCGCCTTCGGCAGGCGGATGTTCAGCGCCACCACCTCAGCCTTTGCCGCGGCCTCCGACTTATCAGGGCCCCCCAACCCCTCGCCTTCCGTGGCGGCGGCAAAGCCAGCGGCCACAGCGCTCACCGCCGGGGTGGCCGCCATCCGCGCGCCGAGGCCCGAACCCGTCTTCTTGCCAGTCACGCTAGTACCCTCTCGATCACGTCCGCCACTGCCTTCACCTCGCTGTCAGCCGGCGAACCGGTAGCGAAGGATCCCACTGTGTCGCCGGTGTTGAAGGCCCGCACGAAGGCGGACCGGTACGCCAGCGCCGGGCCTACGGGCTCGCCCAGCTTGCCCAGCTCCTCCACGATCTCGCGCCCCTCGGCCGTCCGCCGGTCTACCCGGTTCGGAACGATGAGCGCGGCCGGCTTGCCTGCGCGGTGCTCACGGGCCCGACGGATCACGGCCAGCACCTCGCTCATCGCCATCATGTCGAGGCCGGAGGGACCGCACGGCAGGATAGCCAGGTCCGCGAGGCCCACGGCAGCGCCAAGCGCGGCGTCGAGGTGCGGCGGGCAATCGAGGATCAGGATCTCGGCCGCCACCTTCCGCACCTGCCCGACCCACGCCTTGAGGCTGTCCACCGTGACCGGCAGATGGTCGACAGGGAGGCGGAGGTTACCCGGCGCGGCCCATTGGGCGGCCGAGCCTTGAGGGTCGGCGTCCACGAGATGAACGCGCTTCCCCCGCGCGGCGAGTTCGCCCGCGAGGTGGACCGCGACGGTCGTTTTTCCGATCCCGCCCTTGCGCCCGACAACAGCGATCACCTGGACCATGGCACCGCAATACCTCCGCACGATGGTGCTGCTGCACCACTGCATCACCGCACGCTCGCACCGAAGTGTTAACGCACTGTTATGCGATGGTGCCTTAGTACCATGGTGCTTCGGTTTTGACGCACCAAAGGACCGTGGTATCACAGCACCGGAGGGCGGGAGGCGGCGATCGAGGAAGCGTGAGGGTACGACGGGAAGAAGCCGTAGCGCGGGCGGTCAGACCCGATCGAGGTAGTCTTGATCCAGGAGGCTGCCGTAGCGCAGGAGGGTCTTCACCCGCACGGTCTCGAACCGCACGCCGGCCCACCCGGCGTCGATCAGCTGTTACCGGCCGTTTATGCTCTCGGTGAAGCTGTTGTCCTATATCCCCCGGTGCCAGTTGAGGATCTCGACCTCGTATTACCGGACATCTCCAGCGCGCGGCCCATCGGCTGCATCACCTCGGTCCAGCGACCCTGGTCGCGCTTGTCGAACCGATCGAGCTGCGCGGAAGCCCGCTCGGCATACTTGAACCCGTAGAGCTCCTTCAGCATCCAGGCGCACTGCAGCTCCGACTTCAATCGCAGCATGCCCTTCAGCTCGGTCCACTCGGCGCGGGTCAGCTCGCGGCGGGTCCTGTGACCCCTAGGAAGTGGTAGGGCCCAGCTGGCGGGTTGCCGTATGTAGGCGTCGATTACCGCGATGACCCCTCTGCTGGTGATGACACCAGCCTTCCTCAGGTCCGCTAGGGTTGAAGGTCCAGCCGGTATCGGCGCGCTGTTCATTCCCTAGCGTTGACTTAGCCGTGCGCTCCGGCCGACATGCCATGTCCGGTCGGAACGCGCCTTGCGCGAGTCGCCGGCATCACCAGGAGCACCGACCGCCGCAGTAGGACCCTGAAAAGCCAACAGCCCCGACCCGGCAAGGTCGAGGCTGTCGAATTCGAGATGGTCTGTGGGACCGATTTTCCAGCCCCCACAAGCCATGAAGCGCCCTCGGGCGTCAAGTCAGAACCCCGGTTCTGGCAACGATACCGGCTTGTCTTGAACGGAGCGCACAGCCTGCGCCGCCGATCGTCCCCCTGTGGCCCTGTGGAAAGGGCCGAGATACGTGTTCGCAGATGAGATCCGCCGCGCGATCGAGGCGGCCGACCGAATCACCTTGCCCCAGGTGACAGCGCTGCTGTGGCGCGCGTTCGGGGACGGAACGGTCACAGAGGCCGAGGCCGAGGCATTGTCCGGGCTAATCGAAGCACGGACCGATGCGCCGGCCGCCCGGCGGTTCTCCCTGCCGGCGGCGAGAGTTCCTAACCCAGACGATAGTGCGCCCATCCAGGATCGAGCAGGATCCGCCAGGAGGGCCGTCGGCTCGCGCCCGCGCACGGATGCCTCGATGGAGCGCCGTCGCCGCTGGGCCGCCTCGGGGCGGCTCCCGCCAGGGCTCGCGGCTCGGTTCACGCTGGCCGAGCAGGCGGTCCTCGCCCTCGTGGCGGCTGAGACCACCAGGCGGAAGGACTGCCGGCTGTCGATCGAGAACATGGCTGCGGTCGCGGGCGTGTGCCGCTCGACGGTCAAGAACGCCATCCGCGAGGCGCGCCGGCACGGACTGCTGACCGTCGAGGAGCGGGCGATCACCGGCTTTCGCAACGATACGAACGTGCTCCGGATCGTCGCGGCCGAGTGGCTCGCGTGGATCCGACTGGCGCGGCGTGGTGACCCCCTCCCCGACCGACGCGGACAAGCCGGGCCTGCGTTTCATCAGGGGGGAGGGGTCAAAAGCGTAACCAGCACGCCTACTGAGGTTCTAACCCTGTCAGATTCGAGGAAAATGGAACCCTCAGAAGGCTGCCGAGGGGCAGCGGTCGACCTTGAACGAAGCGCACACCCCAGAATCCGCGTGGGTGGTGGCACGGGCCGAGCCATGCGGTAGGCGCACGCGGATGGACGATATGACGAACGATGCCGATCAGGCCTCCGGCTTGGGTCTGCTGCCCTGCTTTGCTCCGGCGGTCCAAGCGCTTGCCGTCGTGATCGGGAGCGCCGCTGGCTCTGGCGCTTCGGACGACACGGCGCTGCGCACCGCCGAAGCGCATCTGCTGGCCCTCCGACGGAATGCGGCGAGGGACACACCGGGGCTGTCCCACGCGCTCGACGCGGTTCGGTCAGCCGTGTGCGGTGTCGAGGAGATCAGCCGCCTTTCCTCGGGCTTCGATCCGGGCCGTGACGAGCTTCTGGCTCTCGCGAGGACGCAGGGCCTGCTCGCCGTCGGCTTCCTCGCAGAGATCCTGCGCAGAGCCAAGCCGAAGGTGGCGGGTTGGGTCGGACCCAAGATGCTTCGAGGAGCGCCGCCGAGGCGGCGCCGGGTGCACAGGCCTATCCTGGCACTTTCTCACCAGCGAAGTACCACTTGATCTGAGGGGCTTCGAACAGCGGTAGCTGCTGCTCTTGCTCATCCGACCCGCTGACCGCCTCGGTGTGCTTCTGGCGTTGGGCCCACGCGCTGCGTCGTTGTTTGGCATCCTCCCGGGTCCGAGCGGCATCCTCCTTGGGTACGAGGACTGTCACTCGGATCCAGCCGGCCTTTTGGTTGTCCGCGGCCCTCTTCGCGGAGCGACGGCGATCCGCGTCCTCCCGGGCCAGCTGCTTCAGCAGCCGCTTATGCTTATCTTCTTCTGTGAGCGATTCGAGCTTTAGCATGTCTAGCGATTCACATGTGCTTATGGGATCGCAATATACACCACATAACAGTGCGAACCAATATCACTGTAGGAACTACGATCTCTTTGCTAGCGATTCGCCAGAGATGCGTTCCGCGCAAAATTCAACCCACCCACTATCACATCCAGAAGCGATCCGCGCATTGGTGAAGATGTGAGCCTATTTCGCTTCGTAGAGCGACGAACGACTTTTGGGACAAAAGTATAGTGAGTACACAATTTCCAATTTTTGGACTTTACATACCCATTTTTGCTTATAGCCTATTTGAGAGGATCAGCGCCGCCTGGGTCGATCATCATGTTCGCGGTCCTTCGCTTCCAGAAACTCAAGAGCCATGGGGAGATCCGCGCGATGTTCATTCACTGGCGGCGGGACAAGGACACCCCGAATGCCGATCCGGGCCGCAAGGTCGAGTTCCTGCTAGGGACATGCACGAAGGACGATGTGGTCTGGAAACTGCCCGCCAGAATTCGATCTAACGCTGTCCTGGCGGTCGAAGGCATCCTCAGCGCTTCCCCGAAGTACTTCCGGCCCGACGACCCATCGCGGGCAGGCCACGCTGACCCGGAGCGAACGGCCGCTTGGATCGCGCGCTCGCTGGTGTGGCTACACGCTGAATTCGGCGATCGCCTCGTGTCCGTTATGCATCACACAGACGAAGCAACGCCTCACATTCATTTCGCCGTCGTGCCCTTGAAAGAGGGGAGACTTTGTGCCCGGGACCTGTTCAACCGCGGCCACTTGCAGCGCATGCAAACGGAGTACGCGCAGGCCCTCGCTCCGCTCGGGATCCAGCGCGGGCGCAAGGGGTCGCCTGCCAAGCACAACGAGGTCGCGCAGTACTACGAACGCGTGAGAAAAGCCGGGGAGCCGCTAGCCGTGTCGGCCGGTGAGCTGATCGCGATGCAGGTCCTCGGCCGGACGCCGCGCGCCCTCGCGGAGCTTCAGGCGAAGGCGCTCGACGGCGAACAGGCGCGCGAGGAGATCGTGCACTTGCGCGACGAGGCTGCCCGGGCTGGCCGGATCGCGGACGAGGCGAAGGAGGAGCGCCAGGCCCTACAGAACCGCCTACGCGCCGTGCCGCTCGCCGAGGTGCTCCCCCAGCTCGGCTACCGGTCCACCTCGAAGGACGGTGCGGAATGGACCGGTCCCGCCGGTCGCATCACCAAAAAGGTCGGGACCGACGGGCGTGAGACCTTCCGCCTGCACGATCTCGGCAAGGGGGGGCGCGGCGCGATCGACCTAGTGAAGCTTGCCGAGGGGCTGGATTTCGCCGCGGCCGTGGCTTGGCTCGCCACCAGCCAGACCCGTGATGCAGCCATAGCCACGGCCGCGGCCTGCGCCGAAGATGAGGCCAGGGTCGCGCTTGATGTGAGGACGGGCCGTACGGAGATCGTGCCAATCTCCCGAGATCCCGCCGATCTTCTCGCCGTCGCCGACCGCCTCGTGTTCGAGCGCCAACTACCTGAGGAGCTGGTCCAACCCCTCGTGGATCACAAACTCATCGGTGCTGCTCGCTCCGGTGGCGACGCCATCGGCACGATGTTTCCGCTTCACGCCGGCAGCAAGGTCGGGCTGCAGGCCGATCACATCGGGGTTCGCATCGAGGGTAGCCGGCCGGACGAGGGGCACTGGGGCCTGCGCGGACGGCACGGGGTCTGGTCCTTCGCCTATTCTGGCCCGCGTCCGGGCGGACGTGAGGTCGTCGTGCTCGGGCAGAGCCCGACCAGTGTCATGAGCACCTGTGCACTCGCGCGGGAGCGGCAGGGTCTCATCCCGGCCCTCGAGCAGGACGACATCGGCCGGACCTTGTTCGTCGCCGCCGAAGGCGCTGCCCCGGATGAGGTGCGCGGCGTCTTGCGCGCCGCGGCGGCGCGCGGCGCTGAGGTGGTTACGGCGTTCGACCCTGACGAGCGGGGCCGCCGTCTGGGGAACCTGGTTCGCGAGGAGGTCGAGGCGATGCCCGCCGCGCGCGTCACCAAAGTCTCCGGGCTCGTCACCCTCGCCGGCGAGCACCTGAATGGCTTCTGGGCTCTTTGGATGATGCTGATCGCTGATGGGGCGGAGATCCTGCGGGAGCGGATCGCCAAGGCGCGCGCGGCGGGGCCGCGGCGGCGCGGACCCGGGCTTGGCGGTCCTGGCACGTCCGGTCCCGGAGGTCGGGATGATCTTTGAAGCGCGCGGCGGGGACTGAGGCCCTGCGGGGCCCTTCGGGCTGGGTGGTATACGCGATCGAGGGTCGATGTTGTCCGTGCAACCCCATCGAGCTCCGTGGATGGGGCCACCCAGCCGGTACGCCCACTTTCGCTTCCATCCCGACTGGGGGCTGTTCTTCAGGATGTACCGGACCGCGGAGCCGATGTTTCCGTTCCGCATGGCCGAGGCCGTGTGCCAGGCCTGCTGGATGTGGATCTCGCGCACATCGCCCTTGCGGCCGGCCACTGACTTCCTGAAGCGCTCGATGAGGTGTGGCGGAAGATAAATCAGGAGGTGCATGTGCTCCCCCCGACTGCCACCGTCCTTCCGCTCGGTCTTGCGGACCGCTCTGGCGTTGCCTGGCGGGCGGGTGCTCTCCCGCGTCCACACGTGCGTGAGGAGGAACTTGCGGTAGTGCGCGAACGAGCGAACCCGATCCAGAACCCTCCGCCAGTACAACGCCTGATCGGTCCGACCGAGGCCGTCGAGGTGAGCGGGCTTGATCGTGACCAGGTACGGCCGGCCGACGATCAGGCCATCCGGCTTCCTCCGTTCGGCGGCGTTGAGGTCCGCCGCGTTCTTCCATGCTGCCTCGGCTGCACGAACCTCGTCACGATCCAGCTGTAGCCCAGTCCTGCGTCGCCGCTTGTCTGCCACCTGATGTCGCCCTGAATAAAGGGGACCATCGAAAAAGGCGGCCTTGAATGATCGAGCGCGCGCGCTTTACCCATTGAAATCAAAGGGAATTTCGATTTGGTTCCGTTGCACGACGGACCCAAAAATTCTCCGATGCAATTCGGGTCCAACCGGATACATTGCCATCGACGGCCAAGCTTCCAAGGGGCGGCTACCGGTCGGCCACGACGAGCATTCAAAGATGCTCAATGACCTCGAAGCGAGATGCATCAAATTCTCTGCTACGAAGGGGTGATGGGCAGACCGTGACCAAACACGGACTACATGGCCCGGGTACGACGGGCGCGATTTCCGGCGTCGTACCCCCTGAGAACACCCTCGGCGGAACCCATAGCTCCTGAGCGGCGCGCCCCTCAGATGAGGATGCGCTCGATCTCGTCCAGGTTCACCTCGTCGGCGCGGCGATCGTAGAGCTGGGTCGTGCGCGTGGAGGCGTGGTTGGCGATGGCGGCGGCCCGTTCCAGTGTGCCGCCATTCTTCAAGTAGGCAGTGATCCCGGTCGCCCGGAACGTGTGGTTGCCGATCCGCGTGGCGATCCCGGCCGCCTTCGCCCGCCGCCGCACCATCGCGTAGGCGTTGGCGCTCGGCAGGGCCGTGCGGGTCAGCTCGGCCGTCCCGCGCCGGATCGTCCGGAACAGCGGCCCGTCGCCGTCCGCGGCGATGCCCGTGCCGTCCAGGTAGGCATGCAGGTAGCTCTCCAGGTTGTGGTGGCAGGGCAGCTCCACCGCCTTGCCACCCTTCTCGTGCAGCCGCACCCAGAGGCGGCGGTTCTGCACGTACACGTCATCGACCCGCATGGCGGTGGCCGCGCCGATCCGCGCGAACGTGTAGACCATCAGGCCGATCAGCGCCCGGTCGCGCAGGCCGATCGGCGTGGTGGTGTCGATCGCGTCGAGGAGCGCGCGCGCCTCGTCGGGGGCGAGCACGGGCGTCTTGCCCCGCCCTGACCCTGGCTGTGGTCTCGGTGCAGGAGCAGAACATGCCGCCCACCGTGCCGTCCTCGTTCCGGATCGGCGAATAGGAGAAGGTGAAGGTGGTCTGCTCGTCGTAGCCGTGGCGGTTCATCGTGAACGGCAGGTTCTCGGCCCAGGTCGCCTCGCCGGCCATCGCGCTGTCGACGAAGGGCGTGATGGCCTCCCAGATCTCGGGCCAGATCTCGCGGAAGCGGCGACCGAGGGCAGCCGGGTGCTTGTCGCCCAGGATCTCCGCGTAGGCGTCGTTGTAGACGAAGGCGAGGTCCGGCCCCCAGGCGGCGAACATCGGGAACCTGGAGCCGAGCATCAGGCTCGCGACCGAGCGCAGCGCCTGCGGCCAGGTTTCCGGCCAACCGAGCGGCGAGGACGACCAGTCGTTGG
>NZ_JBIBWD010000035.1:0-13479 GCF_043080985.1 Streptomyces sp. NPDC014894
ACCCACACCCTCCACCGCAACCACCCCGACCACCACCACTACCAAACCACCCTCACCACCCTCCACACCCACCACCACCAACCCACCCACCACAAAACCAACCCACGACCCACAACCAAACTCCCCACCTACCCCTTCCAACGCACCACCCACTGGCTCACCCCCCTCACCGAGGAAGAGCCCCTCCCCGACGACACGCCGCTCGACGCCGAGTCGCTGCTCACCCTCGTCCGCGCCCATGTCGCGGTGATCGCCGGCACGGACGGCCCACGGGCCGTGGACAAGACGCGGACGTTCAAGCAGCTCGGATTCGACTCGCTGGCGGCCGTGGAACTCCATGGGCGGCTCAGCGCCGCGACCGGACTCCGGCTGCCGACCTCGCTCACGTTCGACCACCCCACCCCCGAAGCGGTCGCCGCCGAGCTGGAGACCCGGCTGTCGGCCGCCACCCACGAGACGCTGTCCCTCGCGCCGCTGCTCGACCGGCTGGACGGGGTCCGTGAACTGCTGTCCGGCCAGGAGCTGGGGGAGAGCGCGCGGGAGACGGCCGCCGCCCGGCTGAGCGAACTACTCGCCCTCTGCACCGACGCCGGACGAGCCCGGGAGACCGCCGAGGACGCCCCCGACCTGGAGGCCGCCAGCGACGGTGAGATGTTCGACTTCATCACCAACGAACTGGGCATCTCCTGACCCGGCCGCCCGCACGACGCGAGGGGCGCGGCCCGGAATCCTCCGGGCCGCGCCCCTTACGCGGCTCCCCGCCGGCCCCGCTCAGTCCTCGCCGCGCGGCGTCAGCGCCTCACACAGCTCCGCGATGGTCGGATGGTCGAAGAGCAGCTCCAAGCCGTCCTCCTCCGCGCCCTCGAAGTCGAACTCCTCCCGCAGCCGGCCCAGGATGGCCACCGCGTGCAGCGAGTCGCCGCCCAGATCGAAGAAGTCCTCGGTGACACCGAAGTCGCCGTGCCCCAGAGCGGCGCTCCAGATCGCGAACACGGTCTCCTCCCGGGCGTTCCGGGGCGCGGTCCGCTCGTCGGCCCCGGAGTCGTCCCAGGGAGAGGGCAGCGCCGACCGGTCCACCTTGCCGTTGGCGGTGAGGGGGATCCGGTCGATGACCATCACATGCCGCGGCACCATGTATCCGGGCAGCAGCTCCTCCAGACTCCGCCGCAGCCCGTCGGGCTCGGGCCGGGCCGTGCCGCCCCCGGGCGCCTGGGCGATCAGCACCCGCTGGCCGTGGAAGTCGACGGCGGAGCCGGGGCCCGGGACCGCCGCGAACCGGGTGAACCCGGCGTCCTCCAGATGCCCCCGCCACTGCTCCACGCCCAGGAGCGGCAGCCGCTGCTCGCCCCGGTCCTGCGCGAGCGCCTCGATGAAGCCGACCGTCACCATCTGCTGCCGCGAATTGACCGTCCCCTCCACGAGCATCAGCAGCCCGCCGGGCGCGAGGACCGAGCGCAGCCGGGTCAGGCTCCACAGCGCGTCCTTGGCGTCGTGCAGGACATTGGCCGCGATCACCAGATCCACCGAGCCCGGCTCCACCCCCTGCGAGGCCGGCTCACGGTCGACGTCGAAGATCCCGTAGTCGACCCCGGACCGGTCCCCGAAGCGCTCCTCGGCCCGCTTGGTGAAGTACGTCGACACATCCGTGAACGAGTACCGGACGAGCCCCTCCGGCAGCGCGTCGAGCACCTCGGCCGTCGTCGCGCCCGTGCCCGCGCCGACCTCCAGCACCCGCACCGGACGCCCCGGAGCGCCTCGGGCCCCGGCGAAGGCCCGCACCCCCCGGGCCACCACGCCGTTCTGCAGCGTGGACACGGCGTTTCGCGCGTACAGGGCCTCCGTCACCTTCCGGCCGTCGTCCGCCAGCAGCAGGGCCAGCGGGCTGGTCCCGCCCCGGAGCATCTCGATCTGCCGCTCGGCGCAGTCGGCGAAGTAGCCGGCCAGGACCGCGTCGCTGCCCCGGACGTCGAGGGCGGCCAGCCCCTCCCGTACCCGCTCGTCCAGCGCCCCGGCGTCCAGCGGCGTGTCGCAGACGTACTCGCCGGGCCCGGCCCCCGCCCGGAGCGTCCCCTCCTCGCACAGGACGCCGAGCCATCGTTCCACGAGCCCCCGATAGCCGGGACGGACCCCGCCCCCGGCGACGATCCCGGCGGCGGTCGCCGTCTCCCCGGCCCGGGCGAACACACCGAGCCGCGCGAGCGTACGGGCCATCAGCGACGGCGTCAGGGCCTCCAGCGCCTCCAGCATGCCCCGGTACGCGCCGAGCGGCGCCGCCAGCTCCTCCGCGCCCAGCGCGGCCCGGGTCCGCAGCGCGTCGAGCGCCGCCTCCCACACCGTCCGGTGGTCCCCCTCGCCCGCCCCGGCCGGCGACATGTCCGCGACGGCCGGGACGACATGCGCCACGAGCTGCCGGTGCCCCGTCTTCGGGCTGGTGTCCACGCCCGCGACGGCGTCCGCGACCCCCGGCTGCCGCAGCAGCGCCGACGCGATCTCCCCCAGCTCGATCCGATAGCCGTTCACCTTCACCTGGAGATCCTCCCGGCCCAGGAACTCGATGTCCCCGCCCGGCAGATAACGCCCCAGATCCCCCGTCCGGTACAGCCGCTCCCCGGTGCGCGGATGCACGACGAAACGCTCCGCCGTCCGCTCCGGATCGCCCCAGTAGCCCCGCGCCACCCCCGCGCCGCCGATGAAGATCTCACCCGTGGCCCAGACCGGACACGGCTCCAGCTCCCCGTCGTACACATGCAGCGTCTGACGGGCCAGCGGCTTGCCGTACGGAATCCGCGCCCAGTCGGCCGGGACCTCCCCGACCGGATAGCACACCGACCAGATCGACGCCTCCGTCGCACCGCCGAGGCTGACCACCTCCGCCCGGGAGTGCCGGGCGCGCACCGCGTCCGGCAGCGCCACCGGAATCCAGTCCCCGCTGAGCAGCACCAGACGCACCGTCGACGCGGGCCCGGCGGCGTCCCCGCCCCCGGCGTCCACCCACGCCTGCATCAGCGCGGGCACCGAGTTCCAGACCGTCACCCCATGACGCTCCGCCAGCTCCGACCAGTGCGCCGGGTCCTGGGCCTGCGCGGGGGACGGCATGACGACGGTGCCGCCCGCCGCGAGCAGGCCGAACACGTCGTACACCGACAGATCGAAGCTCAGCGACGACACCGCGAGCACCCGGTCGCCCGGCCCGACCCCGAACCGCTCGTTCATGTCCACGACCGTGTTCACGGCCGCCCGGTGGTCGATCGCCACCCCCTTGGGCCGCCCGGTGGAACCCGAGGTGTAGATCACGTACGCCAGATCGTCCCCCGACGGCGCCGACTCCAGCGGCTCCGCGCTCGCCGCCGTCACCTCCGGATCCGAGCAGACGATCACCCGCACCCCCTCGATCCCCTCGAACGAGCCCCGCAGCGACGGCGACGTCACCACGATCCGCGCACCGCTCTCCCGGAGCAGCTGCTCGCGCCGCGCCCGCGGCCACCGGGGCTCTATCGGCAGATAGCCCGCCCCCGACTGCTGCACCCCGATCACCGCCGAGACCTGCTCGCCGCCCCGGGGCAGCACCACCGCGACGACCGAGTCCCGCACCGCCCCCAGCCCCTTCAGACATCGGGCCAGCCGGCGCGCGCGCTCCACCGTCTCCCGATACGTCAGCTCCCCCTCCTCGCTGATCACCGCCACCGCGTCGGGGCTCAGCCGGGCCCGCGCCTCCACCAGCTCGCACAGACTGTCCGCGCCCGCCGGCCCCGCCGCCGTGTCATTGGCCTCCCGCCGCTCCTCGCTCTGCCACGCGGGCAGCGCCGCGACCGCGCCCACCGCCTCCCACCCCCCGGCGTCGTCCGCCAGCTCCTCCAGCGCCCGGCAGTAGACGCCGAACATGTCGTCCAGCACCCCGGCCGGGAACAGCGCCTCCACCGCGTCCCAGTTGAACAGCAGCTCACCCCGCTCCTCCGAGGTCTGGTGATCCAGCCACACCTGCGGAGTCTGCGTCAGCCCGTGCACCCGCTCACCGAAGAAACGGATCCCCTCCGCCGGATCCCCCTCCGGCGAACCCAGCACCAGCGCGCTCGTGAACACCACCGGCATCGCCGCCGCCGGACCGCCGCCCAGCCGCCGCGCCCGCTCCCGCAGCACCCGCACACCGTTGTACGACATATGCTCCAGATCCCGCATGAGCGTGCTCTGCACCGCCCGGGCCCGGTCCACGAACGACACCCCGCGCCGCTCCCGCATCTCCAGCATCGTCAGCGTGGTGAAGTCACCGATGACCCGGTCGATCTGCGGATGCACCGGAGGCCGGTTGAACAGCGTCAGATTCAGCGTGAAGTCCGGCTGGGCCGACCAGCGGCGCAGCACATCCCCGAACGCCGTCATCAGCACCGCCGAGGGAGTCAGCCCGTGCCGCCGGGCCGTCTCCTTGACCGCGCCCCACCGCTCCCGCGACAGCCGGGCCGCGCGCCGGGTGAACTCCGTCCGCTCCAGCCGGCCGGGCAGCACCGCGAGCGGCAGCTCCGGAGCGGGCGGCAGCGTGTCCAGCCGCTCCAGCCAGTACGCCTCGTCCTCGCGGTGGCGCGCGCCCTCCCGGGCCGCCTCCTCGTGCAGCACATAGTCCCGGTACGACAGCGACAGCGGCTCCGGCCGCCACCCCGGCTCCTCGTAGAACCGCCGCCACTCCCCGAACAGGACGTACAGACTCAGCCCGTCCAGGATGAGCACGTCGATGCTGATGTGCAGCCGGATCCGGTCGCCGTCCAGCAGACAGGCGCGAATGTCGAACATCGGCGCCCGGTCCGCCGGCAGCACCTGATGGTCCATCTCCCGGCGGATCCGCTCCACCCCCGCGCGCTCCCCCTCCGGCCCCTCGCCGCGCAGATCGCACACCGCGATCTCATACGGCGCGACCTCCCGCAGAATCCGCTGCCGGCCGTCCGGCCGGACGACGGCCCGCAGCATGTCGTGCCGCTCGATCAACCGCCGCAGACTCTCCGTCAGCCGCTCCACCTCAAGACCGGTGCGCTCCAGCTCGAAGTAGAGATGCGTCGACACCCCGCCCAGCTCCAGCGCCGAGCCGCGCCCCACCCAGTAGGCGTGCTGGATGTCGGTGAGCGGAAACGGGGCGTACCGCTCGTCGGGGCGCGGCCGCACCCGTTCCCCGGTCTCGGGGCCCGCGCCGCTGCGCCGGAGCAGCGCGATCAGATCGTCCCGGCTCTGCCGCAGCCGTTCACGCAGTTCGTCGGTGAGCGTGCCCGCCGGGGCGACGATGTCCAGGCGATCGCCCGCGAGGCGTAGTTTGACGCCTCTGCGGTGCAGCTCGGACAGGAGTTCTTGGGCCATCTCGGGTCTCCAGACATCAGGTCGGTCGGTATCCGGCGGGGCTCGGCCCGCGGGACGGTCGGTGCTGGTCGATCACTTCGGCGACGACGGCGAGCGGGGTGTGTCCCGGGCGGTCGCGGGGCCCGGGTGCCCAGGCGTCCGGGCGTCCGGAAGGCCGGGTGCTCAGTCCCGGTCGATCACATCGGCGACCACCGCGAGCGCGGCCGGGTCGGTGAGCAGCGTGTAGTGCGACGCCCGAACCGTGACGGCGCTCGCGCCGGCGCGGGAGACGGCGGACCAGCCCCAGTCGGGGGAGCCGGTGTCCGGATGCCCGGCGAACTCGCCGACCTGGCCGTCCGCCGCGCGCAGCACCGTGATCGCGGCGTCCACGCCCTTCGCCCGATGGCTGTGGCAGGCCCGTACGACCCCGCGGAACACGGCGAGCGCGGACACCAGATCGGCCGCGTCGAGCCCGCCCCGGGGCAGGCCCCTCTCGTTCGCGAGGTCCAGCGTCCGGGCCAGCCGGTCGCCGTCCCGCATCCCGTCCAGCCGCCGCACCCGGTCGAGCGGGGCGTGCTCCGGGCGCAGACCGATGCCGAGGTCCTCCAGGAACCACACCAGCAGCCGCGCCTCGTCGATCTCCGCCGTGCCCGCAGTGCCGGCTGTGCCCGCTGTTCCCGCTGTGCCTGACGTCTCCGCCGTGCCCGCCGTCTCCGCCACGGGCGACGGCGCGGGCGAGTCCAGCACCAGGACCCGCTCCACCCGCTCGCCCGCCTCCTCCAGCAGCCGCGCCGCCGCCACGGCGATCACCGCCCCCGAGGACCAGCCGCCGAGCAGATAGGGCCCCTCGGGACACTCCTCGCGCAGCGCCCCGGCGTACAGCTCGGCCAGCCCGGCCACGGTCGACGGCGGTTCCTGCCCGGTCGCGGGCCCCGGGGCCTGGAAGGCGTACACGCGGCGATCGAGCCGTTCGGCCAGCTCCCGGTAGCAGACGACGTTGCCGCCCGCCGGATGCACCAGGAACAGCGGGGTACGCGACGCCCGGCCGGGTCCCGCGCCGCGCAGGGTCACCAGCGGCGACCAGGCAGCCCGCGCCGCCCGCAGGCTCTCCGCGAGGCCCGCGACGGTCCGCTTCTCCAGCAGCAGCCCCAGCGGCACCCGGCGGCCGGTGCGCTCAGCGACCTGGCGCAGCACCCGCAGCGCGGCGAACGACTGCCCGCCCAGATCGAAGAAGTCGTCGTGCACCCCGATCCGGCCCACGCCGAGCACCGACCGCCACACCTCGGTGAGCAGCGTCTCCAGCGCGGTCCGCGGCGAGGTGTGCACCCGATCCGGCCCGCCCCGGGGCCCGCTCATCGACTCCAGCGCCCGCCGGTCCAGCTTGCCGTTCCCGGTCAGCGGAAGGGCGTCGAGGACGCTCACCCGGCCGGGCACCATATAGCGCGGCACCCGCAGCGCCACCTCGGCCAACACCTCCCGTACGAACCGCTCGTCGCGGCCGGAACCGGCCGCCGGGTCCGTTACGAGGCGCCCGTCGTCATCCGGTCCTGCCTCCGGCCCCGGTACGAGTCGCCCGCCCCCGCCCGGTCCTGCCTCCGCCTCCGGTACGCCGGGTTCGTCCCCGCCCGGTCCCGTCTCCCGCTCCCCGTGCGCGGGCGGTGCGCCGCCGCCGGGCGCGGCCGTACCCGACTCCCGTACGACGAACGCCTCCAGCCGCCGGCCGGAGCCCGAGTCGGGGGCCACCACCGCGGCCCGGCCCACCCCCGGACACTCCAGCAGCGCGTGCTCGATCTCGCCCAGCTCCACCCGGAAGCCCTGGATCTTCACCTGGAAGTCGCCGCGCCCCAGGAACTCGATGTCCCCGTCGGGCAGATAGCGCCCCAGGTCACCGGTGCGATACAGCCGCTCCCCGGTGCGCGGATGACGGACGAACGCCGCCCGTGTCCGCTCCTCGTCCCCCCAGTAGCCGAGAGCGAGCCCCCGCCCGCCGATGTACAGATCGCCCGGCACCCACACCGGCGCGTCCCGCCCCGCCTCGTCCAGCACATGCCAGCTCTGCCCCGCCAGCGGCCGCCCGTACGGGATGCTCGACCACGCCGGATCCGGTGCGTCCACCGGGAAGCAGATCGACCAGATCGACGCCTCCGTGGCCCCGCCCAGACTCACCACCCGCGCGTTCGGCGCGACCTCACGGATCCGTCCCGGCAGATCCACCGGAATCCAGTCCCCGCTGAGCAGCACCGTACGCAGCGACGGCAGCCGCACCCCGGCCGCGAACGCCTCCTCCACGAAGAGCTGCATCACCGCGGGCACCGAGTTCCACACCGTCACCCCCCGCGAGCGCACCGTCTCGATCCACGACGCCGGATCCGTCCGCGAGGCGGCCGGCAGCACCAGCGTCGCGCCCGCCGCCGCCGTCCCGAAGACGTCGTAGACCGAGAGGTCGAAACAGAGCGACGAGACCCCGAACACCACGTCCGACGAGGTCACCCCGAAGCGCCGGTTGATCTCGGCGATCGTGTTGAGCGGCCCCCGGTGATCGAGCATCGCGCCCTTGGGCCGGCCCGTGGACCCCGACGTATAGATGATGTACGCCAGATCCCCCGGCTCCCGCCCCGGTCCCGCCGCCGTGAGCGCCTCGCCCCGGAGGGCCTCCTCCACCGTCACCGCCGGCGGCCCCGCGCGGCCCGCGACCTCGTCCCTCAGCGCGTCCGCCGTCACCACGGCCGCCGCCCCGGTGTCGGCGAGGACATAGCGCACCCGGTCAGCGGGCCAGTCCGGATCGACCGGCACATAGGCCGCGCCCGCCGCGAGCACCCCGTGGACGGCCGCTATCTGCTCCGGCCCCTTCGGCAGCGCCACCGCCACCACATCGCCCGCGACCACCCCGCACCCGAGCAGCCGGGCCGCGATCCGGCCCGCGTACGCGTGCAACTCGGCGTAGCTCAGCGTCTGACCGGGACCGGCCACCGCCGGGGAGGAGTCCTCCGCCCTCGGCGACAGCAGCTCCCCGAGCGACCGGGCGGGCGGCTCGGGCGCCTCCGCGAGCGCCTCCGCGTTGATCCGCTCCCGGGCGTCCCGCTCCGCCCCGGCGAGGGCTCCGGCCGCCGAGTCCGCGTCCCGCGCCGCCCACGCCGACTCGTCCTCCGCGAGCCGGGTCACCAGCGTCCCGTACGCCTCCAGCATCGAATCGATCAGACCGGCCGGGAACATCGACTCGATGACGTCCCAGATCACCCACAGCCTGCCGTCGCGCAGCTCCCAGAACTCCGTGTCCAACAGCGTCTGAGGCGTCTCCAGCAGACTGTGCCGGGGAGGATCCGCCGGCCCCACGAACAGCGCGCTGCCCACCGCGAACGGACACACCGCGCTCCCCGGCGTACGCCGCACCTGATTGAGCGTCTGCAGCACCTTGTTCCCGCTCCAGAACGTGTGCTCGGTGTCGGCCATCACCCGCGACTGGAGCCGGCGGACCCGGTCCTCGAAGCTCTCCGCGTGCCGCCAGTCCACCTCCAGGGGATAGAGCGAGGCGAAGTTGCCCAGCAGCTCCCCCATCTGCGGATGGATCGGCAGCCGATGCGTGATCATGTTGTTCAGCAGGAAATGACGCGAACCGCTCCACCGCGCGATCACCTCCGCGTGCGCGCCCAGCAGCACATTCGTCAGCGTCAGACCCCGCTCGTCCGCCTTCGCCCGCAAGGACTCCCGGACCTCGGGCGGCAGCAGCAGCTCCCGCCGCGACAGCATCGACCTGCCGTGCCGCGCGGCGCCGCTCACCAGCGGCAGCTCGGGCGCCCCCGGCCAGTCGGCCATCCGCTCGCACCAGTACGCCTTCGACGCCCGGCCCAGCGGCGAATCCTCCAGCTCCGCCAGCGCCAGCACACAGTCCCGGAACGCCACCTCCAGCTCCGGCAGCTCCTGATCCGGACGGTCGTAGTAGTGCCGCGCGTCCGTCAGCAGCCGGAACGCGCTCGGCGCGTCGGCGAAGAGATTGTTGTTGTTGTGGTGGAACCGCGCCCGATTCCCGTCGTACAGACTCAAGTGCGGTGTCAGCCAGGGCCATCGGTCGTGCGCCGGCTCCTGCCGGCACATCGACTCACGGGTCCGCTCCATCAGCCGCTCGGCCTCCGCCGGCGGCAGCCCCCGCAGATCCGACACCGTGAACTCCACCGGAGCGGGGTCGCGCACCGTACGCAGCAGCATGTCCTCCCCGGCCACCACGATGTTCTTGCGCTGACGGCGCACCGCCCGGTTGAACGCCGCCTCGAAGCGCTCCGGGTCCAGATCCTCGAACTCGAACTCGCCGTACTGATGCGGGCGCACATAGAACTCGAAGCCCTCACGGCTTCCCATCAGGAACGACTGCTGCAAGTCCGACGGCGCGAACGGCTCGTACAGCCGCTCCGCGTCGTGCCGCACCACCGGCAGCCCGCCGCCGCCCGGGCCGCCGGAACCGTCCACCGGGCGCGCCAGCCAGGCCACGATCTCCTTCTTGCGCCCGGCGAGCGCCTCGCGCAGCTCCGGGGTCAGACTGCCGCGCGGCGCCTGCACCTCCAGACGGTCACCGTCGACCAGCCGCAGCTTGACGCCCAGCCCGGCCAGCTCGTTCAGCAGCGAGGCGACGGGCGAGGTCGGCGAGGCCGGCAGGGTCGGTGGGGCCGGCGGGGTCGGTGGCGTCCGCGGTGTCTGCGGATCCAGGGCGGAACCTCTCGTGCTCACGACGGAACCTCTCTCATCGCCGGGCGGATCGCCCGGCGGGTCGGCGGGTCGGCGGGTCGGCGGGTCGGCGGGTCGGGACGGACGGGGGCGGACCGGACGGGGTGGGCCCGCCCCGGTGACCCGGGGCGGGCCGCGCTCTCACAGCGTCAGCACCTCCGTGTCGCCCGAGCCCTCGGCGATGTCCTCGTCCGAGGCCAGCACCCCGCGCAGGGTGATCTGACGGCAGACGAACTCGGCGATCTCCAGCGCCGTGCCCCCGCCGAAGAGGAAGTCCGCCGGAACGTCCGCCGCGTAGTCGCCCATCAACCGGCTGCGCAGCCGGACAGTCGTCAGCGAATCGAGCCCCAGCATCGGCAGCCGCGTCCCGGCGAACACCGGGCGCAGCTCCTCGCGCTGCCGCTCCCCGAGATCCAGCAGCAGCGCGACCGCGTCGAGCAGCTCCGTCAGAACCAGCTCCCGCAGCCGCCCCGGATCCGCGCTCCCCAGCTCGGTCAGCTCCTCCACCGACCGCGACCGGCCACCGCCGCCGAGCGCCGCGCCGCCGTCGCCCGGCAGCACCGAGGCCAGCAGGGTGTACGGCACCGAGCGCGCCGCGACCGCCGCGTAACGGCGCCAGTCCATCCGGGCCAGCCCCACATGCGCCCCGCTTCCGGAGCCGGCCCCTGGTCCGGAGCCGGCCCCTGGTCCGGAGCCGGCTCCCGATCCGGAACCGGCTCCGGCTCCGGCTCCGGCCGTGATCCTGGAGAACGCCTCGAACGCCTGCCGGGGCGGCATCGCGTCCACGCCCGCCGCCGCCAGACCCTCCAGCGCCCCGGACCGCGCCGCCATGCCGACCTCCGCCCAGGCCCCCCACCCGACGCTCAGACCCGAGAGCCCCAGCCCGCGGCGGTGCGCGGCGAACGCGTCGAGCACCGTGTTCGCCAGCACATAGCCGGACTGCCCGGCTGCCCCCGTCATCGACGTCATCGACGAGAACAGCACGAAGAAGTCCAGCTCCTCGCCCGCGTCCCGGCACTCCCGATGCACATTCCACGCCCCGCGGACCTTGGGATCCAGCACCCGGCGGATCCGCGGCCAGTCCTGCTTGTCCAGGACCGCGTCGTCCGTGACACCCGCCAGATGCAGCACACCGCGCACCGGCGGCAGCTCACGCCGCGCGAACGCCATCAGCTCAGCGACCTCCTCGCGCCGCGCCACGTCCGCCCGCCGGATCTCCACCCGAACCCCGCTCGCCCGCAGCGCCGCCACCTCCGGCGGGACCTCGGCCCCGGCCGGCGCCCGGCGACCCGTCAGCACCAGCGACCGCGCGCCCTGCCGGGCGAGCCACCGAGCCGCCGCCAGCCCCAGACCGCCCAGTCCGCCGGTGATCAGATAGGTGCCGTCCGGCCGTACGGTGACCGGCGGCCGCCCGCCCGACAGCTCACGCTCCGTCAGCCGCGCCTCGTACCAGCGGCCCCCGCGCACGGCCAGATGACCGGCCCCGGGGAGCAGCGCGGCCCGCTCGACGGTCTCCGCCGCCGAGGGCACGGGTCCGCCCGGGTCGAGATCGATCTGCACGCACCGGAGATCCGGGTGGTCGGAGATCACGGCCTTGGCCGCCCCGGTGAGCACCGACTGAGCCAGCACCGCCGAACCGCCCGCGCCCGGCGCCGCGCCCGCCGAGCGGATGACCACCCGGGGCCGCGCGTCGGCGTGGGCCCGCAGGAAGTGCTTCAGGAGGAGCAGGGAGTGGTGGGCGAGCCGGTAGACGGCCTCGATCTCCGGGTCGTCCGTGCCCGGCTCAGGGGATTCCGAGGCCCCGCCGGAGTCCGGTCGCCGGGCGTCCGCCGCTTCGGGGGAGGCCACGGCGTCCAGCAGCAGCCCCGCGATCCGGTGCCTCGATCCGGCGGCCGTGCCCGGGCCCGTGCTTGTGCCGGTGCCTGTGCCCGTGCTTGTGCCGGTGCCCATTCCCGTGCCTGAGCGCAGGGTCTCCAGCGCGTCGGAGAGCCGCGCGCCGAAGAACTCCTTCAAAGCGGACTCCGACTCGGGGTCCACCGCCATCGCGGCCCCGTCCGACGGCATGCCGTCGCACAGCAGCCGCCCGTGCCAGCCGCCCGAGCCGTCCGGATCGCGTCCGACGACCAGCCATACGGCGTCCGCGTCCGCGTCGGCCTGGGCCACGGCCTCGGCGGGCGGGGCGGCGGGCGGGGTGAACGGCGCCCATTCGATCTCGTACTCGCGCGGACGGCTGACCGTCAGACCGCGCACCGCCGCGGGCGAGACCGTACGGAACCGCAGCCCCTCGACGGCCACCAGCAGCTCACCGGAGTCCGACAGCAGATCCAGATCCATGGAGAAGTCGCCCGACGCTGCGAACCCGCGCCCACGGGCGTGACACCACACACGCGACGGGAGCCGGCCGTACACGACCACCCGGTCCACCCCGACCGGCAGCCGCAGCACATCGGCGCCCCGGGTGAAGGCCGCCACGGTCTGGAAGCACACATCGAGCACGACCGGATGCAGCGTGTACGTCGCCGAGTCGCGTTCCGCCTCCGCCACCTCGACCAGCCCGAGCACCTCGTCCTCACCCCGGCGCAGCAGTCGACTCAGCCCCCGGAACGCGGTTCCGTACTCGACCCCGACCCGCCCGACCCGCTCATACAGCTCGTCCGGGTCGGCGGTCGACATCCGCTCCCGCAGCGCGTCGAGATCCACCGACCGGGCCGGCCGCGCCGGCTCGGTCGCCGGAGTGGCGAGAGCGACCGTCAGATGCTCCGTCCACGCTCCGGGACTTCCGCCCCCGTCCCCATCCCCGGACGGATCCTCCTGCCGCCCGAAACACCGGACCCGGAAGCCGGATCCCTCCGGCGCCACCGAAGCCTGGACCTTGACGGGCGTACCAGCGCCGAAGTGCAGGAACTCCGCGAAGGTCACCCCTTCCAGAACCAGGCCGTCCCTGCGCGCTGCTTCCGCCGTGCCGGTGCCATCCGTGCCTGTGCCCGCGCCTGTGCCCGTGGCCGTGCTCGTGGCCGTGCTCGTGGCCGTGCTCGTGGCCTCGGTCGAGCCGTTGGCCGAGCCGTCTGTCGAGACCGAGGCCCGGACCGCGGCGACCGCCCACTCCAGCATCGCCGCCCCCGGCAGCACTGCGGTCCCGGCCAGCCGGTGCTGCTCGATGAACCACGGCCGCCCCTGCTCCAACTCGCCCGAGAACCGGCGGCCCTCGGGATCGGCCAGATCCAGCGGCGCGCCCAGAAGCGGGTGCTCCGAAGACGATCGTTCCGCTTCGCGCTTGCCGGAGGTGAGCCAGTAGGAGCTTCGTTCGAAGGCATACGTGGGGAGGTGTGTTTTGGGTTTCTTGTTGTTTTTGTTGTGGTGGGTGGGTTGGTGGTGGTGGGTGTGGAGGGTGGTGAGGGTGGTTTGGTAGTGGTGGTGGTCGGGGTGGTTGCGGTGGAGGGTGTGGGT
>NZ_JBIBWD010000036.1:0-10474 GCF_043080985.1 Streptomyces sp. NPDC014894
ACCACCGGCCTCAGGGACAGACGCACGCACCAGCCTCGGAGCCAGCAGCGCCCCGGCCCGAACCGCGACCTCCGGCTCACCCGAACCGAGCACCGCCGACACCACCGGCTCCGACAGACCGAGGGCGTCCGAGCCGTCCACATCCACCAGGCCGAAGCGGCCCGGGTGCTCCGACTGGGCGGAGCGCACCAGACCCCACACCGGGGCATGCACCAGATCCGCCACGCCCTCACCAGCCACGGCGGACACCGCACCCCGGGTCAGGAACACCAACCGCGACTCGGCGAGACGCTCGTCCGCCAAGAACTCCCGTACGAGGGTCAGCGCACGGTCGGCGGCCTCATGCACGGCGGCCGGCAGCGGGTCCGTCGCCGGGTCGGCCGGGGTACAGCTCACCACGAGCGCCGCCGGTACGGTGCCGCCCTCGGCGACCGCCGCGCCCAGCGCCGCCAGATCGGCGTACGCCTGGGCGCCGTCGCCCAGCAGCGCCAGGTCGTCGGCCGAACCGGTCGCGCCGCCCGGGGGCAGGGCCGACCAGTCGACCTGGAACAGCGCGTCCCCGTGTCCGGCGCGCGGCCCGGCGAGCTGCTCGGGCGAGAAGGCGCGCAGAGCCAGTCCGCGTACGGTGGCGACCGGAGCGCCGTCGGTGTCGGCGATCTCCAGCGCCACGGTGTCCTGCCCGGCTCGGGAGAGCCGCACGCGCAGGCTGTCGGCTCCGACGGCGTGGACGGAGACACCGCTCCAGGCGAACGGCAGCCGCCCCTGACCGGTGTCGGTGAGCAGCGAGCCGAGGCCGATGGCGTGCAGGGCGGCGTCGAGCAGCGCCGGGTGGAGCGTGAAGTGCGCGGCTCCGGGCTCGGTGCCGTCCGCGAGGCTCACCTCGGCGAACACGTCCTCGCCCCGGCGCCAGACGGCGCGCAGCCCCTGGAAGACGGGGCCGTAGCCGAAGCCCGAGTCCGCGAGACCCTCGTACAGCCCGTCCAGCGGTACGGATTCGGCCCCGGCGGGCGGCCAGGCGGTCAGGTCGAAGGCGGCGGGCCCGGCCCCCTCCGCCAGTACGGCGGTCGCGTGCCGCACCCACGGCTCGTCGTCGGGGGCGCTGTCGGCGCGGGAGTGGAAGGCGACGGACCGGCGGCCCGTGTCGTCGGGCGCGGCGACGGTGATCTGCACCTCGGCCCCGGCGTCCTCGGCGAGCACGAGGGGCGCGGCGAGGGTGAGTTCCTCGACCAGGTCGCAGCCGAGCTGGTCACCGGCGCGCAGCGCCAGCTCGACGAAGGCGGTGCCGGGCAGCAGTACGGAGCCCGCGACGGCGTGGTCGGCGAGCCAGGGGTGGGTGTCGAGCGAGAGCCGGCCGGTGAGCAGCAGACCGTCCGCGTCCGCCAGGGCGACGGACGCGCCGAGCAGCGGATGGTCGGCGGCGCGGAGACCGGCGGTGGCGACGTCCCCGCCGAGCGTTCCCGCGTCGAGCCAGTAGTGCTCGCGCTGGAAGGCGTATGTCGGCAGCTCGACGCGCCGCGCGCCGGTCCCGGCGTAGTACGCCTCCCAGTCCACGGCCACACCGCGGACCTGGGCCCGCGCGAGGGCCGTGGTCAGCGTCCGGGCCTCGGGACGGCCCGCGCGCAGTACGGGGATGAAGGCACCGGTCTCCACGCACTCCTGGGCGAGGGCGGAGAGGATCCCGTCCGGGCCGAGTTCGACGTACGAGGTGACGCCGGCCGCCTCCAGGGCGCGCATGCCGTCCAGGAAGCGGACGGCCTCGCGGACATGCCGTACCCAGAAGTCGGCGGACGACATCTCGTCCGAGACCAGCGCACCCGTCAGATTCGACACCACCGGGATGGCCGGGCTCGCATACGTCAGCCCCTCGGCGACCTCGCGGAACGCCTCCAGCATGCCGTCCATGTGGGGCGAGTGGAACGCGTGGCTCACGGTCAGGCGCTTGGTCTTACGGTCCGCGAAGTGGGCGACGACCGCCAGGGCCGCGTCCTCGTCACCGGCGATCACCACAGACCGGGGGCCGTTGATCGCCGCGATGCTCACCCGGTCGGTGAGCAGCGGAAGGATCTCGCCCTCCGACGCCTGAATCGCGATCATCACGCCACCGGTCGGCAGCGCCTGCATCAGACGGCCACGAGCGGCCACCAGCGTGCACGCGTCCTGGAGAGAAAACACCCCTGCGACATGCGCGGCCGCGATCTCACCGATCGAATGACCCGACACGAAGTCCGGCCGCACACCCCACGCCTCGAACAACCGGAACAGCGCCACCTCGACCGCGAACAGCGCCGGCTGCGTATACGACGTCTCATCGAGAGCACCGCTCTCGGACGAGAACAGCGCTTCCTTCACGGGCAGATCGAAGCCCGCACACACCTCGTCCAGCGCGGCCGCGAACACCGGATACGCCTCATACAGCTCAGCCCCCATCCCGGGCCGCTGACTCCCCTGACCCGTGAACAGGAACGCCAGCTTCCCGCGCGTGCCCGGTTCGCCGCGTACGACTCGCTCGGGCGTCTGTCCCGCCGCCAGTGCGGCCAGGTCGGTGAGCGCGGTCGCCGGGTCCTCCGCGACGACGACGGCGCGGTGTTCGAGGGCGGCGCGGGTGGTCGCCAGGGAGAGGCCGATGTCCGCCGGGGCGGGCGCCGGGTGGGCGCGGAGACGGGTGAGCAGCCGCTCGGCCTGGGCGTGGAGGGCCTCTTCCGTACGGCCGGAGATCAGCCAGGGCAGCGCCGGGGGTACGGGGACGGCGGCGGAGTCCGTCGCGGCGGCCGGTTCCGTACCCCGGTCGGGGTCCTGCGCGTCGGCGGGCGGGGTCTCGGCCTCCGGCGGCGGGGCCTGTTCGACGATGGTGTGCGCGTTGGTGCCGCTGATGCCGAAGGACGAGACGGCGGCCCGGCGCGGACGGCCGGTCTCGGGCCACTCCACCGCCTCCGTCAGCAGGGAGACCGCGCCGGCGGACCAGTCGACATTGGTCGACGGCTCGTCGACGTGCAGGGTCTTCGGCAGCACCCCGTGCCGGATGGCCATGACCATCTTGATGATGCCCGCGACTCCGGCGGCGGCCTGGGTGTGCCCCAGATTGGACTTGACGGAGCCCAGCCGGAGCGGGGCGTCCTCGGCGCGGTCCCGGCCGTAGGTGGCGAGGAGCGCCTGCGCCTCGATCGGGTCGCCGAGCGTCGTGCCGGTGCCGTGCGCCTCGACCACGTCGACGTCGGCCGTCGTCAGCCGGGCGTCGGCCAGCGCCTGGCGGATCACGCGCTGCTGGGAGGGACCGTTGGGGGCGGTGAGTCCGTTGCTCGCGCCGTCCTGGTTGACGGCGGAGCCGCGCACGACGGCGAGGATCCGACGGCCGTTCTTCCGGGCGTCGGAGAGCCGCTCCAAGAGCAGCATGCCCGCGCCCTCGCCCCAGCCGGTGCCGTCGGCGGCGTCCGCGAAGGACTTGCAGCGGCCGTCGAAGGAGAGTCCGCGCTGACGGCTGAACTCGGTGAAGGTGCCCGGGGTCGCCATGACCGTGACGCCGCCCGCGAGGGCGAGGGAGCACTCGCCCTCGCGGAGCGCCTGGATGGCGAGGTGCAGGGTCACGAGGGAGGACGAGCAGGCGGTGTCGACGGTGAGCGCCGGGCCCTCCAGGCCGAAGGTGTACGAGACCCGGCCGGAGGCGATGCTGCTGGAGCCGCCGGTGCCGAGATAGCCCTCGACCTCCTCGGGGACGGCCCGCAGCCGTGACGCGTAGTCGTGGTACATGACGCCCGCGAAGACTCCGGTGCGGCTGCCGCGTACCGAGGTCGGGTCGATCCCGGCGCGCTCGAACGCCTCCCAGGAGGTCTCCAGGAGGAGCCGCTGCTGCGGGTCCATCGCCGTGGCCTCGCGCGGGGAGATGCCGAAGAAGGCCGGGTCGAACCGGTTGGCGTCGTGCAGGAAGCCGCCTTCCCGCACATAGCTCGTACCCCGGCCGTCGGGGTCGGCGTCGAAGAGCCGGCCCGTGTCCCAGCCCCGGTCGGTGGGGAAGGGCGAGATGGCGTCGGTCCCCTCGGACACCAGCCGCCACAGATCCTCGGGCGACTCGACCCCGCCCGGGTAGCGGCAGCTCATTCCGACGATCGCGATCGGCTCCTGCTCCTCCGACTCCACCTCCTGGAGACGGCGGCGGGTCTCGTGGAGATCAGCCGTCACCCGCTTCAAGAAGTACCGGAGTTTTTCCTCATTCATGCGTGCATCCCTCGTACAGAAGCCAGAACAGAAGCCGGACTGGAAGAGCCGTCGGCGCGGCGGAGCCGGGCGGTCACATCAGGAGATCCCGAACTCCTTGCCGATGAAGTCGAAGAGGTCGTCGTCCGTGGCGGTCTCCAGCGTCTCCGCCACATCGGCCTCCTCGGGGGCCGGCTCCTCCCCGGCCTTGCCCCAGGCCGCCAGCAGCGCCTGGAGGCGCTCGGTGATCCTGTCCCGGCCGTCGCCGTCCGGGACGGCCGCCACCAGGGTCTGCTCCAGCCGGTCCAGTTCGGCCAGGAGCGGCGGCACCGCCGCCGCGCCGCTCTGCCACAGCTCGTCGCGCAGGAAGTCGACCAGGGCGGTGGGAGTGGGGTAGTCGAAGACCAGGGTCGCGGGCAGCCGTACGCCGGTCGCCGTGCCGAGCTGATTGCGCAGTTCGACGGCGGTCAGCGAGTCGAAGCCGACCTCGCTGAACGAACGGGCCGGATCGACCGCCTCCGGACCGGCGAAGCCGAGGACGCCCGCGACATGGCCGCAGACCAGTTCCAGGAGCGCTTCCTCCCGGCCGGCCGGGGACAGCCCGGCCAGCCGCTCGCGCAGCGCGGTCCCGCCTTCGGCCGCGGTCTCGGCCGTCCCCGCGCTGCGGCGGGCGGGGGTGCGGACGAGTCCGCGCAGCAGCGGCGGGATCAGCCCGCCGCCGGACGCCTGGGCCCGCAGCCCCGCCAGGTCCAGCTTCACCGGCACGAACAGCGCCCGCTCCGAGGCCGACGCGGCGTCGAACAGCGCCACACCCTCCCCGGACGACAGCGCCGACACCCCGCCCCGGCCCAGCCTCGACACATCCCCGGCGTCCAGCTCACCCGCCATACCGCCCGACTCCGCCCACAACCCCCAGGCCAAAGACGTCGCCGCCAGCCCCCGAGCCCGACGCTGCTGCGCCAAAGCGTCCAGGAACACATTCGCCGCCGCGTAATTCGCCTGACCCGCGCCGCCGAACACACCGGCGGCCGACGAGAACAGCACGAACGCCGACAGATCCATGTCCCGCGTCAGCTCATGCAGATTCCACGCCGCGTCCACCTTCGGACGCAGCACCGCCGACAGGCGTTCCGCAGTCAGCGACCCGATCACACCGTCGTCCAGCACACCCGCCGCATGCACCACAGCCGCGATCCGACGCCCCGCCAACACCCCGGCCAGCGCCGCACGATCAGCGACGTCACACGCCGCCCACTCCACACTCGCACCCAGCGCGGTCAGCTCCGCCGACAGCTCGACGGCCCCCTCGGCGGCGTCACCACGACGGCTCACCAGCAGCAGACGGCGAACACCCCGCTCTTCGACCAGATGCCGGGCGAACAGACCGCCCAAGGTCCCACTCGCACCCGTCACCAACACCACACCGTCAGAGCCGAAACCGAAGCCGGTGTCGGTGTCGGAGATCGAGGCACGCGCCAGCCGGGGAGTGTGGGCCGTTCCGGCGCGCACCGCGGCCTCCGGTTCGCCCGAGGCGAGCACGGCGGGCAGCGCGCGGTGGGAGGCGCCGGAGCCGTCGGTGTCGACCAGGGCGAAACGGCCCGGGTTCTCCGACTGGGCGGAGCGCACCAGACCCCACACCGGGGCATGGACCAGATCCGCCACGCCCTCACCAGGAACGGCGGACACCGCGCCCCGGGTCAGGAACACCAGGCGCGAGCCGTCGAACCGCTCGTCAGCCAGGAAATCCCGTACGAGGGTCAGCGCGCGGCCCGCAGCGGCGTGCACGGCCGCCGGCAGCGCGTCGGCGCCGGGGCCGGTCCCGGACGGCTCCGGCGGCAGCGGGACGCAGACCAGCTCCGGTACGACCGTGACCGCGTCGGCGAGCGCCGCGAGGGAGGCATGGGCCTCGTACCGGACGCCGACGGCGTCGAGCCCGGAGTGGCCGTCCGCCAGCAGGGCCCACGGGCGCTGCTCGGCGGGGGACACGGGAGCGAGCGGCAGCGCGGTCCAGTCGACCTGGAACAGCGACTCGTGACGGCCGGCGCGGGCCGCGCCGATCTGCTCGGGGGACACCGCGCGCAGCGCCAGCGATCCGACGGAGGCGACCGGCTCGCCCGCCGTGTCGGCGAGGAGCAGCGAGACGGCGTCACGGCCGGCCGGGGCCAGCCGGACCCGTACCTCCTTCGCGCCGGCGGCGTGCAGGGCCACCTCGCTCCAGGCGAACGGCAGCCGGCCGCGCCCGGTGTTCTCGACGAGGTCGCCGAAGCCGGCCGCGTGCAGGGCGGCGTCCAGGAGCGCGGGGTGCAGCCCGAACCACTCGGCCGCCTCCGCGGTCTCCCCGTCCAGGCGGACCTCCGCGTACACCTCGTCGCCGCGCAGCCAGGCGGCGCGCAGGCCCTGGAAGGCCGGGCCGTAGTCGAAGCCGGCCTCGGCGAGTCCTTCGTACAGCCCGTCGACGTCGATCGGTTCGGCTCCGGCGGGGGGCCAGACGGCGAGGTCGAAGCCGGGGGCCGGCGCCTGGGCGGCGAGCACTCCGCTCGCGTGGCGGGTCCACGGCTCGCCGGCCGGGGCGTCCTCGTCGCGGGAGTGCAGCGCGAGGCTCCGGCGGCCGGAGTCGTCGGCGCCGGTGACCGAGAGCCTCAGCTGAACGCCGCCCCGGTCGGGCAGCACCAGCGGGGCCTCCAGGGTGAGTTCCTCCAGGACGTCGCAGCCGACCTGGTCGCCCGCGCGGAGGGCGAGTTCGACGAAGGCCGTGCCCGGGAGCAGGACCGAGCCGAGTACGGCGTGGTCCGCGAGCCAGGGCTGATCGGCCGACGACAGCCGGCCGGTGAGGAGGCAGCCGCCGGAGTCGGGCAGCTCGACGGCCGCGCCCAGCAGCGGATGGTCGGTCACGCCGAGACCGAATCCGGTGGCGTCGCCGGGTCCGGCCGGGGCGGCTCCCGATTCGAGCCAGTACCAGTCGCGCTGGAAGGCGTAGGTGGGCAGCTCGGCCTGATGGGCGTCGCTCGCGGCGAAGTACGCCTCCCAGTCGGTCCGTCCGCCGTGGGCGTGCGCGTGGGCGAGCGCCGTGGTGACGGTCCGCACCTCGTCGCGCCCCGCGCGCAGGGCGGTCGCGAAGACGGCTCCTCCGGCCTCGGTGACGCAGTCCTGGGCGAGGGCGGAGAGGATTCCGTCCGGGCCGAGTTCCAGGTACGAGGTGACCCCGGCGGCTTCGAGAGCGCGGACGCCGTCCAGGAAGCGGACGCCCTCGCGGACGTGCCGGACCCAGAAGTCGGCGGACGACATCTCGTCGGTGACGATCGCGCCGGTCAGATTCGAGACGACGGGAACGGCCGGCTCGGCGTACGTGAGTCCCTCGGCGACCTTGCGGAAGTCGGCGAGCATGCCGTCCATGTGCGGCGAGTGGAACGCGTGGCTCACGGTCAGTCGCTTGGTCTTGCGGTCGGTGAAGTGGGCGACGACCGCGAGGGCCGCGTCCTCGTCACCCGCGATGACCACAGACCGGGGGCCGTTGATCGCGGCGATGCTCACCCGGTCGGTGAGCAGCGGAAGGACTTCCTCCTCGGCGGCCTGGACGGCGATCATCACCCCGCCGGTCGGGAGGGCCTGCATGAGCCGTCCGCGCGCGGCGACCAGGGTGCAGGCGTCCTGGAGAGAAAGCACCCCGGCGACATGCGCGGCGGCGATCTCACCGATCGAGTGGCCGGACACGTAGTCCGGTCGTACGCCCCAGGCTTCGAACAGCCGGAAGAGGGCGACCTCGACCGCGAACAGCGCCGGCTGGGTGTAGGCAGTCTCGTCGAGAGCACCGCTCTCGGAAGAGAACAGCGCTTCCTTCAACGGCAGCTCGAAACCGGCGCACACCTCGTCCAGCGCGGCGGCGAACACCGGATACGCCTCGTACAGCTCGGCGCCCATGCCCCGCCGCTGACTCCCCTGCCCGGTGAACAGGAACGCCAGCTTCCCGGCGCGCCCGCCGCTCCGGGGCAGACCGGCCGGGGAGTCGCCCTCGGCCAGTGCGGTCAGACCGCGCAGCAGCTCGTCGCGGTCGCCCGCCACGACCACCGCGCGGTGGTCGAACGCGGCGCGCCGGGTGGCCAGCGAGTAGGCCAGATCGTCGGCGCGCGCCTCGGGCGCGTCCGCCAGATGGGAGCGCAGCCGGGCGGCCTGGCCGCGCAGCGCCTCCGGCGTCTTCGCGGAGAGCGCGTACGGCAGTACGGCCGGGGCCGTCTCGGCCGGTCGCGCGCCTGCTGTCGGCGGGGCCTGCTCGATGATGGTGTGGGCGTTGGTGCCGCTGATGCCGAAGGAGGAGACGCCCGCGCGGCGCGGCCGTCCCGTCTCCGGCCACGGTATCGACTCCGTCAGGAGGGAGACCGCGCCGTCCGCCCAGTCCACATGCGGCGTCGGCTCGTCGACGTGCAGGGTCTTGGGCAGTACCCCGTGCCGGATCGCCATGATCATCTTGATGATGCCGGCGACTCCGGCGGCGGCCTGGGTGTGGCCCATGTTGGACTTGATGGAGCCCAGCCAGAGCGGACTGTCCTCGGCGCGCTCCCGGCCGTAGGTGGCGAGCAGCGCCTGTGCCTCGATCGGGTCGCCGAGGGTGGTGCCGGTGCCGTGCGCCTCGACCACGTCGATCTGGTCGCTGCTCAGCCCGGCCCCGGCCAGCGCCTGGCGGATGACCCGCTGCTGGGACGGGCCGTTGGGCGCGGTGAGCCCGTTGCTCGCGCCGTCCTGGTTGATCGCGGAGCCCCGGACGACCGCGAGGACCGGGTGGCCCTTGGCGCGGGCGTCCGAGAGCCGCTCCACGAGGAGCATGCCGGCGCCCTCGGCCCAGCTGGTGCCGTCGGCGGCGGCGGCGAAGGACTTGATGCGTCCGTCGGCGGCGAGGCCCCGCTGCCGGCTGAACTCGGTGAAGGTGCCGGGCGTGGACATGACCGTGACGCCTCCGGCGAGCGCCATCGTGCACTCACCGTTGCGCAGGGCCTGGATCGCCCAGTGCAGCGCGACGAGGGAGGACGAGCAGGCGGTGTCGACGGTGACCGCCGGGCCCTCCAGGCCGAAGGCGTAGGAGACGCGGCCGGAGGCGATGCTGCCGGAGTTGCCGGTGCCGAGATAGCCCTCGACGCCGTCCGGGACGGCCGTGATCCGGGTCGCGTAGTCGTGGTACATGATGCCCGCGAAGACACCGGTGCGGCTGCCGCGCATCGTCGCCGGGTCGATCCCGGCGCGCTCGAACGCCTCCCAGGAGGTCTCCAGGAGCAGCCGCTGCTGGGGATCCATGGCGACGGCCTCGCGCGGCGAGATCCCGAAGAACGCGGGGTCGAACCGGCCCGCGTCGTGCAGGAATCCGCCGGAGCGGGTGTAGCTGGTGCCCTTGCCGTCCGGGTCGGGGTCGTAGAGCGACTCCAGGTCCCAGCCCCGGCCCCGCGGGAACTCCGAGATGGCGTCGCCGCCGCCCAGCACCAGCCGCCACAGATCCTCCGGGGTCTCCACCCCGCCCGGGTAGCGGCAGCTCATGCCGACGATCGCGATGGGCTCGTCGTCGTACGCCGTCCCGGTCCGGGCGGGCGCCGTCGCGGCGGGCTCGGCGGGCTCGTCCGCGCCCAGCACCTCGGTCCTGAGGAAGGCCGCGAGCGCGAGGGGGGTGGGGTAGTCGAAGACGAGGGTGGCGGGCAGCCGTTCGCCGGTGGCGGCGCTCAGCCGGTTGCGCAGCTCGACGGAGGTGAGCGAGTCGAAGCCCAGCTCCTTGAAGGCCCGGTCGGCGGGCACCTCGTCGGTCGACGGATGGCCGAGCACCGCCGCCACCTCGGTGCGGACGGTCTCCAGCAGGGCCGCTTCGCGTTCGGCGGGCGGCAGCGCGGCCAGCCGGTCGCGCAGTGCGGAGCCGCCGGCCGTCCCGGCCGCCCCCGCGGACCTGCGGACCGGTACGCGGACCAGACCGCGCAGCAGATCCGGCAGCATTCCGGCGCGGGCCTGGGCCCGGAGGGCGGCCAGGTCGAGCGGGAGGGGGACGAGCAGCGCGTCGGACGCGCGCCGGGCCGCGTCGAAGAGGGCGAGACCGGTCTCGGTTTCGAGTGCGGCGATGCCGCCCCGGTTGATCCGCTCCCGGTCCGCCTCGGTCAGTTCCCCGCCCATGCCGCCCGCACCGGCCCACAGGCCCCAGGCGAACGAGGTGGCCGCCAGCCCCTGGGCCCGGCGGTGCTGCGCGAGGGCGTCCAGGAACACGTTCGCCGCCGCGTAGTTCGCCTGACCCGCACCGCCGAACACACCGGCGGCCGACGAG
>NZ_JBIBWD010000037.1:0-10031 GCF_043080985.1 Streptomyces sp. NPDC014894
ACTCCGGTGGAGGAGGTGCTGTGCGGGCTGTTCGCGGAGGTGCTCGGTCTGGACCGGGTGGGTGCGGAGGCGTCGTTCTTCGATCTGGGCGGTGACTCGCTCCTCGCGATGCGGCTGATCGCCCGCGTCCGTGCCGTCCTCGACACCGAAGTCAGCATCCGAGACCTGTTCACGGCCGCCACGGTGGCGGGACTGGCCGGCCTCATCGACGAGACCGACGGCGAGACCCGGATCGCGCTGACCCGGCGGGAACGCCCCGAGGTGCTGCCGCTGTCCTACGCCCAGCAGCGTATGTGGTTCCTCAACCGGCTGGAGGAGACCGATTCCGGCGCCGACGCCGCCTACAACCTGCCGCTCACGCTGCGGATGTCGGGTGAGCTGGACATCGCGGCGCTGGAGGCGGCGCTCGGGGACGTGGCCGACCGGCACGAGAGCCTGCGGACCGTCTTCCCGGAGACCGACGGCGCTCCCCGGCAGGAGATCCTCGAAGGCGCCGACGGACGCCCGCCGCTCACCGTGGTCGAAACCACGGAGAGCGAACTCGTGGACGTGCTCACCGTGCACTCGGGTCAGGGCTTCGACGTCAGCGTCGACCTCCCGTGGCGGATCTGGCTGCTGGTGACCGCTCCTTCGGAGTATGTGCTGCTGATCGTCGCGCACCACATCGCCGTCGACGGCTGGTCGATGGGCGCGCTCTCGCGTGACCTCGGCACGGCCTACACCGCACGCTGCGAAGGACGGGCCCCCGGCTGGGAGCCGCTGCCGGTGCAGTACGCCGACTACGCGCTCTGGCAGCGCGAAGTGCTCGGCGACCTGGACGACCCGGAGAGCCTGATCGCCAGTCAGATCACTCACTGGCAGGAGACGCTGGAAGGGGCGCCGGAGGAGCTGGTGCTCCCCAGCGATCGCCCCCGCCCTCCGATGCCGTCGTTCGAGGGCCGCTCAGTGCCGCTGCATGTGGGCCCCGAGGCGCACGCCGGGCTGGTGGAGGTGGCCGGGCGCGGCCGGGCGACCATGTTCATGGTCGCGCATGCCGCGTTGGCGGTTCTGCTGTCGCGGATGGGCGCGGGTGAGGACATTCCGCTCGGTACGCCGATCGCGGGCCGTGGCGATGCGGCGTTGGACGATCTCGCGGGCTTCTTCGTCAACACGCTCGTTCTCCGTACTGATCTGAGCGGCGATCCCACCTTCACGGAGGTCGTGAGCCGGGCCCGTGAGGCCGATCTGTCCGCTTACGGTCATCAGGATGTGCCGTTCGAGCGGCTGGTGGACGTACTGAGCCCGGTGCGGACTCTCTCCCGGAATCCGCTGTTCCAGGTGATGCTCGCACTCCAGAACGTGCCGGAGGCGCGCTGGGAGCTGCCGGGCCTGGAGGTCGCCCCGCTGCCGCCCGCGTCCGAACTGGCCGCCCGCTTCGACCTCTCCGTGACCCTGGTCGAACAGCGGGACGACGACGGGGCCCCCGCCGGGATCGGCGGCGGAATCCTCTACGCGACCGACCTCTTCGACCAGGAGACCGTTGAGGGTCTTGCGGTTCGTCTGGGTCGGGTGCTGGAGCAGGTCGCCGCGGATCCGGACCTTCGGCTGAGCGAGATCGCGGTGCTGGACGAGGTCGAGCGGGCTCAGGTGGTGTCGGAGTGGAACGACACGGTCCTGCCGGTGGAGGCGGGGACCTTCCTGGAACTGTTCGCGGACCGTGTGGCGGCGGCGCCGGGCGTTGCGGCGGTGCGGTCCGGTGCGGATGTGCTGTCGTACGGGGAGCTGGACGAGTGGTCGAACCGGCTGGCGCGGGTGCTGATCGAGGCCGGTGTGGGTCGGGAACGAGTCGTCGGGCTGTGCCTGCCGCGCGGGGTGGAGATGGTGGTGGCGCTGCTGGCGGTGTGGAAGGCCGGCGGGGCGTACGTACCGCTGGATCCGGAGTACCCGGCGGACCGGCTGGCGTACATGGTGGCGGACAGCGGTGCGGTGCTGGTGCTGGCCACGGCCGGGACGGAGCCTGCGGGAATCGACGTACCCGTACTGCGCTTTGAAGAGATCCAGGAGACTTCGGCGGAGCCTCTTGGCACGGTGACGAGCCCGGAGCAGTTGGCGTATGTCATCTATACGTCGGGTTCGACGGGCCGGCCGAAGGGGGTGGCGGTCGCGCACGGCGGGGTCGCCAACCTGGCCCATGCCATGCGCCCTGCGCTCGGTGTGGCCGAGGGTGTGGTGGCGCTCCAGTTCGCGTCGTTCAGCTTCGACGCCGCCGTACTGGATGTGGCGGTGACGCTCGCCGCAGGTGGAACGCTGGCGATCGCGTCGAGTGAGGAGCGGACGGAGCCCGAGGCGCTGGCGGAGATGATCCGCACGTCCGGGGTCGAGGTCGCGAGCGTGGTGCCGTCGCTCCTGGGCGTGCTGGATCCGTCGGCGGTGCCGGGGGTACGCAACTGGGTGCTCGGCGCCGAACGCCTCAACGCCGATCTGGCGAGCCGTTGGCTGGCGGGTTCCCGCGTGTGGAACACGTACGGTCCGACCGAGGCCACGGTCATCACCACGGCTGTCCCGCTCGACCCGGGCATGACCGCCGAGGATCAGCCTCCGGCGATCGGCAGTCCGATCGGCAACGCGAAGGTGTTCGTCCTGGACGACTTCCTTCAGCCCGTGCCCGTGGGCGTGACGGGTGAGCTGTACGTAGCCGGTGACGGCCTGGCGCGTGGTTACGCGGGCCGGCCGGATCTGACGGCGGAACGCTTTGTGGCGAGTCCGTTCGGCGGGCGGATGTACCGCTCCGGCGACCTGGCCCGCTGGAGCGCTGATGGTCAGTTGTGGTTCGCGGGGCGTGCGGACGAGCAGGTGAAGATCCGCGGCTTCCGGGTGGAGCCCGGCGAGGTCGAGTCCGTCCTCGCCGCGCACGAGAGCGTGGGCCAGATCGCGGTGGTGGTCCGCGAGGACCGGCCCGGAGACAAGAAGCTCGTCGCCTATGCCGTACCTGCGATCGGTCGAGAAGTCGACATACCGGCACTGCGCGAGTACGCGGGTGAGCGGCTCCCGGAGTACATGGTCCCGGCCGCCGTCCTCGTACTGGACGCCCTGCCGCTGACCGTGAACGGCAAGCTCGACAAGGCCGCGCTGCCCGCTCCGGAGTCCGGCGGTGAGAGGGCCGGGCGGGCTGCGGAGACGCCGGTGGAAGCGACGCTGTGCGGTCTGTTCGCCGAGGTGTTGGGGCTGGAGGAGGTGAGTGCCGACGGTTCGTTCTTCGAGCTGGGCGGCGACTCGATCATGTCGATGCTGCTGGTGTCGAGCGCCCGCAAGGCCGGGCTCGTCATCACCGCCCGGCAGGTCTTCGAGCGGCAGACGCCGGAGGGCCTGGCGGTGGTGGCCGGCGCGGTCGGCGACGGCGCCCTCGTGGGCGGCGGCGAGCCGGGAGTCGGCGAGATCCCGCTGACGCCCGTCATGCATGAACTGATCGAGCGGGTCGGGCTGGAGAAGCTCGGACAGGTGGTGCTGTCCGCGATGGTGGAGACCCCGGTGGGTCTCGACTTCGCGCTTCTCACCGACGCCGTGCAGGCGCTGGTCGACCACCACGACATCCTCCGGGCCCGCCTGGAGGACGGCACGGACGAGACCGGCCGACGACTCGTCGTACCGGAACCCGGCAACGGACTCGCCGAGCGCCTGCTGCGCCGCGTCGAAGCCACCGGACTGACCGCCGACGGCCTCAACAGCCTCATCGGCGAGCAGATGACCGAGGCCGTCAACGGGCTCGACCCGTCCGACGGTGTGATGGCCCAGCTGGTCTGGTTCGACCGGGGCCCGGACGACCTCGGCAGACTGCTGTTCATCATCAACCACCTCGCGCTGGACACCGTGTCGCTGCGGATCCTGCTGCCGGACCTGGCGGAGACGTACGAGGCGCTGGCCGCCGGTCGCGAAGCCGCGCTGGATCCCGTACCGACGTCGTTCCGGCACTGGGCCCGTGAGCTGGCCGAACAGGCCGGGAGCGAAGAGCGGCTGGCGGAGGCCGCCGAGTGGGTGGAGTTCCTCCAGGGGCCCGACCCGCTCCTCACCGCGGAACCGGTCGACCCCGAGCGGGATCTCCAGGCGACGCTGCGGCAGGCATCGGTCCGGGTCCCCATCGAGGTGACCGCCGAACTGCTCACGAGTGTGCCGACGGCGTTCCACGCGGGTATCGACGATGTGCTGCTGACCGGGCTGACGGCCGCCGTCGCCGAGTGGCGCGACAGCCGGAGCACCCCGGGCGGCAGCGCGATCCTGGTGGACGTCGAGGGTCACGGGCGCGTACCCCTGTCGGACGCGGACGATCTGTCGCGGACGGTGGGCTGGTTCACCAGCAGCCACCCCCTTCGGCTGGACGCCGGATCGGTCGACCCCGCCGAGGTGCGGGCGGGCGGTGCCGCCGCCGGGCGGGTGCTGAAGCGGGTCAAGGAGCAGGTGCGGGCGGTGCCCGGGGACGGTCTGGGCTACGGGATTCTGCGGTATCTCAACCCGGACACCGCTGCTCAGCTGTCCGCGTTGCCGACTGCGCAGATCGGCTTCAACTACCTCGGACGGTTCTCGGTCTCCGGCGGCGCGACGCCCGCCAAGGGCGCGCAGGCCGGCTGGACCCCGCCCCGCGACGGCGGCGGCGATGTGAGCCTCGGCGGGGAGTACCCGGTGATGCACGCGCTGGAGGTCATGGGCGTGGTGCGGGATCTGCCGGAAGGGCCTGAGCTGACGCTCACGCTGCTCTGGCCCGAGCAGCTGTGGGACGAGGAGGCCGTGACCCGGCTGCTCGACGGCTGGGCGGCGATGCTGGCCGGTCTCGTCACCCACACCGCCGACGCGGAGAGCGGTGGTCACACGCCCTCCGACTTCTCGCTCGTGTCGCTGGACCAGGCGCGGATCGAGGAGCTGGAGGCGGAGGTTCCGGAGCTGGTGGACATCCTGCCCGTCTCGCCGCTCCAGGAGGGGCTTCTGTTCCACGCGCTCTTCGACGAGCAGGGCACGGACGTCTATGTCGAGCAGCTGGACCTCGGTCTCGAAGGACCGCTGAACCCGGTGGCGTTGCGCGCCTCGTGGCAGGCGCTGCTGGACCGGCACGCGAGTCTGCGGGCCGGGTTCCGGCAGCTGCCGGGGGTGGACCAGCCCGTCCAGGTGGTCACCCGGCACGCGGTCATGCCGTGGCGGGAGGAGGATCTCTCCGGGCTGACCGAGGAGGAGAAGGCCGCCGAGGCCGAACGGCTGGGCATCGAGGAACGAGCCCGGCGGTTCGATCTGACGGCGCCCCCGCTGGTGAAGGTGACCCTGGTCAAGCTGGGCGCCGACCGATTCCGCATGATGATCACCCTGCATCACATCGCGCTGGACGGCTGGTCGCTGCCGATCCTCATGCAGGAGCTGTGGACCGCGTACGAGGCCGGCGGCAGCACGAGCGGACTCCCCGCCGTGACCCCGTTCCGCGACTACCTGGAGTGGCTGTCCCGTCAGGACCGGGAAGCCGCGCGGGAGGCCTGGCGGGAGGCGCTCGCGGACATCGAGGAGCCGACGCTCGTCGCTCCCGTCGACCGGGACGCCGAGCTGGTGCACGGCGAGGTGGTGATCGGCGAGGCCGCGCCCGCTCTCGACGAGGCCCTGCGTGAGCTGGTCAGGGTACGGGGCATCACGCTCAACACCGTGGTGCAGGCCGCCTGGGCGCTGCTGATCGGCAAGCTGACCGGCCGCCGTGACGTGGTGTTCGGCGCGAGCGTCGCCGGCCGGCCCGCCGAGCTGCCCGGGATGGAGTCGATGCTCGGGCTGTTCATCAACACCGTCCCGGTGCGGGTCCGGTTCGACCCCGCCCAGACCGTCTCGGGGATGCTGGACCGGCTCCAGGCCGAGCAGTCGGCGCTGATGGACTACCAGTATCTGAGCCTGAGCGACATCCAGCGCCTGGCCGGTGCTGGGGCCGCCTTCGACACGATCATGGCCTTCGAGAACTTCCCCTCGGGCGGCAACCAGGAAGCGCCCCCGGAGACGGACGAGCCGATGCCCGGACCGGGCGGACTGCGCGTCTTCGAGTCCGGGATCCGGGAATCCATCAACTTCCCGCTCGGACTGGTGGCGGGACCGATCGGCGGTCTGGCCATGCGTCTGACCTACCGCCCGGACCTGTTCACCGCCGAGGAGGCGCAGACCATTCTCGACCGGCTGCTGCGGCTGCTGGAACAGATGACCTCGGCCCCGGACGCCCTCCTGGGCCGGATCGACGTGCTGGAGGAGACCGAGCGGTCGAGGATCGTCTCGGAGTGGAACGACACGGTCCTGCCCGTCGAGGAGGGGACCTTCCTGGAACTGTTCACGGATCGGGTGGCGGCGGCGCCGGGCGTCGCGGCGGTGCGGTCCGGTGCGGATGTGCTGTCGTACGGGGAGCTGGACGAGCGGTCGAACCGGCTGGCGCGGGTGCTGATCGAGGCCGGTGTGGGTCGGGAACGAGTCGTCGGGCTGTGCCTGCCGCGCGGGGTGGAGATGGTGGTGGCGCTGCTGGCGGTGTGGAAGGCCGGCGGGGCGTACGTACCGCTGGATCCGGAGTATCCGGCGGACCGGCTGGCGTACATGGTCGCCGACAGCGGCGCTGTGCTGGTGCTCACCAGCGCGGACACCGAGCCTGCGGGAATCGACGTACCCGTACTGCGCTTTGAAGAGATCCAGGAGGCTTCGGCGGAGCCTCTCGGCACGGTGACGAGCCCGGAGCAGCTGGCGTACGTCATCTACACCTCGGGCTCCACCGGCCGGCCCAAGGGGGTGGCGGTCGCGCACGGCGGGGTCGCCAACCTCGCGCAGGTGATGCGACCGGTCCTGGGTGTGGGCGAGGGTGTGGTGGCGCTTCAGTTCGCGTCGTTCAGCTTCGACGCCGCCGTGCTGGATGTGGCGGTGACGCTCGCCGCAGGTGGAACGCTGGCGATCGCGTCGAGTGAGGAGCGGACGGAGCCCGAGGCGCTGGCGGAGATGATCCGTGCGTCGGGGGTCGAGGTCGCGAGTGTGGTGCCTTCGCTGCTGGGTGTGCTGGATCCGTCGTCGGTGCCGGGGGTGCGGAACTGGGTGCTGGGCGCCGAGCGGTTGAACGCCGATCTGGCGAGCCGGTGGCTGGCTGGGTCGCGGGTGTGGAACACGTACGGTCCGACCGAGGCCACGGTCATCACCACGGCTGTTCCGCTCGACCCGGGGATGTCGGCGGAGGATCAGCCTCCGGCGATTGGCCGTCCGATCGGCAACACCCAGGTCTTCGTCCTGGACGACTTCCTTCAGCCGGTGCCGGTGGGTGTGACGGGTGAGCTGTATGTGGCGGGTGACGGTCTGGCGCGTGGCTATGCGGGTCGGGCGGATCTGACGGCTGAGCGGTTTGTGGCGAGTCCGTTCGGCGGGCGGATGTACCGCTCGGGTGACCTGGCGCGTTGGTCTGCTGATGGTCAGTTGTGGTTCGCGGGTCGTGCGGACGAGCAGGTGAAGATTCGCGGCTTCCGGGTGGAGCCGGGCGAGGTGGAGTCGGTCCTCGCCGCGCACGAGAGCGTGGGACAGATCGCGGTGATCGTCCGCGAGGACCGGCCGGGTGACAAGCGACTCGTGGCCTACGCCGTATCGGCTCCCGACCGGACCGTGGACGTGGAGATGCTCCGGCAGTACGCGGGCGAACGGCTCCCGGAGTACATGATCCCGGCCGCGGTGGTGGTCCTCGAAGCTCTGCCGCTGACCGTGAACGGCAAGCTGAACAGGACCGCGCTGCCCGCGCCCGAGTTCGACGCGGCGGCAGCCGGCCGAGGACCGGCGACGCTGATGGAGGAGGTGCTGTGCGGGCTGTTCGCGGAGGTGCTCGGTCTGGACCGAGTGGGCGCGGAGACCTCGTTCTTCGATCTGGGCGGTGACTCGCTGCTCGCGATGCGGCTGATCGCCCGCGTCCGTGCCGTGCTCGACACCGAAGTCAGCATCCGTGATCTGTTCACGGCGGCCACGGTGGCGCGGCTGGCCGGCCTCATCGACGGCACGGACGGCGAGACCCGGATCGCGTTGACCCGGCGGGAGCGGCCGGAGGTGCTGCCGCTGTCGTACGCCCAGCAGCGCATGTGGTTCCTCAACCGGCTCGAAGGAGTCGGCGAGGGCGCGGGCTACAACATGCCGCTGACCCTGCGCCTCTCCGGCAGCCTGGACACCGCGGCGCTGGAGGCGGCGATCGGCGATGTGGCCGAGAGGCACGAGAGCCTGCGGACCGTCTTCCCCGAGACCGACGGCACCCCGCGTCAGCGGATCCTCGAAGGGGCGGCCGGACGACCGGCGCTCGTCGCGGTCGAGGCCGACGAGAGCGGACTCGAAGACGTCCTCGCCGCCCGCGCCGCCCGCGGCTTCAATCTGAGCGTCGATCTGCCGTGGCGGACGTGGCTGGTGCGGACCGCTCCCTCCGAGCATGTCCTGCTGATCGTGATCCACCATGTGGCCTCGGACGGCTGGTCCACGGGCGTGCTGACGCGCGACCTCGGGACGGCCTACGCGGCCCGCCGCGAAGGGCGGGCCCCGGGCTGGGAGCCGCTGCCGGTGCAGTACGCCGACTACGCGCTCTGGCAGCGCGAGGTCCTCGGCGACCTGAGCGACCGGGACAGCCTGATCGGCAGGCAGCTGGAGTACTGGCGCGGCGCGCTGGCCGGCATTCCGGACGAGTTGGTGCTGCCTGCGGATCGGCGGCGGCCGGCGGTGTCGACGTTCCGTGGTGGTACGGCTCCGGTGCGGGTGGAGGCCGGTGTGCATGGCCGGCTGGTGGAGTTGGCGCAGCGTGGCGGGGCGACGATGTTCATGGTGGTGCATGCGGCTGTGGCGGCGTTGTTGTCGCGGTTGGGCGCGGGTGAGGATGTTCCGGTGGGTGCGGCTGTGGCGGGTCGTGGGGATGCGGCTCTGGATGATCTGGCGGGGTTCTTCGTGAACACGCTGGTGCTGCGGGCGGATCTGCGGGAGAACCCGTCGTTCGGTGAGTTGCTGGCGCGGGTGCGGGAGACGGATCTGGCGGCGTACGGTCATCAGGATCTGCCGTTCGAGCGGTTGGTGGACGACATCAACCCGGCCCGGTCCATGGGCCGCAACCCCCTCTTCCAGGTCTCGCTCTCCGTCCAGGGCGCCCAGCAACGGCCCGGCAGGCTGTGGGATCTTCCGGAACTGGAGGCCACTCCGCTGGCCTTCGGCGCGGAGGCCGCTTCCGCCCGGGTGGATCTGTCGCTCGATCTCAATGAGCACCGGGACGACGACGGAAGCCCCTCCGGGATGCTCGGCACCCTGCTGTACTCGCTCGACTTGTTCGACGAGGGGACGGCGCGGGGGCTTTCGGAGCGGTTGGTGCGGGTGTTGGAGCAGGTGGCGGCCGATCCTGGGGTTCGGCTCAGTGAGATCGATGTGCTGGGCGAGGGTGAGCGGTCGTTGGTGGTGGGGGAGTGGAACGAGACGGCTGTGCCGGTGGCGGCGGGGTCGTTGGCGGAGTTGTTCGAGGATCGGGCCGGTCGTTCGCCGGGTTCTGCGGCGGTGGTCGGTTCGGGTGGGGTGTGGTCGTACGCGGAGCTGGACGCGGCGGCGGGTCGGGTGGCTCGTGGGCTGGCGGCGCGTGGTGTGGGGCGTGGTGATCTGGTGGGGGTGCTGCTGGAGCGTTCGGCGGATCTGGTGGCGGTGCTGCTGGGTGTGGCGAAGGCGGGGGCGGGCTTTGTTCCGGTGGATCCGGCGTATCCGGTGGAGCGGATCGGGTTCATGCTGGAGGATTCGGCTCCGGTGCTGGTGGTCTGCTCGGCGGACACCGTTCCGCTGGTTCCGGCGGGTGCGGCCTCGTGGGTCTTCGGCGGTACGGACTCCGAACCCGACGAGACGGGCTCGGGGGCGGTGCTGGATCGGGCCGGTCTGGACGACGCGGGCTCGGGGGCGGTGCTGGATCGGGCCGGTCTGGACGACGCGGGCTCGGGGGCGGTGCTGGATCGGGCCGGCTTGGACGACGCGGCGTATGTGATCTACACGTCCGGTTCCACGGGCCGTCCCAAGGGCGTCGTGGTCTC
>NZ_JBIBWD010000038.1:0-9592 GCF_043080985.1 Streptomyces sp. NPDC014894
CCGCGGGGGTTTGTGGGGGCGCGGCCACCGGCCCCCGCCCCCCGCGGCGCCCCGGGGGGCCCCGCCCCACCCCCCCCCCCCGGGGCGCAAACCCCCCGCGCCCGGGGCGGTGGCGCCCCGCCCCCGGGGGCGCCCCCGCCAACCACCAACCCCCCGCCAAACCTCCCCCACCCCCCAGGCAAACCCCCGGCGAAGTCTTCGGACACGCCTACCCCCACCACCCTCACCCCCCACCCCATCTGAACTGCACCAACACCCCCTCACCCCCCTCCCTCCCACCCCCCTCCGCACCCCCAGAACGCGCCCCACCGCTCCCCCCGGCGGTACGCTGACGTCGCTCGGCCGCCCACTCCCGGAACCGCCCGAGCGCACCACCCACACCCGCACCGCTCACATCACCAACACCACCGAAGCCCCCGCTTCAGCCACCCCCGGCACACCAGGCGTACCCAACACACCTGACACACCCGCACACCGAAGGAACCTCATGTCGCTCGAAGCCGGTCTCCTCGAGATCCTCGCCTGCCCGGCCTGCCACTCCCCGCTCACCGATCGCTCGGAGACCGACACCCCCGAGCTGATCTGCACCGGTCCGGAGTGCGCCCTGGCCTACCCCGTACGCGACGGCATCCCCGTCCTCCTCGTGGACGAGGCCCGCCGCCCCGCCTGACCCGGGCGAACGACCGGAACGACCGGAACGACCGGAACGGCCTGCGGCGTACGACGGCGCCCGGCCACCCGCACCCCGCCCCGGCCCCCGCCCCCGCAGACCGCAGACAGCGCCCCGCAGCCCCGCGACCGCACGGCGATCGGAGACCCCACCCCATGCTCGACGAGTCACTCCTCGACGCTCCGGAAGCCCTCGCCCGCGCCGACCGCCGAGGTCTCCTGCGAGGCGTCGCCGAGGCCGGCGCCCGCGTCCGCACCGCCGCCCGCAACGCGGCCGAGGCCGGCATCGCCGAGTTGAAACCCGAGGGCCGCCCCCGCGCCGTCCTCGTCGCGGGCTCCGGCGGCGCCGCCACCACGGTCGCCGACCTGATCGGCGCCCTCGCCGGGGCCGCCGCGCCCGTCATCCGGCTCGCCCCCACCGGCGTCGCCCCCGCCGCGGGCGCCCTGCGCTGGGCCCTCCCCGGCTGGGCGGGCTCCCTCGACCTGCTCCTGATCGCCACGGCCGACGGCGGCGAACCCGGCCTCGACCTCCTCGCCGAGCAGGCCTACCGCCGGGGCTGCACCGTCGTCGCCGTCGCCCCCGCGCCCTCCCCGATCATCGAGTCCGTCGCCGGCCGCCACGGACTCACCGTCCCGATGGCCACCAGCCCGAACGGACAGCCCGAGGAGACCGCCGCCGCGTCGTCCGGCGCCCTCTGGGCCCTCCTCACCCCCCTCCTCGCGCTGCTCGACCGGACCGGCCTCATCGAAGCGCCCCCGGAGACCCTCGCCAAGGTCGCCGACCGGCTCGACCGCACCGCCGAACGCTGCGGCCCCGCCATCGCCACCTACAGCAACCCCGCCAAGACCCTCGCCGCCGAGCTGGCCGACAGCCTCCCCCTCATCTGGACCGAGGGCCCGGGCGCCGCCCCCGCCGGCCGCCGCTTCGCCGCCGTACTCGCCGAGCTGGCCGGCCGCCCCGCGCTCGCCGCCGAACTCCCCGAGGCCCTGCCCGCCCACGGCGTACTCCTCACCGGAGCCCTCGCCGACGGCGCCGACCCGGACGACTTCTTCCGCGACCGCGTGGAGGAGATCCAGGCCCTGCGCGCCCGCGTCGTCCTGCTGCGCGACCGCCCCGCCGGCGGACTGACCGCCGCCCCCGCCGCCCGCGAACTCGCCCTCGGCCACTCCACCCCGATCAGCGAACTCGAACCGGAGGACGGCGCCGAACTGGAGTCGATCGCCGAACTCCTCGCCGTCACCGACTTCGCCGCCGTCTATCTGGCGCTCGCGACCACCGCGACGCCCACCTAGCACTCCGCGCCACCCCCGGAAAACACGGAAGCTCACATGGACCGCCTCATCAACACGGTGCGCCCCTACGCCTGGGGCTCCACCACCGCCATCCCGGAACTCCTCGGCACGACGCCGACCGGCGAGCCCCAGGCCGAGATGTGGATGGGTGCCCACCCAGGAGCACCCTCCCGGCTCGAACGCGGCGTGCTCGGCGATGTCATCGCCGCCGACCCCGTGGGCGAACTCGGCGCGGCGACCGTCGCCAAGTTCGGCCCGCACCTCCCCTTCCTCTTCAAGATCCTCGCGGCGGGCGCGCCCGTCTCCCTCCAGGTCCACCCGGACCTGGACCAGGCGAGGGCCGGCTTCGCCGCCGAACAGCGCGCCGGCATCCCGATCGACGCCCCGCACCGCAACTACCGGGACGCCAACCACAAGCCCGAACTGATCTGCGCCCTCACCCCCTTCGAGGGCCTGTGCGGATTCCGCGAGCCCGCCGACGCCGCCCAGCTCATCGCCGGCCTCGGCGTCGACTCGCTCAAGCCGTACGCGGACGTCCTCCTCGCCCACCCCGAGGACGCGGCCCTGCGCGAGGTGCTGACCGCGGTGCTGACGGCGGACCGCGAGGAGATGGCGGCCACCGTCACCGAGGCGGCCGCCGCCGCCCGACGGCTGGGCGGCCCCTACACCCCGTACGCGCAGATCGCCCACCACTTCCCCGGCGACCCGGGCGTCATCGCCGCCCTCCTCCTCAACCATGTACGGCTGCTCCCCGGCGAGGCGCTCTTCCTCGGCGCGGGCGTCCCGCACTCGTATCTGAGCGGCCTGGGCGTCGAGCTGATGGCCACCTCCGACAACGTCCTGCGCTGCGGTCTCACCCCCAAGCACGTGGACGTCCCCGAACTCCTCGCGGTCGTCCGGTTCGACGCCGGCGACCCGGGCGTGCTGCGGCCCGAGGCGTCCGCGTCCGGCGAAGAGGTCTACGACACGCCGATAGACGAGTTCCGGCTCTCCCGCTTCCTGCTCGCCCCGGCCGGCTCCGTACGCGACCTCACCACCCACGCCCCGCAGATCCTGCTCTGCACGGCCGGCCGTGTCTCCGCCGGCGAACTGATGCTCGCACCCGGCGAATCGGTCTACGTTCCCGCAGGTGAGCACGTTGAGATCGGCGCGGCCGGGGGAGACGCCGCCACCCTCTTCCGCGCCACGGTCGTCAACTGACCCCGAGCCGCCCCGCGGACTGCAAGAATGGCGCGCCCCGCAACCCCGGGCCAGTGACCGACGCGGTCATCCGTCCACCGTCATCGTCTTCCGTCGCCCGCCATTCGCCGTCCGTCAGGTGACCGGAGGCCGGAGCCCGGCGGCCGCGTACACGGCGTACGAAGACGTACGAGGACGTACGAAGGGACATCCGGCAGACATGAGCGCGTCAGGCGGAACCAAGGCGATCGTGGCGGCCCTCGTCGCCAACCTCGCGATCGCGGTAGCGAAATTCGTGGCGTTCCTGTTCAGCGGCTCGTCCTCGATGCTCGCGGAGAGCGTCCACTCGCTCGCCGACTCCGGCAATCAGGGCCTGCTGCTCCTCGGCGGCCGCAGAGCCCGCCGCGAGGCGACCCCGGAACACCCCTTCGGCTACGGCCGCGAACGCTACATCTACGCCTTCCTGGTCTCCATCGTCCTCTTCTCGGCCGGCGGCATGTTCGCGCTCTACGAGGGCTACGAGAAGATCAAACACCCGCACGCCATCGAGAACTGGTACTGGCCGGTGGGCGTCCTGATCTTCGCGATCATCGCCGAGACCATCTCCTTCCGCACCGCGATCAAGGAGTCCAACGCGGTCCGCGGCTCCCTCTCCTGGAAGGAGTTCGTCCGCCACGCCAAGGCCCCCGAACTCCCCGTCGTCCTGCTCGAAGACCTCGGCGCGCTCGTCGGCCTCTTCCTCGCGCTCGCCGGCGTCAGCCTCGCCCTGGCCACGGGCGACGGCCTCTGGGACGGCATCGGCACCCTCTGCATCGGCGTGCTCCTCATCCTGATCGCCCTCGTGCTGGCCGTGGAGACCAAATCCCTGCTGCTCGGCGAGTCCGCGGCACCCGGCGACACCCGCCGGATCGAGGAGGCCCTCGTCGACGGCGACAGCGTCACCCGCATCATCCACATGCGCACCCTTCACCTCGGCCCCGAGGAACTGCTGGTCGCGGCGAAGATCGCGGTGCCGAACGACGACACCGCCCAGGAGATCGCCCGCTCGATCAACGCCGCCGAGGAACGTATCCGCGCCGCCGTCCCCATCGCCCGCGTCATCTATCTGGAGCCGGACGTCTACAGCGCCTCGGCGGCCGCGGCGGGTACGAACCCGGCGAAGCCCCCGAGCGGCCCGGCGACGCCGGGCTGACCTCCTGGCGACATGTGTTCATCGCGACGTTTGTCGGGCCGGTGGCGCGGAAGCGTCCGGCCCGGGTGACCGCCCGATCCGGCGGCCGCCCGGGAAAAGCCCTGGTGGCCCTCCATCTCCACGCGAACCGGCCCGGGACCGGCCCCAGAACTGTCCGGAACCCGCCCCCGGGCGGGCTGGGGCCGACCGCGCCGACCGGTGTAGATTCGTGACCATAGTCAGGCGTCGCTGCTGATGGCGGTCGGGCGGTCCCGTGTGGACCGGCCGAGTGGAGAGAGGGCCTCCGACGGACTGCACTGCGTGTGGCCCCGGGCATTCCTACGCCCATCGGCCACCGCGGAGCCAGCCGTATCCATCCCTCGAACCCAACCACGAGGAGCAGCCCGTAATGACGACTGTCGCCGCCGGCCAGGACTTCAAGGTCGCCGATCTCTCGCTCGCCGCCTTCGGCCGCAAGGAGATCACCTTGGCCGAGCACGAGATGCCCGGTCTGATGTCCATCCGCAGGGAGTACGCGGAGCAGCAGCCGCTGGCGGGCGCCCGGGTGACCGGGTCGCTGCACATGACCGTGCAGACCGCCGTGCTGATCGAGACCCTGGTCGCCCTGGGCGCCGAGGTCCGCTGGGCGTCCTGCAACATCTTCTCCACCCAGGACCACGCCGCCGCCGCGATCGCCGTGGGCCCCGACGGCACCCCGGAGAACCCTGCGGGCGTTCCCGTCTTCGCCTGGAAGGGCGAGACGCTGGAGGAGTACTGGTGGTGCACGGAGCAGGCGCTGACCTGGCCGAACACCCCCACCGGCGGTCCGAACATGATTCTGGACGACGGCGGCGACGCCACGCTCCTGGTCCACAAGGGCGTGGAGTTCGAGAAGGCCGGCCAGGCCCCGGACCCCGCCACCGCGGACAGCGAGGAGTACGCGTACATCCTCACCCTGCTGAACCGCACCCTCGGCGAGAACCCGCAGAAGTGGACGCGTCTGGCGTCCGAGATCCGCGGCGTCACCGAGGAGACCACCACCGGTGTCCACCGTCTGTACGAGATGCACCGTGACGGCTCCCTCCTCTTCCCGGCGATCAACGTCAACGACGCGGTCACCAAGTCGAAGTTCGACAACAAGTACGGCTGCCGCCACTCGCTGATCGACGGCATCAACCGCGCCACCGACGTCCTCATCGGCGGCAAGACCGCCGTCGTCTGCGGCTACGGCGACGTCGGCAAGGGCTGCGCGGAGTCGCTGCGCGGCCAGGGCGCCCGCGTGATCATCACCGAGGTCGACCCGATCTGCGCCCTTCAGGCGGCGATGGACGGCTACCAGGTGACGACGCTGGACGAGGTCGTCGGCCAGGCCGACATCTTCGTGACCACGACCGGCAACAAGGACATCATCATGGCCTCCGACATGGCCAAGATGAAGCACCAGGCCATCGTCGGAAACATCGGCCACTTCGACAACGAGATCGACATGGCCGGCCTGGCCCGCATCCCCGGCATCGTCAAGGACGAGGTCAAGCCCCAGGTCCACACCTGGACCTTCCCCGACGGCCGCGTCCTCATCGTGCTGTCCGAGGGCCGTCTGCTGAACCTGGGCAACGCGACCGGCCACCCGTCGTTCGTGATGTCCAACAGCTTCGCGGACCAGACGCTGGCGCAGATCGAGCTGTTCACCAAGCCGGAGGAGTACCCGACCGAGGTCTATGTGCTCCCCAAGCACCTGGACGAGAAGGTCGCCCGCCTCCACCTGGACGCGCTCGGCGTCAAGCTGACGACCCTCCGCCCGGAGCAGGCGTCGTACATCGGCGTCGACGTCGACGGCCCGTACAAGCCCGACCACTACCGCTACTGATCCGCTCCACCGCCCGGCCGCCCGTCGGCCGGGCGGCACGGCCCCGCCACCGCTGACACCGGCCAGTGGCCCCAGCGGCGGAAGGGCCCACAGCGGCAGCCGACAGCAGGCCCGGGACGAGCCGACAGGCATCCCGTACCCGGCGCCGACGACGGTTGGACGGCAGGCCCCCGCACCCCCGTGACGGGGGCCCGCCCCTTCCACCCGCGGCCGGCGCCGACATCCCGGCTCCGGACTCCCCGGCGAGCGCGCTCACAGACGGCGAGCCCTCACCGCACCCGGAGCCCTACCGCACAAGGACTTCCACGCCCCCATGCCCCGCGGCCGGTATTCGCTCCACGATCCACACGATCACACCCCCCTCGGCGAAGAGCACTTCCACTGCGCGCCCGGCCCCTCCGGCTGGCGCTACGTCTCACAGATCACCACCCCCTCCGGCGACCACGCGGGCTCCGTCGACCTCGCCCTGGACGAACTCGGCCGCCCCATCCGGCTCGAACTCCACGCCGCGAGCTGGCAGGTCCGAGGCGCCGCCATCGACGGCGTCACCTGGGTCCGTACCGACCCGTCCGGCGCCCACGCCACCGAGGGCAACGTCCCCGCCCACGCCTTCACCGGAACCTCCCCCGCCTTCCTCATCGCCACCGCCCGTCTGCTCCGCCTGATCCCCGGCTCCCCGGCGACCCGCGTCCGTCTCGTAGCGTTCACGGACCCCGTACTGGCACCCCGGACCCTCGACCAGTCCTGGGCCCTGCTGAAGAGTGAAGCGCACGCCACTGACAACGGCCCTCTGACCGTGGACGAATACCAGGTCAGCGCCCTGGACACGGGGGAGCAGCACGCCGTGCACATCGCCGGCGACGTCGTCCTCGCCGCGCCCGGCATCGAGCTGGAACACCTGGAGACCCCGCCCTCGGTCCTCCCCTGACCGCGGAGCCACCGGCGCGGAGCCCGCCCTTCCGCCGCCCCGGCCCCTCGAAGCCCCGGGCCACGGCCCCGGGAACGGCTAGGCGGGCGGCGCGAACCCCGTCGTCCGCCCCGCGGGCGGCCCAGCCGCCCGTCCGTCCCCCGCGCCCTCCGGCCGCGCCCCGGCCGCCGTGACGCCCCCGGCCCCGCCGCTCCCCGTGACCGCCGCCCCGGCCGCCGTGCTCCCCGCGAACCCCGGACCGGCCGCGACCGCCGCCCCGCCGGAGCCCGTCGCCGTACCGCCCCCGAAGGCCCGCCGGGCCTCCCGCGCCCGCCGCTCGTCCAGGACCGCCGCCAGATAGGCCCCCGGCGGCACCCCGGGGGGCGCGGGCGTTCCGGTACGGCCCGCGAGATCGTTCGCCAGCCGGCCCGCCATGGCCGCGCCCACCGCCGGGTCCAGCTGGTCCATCCGTCCCAGGTACTGGCGTATCGCCAGCCACAGCGGATCCGGCACGGCCGACAGATCCAGCTCCGTGAACCGCCCGGCCAGCCAGTGCGGCCCGGGCGGCGCCGCGTTCCCGCGCCCGGTCGGCACCCGCTCGCGGACCACCAGCGTTCCCGCGAACACATCGCCGATCCGCCGCCCGCGCGCCGACACCAGCGACGCGACACAGGCGACGACGCCGAAGGTCATCAGAATCTCCACCACGCCCATGGCACCGCGCACCAGGGCGTGCCGGAACCGGATCGGCCCCCCGTCGTCCCGCACCACCCGCAGCCCACAGGCCAGCTTCCCGAGCGAGCGTCCCCGGCTGAGCGTCTCCACCGCTATCGGTCCGCCCACCAGGACCAGGACGAATGTCGCTATCGACACCGCCATGACCGCCGCCTCGTCCAGCGAGGCGGTCGCCGCCGCGAGACCGAGGGATATCAGGAGGTACACGGCCCACACGACCACCATGTCGACGGCCAGCGCGAGCGCGCGGCTCGGCAGTCTCGCCGGCCGCAGTCCCAGAACGACCGCGTCCCCCGTCACCAGCGCACTCATGAAGCCGCCTCCCGCCGCCGACCGTCCCTGCCTCTTGGCCCACCAGTCTGCCAAGCTGGTCCGCACCGCGCCGCAGCAGTCCGAACCGTACGCACCCAGCGCCTGGAGCAGCAGCAGACCATGGACCTCGACGTCTTCGTCACCGCCCACCGCGCCGAGTGGGACCGCCTGGACCAGCTCCTGGGACGCGGCCGGCGTCTGACCGGGGCCGAGGCCGACGAACTGGTCGCGCTCTATCAGCGCACCGCCGCCCATCTCTCGCTGATCCAGTCCAGCGCCCCCGATCCGATGCTGACCGGCAGGCTCACCCAGCTCGTCGCCCGGGCCCGCGCCACCGTCGTCGGCACCCGGCGCGCGGGGTGGCGGGACGCGGTCCGCTTCCTCACCGAGGGATTCCCCGCGGCCGTCTACCGCTCCCGTCGCTGGTGGATCCCCACGGCGATCCTCTCCACCCTCGTCGCCGCGCTCATCGGCTGGTGGATCGCCGCGCACCCCGAGGTCCAGTCGGCGATCGCACCGCCCGCCGACCTCCGCGAGCTGACCCGCCCGGGCGGCGAGTACGAGACGTACTACTCCAGCAACCCCGCCGCGTCCTTCGCCGCCCAGGTCTGGACGAACAACGCGCAGGCCGCGGCCCTCTGCCTCACCCTCGGCGCGTTCCTCTGCCTTCCGGTGGTCTGGATCCTCCTCCTCAACATGCTGAATCTCGGGATGGGCATCGGCCTGATGGCCTCGGCCGGCCGTCTCGACGTCTTTCTGGGGCTCGTCCTCCCGCACGGCCTGCTGGAGCTGACCGCGGTCTTCGTCGCCGCCGGCACGGGTCTGCGCCTCGGCTGGACAGTGATCGACCCCGGCCCGCTCTCCCGCCGCGAAGCCCTCGCCCAGCAGGGCCGGGCCGCCCTCGGCATGGCGATCGGCCTCGCGCTCGTTCTCTTCGTCTCCGGCCTCATCGAAGGCTTCGTCACCCCCTCGGGCCTGCCGACCTGGGCCCGCATCGCCGTGGGCGTCGCCGCCGAGATCGCCTTCCTCGTGTACGTCTATGTCCTGGGCGGCCGAGCGGCCCGCGCGGGCGTGACCGGCGACGTCGCCTCCACCGACCGCAGCGCCCGCCTCCCCGCGGCCGCCTGATGTGCGTCCGACCTCTCTGACCTGCTAGTGTCCTCCTCGCCCACAAAAACCGTTGACACGGTGGCAGTGGGGAGGTAGATTCAACTGGTTGCCTCCGACTGGACAAGGTCGAGTGCAACCGATAGCGTCTCTCTTGCTCTCGCCGGGAATTGAATTTCCGCAGAGCCAAATCGACTCCTCATTCGGATCGCGAAGGCCGATTAGCTCGGCCGAAATGCTTCTGATAAAGTCGGGGTCAGCCGAAAGGCAAAAGGCCGGTCCAACTGGCCGCTGGATCTGAATCCAAGTCCGGAAACGGAATGGGAAAAGGATCTGGTAGAGTTGGAAACGC
>NZ_JBIBWD010000039.1:0-8350 GCF_043080985.1 Streptomyces sp. NPDC014894
GATTCGGAGTTCGCGGAGAAGAAGTACCGGACGTGGTCGCAGTATCGGGGTTATGAGCGGGTGCGTACCCGTCTCGGCGCCGGTGACGATGTCAAGCAGCTGACCGAGCACCGTTATTTCCGTGGAATGCACGGTGACAAGCTGCCCACCGGCACCCGTACGTCCGTCATCGAGGATTCGCGTGGCGGTACATTCCCGGATCTCTCCCAGTACCAGGGGCAGATGCGTGAGCAGATCGCCTATGAGTCGGACGGCGGTGCGGTCGATTCGTCGACGCTGACGACGCCGTGGTCGGTGAAGACCGCGACGCGTACGCGCCCCGGGACTACGGCGCTCGAGGCGTGGATGACCCGTCCGGAGACGGTCTCGACCCGTGAGCGGGTCAAGGGTGATCTCTGGCGGACCTCGACCGAGAAGACCACGTACGACCAGTACGGTCTGCCGACCGAGGTCGACGAGACCACGCCCGGCGGCAAGCGGATGTGCTCCACGACGGAGTACGCCCGCAACCTCACGGCGTACCTCCTTGAATCGGAATCGCGAGAGGTCACCAGGCTCGGCGCCTGCGGGGCCACCGGCGGCAAGGTCATCGAGGACACCCGGACCTACTTCGACAAGCTCGCTCTCGGCGCCGCGCCCACGAAGGGCCTGCCCACGAAGGTGGAGGAGCTGAACGCCACCGGCGACGGCTACATCACCATCGATGAGACCGAGTACGACATCCACGGCCGCGACACGATCACCTGGGACGCGAAGCGGAAGCGGACCAAGGTCGACTACTTCCCGGCCACGATCGCGCGTCCGACGAAGCAGGTCTCCACGGATCCGCTGGAGCACACGGAGACGACGGAGTTCGACGACGCCCGGGGCATGCCGCGGGTCGAGACCGACGCCAACGGCAAGCGCGCCACGATGGAGTACGACCCGCTCGGCCGGCTCCTGAAGGTCTGGGAGATCGACCGGGATCCGGCGACGCAGACGCCGACGGCGACGTACGACTACACGGTCCGCCGTGACAACGAGACGATCGTCACCAGCCGCACGCTGAAGGACAACGGCGAGTACGCCGTCTCCTACGAGATCCTCGACGGCCTGCTGCGCGAGCGGCAGACCCAGGACGAGGCCATCGGCGCCGGCCGCATCGTCAGCGACACCTTCTACGACACGGCGGGCCGTGCGTGGAAGACGAACGACGGCTTCTACAACGATCTGGAGCCCAAGCCCGAACTGCTCCAGGTCGGCGACAACGAGGTGCCGTCGCAGAGCCGGACGACGTTCGACGGCATGGGCCAGCCCACCGCCGACGTCACCTACCACCGGGGCGTGGAGAAGCTCCGCACCACCACCGAACGCGACGGCGACGTCTCGACCACGATCCCGCCCAAGGGCGACACGGTCACGGCCTCTTTCGAGAACGCCGAGGGACAGCTGGAGAAGCTCCGCGAGTACAGCAACGAGGCCCGCACCGAGTGGCGGGACACCCTCTACGAGTACGACGACCTGGAGAATCTGGTCAAGGTGACCGCTCCGGGCGGCGCGGTGACCACGTTCGAGTACGACGGCCGGGGCCGTCAGACGGCTGTGGTCGATCCTGATGGCGGTCGGACGTCGTACGAGTACGACGGCACTGACGACGTAGTGTCCACGACGGATCCGAGCGGCAATACGCTGGTCACCACGTACGACGACGGCGGCCGTCCCACTTCCGTTCGCGAGGGCGGCGACACCGGCCCGAAGCGGATCGAGTGGACCTACGACACTGTGGTCAAGGGCCTCCCGACAGCCGCGATCCGGTATGACGGTGGTCGCGAGTACCGCGACGAGGTCACGGCGTACGACAACGCCTACCGCGTGAAGTCGTCCAAGGTCGTGGTCCCGGCCGAGGAGAAGGGCCTGGGTGGGACGTACTCGTACAGCTACGGCTACACCCCCACCGGAAATCTGGCGTGGGGACAACTGCCCGGCCTCGGTGGCTTGACCACCGAACAGGTGGTGTTCCGGTACAACTCCGACGATCTGCCGATCTCGATCTCCGGCGCGTCGACCTATCTGAACGGCGTCAGCTACTCCGCCTTCGGTGAAATTCTGCGCACCGAGGCGGGGCCCGCGACCAAGCGGGTCTACGGCACGTACATCTACGACGAGTTCACCCGCAGGCTCCAGCAGTCGACGTACGACCGCTCGCTGGCTCCGGGCCGGATCGCCGACACCCGCTACACGTACGACGAAGCGGGCAATGTCACCAAGATCTCGGACACCCCCGGTGCCGCGGTGGCGGGCGGCGGACAGACCGACACGCAGTGCTTCGTCCACAACAAGCTGCGTCAGATGACGTCGGCCTGGACGGCTTCCACGGACACCTGCGACCCCGCGGGCCCGTCGAAGCAGACCGTCGGTGGTCCGGACGCGTACTGGCAGAGCTACGAGTTCGACAAGGCCGGCAACCGCAGCAAGCTGGTCGAGCACGACATCACGGGCGACACCGCGCAGAACGTCACCCGCGAGTACACGTACGGCAAGCCCGGTGTGGGCGGTCCGAACGCGCTGGCGCAGGTCAAGTCGACCGGCCCGGGCGGGGAGCGGCTGAACGCCTTCACCTACGACAAGACGGGCAACACCAAGACCCGTCAGCACAACGGGACGACCCAGACGCTCGACTGGGACGTCGAGGGCCAGCTGCGATCGGTCTCGGAGCCCGTCGAGGGCGGCGGGACCAAGACCACGTCCTACTTGTACAACTCCGCCGGCGAGCGGCTTATCCGCACCGCTCACGACGGTACGAAGACGCTGTATCTGGGCGAGGCGGAGCTGACCGTCAGCGGTGATCTGCTGACCCAGAAGGCCGAGCGCTTCTACGCTCAACCCGACGGCTCGACCACGGTCCGGTCGACGGGCGGCGGCCGTCAGCTTCTGCTGGCGGACCACCATGGCACGTCCAACACGGTGGTCGACATGGTGGCCGCGGACATGGGCGTCACCCGGCGCAAGTCGATGCCGTTCGGCGAGGAGCGCGGCGCGGTGCCGTCCACCTGGCCGGGCTCGCGCGGCTTCGTCGGTGGGACCGTGGACAAGGACACCGGGCTGACCAGGCTCGGGGCCCGGGACTACGATCCCGCGACCGGCCGGTTCATTTCGGTCGACCCGATGGTCGACTACAGTCAGCCGGCCACGATCAATCCGTACGCCTACAGCAACAACGCTCCGGCGACGTTCTCGGACCCGTCCGGGCTGTTCTTCCCGATCATCATCGGGTTTGCGGCGCGGATGGCGATCCAGGCGGCGATTCGTGCGGCGGCTCGTCGTGCGGCGCAGATCGCGGCCCGCAAGGCAGCGGAGGCGGCTGCCCGTCGCGCTGCGGCGCTGGCCAAGAAGCGTGCCATCGAGGCGGCGAAGCGCGCGGCGGCCAAGGCCAAGCGTGAAGCGGCGAAGAAGGCGGCGGCCGCGAAGCGCGCCGCCGCGAAGAAGGCCGCTCAGCGTGCGGCTGCCAAGCGGGCTGCCGCGAAGCGCGCGGCGGCGGCAGCGCGGGCGAAGGCCCAGCGGGCCGCGGCCCGGAAGGCGGCTGCCAAGAGAGCTGCGGCCCGGAAGGCTGCCGCGAGGCCGAAGCCCAAGCCGAAGCCCCGCGCCCAGCCCAAGCCCAAGCCGAAGCCCTCACAGGCCAAGCGGCCCGCTGCCAAGCGGATGGTCAAGCAGGCGAAGAGCGAGGCGAAGGACACCGTCAGGGAGGAGGCGACCAACGCCGCCTGCGAGGCCAATAGCTTCGTGCCGGGGACCCTGGTCCTGATGGCCGACGGGTCGAAGAAGCCGATCGACAAGATCAAGATCGGCGACAAGGTCATCGCGACCGACCCGAAGACCGGCGAGACCACGACCAAGACGGTCTCCGCCACGATCATCGGCGGAGGCTACAAGGAACTCGTCAAGATCACCGTTCGTGATCAAGACAGCGGAGCGTCCAGCACGGCTCTGGCTGTCTCGGACGGAGAGGCCGGGGCAGCCCATGCCGCCGATTCCGCACTGGACGACGGTGAGGGACACGGCACCCCTGGTTCGGTGACGGCCACGGAGGGACACCCCTTCTGGATCGAGGCTCTGGGCAAGTGGGTCGACGCGGGCGAGCTTGAACCGGGTCAGATGCTCAGGACCAACGCCGGCACCTGGGTGCAGATCGAGGCCGTCGAGTCCTGGTCCGCGCAGCAGAGAGTCCACAACCTCACGGTCGACGACACGCATACGTACTATGTTGCAGCGGGAGTCAGCCCGATTCTCGTTCACAACTGCGAGGTCGCTGTCGACACGAATGCTGTGACAGACGCACTGTCCGGGGCGAAGACCGCCGAGGTGGACAAGGCCTTGGCCGGTCGGGCTCCTGTTCTTTCGCCCACGGCTCATCGCGAGCTTCTTGAAGGCGGCCACTCAGCGGATTCCATAGCCGGTTGGCTTTCGGCGCGTGGTGGACGAATGGGTCGCGATTCCACACCGCAGGGAGTAAGTGCTCTTCAGGGCAGGCTGCGAGCCATGTGGAAGGGTAAATCGTTCAATCCGATGATCGCTGATGATGATGCTTCGGTGCTGCATTCGGCCGCACAGGAAGGATTGTCGATCATTACGAACGACAAGAGGTTCTACAAGAATGCGGAGCGGCTCGGGTACCGCACCGAACGGTACTAGCTGCCTCGTCGGTAGCGAGCGGATGCCGCTTGCAGTGATAGGTCTCAAGGAGGTGTTCGGGTGATGGAGAGCGAACCGATGCGCAGCGATGAAATCGAAGAGATTGAAGAACTGTGCGCGGCGGCTACGCCGGGCCCGTGGTTTGTCAGGACTCTGGACGATGAGTCCGCCATGGGTCTTGTGGCGATCAGTACTGTCCCCGACACTGGACTCTCTGAGAGATGGCCAGAGTTCGACCACGGTGAAATTGTGGCCGCCACTCTGGTTCAACGTCCTCGTTATGTTGATGTCGCGGACGAATGCTGGGACGAGAATGCGGCGTTTATCGCGATGGCGCGGGAAAGTATTCCTCGGCTCGTCTCCGAGGTGAAACGCCTTCGGCGTAAGCTCCTCATGGATGAAGCGGAGTAGCCTTTCCCGGGAGGCTGCGGACATCAGTTTGTAAGCGTGTCCGTTCGCCTGCCCCGCTGTATCGCCAGCAGTACGAGCAGGGGCTTCGCTGATGATATTCAGCGGAGCCCCTGTCGGCGTCAGTGGTGTGCGGCGCCGGTCTGCCGGGGAGTCTGGCCCGCCGGGCTCCTCCTCCTTCATCGAGCCGATGCGCGACAATCGAACATCCGGACCCTTGACGGAAGGTGGGAGCACACGATGTTCGGCGGTTTGAACGAGCTGTTCGCCCCGAGTCGCCGCCACACCGAGGAGGAGCGGCAGCGACTGGAGATCACCCGGGACGACGCGGGCGACGCCGACCCCGGCCGGGGGCCGATAGACCTCCGCAGCGGGGTCGTCCTGATCCGGATGCCCGGTGCACGGGACGCGCCCGCCGAGTCCGGCGCACCGGCGGCGCCGGCGGACCCCGGCACCGAGGCTGCCCCTGGCGCCCAGCCCGGATCCGGCGCGGCCCCGGCCGAGCCCTCCGGGCGTCCCGCCTAGCCGGCCCAGTACGCCGACGGCCCGGCCCCCGCGCGGTGCGCGGGGGCCGGGCCGTCTCCGTACCCGACGAGTGCGGGCCTCCCCGGGGTCCGGTTCCCGGGTCCCGGGGAGGCTGTGGCTCAAGGGCTCAGAGGCTCAGGATCTCTCCTGGATCTGGATCTCTCCTGGATCAGGATCAGGATCCGGATCAGGAAATCGCCTTGATCGCCTGCCAGCCGCCGCTGCCGACGATGGCCGGCGGGCCGACCAGGCCGGTCCTGCGGCCGGGGAGGAACTCCAGACCGGCCGTGGCATTGGCCGTGGTGGTCCACAGGTCCGGGATGTCGTCCCCGTTGGAGTCGCCGCTCGCGGTGATCAGCGGGCGGGCGGCCGGGGTCCAGCCGGTCGCGTAGGAGACGCGGTTGGCGGAGTTCCCGAGGGACGAGGGCTCGGTGCCGCCGTCCGGGACGCCGTCGCCGTCCGCGTCGCCGCGGCTCTTGCCGTGGTAGAGCCAGACCGCGCCGTTGGTGGTGTCGCGGGCGATCAGATCGGTGAATCCGTCGCCGTTGACATCACCGGGGGAGGCGAGGGTCATCTTGCCCCAGCCGGAGTCGCCGATCGGATAGCCCGTCTGCATACCGCCGCCGCTGGTGTCGGCGGGCATGAACCAGAGCTGGTCGCCGACCACGACCACGAAGTCGGAGAGCTGGGACTCGCCGTCGGCCGTGATGTCGCCGACCGAGACCATCTGCTTGAACGCCGAAGGCTCGATCGCCTCGTTGGTCTCGAAGTTCTCCCAGACGTACATCGTCTGCCACTCGCGGCCCTCGAAGACGCCACTGCCGTCGTTCGGGAAGTACACGAGCCGGCCGTCGCTCTTGCGGGCGACGAGATCCTCGTCGAAGTCGTCGTTCACGCTGCCGCGGTGGGTCAGCAGCGCGCCGTTCCAGCTGCCGTCGGCGACCACCGGGACGGTGGTGGCGACGGCGCCGTTGCCGGTGCCGCCGTACAGCCGGAGGTCGTTCGTCCGGTCGACCGCGAACATGTCCGGGTGGCCGTCGCCGTTGACGTCGCCCGGCTTGCCCATCACGCCGGGGCTCTCCACATTGAAGCTGTACGGGTAGATGGGCCCGGCGTTCTTGCCCGCGTCGACGGCCTGCACATAGAGGATGTGCGGGCCGGGGGTGAGCGGGGTGACCGTGGCCTTCGCCGGGCCGCCCTTGACGGCGGGCTTGGCCGGGGTGTTCGGCGGGTTGCGGTCCAGGCCCCACCGGTACTCGACGATGTCGTCGACGCCCGGGGTGGAGAACTGGAACTCGCCCGGGGTCCTGGGCAGCTGCCCAGGACCGTTCTCCGGGTAGCGCTTGTCGAGGGAGACGACCGTCGGCATCACGGAGGGGGCCGTCGGGTCGAAGCCGAAGCGGCAGCCGTTCGCGCCGAGGCTCGGCGTCCAGTCGGAGGCGAACGCCGGATCGGTCACATCCTCGGTCTGGGCCTTCCAGGAGAACTGGCCCGCGCTCGCCCCCTTGTTGTCGTCCAGCAGCTTCTTGGGCACGGTCACCTGGACCATCACGCCCTTGGGGTCCTTCGCCGAGACGGTCGCCCTGACCCGCTTCTGGAAGAGCAGACCGGGAGCGACATCGCGCTTGCCCGTCGCCCACAGGTGGAACTCCACATTCACGTCACCGCCGTCCGGGTCCCAGACCCGGGAGGTCAGCTTCACGTCGGTGTTGCCGAGCGTGACGTACGCGGTTCCGTTGCCGCACTCCGAGCCGGCCTTGGTGCTGGGGATGGTGTCCATCGCCCAGGGGGCCTTCGGCGGGCGGTTGAACTCGACGATCAGCTTGGCGTCCGGCTTGAACTTCTTCCAGCTGTACTCGTCCTTGCCGTCCTCGGCGCTCTGGGGCGCACGGAGACCGAAGGTGAGGTTGGGGTACTTGTTCGCCGCGGCCTTCTGTGCCGCGTGGTTGGCCTTCAGATCGATGGCCTTGTCCGGGCAGCCGAAGGACTCATTGCCGTGGGCGTAGTTACGGGTGTCCTGACGGGTGTCCCAGGCGGGCTGCTTGTTCCAGGTGGTGCCGGAGCTGATCGATCCGGTCAGCCACAGCTCCACCGGCTTCGCGGTGCAGGACCAGGAGTGCGTCTGCGTGATCTGGAACTGGGCGTCGACCACCTTCACCCCGGCGAGGAACTTGGAGTCCACGCGGAAGAAGGAGCGGGCCGTGCCCTTGGTCGAGCTCTCGTAGCCGACGCGGGCCTCACCGGTCGTGCCGCCGCCCCAGCCCGTTCCGTTCCAGTAGCTGCTGGTCGGATGGGGCTTGTATGCGATGGTCCACGCCTGGCGCGTACCGGTGACCCGGGGGTCGATGTAGACCGGGTACGTCGTCTTCGGCGAGTCCAGCAGGGCCTGGTCCGGAGTCAGGATCAGCTTGTTTCCCGTCACCTGTACGCCGACGTCCGCGCTGTTGGCGCCCGGCGTGAGGTCGGACGGGGGAGCTGACACCGGCGCACCGGCGCTCTTCTCGGCCGGCGCGGACGCCTTCGCGCTCCGGGCGACCGGCGACGACGCCTTGCGGTTCTGCGCCGCGGGCGGCGGAGTCTGCGGCTCCGTGCCGGAGGAGTCCCACATCCGGGCGGTGGAGGTGGAGAAGACGGGCTGGCCGGCGGGGTTGAGCGCGGTGACGGCGCCGCTCTCGGGGTCCTTCTTGAGGGTGAGGCCGTCGGCCTTGAGCCCGAAGTCGATGGCGGTGAGTTCGGGGTTGTCGGCGGC
>NZ_JBIBWD010000040.1:0-6904 GCF_043080985.1 Streptomyces sp. NPDC014894
GCCCCCACCAACTCCACCAACGACGAACCCGGAACCACACCATCCGTGTCATTCCACCGCTCCACCACCAACGACCGCTCAGCCTCACCCAACACCTCAAGACCACTCAGACGCCCGCCCGGATCCGCCGCCATCCGCCCCAACAACAACAGCAACCGGTCCAGCACACCCTGCGCCTCATCAGCACCGAACACATCCGGCCGATAGTTCAACCGCATACCCAGACCACCGATCGACCCCGCCACCAAACCCAGCGGGTAATTGATCGATTCCTGGAATCCGGCGCCCACCACACGCAGACCGGGCGGGCCCGGGAGTTCGGCGACGTCCTCCGACGAGTCCTGACCGCTCAGACCGGAGGGGAAGTTCTCGAAGGCCATGATCGTGTCGAAGGACGCCCCGGCGCCCGCCAGCCGCTGCACCTCGCTCAGACTCAGGAACTGATGGTCCAGCAACGCCGACTGCTCCGCCTGAAGCCCGGACAACAGCCCCGCCACCGTCTGCCCCGGATCCAGCCGCACCCGCACCGGCACCGTATTGATGAACAGCCCGAGCATCGACTCCATCCCCGGCAACTCCGCCGGACGACCCGCCACACTCGCCCCGAACACCACATCACGACGGCCCGTCAACGTCCCCACCAACAACGCCCACGCCGCCTGCACCACCGTATTCATGGTGACCCCATGCTCCCGGGCCAACTCGGTGAGAGCGTCGTTCAGCTCCGCACTGGCCTGGACGGTGACCAGTTCTCCGTGGACGGGAGCGGCGTCCCGGTCCACCGAAGCGATGAGGGTCGGCTCGTCGGCGCCGGCCAGCGCCTCCCGCCACGCGTCCCGCGCCGCTTCCTTGTCCTGCCGGCCCAGCCACTCCAGATAGTCCCGGTACGGAGTCACCGCGGGCAGCCCGCCGGTGTGGCCCCCGGCCTCGTACGCCGTCCACAGCTCCCGCATCAGCACCGGCAGCGACCAGCCGTCCAGCACGATGTGATGCAGCGTCACAACCATGCGGTAGCGGTCGTCGGCCACCTTCACCAGCAGAATGCGCAGCAGCGGCGGGACCGCCAGATCGAACCGGCGGGCGCGCTCCTCCACGCCGAGCCGGTCCACCCCGGCCAGCGCCTCGGCCTCGGCCAGGGCCGACAGATCCTCTTCCCGCCAGGGCAGGGTCACCTCGCGGGCGATCACCTGCACCGGCTGGTCCACCCCCGGAAGCTGCCGGAAGCCGGCCCGCAGACTGGCGTGCCGGGCGAGCAGCGCCTGCCACGAGGCCCGCAGCGCGACCGCGTCCAGCGGGCCTTCGAGCCCCAGAACCATCTGCTCGACGTACACGTCCGTGCCCTGCTCATCGAACAGAGCGTGGAACAGCAGGCCCTCCTGCAACGGAGATACCGGCCAAACATCCTCGACTCGCATCTGAGTCATCGTGCTCCCCCCTCGTTAGCGAGTTCGGTCTCAAGTTCGTCGATCTGGTTCTGGTCGAGCGTGATCAGAGAGAAGTCGGACGGGGTGTGACCGCCGCTGCCGGAGCCGGAGGTGTGGGTGGCGAGGCCGGTCAGCATCGCCGCCCAGCCGTCCGCGAGCGCCTGGACGGACGATTCGTGGAACAGGGCGGCGGGCCAGGCCAGGGTCAGGGTGAGTCGTGGCCCTTCGGGGAGGTCATGGACGACGCCCAGGACCTCCAGGGCGTGCGGTACGGGGTACTCCCCCGTCATGCCGCCGTCGGACTCGCTCTCATCGGCCGGCGACCAGTCCTTCGCCGCTCCCGGTGCCGCGGCCGCGGCCGGGAATCTGCCGAGGTAGTTGAAGCCGATCTGGGCGGTCGGCAGCGCGGCGAGTCCGGGTGCCGTCTCCGGGTTGAGATGACGGAGCATGCCGTAGCCGAGGCCGTCGTCGCCCGGGACCGCGCGGAGCTGCTCCTTGATGTCCTTGACCGCGCGGCCCGCGGCCGGGCCGCCCGCCCGGAGTCCGGTGAAGTCGCTGGTGCGAAGGCTCAGCCGTACGGGGTTGCTGCTGGTGAACCAGCCGACCGTGCGCGACAGATCATCGCCGTCGGCGAGCGCTCCTCTCCCGTGACCTTCCAGATCCACCAGGATTCCGGCGGTCGCCCGCCCCTGTTTGCGCCGCCATTCGGCGACGGCGGCCGTCAGCCCGGTCAGCAGCACATCGTCGATTCCGGTGTGGAAGGCCGCCGGAACGCTGGTGAGCAGCCGGGTCGTCGTGTCGACCGGGACGCGCACCGACAGCCGGCGCATGGTGGCCTCCAGGTCTCGCGCCGGGTCGACCGGTTCCGTGCTGAGCAGCGGATCCGGTCCCTGTCCCCGGAGGAGGTCCGCCCACTGAGGCAGCTCCGCCGTCCGCTTCTCGCCGCCGGCGTGGGCCCGCAGCGCACGGGCCCAGTGGCGGAAGGAGGTCGGCGCGGTCTGGAGTACGGGATCGCGCGCGTCCGCCAAAGCCGTGTACGCCTCGGTCAGATCCGGGATCAGCAGCCGCCAGGAGACTCCGTCCACCACGAGGTGGGCGACGACGGCGAACAGCCGCCCCTGCCGGTCCGGCCCGGCGTCGAACCAGACGAACTGCGCCATCACCCCGGCCGCCGGGTCGAGCCTGGCCCCGGCCGCCCGCGACTGATCCGCGATCAGCCGGCGCAGTTCCGCTCCCCGCACTCCCACCGCGTCCACCCGGCGCAGCCAGGCGCCGACCGGCACGGTCCCCGCCTCGGGGACGATCAGCCGTCGCCGGGCGCTGTCCGTCACCTCCAGGCGGGCGCGGAGGATGTCGTGGTGGTCGACGAGTGCCTGTACGGCTCCGGTGAGCACTCCGAGGTCCAGCCCGGCCGGGGCCACCAACAGCGCCGACTGGACGGCCTGGCCCGCGCGGTCGACCCCGACGCGGTCCAGGAGTTCATGCATCACCGGGGTCAGCGGCACCTCGCCGACGGCGCTGTCCCCTTCGGCGGCCGTCGCGCCGCCGGTCGCGACGGCGACAACGGCCAGATCCTCGGGCGCCGGCCGTTCGAAGACCTGACGGGCGGTGATGACCAGCCCGGCCTTGCGGGCGCTCGACACCAGCAGCATCGACATGATCGAGTCGCCGCCCAGCTCGAAGAACGAGTCGCCGACCCCGACCTCCTCGATGCCCAGCACCTCCGCGTAGAGCGCGCAGAGCGTCTCTTCCACCGGGGTCGCCGGTCGTCTGCCGTCCCGGACGGCGAGTTCGGGTACGGGGAGCGCGGCCTTGTCCAGCTTGCCGTTGACAGTCAGCGGCAGGGCGTCCAGTACGAGGACGGCGGCCGGGACCATGTACTCCGGGAGCCGCTCACCCGCGTACTCGCGCAGTGCCGGTATGTCGACTTCTCGACCGATCGCAGGTACGGCATAGGCGACCAGCTTCTTGTCACCCGGCCGGTCCTCGCGGACCACCACCGCGATCTGTCCCACGCTCTCGTGCGCGGCGAGGACCGACTCCACCTCCCCCGGCTCCACCCGGAAACCGCGGATCTTCACCTGCTCGTCCGCACGCCCCGCGAACCACAGCTGACCATCAGCAGACCAACGCGCCAGGTCGCCGGAGCGGTACATCCGCCCGCCGAACGGACTCGCCACAAAGCGTTCCGCCGTCAGATCCGCCCGACCCGCATAGCCACGCGCCAGACCGTCACCGGCCACATACAGCTCACCCGTCACACCGACCGGAACCGGCTGAAGGAAGTCGTCCAGGACGAACACCTTCGCGTTGCCGATCGGGCTGCCGATCGCCGGAGGCTGATCCTCCGCCGACATCCCCGGGTCGAGCGGAACAGCCGTGGTGATGACCGTGGCCTCGGTCGGACCGTACGTGTTCCACACCCGGGAACCCGCCAGCCACCGGCTCGCCAGATCGGCGTTCAACCGCTCGGCGCCCAGCACCCAGTTCCGCACCCCCGGCACCGACGACGGATCCAGCACACCCAGCAGCGACGGCACCACACTCGCGACCTCGACCCCCGACGCACGGATCATCTCCGCCAGCGCCTCGGGCTCCGTCCGCTCCTCACTCGACGCGACCGCCAGCACTCCGCCCGCGGCGAGCGTCACCACCACATCCAGCACCGCCGCGTCGAAGCTGAACGACGCGAACTGAAGCGCCACCACACCCTCGGCCACGCCCAGGACCGGTCGCATCACCTGCGCGAGGTTGGCGACCCCGCCGTGCGCGACCGCCACCCCCTTCGGCCGACCCGTCGAACCCGAGGTGTAGATGACGTACGCCAGCTGCTCCGGACTCGTCACCGTCCGCAGCGGGGCGGCCGAAGTCTCCTGAACGTCCTCAAGGCGCAGTACGGGTACGTCAATTCCCGCAGGCTCGGTGTCCGCGCTGGTGAGCACCAGCACAGCGCCGCTGTCGGCGACCATGTACGCCAGCCGGTCCGCCGGGTACTCCGGATCCAGCGGTACGTACGCCCCGCCGGCCTTCCACACCGCCAGCAGCGCCACCACCATCTCCACCCCGCGCGGCAGGCACAGACCCACCACCCGCTCCCGACCCACACCGGCCTCGATCAGCACCCGCGCCAGCCGGTTCGACCGCTCGTCCAGCTCCCCGTACGACAGCACATCCACACCGGACCGCACCGCCGCAACGCCCGGCGCCGCCGCCACCCGATCCGCGAACAGCTCCAGGAAGGTCCCCGCCTCCACCGGCAGGACCGTGTCGTTCCACTCCGACACCACCTGAGCCCGCTCGACCTCGTCCAGCACCGCGATCTCGCTCAGCCGGACATCCGGATCCGCGGCGACCTGCTCCAGCACCCGACCCAGACGAACCGCAAGACCCTCCACCGTCGCAGCGTCGAACAGATCCGTCGCGTACAGAATCCCGCCACCGATACCAGCCGGAGCCCCATCCGCGTCCCGCTCCTCAGCGAGGGTCACGGAGAGATCGAAGCGGGCGGCCAGCCCGGACGAGGGCGGCAGGGGGGCGACCTCCAGGCCCGGCAGCTCCCAGCGCGCCTCCGGCACGTTCTGGAGTGCGAGCATCACCTGGAACAGCGGATTCCGGGAGAGGGACCGCACCGGGCTCAGTACATCCACCAGCCGCTCGAACGGCACATCCTGATGACCGTAGGCGGTGAGATCGGTGTCCCGGACCCGGGCCAGCAGCTCGGCGAACGTCGGATCCCCGCTCACGTCCGAGCGCAGCACCAGCGTGTTGACGAAGAACCCGGCCATCCCGTCGAGCGCCGCGTCGCCGCGGCCCGCGATGGCCGTGCCGATCGGGATGTCGTCCCCGGCGCCCATCCGGGAGAGCAGCACGGCCAGCGCTGCGTGTACGACCATGAACATGGTCGCCCGGCCCCGCCCGGCCACCTCCACCAGCCCGGCGTGCGCGTCCGCGTCCACACGGACCGGGACCGAGCTGCCTCGGAAGGTGGACACCGCCGGCCGTGAACGGTCAGCGGGAAGGGCGACCTCTTCCGGCGCTCCCGTGAGGGTCTCGCGCCAGTGCCGCAACTGCACACTGACCAGGCTGTCCGGGTCTTCGAGGTCGCCGAGGACCTCGCGCTGCCAGAGCGCGTAGTCGGCGTACTGCACCGGCAGCGGCTCCCAGCCCGGAGGGCGGCCGCCGCGCCGGGCCGTGTACGCCACCCCGAGATCACGGGCCAGTACGCCCATCGACCAGCCGTCCACCGCGATGTGGTGCGCCACGATCAGCAGCACAAACTCCGAAGGGCCGGTTATCAGCAGCGAGGTCCGCCAGGGCAGATCCACGCTCAGGTCGAAGCCCTGGGCCGAGTGGGCGGCGAGCGTCTCCTCCGCACCGGCCCCGGCGGACTCCACGACCTCCAGCCGCGGCCGGCCTGCGGAGCCTTCGAGGATCTCCTGCCGGGGAGCGCCGTCGGTCTCCGGAAAGACGGTCCGCAGGCTCTCGTGACGGTCCGCGACATCGCCGAGCGCCGCCTCCAGCGCGGCGATGTCCAGCTCGCCCGACAGCCGGAGCGCGAGCGGCAGATTGTAGGCGGCGTCGGCTCCGGAGTCGGTCTCCTCCAGCCGGTTGAGGAACCACATCCGCTGCTGGGCGTAGGACAGCGGCAGCGCCTCCGGCCGCTCCCGCCGGGCCAGCGGGACTTGGGCGCCGTCGTGGCCGCCGTCGATCAGCCGCGCCACTCCGGCGACCGTCGACGTGACGAAGAGATCCTTGATCCGGACCTCCGTGTCGAGCACGGCACGGGCGCGGGCGATCAGCCGCATGGCGAGGAGCGAATCGCCGCCCAGGTCGAAGAAGGACGCCTCGGCGCCCACCCGGTCCAGGCCGAGCACCTCGGCGAACAGGCCGCACAGCACCTCCTCCACCGGAGTCGCCGGGCCACGGCCGCCGGCCTGCGCCGCGAACTCCGGCGCGGGCAGCGCGGCCCGGTCCAGCTTCCCGTTCACCGTGACCGGCAGGGTGTCCAGCACCATCACCGCCGCCGGAACCATGTACTCCGGCAGCCGCTCGCCGATGTACTCCCGCAGTGCGGTGGCCGCGTGGGAGTCCGCACCGGCCGCCGGGACGACATACGCCACCAGCCGCTTCTCCCCCGGCCGGTCTTCGCGGGCGATGACGGCGGCCTGGTTCACACCCTCATGCCCCACCAGAAGCGCCTCGACCTCACCCGGCTCAACCCGATACCCACGAATCTTCACCTGAGCATCCACACGCCCCCCGAAAACCAACTCCCCCTCCCGCGACCACCGCGCCACATCACCCGTGCGATACATCCGCACACCCGGCACGAACGGACTCGCCACAAACCGCTCAGCCGTCAAATCCGGCCGACCCCCATACCCACGCGCCAGACCCGCACCCCCCACATACAACTCACCCGACACACCCACCGGCACCGGACGCAAAAACCCGTCCAACACCCACACCCGCGCATTCCC
>NZ_JBIBWD010000042.1:0-6128 GCF_043080985.1 Streptomyces sp. NPDC014894
ACTCCGGTGGAGGAGGTGCTGTGCGGGCTGTTCGCGGAGGTGCTCGGTCTGGACCGGGTGGGTGCGGAGGCGTCGTTCTTCGATCTGGGCGGTGATTCGCTCCTCGCGATGCGGCTGATCGCCCGCGTCCGTGCCGTCCTCGACACCGAAGTCAGCATCCGAGACCTCTTCGCTTCACCGACCGTGGTCGCGATAGCCCGCTTGATCGAAGGCGATCGCGGTGATGTCCGGGTCGCCCTGACCGCACGGCCGCGCCCCGAGGTGCTGCCGCTGTCCTACGCCCAGCAGCGGATGTGGTTCCTGAACCGGCTGGAGGAGACCGACTCCGGCGCCGACGCCGCCTACAACCTGCCGCTGACCCTCCGACTCTCCGGAGCACTGGACATCGCGGCGCTGGAGGCGGCGCTCGGCGATGTGGCCGACCGGCACGAGAGCCTGCGGACCGTCTTCCCGGAGACCGACGGCGCTCCCCGGCAGGAGATCCTCGAAGGCGCCGACGGACGCCCGCCGCTCATCGTGATCGACACCCCGGAGGACGAGCTTCAGAACGCCCTCACCGCCCATGCCGGCCACGGTTTCGATCTGAGCATCGATCTGCCCTGGCGCGTGCGGCTGCTGGTGACCGGCCCCTCGGAGTATGTGCTGCTGATCGTCGCGCACCACATCGCCGTCGACGGCTGGTCGATGGGCGCGCTGGCCCGTGACCTCGGGGTGGCGTACGCGGCTCGGCGCGGCGGCCGCCCTCCGGGCTGGGAGCCGCTGCCGGTGCAGTACGCCGACTACGCGCTCTGGCAGCGCGAAGTGCTCGGCGACCTGGACGACCCGGACAGCCTCATCAGCGACCAGCTGCGCTACTGGCGGCAGACGCTGGAAGGGGCGCCGGAGGAGCTGGTGCTCCCGACCGACCGGCCCCGTCCCCCGGTGCCGTCGTTCGAGGGCCGCTCGGTGCCGGTCCGCGTCGGCCCCGACGCGCACGCCGGGCTGGTGGAGGTGGCCGGGCGCGGCCGGGCGACCATGTTCATGGTCGTACACGCCGCGCTGGCGGTTCTGCTGTCGCGGATGGGCGCGGGCGAGGACATTCCGCTCGGTACGCCGATCGCGGGCCGAGGCGATGCCGCGCTGGACGATCTCGCGGGCTTCTTCGTCAACACGCTCGTTCTCCGTACTGATCTGAGCGGCGATCCCACCTTCACGGAGGTCGTGAGCCGGGCCCGTGAGGCCGATCTGTCCGCCTACGGTCATCAGGACGTGCCGTTCGAGCGGCTGGTGGACGTACTGAGCCCGGTGCGGTCCCTCTCCCGGAATCCGCTGTTCCAGGTGATGCTCGCACTCCAGAACGTACCGGTCGCACGGTGGGAGCTGCCGGGCCTGGAAGTAGGCCCGGTGCCCTTTGGTTTTGAGCTGGCGGCACGGTTCGACATGTCCGTGACTCTCGTCGAGGAGCGGGACGCGGATGGGGCTCCGGCTGGTATCGGCGGCGGGATTCTGTACGCGACGGATCTGTTCGACGCGGCGACGGTTGAGGGTCTTGCGGTTCGTCTGGGGCGGGTGCTGGAGCAGGTCGCCGCGGATCCGGATGTCCGGCTGAGCGAGATCGCGGTGCTGGACGAGGCCGAGCGCGCTCAAGTGGTGTCGGAGTGGAACGACACGGTCCTGCCGGTGGAGGCGGGCACTTTCCTGGAGCTGTTCGCGGACCGTGTTGAGCGCGGGTCCGAGATCCCGGCGGTGCGGTCCGGTGCGGATGTGCTGTCGTACGGGGAGCTGGACGAGCGGTCGAACCGGCTGGCGCGGGTGCTCATCGAGGCCGGTGTGGGTCGGGAGCGGGTGGTGGGTCTGTGCCTGCCGCGCGGGGTGGAGATGGTGGTGGGCCTGCTGGCGGTGTGGAAGGCCGGCGGGGCGTACGTACCGCTGGATCCGGAGTACCCGGCGGACCGGCTGGCGTACATGGTCGCGGACAGCGGCGCGGTGCTGGTGCTGGCCACGGCCGGGACGGAGCCCGCAGGGATCGACGTACCCGTACTGCGCTTTGAAGAGATCCAGGAGGCTTCGGCGGAGCCTCTCGGCACGGTGACGAGTCCGGAGCAGCTGGCGTACGTCATCTACACCTCGGGCTCCACCGGCCGGCCGAAGGGCGTGGCGGTCGCACACGGCGGAGTGGCGAACCTGGCCCATGCCATGCGCCCTGCGCTGGGTGTGGGCGAAGGGGTGGTGGCGCTTCAGTTCGCGTCGTTCAGCTTCGACGCGGCCGTACTGGATGTGGCGGTGACGCTCGCCGCGGGCGGAACGCTGGTCATCGCGTCGAGTGAGGAACGGACCGAGCCCGAGGCGCTGGCGGAGATGATCCGCACGTCCGGGGTCGAGGTCGCGAGCGTCGTTCCTTCGCTCCTGGGTGTGCTGGATCCGTCGTCGGTGCCGGGGGTACGGAACTGGGTGCTGGGCGCCGAGCGGTTGAACGCCGATCTGGCGAGCCGGTGGCTGGCGGGTTCCCGGGTGTGGAACACGTACGGTCCGACCGAGGCGACCGTGATCACCACGGCTGTTCCGCTCGACCCGGGGATGTCGGCGGAGGATCAGCCTCCGGCGATTGGCAGCCCGATCGGCAACGCGAAGGTGTTCGTCCTGGACGACTTCCTTCAGCCCGTGCCCGTGGGTGTGACGGGTGAGCTGTATGTGGCCGGTGACGGTCTGGCGCGTGGTTACGCGGGCCGGCCGGATCTCACGGCTGAGCGGTTTGTGGCGAGTCCGTTCGGCGGGCGGATGTACCGCTCGGGTGACCTGGCGCGTTGGTCTGCTGATGGTCAGTTGTGGTTCGCGGGGCGTGCGGACGAGCAGGTGAAGATCCGCGGTTTCCGGGTGGAGCCCGGCGAGGTCGAGTCCGTTCTCGCCGCGCACGAGAGCGTGGGCCAGATCGCGGTGATCGTCCGCGAGGACCGGCCCGGAGACAAGAAGCTCGTCGCCTACGCCGTATCGGCTACCGACCGGGCCGTGGACGTGGAGACGCTCCGGCAGTACGCGGGCGAACGGCTGCCCGAGTACATGGTCCCGGCGACCGTCCTCGTACTGGACGCCCTGCCGCTGACCGTGAACGGCAAGCTCGATCGGGCCGCGCTGCCCGCTCCGGAGTCGGCCGGGAACACGAGCGGACGGGCTCCCGCCACACCCGCTGAAGAGGTGTTCTGCGCTCTCTTCGCCGAGGTGTTGGGGCTGGAGGAGGTGAGTGCCGACGGTTCGTTCTTCGAGCTGGGCGGCGACTCGATCATGTCGATGCTGCTGGTGTCGAGTGCTCGCAAGGCCGGTCTGGTCATCACGGCCCGGCAGGTCTTCGAGCGGCAGACGCCGGAGGGCCTGGCGGTGGTGGCCGGCGCGGTCGGCGACGGCGCCCTCGTGGGCGGCGGCGAGCCGGGTGTCGGTGAGATCCCGCTGACGCCCGTCATGCATGAACTGATCGAGCGGGTCGGGCTGGAGAAGCTCGGACAGGTGGTGCTGTCCGCGATGGTGGAGACCCCGGTGGGTCTCGACTTCGCGCTCCTCACCGACGCCGTGCAAGCGCTGGTCGACCACCACGACATCCTCCGGGCCCGCCTGGAGGACGGCACGGACGAGACCGGCCGACGACTCGTCGTACCGGAACCCGGCAACGGACTCGCCGAGCGCCTGCTGCGCCGCGTCGAAGCCACCGGACTGACCGCCGAGGAACTGAACAGCCTGATCAGCGAAGGGATGCGGGAAGCTGTCGGAGGGCTCGACCCGTCCGACGGTGTGATGGCCCAGTTGATCTGGTTCGACCGTGGGCCCGACACACTGGGCCGGCTGCTCATGGTCGTCGACCATCTGGCCATGGACACCGTGTCGCTGCGGATCCTGCTGCCGGACCTGGCGGAGACGTACGAGGCGCTGGCCGCCGGTCGCGAAGCCGCGCTGGATCCGGTACCGACGTCGTTTCGGCACTGGGCCCGTGAGCTGGTCGAGCAGGCCGGGAGCGAAGAGCGGCTGGCGGAGGCCGCCGAGTGGGTGGAGTTCCTCCAGGGGCCCGACCCGCTGCTCACCGCGGAACCGGTCGACCCCGAGCGGGATCTCCAGTCCACCATGCGAGAGACATCGGTGCGGATTCCGATGGCGATCACGGCGGAGCTGTTGACGAGTGTGCCGACGGCGTTCCACGCGGGCATCGACGATGTGCTGCTGACCGGGCTGACGGCCGCGGTCGCGGAGTGGCGTGACGGTCAGGAGACGGCTGCCGGGAGCGCGATTCTGGTGGATGTCGAGGGGCATGGGCGGGTGCCTCTGTCGGACAGTGATGATCTGTCGCGGACGGTGGGCTGGTTCACGAGCAGTCATCCGGTGCGGCTGGACGTCGGTTCGGCGGATCTGTCCGAGGTGCGGGCGGGTGGTCCGGCCGCCGGGCGGGTGTTCAAGCGGGTCAAGGAGCAGGTGCGGGCGGTGCCCGGGGACGGTCTGGGATACGGGATTCTGCGGTATCTCAACCCCGAGACCGCTGCTCAGCTGTCCGCGCTGCCGACCGCGCAGATCGGCTTCAACTACCTCGGCCGGTTCTCGGCCGGTGCGGCGACGCCCGCCAAGGGCGCGCAGGCCGGCTGGACCCCGCCCCGCGACGGTGTGACCGGCGACGACATCGGCGAGTTCCCCGTACTGCACGCGCTGGAGGTCATGGGCGCGGTCCGCGATCTGCCGGAAGGGCCTGAGCTGACGCTCACACTGCTCTGGCCCGAGCAGCTGTGGGACGAGGAGGCCGTGACCCGACTGCTTGACGGCTGGGCGGCGATGCTGACCGGTCTCGTCACCCACACCGCCGACGCGGAGAGCGGTGGTCACACCCCCTCCGACTTCTCGCTCGTGTCGCTGGACCAGGCGCGGATCGAGGAGCTGGAGGCGGAGGTTCCGGAGCTGGTGGACATCCTGCCCGTCTCGCCGCTCCAGGAGGGGCTTCTGTTCCACGCGCTCTTCGACGAGCAGGGCACGGACGTCTACGTCGAGCAGCTGGACCTCGGACTCGAAGGACCGCTGAACCCGGTGGCGTTGCGCGCCTCGTGGCAGGCGCTGCTGGACCGGCACGCGAGTCTCCGTGCGGGGTTCCGGCAGCTGCCGGGGGTGGACCAGCCCGTCCAGGTGGTCACCCGCGAGGTGCTGCTGCCCTGGCGGGAGGAGGATCTGTCGGGGCTGGCGGAGGACGAGAGAGAGGCTGCGGCGGAGCGGCTGGGGATCGAGGAGCGCTCGCGCCGGTTCGATCTGACGGCGCCCCCGCTGGTGCGGATTCTGCTGGTCAGGATGGGTCCTGACCAGTACCGAATGATGATCACGCTGCATCACATCGTGCTCGACGGCTGGTCGCTCGCGATCCTCATGCAGGAGCTGTGGACCGCGTACGAGGCCGACGGCAGCGGCAGCGGTCTGCCGGCGGTGCCTCTCTACCGCGACTATCTGGAGTGGCTGGCGGATCAGGATCGCGAGGCCGCCCGACAGGCGTGGCGGGGAGCGCTGGCCGGTGCGGAGGAGCCGACGTTGGTGGCGCCGGTGGATCGTGATGCGGAGCTGGTGCACGGTGAGGTGGTGTCGGGTGAGGCGGATGCCGAGCTGGACGCGGGTCTGCGGGAGTTGGTGCGTGTTCATGGGGTGACGCTGAACACGGTGGTGCAGGCGGCGTGGGCGTTGTTGGTGGGGAAGTTGCTGGGTCGTCGTGATGTGGTGTTCGGGGCGAGTGTCGCGGGTCGTCCGGCTGATCTGCCGGGGATGGAGTCGATGCTCGGGCTGTTCATCAATACGGTGCCGGTGCGGGTGCGTTTCGATCCGGCGCAGACGGTGGCGGGGATGCTGGCGGAGCTTCAGGCCGAGCAGTCGGCGCTGATGGACTATCAGTATCTGAGCCTGAGCGACATCCAGCGCCTGGCCGGTGCGGGGGCCACCTTCGACACCATCCTCGCCTTCGAGAACTTCCCCTCGGGCGGCGGCAACCAGGAAACGCCCTCGGACACCGAGCCCCAGATGGCGGGACCGGGCGGGCTGCGGATCTTCGAATCGGGGATTCGTGAGTCGATCAGTTATCCGCTGGGGTTGATCGCGGGTCCGGTCGGTGGTTTGAAGATGCGGATCAATTACCGTCCGGATCTGTT
>NZ_JBIBWD010000043.1:0-5747 GCF_043080985.1 Streptomyces sp. NPDC014894
TATCGCACGGGTGATGTGGCGCGGTGGTCGCGGGAGGGGGAGTTGGTTTTCGGGGGGCGTGTGGATGCTCAGGTGAAGATTCGTGGGTATCGGGTCGAGCCGGGTGAGGTCGAGGCGCTTCTGGTGGGGCATGAGGGTGTGAACCAGGCCGCCGTCATCGCCCGTGAAGACCGACTCGGCCAGAAACATCTGGTCGCCTACGTCGTGACTTCCTCCGGCGCCGCCACCGCTTCAGACAGCGGCGCCGACAGCGGAGCAAACGCGGGCACAAGCGCCACCCTCGGCACGGACATCAGCCGTGAGCTGCGCGAATTCATAGCCTCCAAGCTGCCGGAGTACATGGTTCCGGCGGCGGTGATGGTGCTGGACACCCTGCCGGTCACGGTGAACGGGAAGCTGGACCGGGCCGCGCTGCCCGCTCCCGACTTCGCGGTCCACAGCGGCGGCCGCGGTCCGGCGACTCCGGTGGAGGAGGTGCTGTGCGGCCTGTTCGCCGAGGTGCTCGGCCTGGACCGGGTGGGCGCCGAGGCGTCCTTCTTCGACCTGGGCGGCGACTCGCTCCTCGCCATGCGGCTGATCGCCCGCGCCCGTGCCGTACTCGACATCGAGCTGAGCATCCGCGAACTCTTCGCCTCGCCGACGGTCGCCGCTCTCGCCCGCGCGATCGACAGCGCCCGCGGTGATGTGCGCATCGCCCTGACCCGGCGGGACCGGCCCGAGGTGCTGCCGCTGTCCTACGCCCAGCAGCGCATGTGGTTCCTCAACCGGCTGGCGGAGACCGAGGCCGGAGCCGACGCCACCTACAACCTCCCGCTCGCGCTCCGGCTGTCGGGCGAGCTGGACATCGCCGCGCTGGAGGCGGCGCTCGGGGACGTGGCCGACCGGCACGAGACCCTGCGGACCGTCTTCCCGGAGACCGACGGCGCTCCCCGTCAGGAGATTCTCGACGGCCCCGAGGGCCGGCCCCGGCTGGAGGTCGCCGAGGTCTCCGGCGCCGAGCTGGACGAGACGCTCGCGGCGGAGCTGGTTCGCGGCTTCGATCTGAGCGCCGATCTGCCCTGGCGCATCCGGCTGCTGATGACCGGCCCGTCTCAGTACGTGCTGCTGATCGTGGCCCACCACATCGCCGTCGACGGCTGGTCGATGGGCGCGCTCTCGCGCGATCTGAGCACCGCCTACGCCGCCCGCCGCGAGGGACGCGCCCCGGGCTGGGAGCCGCTGCCGGTGCAGTACGCCGACTACGCGCTCTGGCAGCGCGAGGTCCTCGGCGACCTCGAAGACCCGGACAGCCTCATCAGCGCCCAGATCGACCAGTGGCGGACCGCCCTCACCGGAGCGCCGGAGGAGCTGGTGCTCCCGAGCGACCGTCCGCGTCCGCCGGTCTCCACCTTCCAGGGCGGCACGGTGCCCGTGCGCGTGGGCGCCCGTACCCACGCCGGGCTGGTCGAGGTCGCCGGGCGCGGCCGGGCGACCATGTTCATGGTCATGCACGCAGCGATCGCCGCTCTGCTGTCCCGGATGGGCTCGGGCGACGACATCCCGATCGGTACGCCGATCGCGGGCCGAGGCGATGCCGCGCTGGACGATCTCGCGGGCTTCTTCGTCAATACGCTCGTCCTCCGTACGGATCTGAGCGGCGACCCCGCATTCACCGAACTCCTCCGCCGGGTCCGGGAGACGGACCTCGCGGCCTACGGCCACCAGGACGTGCCGTTCGAGCGGCTGGTGGATGTGCTGAACCCGGCCCGGTCCCTCTCCCGGAACCCGCTGTTCCAGGTGATGATGTCGCTCCAGACGGCCGCCTCGCCGCGCTGGGAGCTGCCGGGTCTCGCCGTCGACCCCGTACCGTTCGCCGCCGAGGCCGCCCGCTTCGATCTGTCGCTCGACCTGGTCGAGCAGCGCGACGGCCAGGGCGCTCCGGCCGGCATCGGCGGCGGAATCCTCTACGCGACCGACCTCTTCGACGCACCCACCGCCGAGGCCCTGGCGGACCGTCTGACCCGGGTGCTGGAGCAGATCGCCGCCAACCCGCGGATCCGGCTGAGCGAGCTGGAAATCCTCGGCGAGACCGAGCGCTCGCGGGTGGTGACGGAGTGGAACGACACCGAGCAGTCGGTCGAAGCCGGACTGGTGCTGGACTTCTTCGCGGACCGGGTCGCCGCGGCTCCGGATGTGCCGGCGGTCCGGTCCGGTGCGGATGTGCTGTCGTACGGGGAGCTGGACGAGCGGTCGAACCGGCTGGCGCGGGCGCTGATCGAGGCCGGTGTCGGGCGGGAACGAGTCGTCGGGCTGTGCCTGCCGCGCGGGGTGGACATGGTCGTGGGCCTGCTGGCGGTGTGGAAGGCCGGCGGGGCGTACGTGCCGCTGGATCCGGAGTATCCGGCGGACCGGCTGGCGTACATGGTGGCGGACAGCGGTGCGGTGCTGGTGCTGGCCAGTGCGGACACCGAGCCCGCGGGGATCGACGTACCCGTACTGCGCCTTGAGGACGTTCAGGAGACTTCGGCCGCCCCGCTGCGGACGGTGACGAGCCCGGAGCAGCTGGCGTACGTCATCTACACCTCGGGATCGACGGGCCGGCCGAAGGGGGTGGCGGTCGCGCACGGCGGAGTCGCCAACCTCGCGCAGGTGATGCGACCGGTCCTGGGCGTGGACGAAGGGGTGGTGGCGCTCCAGTTCGCCTCCTTCAGCTTCGACGCCGCCGTACTGGATGTGGCGGTGACGCTCGCCGCGGGCGGAACGCTGGTCATCGCGTCGAGTGAGGAACGGACCGAGCCCGAGGCGCTGGCCGAGCTGGTCAGGACCTCAGGCGTCGAGGTCGCGAGCGTCGTCCCCTCGCTCCTCGGGGTGCTGGACCCCGCCGCCGTGCCCGGCGTGTGGAACTGGGTGCTGGGCGCCGAACGCCTCAACGCCGACCTCGCGAGCCGGTGGGTCGCCGGATCCCGGGTGTGGAACACGTACGGCCCGACCGAGGCCACGGTGATCTCCACCGCCGGAGCGGTGGACGAGGACATCCGCCCCGAGGACCAGTCCCCTGGCATCGGCCGCCCGATCGGCAACACCCAGGTCTTCGTCCTGGACGGCTTCCTTCAGCCGGTCCCGGTCGGTGTGACGGGTGAGCTGTATGTGGCGGGCGCCGGTCTGGCGCGCGGCTATGCGGGCCGGCCGGATCTGACGGCGGAACGCTTTGTGGCGAGCCCGTTCGGCGGTCGTGTGTACCGCTCCGGAGACCTGGCCCGATGGACGGCGGACGGCCGGCTGCTCTTCGTCGGCCGCGCGGACGACCAGGTGAAGATCCGCGGCTTCCGGGTGGAGCCCGGCGAGGTGGCGTCCGTCATCGCCGCCCATGAGAGCGTGGGGCAGATCGCGGTCGTCGCGCGGGAGGACCGGCCCGGAGACAAGTGGCTGGTCGCCTACATCGTCCCCGCCGCCGACCAGATCGACCCGGCTGAGCTGCGGGAATTCGCCGCTGAGCGGCTCCCGCAGTACATGATCCCGGCCGCGTTCGTCGTACTGGACGCCCTGCCGCTGACCGTGAACGGCAAGCTCGACCGGGCCGCGCTCCCCGCCCCGGAGTCGGCCGGAAACACCGGTGGGCGGGCTCCCGCCACACCCGCTGAAGAGGTGTTCTGCGCCCTCTTCGCCGAGGTGCTCGGGCTGGAGCAGGTGAGTGCCGACGGTTCGTTCTTCGAGCTGGGCGGCGACTCGATCATGTCCATGCTGCTGGTCTCGGGCGCTCGCCGGGCCGGGCTCGTCATCACCGCCCGGCAGGTCTTCGAACGCCAGACGCCGGAGGGCCTGGCCGCGGTGGCCGGCGCGACCGACGGCGGCGAGGCCGTCCAGGGCGACGCCGGATCCGGTGAGATCCCGCTCACCCCGATCATGCACGGACTCCTCGAACGCGTCGACGCGGAGAAGCTGGGCCAGGTCTTCCAGCCGGCCTTCGTGCTGACCCCGGCGGGTCTGGACTTCGCCCTCCTCACCGAAGCCGTGCAGGCGCTGGTCGACCACCACGACGCCCTGCGGGCCCGCCTTGAGGAGAACGGGTCCGACCGGCTGCTGGTCGTGCCCGAACCCGGGACGGTACGCGCCGACTCCTGGGTGCACCGGGTCGACGCCGTCGGACTGGCGGGCGACGAGCTGCGCCGTCTGATCGGCGAGCGCGCGCGGGAGGCCGTCGCCGCGCTGGATCCCTGGGCCGGGGTGATGGTCCAGGCGGTCTGGTTCGATCTCGGGCCCGATGCGCCGGGCCGGCTGCTGATGGTCGTGGACCATCTGGTGGTCGACGGCGTCTCGTGGCGGGTGCTGCTGCCCGATCTCGCCCAGTCGTACGAGGCGCTGGCCGCCGGTCGCGAAGCCGCGCTGGATCCCGTACCGACGTCGTTCCGGCACTGGGCCCGTGAGCTGGTCGAACAGGCCGGGAGTGAAGAGCGGCTGGCGGAGGCCGCGGAGTGGGTGGAGTTCCTCCAGGGTCCCGACCCGCTCCTCACCTCGGAGCCGGTCGACCCCGAGCGGGACGTCGAATCGACCCTGCGACGGCTCTCGGTCCAGGTGCCCGTCGAGGTGACCGCCGAGCTGTTGACGAGTGTGCCGACGGCGTTCCACGCGGGTATCGACGATGTGCTGTTGGCGGGTTTGACGGCCGCGGTGGCGGAGTGGCGTGACGGTCAGGAGACGGCTGCCGGGAGCGCGATTCTGGTGGATGTCGAGGGGCATGGGCGGGTGCCTCTGTCGGACAGTGATGATCTGTCGCGGACGGTGGGCTGGTTCACGAGCAGTCATCCGGTGCGGCTGGACGTCGGTTCGGCGGATCTGTCCGAGGTGCGGGCCGGTGGTCCGGCCGCCGGGCGGGTGCTGAAGCGGGTCAAGGAGCAGGTGCGGGCGGTGCCCGGGGACGGTCTGGGCTATGGGATTCTGCGGTATCTCAACCCCGAGACCGCTGCTCAGCTGTCCGCGCTGCCGACCGCGCAGATCGGCTTCAACTACCTCGGCCGCTTCGCGGCCTCGGAGACGGCCGCGACGGCCTGGTCCCCGGCCGGCGACGGCCCGGCGGACCTCAGCCTGGGCGGCGAGTACCCGGTGATGCACGCGCTGGAGATCCTGGGCGCGGTCCACGATCTGCCGGAGGGGCCTGAGCTGACGCTGACCCTGCTGTGGCCGGAGGCGTTGGCCGACGAGGCGTCGGTGCGGTCGCTGGTGGAGGGCTGGGCGGCGATGCTGGCCGGTCTCGTCACCCACACCGCCGACGCGGAGAGCGGTGGTCACACCCCCTCCGACTTCTCGCTCGTGTCGTTGGACCAGACGCGGATCGAGGGGTTGGAGGCGGAGGTTCCGGGGCTGGTGGATGTGCTCCCGGTGTCTCCGTTGCAGGAGGGGCTGCTGTTCCACGCGCTCTTCGACGAGCAGGGCACGGATGTCTATGTCGAGCAGTTGGATCTCGGGCTGGACGGGCCGGTGGATCCGGCGGTGCTGCGGGCTTCGTGGCAGGCGCTGCTGGACCGGCACGCGAGTCTCCGTGCGGGGTTCCGGCAGCTGTCGGGGGTGGATGAGCCGGTGCAGGTGGTCACCCGCGAGGTGGTGCTGCCGTGGCGGGAGGAGGATCCCTCCGGGCTGGCGGAGGGGGAGCGTGCGGCTGCGGCGGAGCGGCTGGGGATCGAGGAGCGCTCGCGCCGGTTCGATCTGGCCGCGCCGCCGCTGGTGCGGATTCTGCTGGTCAGGATGGGTCCTGACCAGTACCGGATGATGAT
>NZ_JBIBWD010000044.1:0-5009 GCF_043080985.1 Streptomyces sp. NPDC014894
GCGTCCCCACCCGACACCAGCAGCTGCCACAACTCCTCAGGAGTACGCACACCACCCGGGAAACGGCAGCTCATCGCCACGATCGCGATCGGATCATCGTCCGTGGCCGCAGTCTTGACCACCGGCACGGCCACCTCGGCCTCCGTACCGAGCAGCTCGTCGCGCAAGTATTCAGCCAGGGCCGAGGCCGTCGGGTAGTCGAAGATCAAGGTGGCCGGCAGCTTCACACCCGTCGCCGCACCCAGCCGGTTACGCAGCTCGACCGCCGTCAGCGAATCGAAGCCCAGCTCCTTGAACGCCCGCTCGGCACCGACGGCATCCGAACCCTCATGACCGAGAACAGACGCGACATGCGTACGGACCAGAGCCAGCAACTCACGATCCCGCTCAGACCCACTCAACACCGCCAACCGCTCGGCCAGCGTGCCGGCGCCCTCAGCCGCCGAACCCGTACCGGCATCCCCACCGCCCACAGACCGGGGCTGAGCGAACTCCGCAAGCAGACTGGAGGGCCGTACGAGAGTGAACGCGGGCGCGAACCGCGCCCAGTCGAAGTCCGCGACGGTCAGCACCGCATCGGACGAACCGACCGACCGCTCAAGAGCCGCGATCGCCAGACCCGCGTCCATGGGCGGAACGCCACCCTGACGCATCCGGGCGTCGAGCGCGTCGTCTGCAGCCATACCGCCCTCGGCCCACGGGCCCCAAGCGATCGACGTCGCCGCCAGACCATCAGCGTGCCGCTGCTCGGCCAGAGCATCGAGATAGGCGTTCGCGGCCGCGTAGTTGCCCTGACCGGCGGCGCCGATCGTCCCGCTCATCGAGGAGAAGAGAACGAAGGCGGAGAGTTCGATGCCCAGCTCGACCGTCAGCTCGTGCAGGTTACGGGCGGAGGTCGCCTTCGCCCGCAGCACGCTCTCGAACCGGTCCGGGGTCAGGGCGTCGAGTACGCCGTCGTCCAGCACACCCGCCGTGTGCACCACAGCGGTCAGTGAGCCTTCCAGCGAGGCGAGGAGCGTACGCAGAGCATCGCGGTCGGCCGTGTCACAGGCCACCGCCTCCGCCTCAACACCCAGGGCCTCCAGCTCAGCCACCAGCTCAGCAGCACCCGGAGCCTGCGGACCACGACGACTCGTCAACACCACACGCCCGGCACCCGCGCCCGCCAGCCAGCGAGCCACCCGGCCGCCCAGAGCACCCGTACCACCCGTGACCAGAACCGTCCCCGACGGAACCCAGGAGCCTTCAGCGCGCGGGGCACGGACCAGACGACGCCCGAACACACCCGACGAACGCACCGCGACCTGATCCTCAGAACCGCTGCCCGCGAGCACACCCACCACACGAGCCACAGCACGCGCGTCCAGCACCACCGGCAGATCCACCAGACCGCCCCACCGCTCCGGAACCTCCAAAGCGGCCACCCGACCCAGACCCCACACACCCGCCTGAGACGGAGACTCCAAACGGTCCGAACGACCCACCGACACCGCACCACGCGTCAGACACCACACCGGAGCACCCACCCCGGCATCACCCAACGCCTGCACCACAGCAGCCGTCGACCACACCCCATCGCCCTCAAGCGCCAGGAACGACACCACACCGGTCACAGGGCCTTCGACCGACGCCAGCAACCCCGCCAGCACGGAACGATCCGCACCCGCCGGCACCACCACACGCCGAACCTCAGCCCCACACTCACCCAGAGCACCCACCAACACGGAATCCCCGGCACCCGCCGGAACCACCGCCACCCACACACCCGACAACCGCGCCGCAGAAACCTCACCCACCGGCTTCCACGCCACCCGGTAACGCCAGCCGTCCACCTCCGACTGCTCCTGGCCCTGCCGACGCCACGCCGACAGCGCCGGAATCAGCTCACTGATGGAGGCATCGCGGTCCACATCCAGCTCCGCGACCAGCGAGGCGAGGTCCTCCCGCTCAACCGCGTCCCAGAACCGGGCGTCCACCGCGTCCACGACCCCGCCGGCCTGCGGCGCAACGCTCTTCGCCGCCATCTCCGGCCAGTACCGCTTCCGCTGGAAGGCATACGTCGGCAGCTCTACCCGCCGACCGCTGGTCCCGGCGAAGTACGCCTTCCAGTCGACAGCCTTGCCTCGAATGTGGGCCTGAGCGAGGGCGGTGACCGCCGTCTCCGCCTCAGGCCGTCCGTTGCGGAGTACGGGCGTGAAGGCCACGTCCTCGCGCTCGACACATTCCTGCGCGAGGGCGGAGAGGACTCCATCGGGGCCGAGTTCGATGTACGAGGCGACGCCCGCGGCTTCGAGAGCGCGGATGCCGTCCAGGAAGCGGACGGCCTCGCGGACATGGCGTACCCAGAAGCCGGCGTTCGACATCTCGTCGGTGACGATCGCGCCGGTCAGGTTGGAGACCACCGGGATACGGGGCGCCTCGTACGAGAGCCCCTCGGCGACCTCGCGGAAGGCGTCGAGCATCCCGTCCATGTGCGGCGAGTGAAACGCATGGCTGACCGTGAGCCGCTTGGACTTGCGGTCGGCGAAGTGCGCGACGACCGCGAAGGCGGCATCCTCGTCACCCGCGACGACGACCGACTGGGGGCCGTTGATCGCGGCGATGCTCACCCGGTCGGTGAGCAGCGGAAGGACTTCCTCCTCCGACGCCTGAATCGCGATCATCACCCCGCCGGTCGGCAGCGCCTGCATCAGACGGCCACGCGCGGCGACCAGCGTGCAGGCGTCCGCCAGTGAGAACACCCCGGCGACATGCGCGGCCGCGATCTCACCGATCGAGTGACCGGAGAGGAAGTCGGGACGGACACCCCAGGCTTCGAGGAGCCGGAACAGCGCCACCTCAATCGCGAACAGCGCCGGCTGGGTGTAGGCGGTCTGGTCGAGAGCACCGCTCTCGGACGAGAACAGCGCTTCCTTCAACGGCACATCCAGAAGCCCGTCAAGGTGAGCGCACACCTCATCGAGCGCGTCCGCGAACACCGGATACGCCTCATACAGCTCGGCGCCCATCCCCAGCCGCTGACTCCCCTGCCCCGTGAACAGGAACGCCAGCTTCCCGCCGGACGGAGAACCCGCCACCACACCGGCCGCCGAACCCCCCTCGGCCAGCACCTCAAGCCCCGCGAGCAGCCCCTCCCGGTCAGCGGCCACCACAGCCGCGCGGTCCTCGAAGGACGCCCGGCCGACGGCCAGCGAGCGGGCGACGTCCACCGGCCGCAGCTCAGGCGTGCCCAGCACGAACGACCGGAGCTGACGGGCCTGCGCCCGCAGCGCCTCCCCGCCCTTCGCCGACAGCACCCACGGCGTCACCGGCAGAGCGATCTCCCCGGACGCGGACGCCTGCTCAAGCACCCCAAGCCCAGGCGGCTGCTCGATGATGGTGTGAGCGTTGGTGCCCGAGATACCGAAGGACGAGACGCCGGCCCGGCGCGGACGGCCGGTCTCCGGCCACTCCACCGCCTCCGTCAGCAGCGAGACCTCGCCGGCCTCCCAGTCGATCTGCGGCGACGGCTCATCCACATGCAACGTCCGCGGCAGCACACCGTGGCGCATCGCCATGACCATCTTGATGATCCCCGCGACACCCGCCGCGGCCTGCGTATGACCGATGTTCGACTTGATCGACCCCAGCCACAACGGCCGGTCCGCCGACTTCTCCCGGCCATACGTCGCAAGGAGCGCCTGCGCCTCGATCGGGTCCCCGAGCCTCGTCCCCGTACCGTGCGCCTCCACCGCGTCCACATCAGCCGCCGACAGACCCGCACTCGCCAGCGCCTCACGGATCACCCGCTGCTGCGACGGACCGTTCGGAGCCGTCAGACCATTACTCGCACCATCCTGGTTGATCGCCGAACCCCGTACGACGGCCAGCACCGGATGCCCATTGCGCTCCGCATCCGACAGCCGCTCGACCAGGAGCATGCCGACGCCCTCGCCCCAGCCCGTACCGTCCGCCGCAGCCGCGAACGACTTGCAACGGCCGTCGACCGACAGACCACGCTGACGGCTGAAGTCGACAAAGGTATCCGGCGTCGACATGATCGCCACGCCGCCGGCGAGCGCCATCTCGCACTCACCGCTCCGCAGCGCCTGGATCGCCCAGTGCAGCGCCACCAGCGACGACGAACACGCCGTATCAACGGTCACCGCCGGACCCTCCAGTCCGAAGGTGTACGCGACCCGGCCCGAGGCGATGCTGCCCGCGTTACCCGTCCCGATGTACCCCTCGACACCCTCGGGCAGCTCGCCCCCGTCACCGATCCCGGTCACATAGTCGTGGTACATCACCCCGGCGAAGACACCCGTCCGGCTGCCCTTCAACGTCGCCGGATCGATCCCCGCCCGCTCGAACGCCTCCCACGACGTCTCCAGCAGCAACCGCTGCTGCGGATCCATCGCCAGCGCCTCACGCGGCGAGATCCCGAAGAACCCGGGATCGAAGTCCGCAGCGTCGTGCAGGAACCCGCCCTCACGGGTGTACGAGGTCCCGACATGATCCGGGTCCGGGTGATACAGCGACTCCACGTCCCAGCCACGGTCCGACGGGAACGGCGAAACCCCGTCCCCGCCCGAGACGACCAGCTGCCACAGCTCCTCCGGTGTCCGCACCCCACCCGGGAAACGGCACCCCATCCCCACAATCACGATCGGATCGTCAGCGATGGCGGCAGCGGCGGTCCCCGACAGTGCGGGCGCCCGCTGTCCGCGTACCGCGAGAGAGGTGTGCTCGTCGGCCGACTCCGTGAGTTCCTCGAGGAGATGCCTGGCCAGCGCGGCCGGAGACGGATAGTCGAAGACGAGGGTGGCGGACAGCCGCAACCCCGTATCCGCCTTCAACACATTCCGCAGCTCGACCGCCGTCAGCGAATCGAACCCCAACTCCTTGAACGCCCGCTCCGGCTCAACCGCACCCCCATCCACATGACCCAACACCTCAGCCACCCGACCACACACCACACCCAGCACCACACCCTCACGCTCACCCACCCCCACACCGGCCAACCGCGCACC
>NZ_JBIBWD010000045.1:0-4707 GCF_043080985.1 Streptomyces sp. NPDC014894
CACACCCACCACCACCAACCCACCCACCACAAAACCAACCCACGACCCACAACCAAACTCCCCACCTACCCCTTCCAACGCACCACCCACTGGCTGAAGACCCCAGCCACCTCCGCCGCGTCCGTCTCCGCTCTGGGGCAGACCGTCGCCGGCCATCCGTTCCTCGGCGCCGTCCTGGAGCTGCCCGAGCGCGACACCACGGTCTTCACCGGTCAGCTCTCCCTCGCCACGCACCCCTGGCTGGCCGATCACGCGATCCACGACGCCGTGCTTCTGCCGGCCACCGCGCTGGTCGATCTGGCGCTCCATGCCGGAGCGCGTCTCGGCTGCCCCCATATCGATGAACTGACGCTTCACACCCCCTTGGCGCTGTCCGACGGCGCGTCTCGCGATCTCCGGCTCACCGTGACCGGCCGTCCCGATCTCGACGGCGTCCGTGAGCTGACCTTCCACTCCCGCCCGCACACCCCCCAACACCAACAGCACCACCCACAGGACCACGAATCCGACCAGGACGAATGGACCCACCACGCCACCGCCACCCTCACCCCCCACACCCCCGAACCACCCCCACACACCACACCCACACCCACACCCACCACCTGGCCCCCTGCCCGCACCACCCCACTCGACCTCACCACCACCTACAAAGACCTCACCCACCACGGCTACCACTACGGACCACTGTTCCAAGGCCTCACCCAAGCCTGGCAACACGACAACCACATCTACGCCGACATCACCCTCCCCACCAACACCCCCACCAACGGCCACACCACCCACCCCGCACTCCTCGACGCCGCACTCCATCCCCTTGCCCTGTTCAAGGACGAGACCGCGACCGGACAGACCGCGGTGCCCTACGCCTTCGAGGGCGTCGTTCTCCACTCGGTCCGCGCCACCGCGCTACGGGTCCGGCTCACGAAGACCGGGGAGCACACCGTGAGCCTGGCGGCCCACGACTCCACCGGCGCTCCGGTGATCACCATCGGCACGCTGACGCTGCGGCCCCGGACGGCCCCGGTCCACGCAGTGCTCCACCACACCGAGTGGATCGCCCGGCCGACCCCGTCGACCGCCCAGGACTTCGGACGCGTCGGCTTCCTCTCCCTCAACGACAAGGGCAGCGAGCGCGATACGGCGGCCGAGGCCGACGGCCTGATCGCCGCGCTGGTGCCGGAGTCCCTGCGTCATCGCGGACTCTGGGAGCTGTTCCGCCCGCAGGACGGCGAGAGCGAGAGCGCCCTCGTCCAGGAGACGGTGCTCGTCTCGCTGCCCGACCGTTCGACTCCCGAGTCGGGCCCGGCGGGAGAGGTCAGGGAGGCGCTCGGCGGCGTACTCGAACTGCTGCGGCGGTGGCTCGCGGATGAGCGGTACGCGGACACCCGGCTGGTGCTGCTGACCCGCCGGGCCGTGCCCGTACTCCCCGGCGAGGACATCGACCCCGTACGGTCCGCGCTCTGGGGACTCGTCCGCAGCGCGCAGACGGAGCATCCGAACCGCGTCAGCGTCGTCGACCTCGATACGGAGCCGAGCACGTACGCGGTGCTTCCCCACGCCCTCGCTCTGGCCGGCGAGCCTCAGCTCGCGATCCGCGGGGGCGAGATCCACGTTCCCCGGATCGTGCGGCTGCCCCGCGCGTCCGGTGGGAGGAGCCCGTACGCGGGCTGGAACCCCGAGGGAACGGTGCTGGTCACGGGCGGCACCGGCGCGCTGGGGGCCCAGACCGCCCGGCATCTCGTGGCCCGGCACGGCGTACGGCGTCTGCTGCTGGTGAGCCGGGCCGGGCCGGACGCCGCCGGGGTGGACGCGCTGTGCGCCGAGCTGTCGGAGGCGGGGGCGGAGGTGACCGTCGCCGCGTGCGACACCGCGGACCGCGACGCGGTCGACGCTCTGCTGCGGACCCTCCCGCAGGGCCATCGGCTCAGTGCGGTGATCCACGCCGCGGGGGTGGTCGCGGACGGCACCGTGTCGGCGCTCGGCGCCGAGCAGCTGGACGCGGTGCTGCGCCCGAAGGCCGACGCGGCCTGGAATCTGCACCGGGCCACCCGCGATCTCGACCTGGACGCCTTCGTCCTCTTCTCCTCCCTCGCCGCGACCGTCGGGTCCGCGGGGCAGGCCAACTACGCCGCCGCCAACGCCTATCTCGACGCCCTCGCCCACCACCGGCACACCCTCGGGCTCCCCGCCACCAGCCTCGCCTGGGGCCCCTGGGCCGACAGCGACGGCATGGCCGGCCATCTCACCGACGCCGACATCGCGAGGATCACCCGCACCGGATTCCCGCCCCTCGCCACCCCGGACGCGCTCGCCCTGCTCGACGCGTCGCTCGCCGTGCCGGAGCGCCCGGCGCTGATCGGTACGGCGCTCAGCACCGCCGCTCTCCGCGCTCGGGCCGACGGCGGAACGCTGCCCGCTCTGCTGCACGAGCTGGCCGGCCGGAGCGCTCGCCGGACGGCGCGGAGACCGGGGCCCGCCCCGGAGGCGGCGGGTCCGCCCGCCGCCTCCTTCGTGGAGCGGTTGGTCGGACTTGAACCGGCGGAGCGGCGGGAGCGTCTGCTCGCGACGGTGCGGCAGACCACGGCGTCGATCCTCGGACACTCCGATGCCGCGGATGTGCCGGGCCAGTCGGGATTCCTCGACATGGGGCTGGACTCGCTGGCGACGATCGAGCTGCGCAACACCCTCGGCGGCCTGACGGGACTCCAGCTGCCCGCGACCCTGATGTTCGACCACCCCACCCCCGCCGCGCTCGCGCTCCATCTGGACGAGCGGCTCACCCGCGGCGGTCTGGTGCCGAGCCCCGGCGTCCTGGGTGAGCTGAGCCGTCTGGAGTCGTCCCTCGCCGGGGTCCCCGCCGGGGACGAACAGCTCCGTGCGGAGGTGCGGGAGAGATTGCGTTCCCTGCTGAAGAGTTTCGACGGGGGCCCGGAGAACGACGGCGGCGATATGGCCGACGCTCTCCTCTCCGCGTCGACCGAAGAAGTGCTGCGTTTCATCGACCAAGAGTTCAGCGAGACTCTCCAGACTTCCCCTGAGGCGGTTTCCGATGACGAACGATGAGAAGCTCGTTGGCTACCTCAAGCGAGTGACGGCCGATCTCTATCAGACTCGTCAGCGGCTCCAGGACCTGGAGGAGAGCGCGCACGAGCCGATAGCCGTCGTCGGTATGGGGTGTCGTTTCCCCGGTGGGGTGATGTCGCCGCAGGAGCTGTGGGAGCTGGTGGCCGAGGGCCGGGACGCCATTTCCGAGTTTCCCGACAATCGAGGATGGGACCTGGAGAACCTATTCCACCCGGATCCCGATCACCCCGGTACGTCGTCGACGCGGTACGGGGGTTTCCTCCACGACGCCGATCAGTTCGACGCCGACTTCTTCGGCATTTCCCACCGCGAGGCGCAAGCGATGGATCCGCAGCAGCGGCTTCTGCTGGAGATCGCCTGGGAGGCGCTGGAAGACGCCGGAATCGATCCTCATTCGGTGGCCGATTCCGCCACGGGTGTGTTCACCGGCGTCTCGGCGCACGACTACGGCCCCCGTGCCACGAACGCCCCGGAGGAATACCAGGGGTATGTGATGTCGGGAAGTTCCGGGAGCGTCACCTCGGGCCGTATCGCCTACACCCTCGGGCTGCGGGGGCCGACGATGACGGTGGACACGGCGTGCTCGTCGTCGCTGGTCGCGGTGCATCTCGCCTGTCAGTCGCTCCGCCAGGGCGAGTGCGACATGGCGCTGGCGGGCGGGGCGGCCGTGCTGCCCACCCCGGCGGTCTTTCTGGAGTTCAGCCGACAGCGCGGGCTGGCGCCCGACGGTCGCTGCAAGGCCTTCTCGGCCGAGGCGGACGGAACGGGCTGGTCCGAAGGCGCCGGACTCATCGTGCTTCAGCGGCTCAGTGACGCCGTCCAGCAGGGGAACACGATCCTGGCGGTCATCCCCGGATCGGCCGTCAACCAGGACGGCGCGAGCAGTCGGCTGACAGCCCCGAACGGGCCGGCCCAGGAGCGGGTCATTCAGCAGGCCCTGGCGAACGCCCGACTCACACCCTCAGACGTCGACGCGGTCGAAGCCCACGGCACCGGCACCACCCTCGGCGACCCCATCGAAGCCCACGCACTCCTCAACACCTACGGCCAGCACCACACCCCCGAACAACCCCTCTACCTCGGCTCCCTCAAAACCAACATCGGCCACACCCAAGCAGCAGCCGGCATCGCCGGACTGATCAAGATGGTCCAGGCTCTCCATCACAGCCACCTCCCCCCGACCCTCCACGCACAACACCCCTCACCCCACATCGACTGGACCACCGGCAACATCACCCTGCTCGCCGAGCCCACCCCCTGGCCCGAGCACCCCCACCCCCGCACCGCAGCCATCTCCGCCTTCGGCGTCAGCGGCACCAACGCCCACCTCATCCTCCAACAACCCCCCACACCCGAAATCACCGGCGACGAGGACACAGCAGCATCGCCTCGGCCGACGTCATCGCTCACAGCGTCCCCCCGCGAGCCGGACCCGGCCCAGGTCTCGGCCGCAGCAGACGCAGACCCCGCCGGCGGCTATGTCTCGCTTCCTCTCACCGCGAAGTCGGCATCAGCACTGGCCGCCCAAGCCGCCCGCCTCCACGACCACCTCACAGCACACCCCGACACACCCCTCCAAGACATCGAACACACCCTCACCCACCGCGCCACCCACCCCCACCG
>NZ_JBIBWD010000046.1:0-4097 GCF_043080985.1 Streptomyces sp. NPDC014894
GCATCCCCACCGCCCACAGACCGGGGCTGAGCGAACTCCGCAAGCAGACTGGAGGGCCGTACGAGAGTGAACGCGGGCGCGAACCGCGCCCAGTCCACATCGACCACCAGCAGAGCAGCATCGGCGGACGCGACGCTCTGCCGGAGAGCCGTCAGCGCCGCATCCGGCGACATGGGCGGCAGCCCTTCGCGCCGCATCCGGGCGTCGAGCGCCTCATCGGCGGCCATACCGCCCTCGGCCCACGGGCCCCAGGCGATCGACGTCGCCGCCAGACCATCAGCGTGCCGCTGCTCGGCCAGAGCGTCGAGATAGGCGTTCGCGGCCGCGTAATTGCCCTGACCAGCGGCGCCGATCGCCCCGCTCATCGAGGAGAAGAGAACGAAGGCGGACAGTTCGATGCCGAGTTCGACGGTCAGCTCGTGGAGGTTGCGGGCGGAGGTCGCCTTCGCCCGCAGCACACTCTCGAACCGGTCCGGGGTGAGCGCGTCGAGTACGCCGTCGTCCAGGACGCCAGCCGTGTGCACGACACCGGTCAGCGAGCCTGACAGTCCTTCCAGCAGAACCCGCAGAGCATCGCGGTCGGCCGTGTCACACGCCACCGCCTCAGCCTCAACACCCAGAGCCTCCAGCTCCGCCACCAGCTCGCCAGCACCCGGAGCCTCCAGGCCACGACGACTGGTCAGCACAACGCGCTCGGCACCCGCGCCCGCCAGCCAGCGAGCCACCCGGCCGCCCAGAGCACCCGTACCACCCGTGACCAGAACCGTCCCCGACGGAACCCACGAACCCGCACCGTCAGAACGCGAGGCACGGACCAGACGACGCCCGAACACACCCGACGAACGCACCGCGACCTGATCCTCAGCACCACCGCCCGCCAGCACACCCACCACACGAGCGACCGCGCGTGCGTCCAGCAGCGCCGGCAGGTCCACCAGACCGCCCCACCGCTCCGGAACCTCCAGAGCCGCCACCCGACCCAGACCCCACACCCCAGCCTGAGACAGGGACTCCAACCGGTCCGAACGACCGACAGAGACGGCCCCACGCGTCAGACACCACACCGGAGCACCCACCCCGGCATCACCCAACGCCTGCACCACAGCAGCCGTCGACCACACCCCATCGCCCTCAAGCGCCAGGAACGACACCACACCGGTCACAGGGCCTTCGACCGACGCCAGCAGGTCCGTCAACGAGGAACGGTCCGCACCCGCCGGCACCACCACACGCCGAACCTCAGCCCCACACTCACCCAGAGCACCCACCAGCACCGAGTCCCCGGCACCCGCCGGAACCACCGCCACCCAGACACCGGACAACCGCGCGGCAGAAGCCTCGCCCACCGGCTTCCACGCCACCCGATAGCGCCAGCCGTCCACCTCCGACTGCGCACGCTGATCCCGGCGCCAGGCCGACAGCGCCGGAAGCACACTGCTCCACGCGTTCTCGTCGCCGACTTCGACGGTCGCCGAGAGCGACTCCAGGTCGCCCCGCTCCACCGCGTCCCAGAAGCGAGCGTCCACCTCATCGGTGATGCCCGTCCCCCGTGCCGCGGGGTCCAGCTCAAGCCAGTAGCGCTGCCGCTGGAAGGCATACGTCGGCAGCTCCACCCGGCGAGCATCCGAGCCCGCGAAGAACCCGGACCAGCTCACCTCCACACCACGAACATGCGCCCCGGCCAGAGCGGCGACAGCCGTCTCCGCCTCGGACCGTCCGCTGCGGAGTACGGGCGTGAAGGCCACGTCCTCGCGCTCGACACACTCCTGCGCGAGGGCGGAGAGGACCCCGTCGGGGCCGAGTTCGACGTACGAGGTGACCCCGGCGGCTTCGAGGGTGCGTATGCCGTCGAGGAAGCGGACCGCCTCGCGGACGTGCCGGACCCAGAAGTCGGGCGACGACATCTCGTTGGTGACGAGCGCGCCGGTCAGGTTGGAGACGACCGGAATGGCCGGGGCCTGATACGTGAGACCCTCCACGACCTGCCGGAACGCCTCCAGCATCCCGTCCATGTGCGGCGAGTGGAACGCATGGCTCACCGTCAGACGCTTGGTCTTACGGTCCGCGAAGTGCGCGATCACCGCGAGGGCCGCGTCTTCGTCACCGGCGATGACCACAGACCGGGGGCCGTTGATCGCGGCGATGCTCACCCGGTCGGTCAGCAGCGGAAGGACCTCGTCCTCCGACGCCTGAATCGCGATCATCACCCCGCCGGTCGGCAGCGCCTGCATCAGACGGCCACGCGCGGCCACCAGCGTGCAGGCGTCCGCCAGCGAGAACACCCCGGCCACATGCGCGGCCGCGATCTCACCGATCGAGTGCCCGGACAGGAAGTCGGGACGGACACCCCAGGCTTCGAGGAGCCGGAACAGCGCCACCTCAATCGCGAACAGCGCCGGCTGCGTCAACGCCGTCTCATCGAGAGCACCGCTCTCGGAAGAGAACAGCGCCTCCTTCAACGGCACATCCAGAAGCCCGTCCAAGTGCGCGCACACCTCATCGAGCGCGTCCGCGAACACCGGATACGCCTCATACAGCTCAGCACCCATCCCCAGCCGCTGACTCCCCTGCCCCGTGAACAGGAACGCCAGCTTCCCGCCGGACGGCGAACCCGCCACCACACCGGCCGCCGAACCACCCTCGGCCAGCACCTCAAGCCCCGCGAGCAGACCCTCCCGATCAGCGGCCACCACAGCCGCACGGTCCTCGAAGGACGCCCGGCCGACCGCCAGAGAGCGGGCGACGTCCACCGGCCGCAGCTCAGGCGTGCCCAGCACGAACGACCGGAGCTGACGGGCCTGCGCCCGCAGCGCCTCCCCGCCCTTCGCCGACAGCACCCACGGCGTCACCGGCATCGCAGCCGACTTCGGCACCGGAGCGTCCCCGGTGTCCGGAGCCTGCTCGATGATGGTGTGAGCGTTGGTGCCGGAAATGCCGAAGGACGAGACGCCGGCCCGGCGCGGACGGCCGGTCTCCGGCCACTCCACCGCCTCCGTCAACAGCGAGACCTCTCCGGCCTCCCAGTCGATCTGCGGCGACGGCTCATCCACATGCAGCGTCCGCGGCAGCACACCATGACGCATCGCCATGACCATCTTGATGATCCCCGCGACACCCGCCGCGGCTTGCGTATGACCGATGTTCGACTTGATCGACCCCAGCCACAACGGCCGGTCCGCCGACTTCTCCCGGCCATACGTCGCCAGCAGAGCCTGCGCCTCGATCGGGTCCCCGAGCCTCGTCCCCGTACCGTGCGCCTCCACCGCGTCCACATCAGCCGCCGACAGACCCGCACTCGCCAGCGCCTCACGGATCACCCGCTGCTGCGACGGACCATTCGGAGCCGTCAGACCATTGGACGCACCATCCTGATTCACCGCGGTTCCACGAACCACCGCGAGGATGGGGTGGCCCTTGGCCCGTGCGTCGGAGAGCCGTTCCACGAGGAGCATGCCGACGCCCTCGCCCCAGCCCGTACCGTCCGCCGCAGCCGCGAACGACTTGCAGCGACCGTCGACCGACAGACCACGCTGACGGCTGAAGTCGACGAACGTCTCGGGGGTGGACATGATCGCCACGCCGCCGGCGAGCGCCATCTCGCACTCACCGCTCCGCAGCGCCTGGATCGCCCAGTGCAGCGCCACCAGCGACGACGAGCAGGCAGTGTCGACAGTGACCGCGGGGCCTTCGAGTCCGAAGGTGTACGCGACCCGGCCCGAGGCGATGCTGCCCGCGTTGCCCGTCCCGATGTACCCCTCGACACCCTCGGGCAGCTCGCCCCCGTCACCGATCCCGGTCACATAGTCGTGATACATCACCCCGGCGAAGACACCCGTCCGGCTGCCCTTCAGCGTCGCCGGATCGATCCCCGCCCGCTCGAACGCCTCCCACGAGGTTTCGAGAAGGAGCCGCTGCTGCGGATCCATCGCCAGCGCCTCACGCGGCGAGATCCCGAAGAACCCGGGATCGAAGTCCGCGGCGTCGTGCAGGAACCCGCCCTCGCGGGTGTACGAGGTCCCGACATGATCCGGGTCCGGGTGATACAGCGACTCCACGTCCCAGCCACGGTCCGACGGGAACGGCGAAACCCCGTCCCC
>NZ_JBIBWD010000047.1:0-3901 GCF_043080985.1 Streptomyces sp. NPDC014894
GTCGCGGCCTTCGGTGACCAGGTTCCAGAGGTCTTCGGGTGAGCGGACTCCGCCGGGGAATCGACAGCCCATGCCGACGATCGCGATGGGCTCGTCCTGGTCGGTGGTGGTGCTCGGTGTGCTCGTGGTGGGTTGTTGGGTGGCGGGGCTGAGTTTCTGGTGGAGGTGGGTGGTGAGTTCGTGGGGGGTGGGGTGGTCGAAGGCGAGGGTGGCGGGGAGTCGGAGGCCGGTGGTGTGGGTGAGGTGGTTGCGGAGCTGGACGGTGGTGAGGGAGTCGAAGCCGAGCTGTTTGAAGGTCTGCTGCGGGTCGATCTGTTCGGGATCGGGGTGGGCCAGGACCGTGCCGATCGTGGCCCGCACCAGCGACAGAAGATGCCCCAGTCCGTCCTGCTCGCCGAGCCCCGCGAGACGTTCGCGCAGGGAGGACGCGGTGTCCGTCTCCGTGGGCTTGATCGCACCGGCCGTCGGGGCGGGCCGGGCGGCCGGCGTACGGACGAGACCGCGCAACAGCGCGGGGAGCGTCTTGCTCTGGGCCTGGGCGAGGAGGGCCGGGGTGTTGAGCGCCGTCAGCACGAGCGCCGGCTCGGCGGCGGACAGCGACGCGTCGAACAGATCGAGCGCGTCCGCCGTGGCGAGGGGCGGAAACCCGGTGCGGGTGATCCTGGCGACGTCCGCGTCGGTGAGATGGCCGGTCATACCGCTGTGCTCGGCCCACAGCCCCCAGGCGAGGCTGGTGGCGGGGAGCCCGAGGGTGTGCCGGTGGTGGGCGAGGGCGTCGAGATAGGCGTTGGCGGCCGCGTAGTTGGCCTGCCCGGCGGCGCCCAGGGTCCCGGAGAGGGAGGAGAAGAGGACGAAGGCGTCCAGGTCGAGATCGCGGGTGGCCCGGTGCAGATTCCAGGCCGCGTCGACCTTCGGGCGCAGCACCTTCGCCAGCTGCTCTTCGGTGAGCGCGGTGACGGTGGCGTCGTCGATGACCCCGGCGGTGTGGACGACGGCCCTCAGCGGATGCTCGGCGGGTACGCCCTTCAGCAGCGTGTCGACGGCGGCGGGGTCGGCCGTGTCGCAGGCCGCCACGATCACCGTCGCGCCCAGCGCCTCCAACTCCTCGCGGAGCGCGCCGGATCCGGCGGCCCGCGCGCCCGAGCGGCTGACCAGCAGCAGATTCCGTACGCCGTGCTCGGTCACCAGATGCCGTGCGGTGCGGGAGCCGAGGACGCCGGTGCCGCCGGTGACCAGCACGGTTCCGGTGGCGCTGAGCGGTCTGGGCAGGGTGAGCACGACCTTGCCGATGTGCCGGGCCTGGCTGAGGTGGCGCAACGCCTCACGTGCCTGGCCGATGCCGAAGGTGCTCACCGGGGGAGGCGGCAGTTCATCGCCGTGGAACAGCGGGGCCAGCTCCTCGAAGAGCCGGCGGATCCGCTCCGGTTCGGTCCGGGTGAGGTCGTACACCCGGTAGTCGACGCCCGGGTGGGCCGCCCGGACGCTCCGCTCGTCGCGCAGGTCCGTCTTGCCCATTTCGATGAAGCGTCCGCCGTCGGCGAGCAGCCGGAGTGACGCGTCGATGGCCTCGTCGGCGAGGGAGTTGAGGACGACGTCGACGCCGCGGCCCGCCGTGCGCTCGCGGAACAGGCCCTCGAAGTCCAGAGTGCGGGACGACGCGACGCGGTCGCTCTCGACGCCCTCGTCGAGCAGGGCGTGCCACTTGTGCGGGCTCGCCGTCGCGTAGACCTCGACACCCCAGTGCCGGGCCAGTCGCAGCGCCGCCATGCCCACACCGCCGGTCGCGGTGTGGATCAGCAGGGACTCGCCGCGGCGCACCTGGCCCTTGAGCGCCTCGTACGCCGTCAGATACGCGACCGGGACGGCCGCCGCCCGGACGAAGGACCAGTGGTCGGGCATGCGTGTGAGCAGGCGGTGGTCGGTGACGGCCGACGGGCCGATGCCGTGCGAGAACATGCCCATGACCCGGTCGCCGGGGGCGAGCCCGCCGGAGTTCGGGCCGACCTCGGTCACCACTCCCGCGCCTTCGCCGATGACGCCTTCCTGGCCCGGGACCATGTCCAGGGTGACGAGGACGTCGCGGAAGTTCAGCCCGGCCGCCCGCACCTCCACCCGGACCTCGCCCTCGGCCGGCGCCGTCGCGGCCCGCGGATCCTCGACCATGGCCACACCGTCGAACGTGCCTTTACGGGTGAGGTCGAGCCGCCATGCCGCACCGCCCGCGGGCGGTGTCAGCGAGGGCGACGCGAGGCGGGCGAGGCGCGGGGTGTGGATCTCCCCCTCGCGGATCGCGATATGGGCCTCCTCGCCGGCCAGCGCGAGGGCGTGGGGAAGCTGGGCACGGCTCGCGGGCCCGGCGTCCAGATCGATGAGGCCGATACGGTCCGGGTGCTCGGTCTGCGCGGTGCGCAGCAGACCCCAGAGCGCGGCTTGAGCGGGGTCCGGATCCTCGTACGACCGTACGGGCACGGCGTGCCGCGTCAGCAGGACCAGCCGGGTGTCGGCGTAACGGTCGTCGGCGAGCCACTCCCTGAGCAGCTCCAGCGCGCGCGCCAGTCCGGCATGGACGTCGGCGGCCTCGGAGGCGCGGGTTCCGTCGCCGGTGAGAGGGGCGATGACCAGCCGGGGGGTGGGGGCGCCGCCGTCGACGGCGGCGCCGAGGGCGGCCGGGTCCGCGTACCGGCGCGGGCCGGGTATCAGCTCGGCGGCCGGGTGGTCGCCGAGCGCGAGATAGGCGCAGGCGCCGAGATCGGGCGCGGAGGACGGAGCGGGCCGGGAGATCCAGCGGGTGTGGTGGAGCGGGAGCCGTGCGGCGGGCGTCGACTGGGGCCGCAGGGTGAGCTTGCGGACGGTGAGGTGGGGCGTGCCGTCGGGGAGGGTCGTAGTGAGCGTGAGGCTGTCCGGTCCCGTCGTGGTGAGGTGAACGCGCAGGGCGGTGGGCTCGGCCGCGCCGGCGTGGTGGGTGACGCCTTGGAAGACATAGGGGAGGACGGTCTGCCCGCGCTCCTCGGTCGACGGCCGTCCCGGCTGGAGGGCGAACGCGTGGAGTGCGGCGTCGAGGAGTGCGGGGTGGGTGGTGTGGCCGTTGGTGGGGGTGTTGGTGGGGAGGGTGATGTCGGCGTAGATGTGGTTGTCGTGTTGCCAGGCGTGGGTGAGGCCTTGGAACAGGGGTCCGTAGTGGTAGCCGTGGTGGGTGAGGTCTTTGTAGGTGGTGGTGAGGTCGAGTGGGGTGGTGTGGGCAGGGGGCCAGGTGGTGGGTGTGGGTGTGGTGTGTGGGGGTGGTTCGGGGGTGTGGGGGGTGAGGGTGGCGGTGGCGTGGTGGGTCCATTCGTCCTGGTCGGATTCGTGGTGCTGTGGGTGGTGCTGTTCCTGGTCGGGGGTGTGCGGGCGGGAGTGGAAGGTCAGCTCGCGGACGCCGCTGTCGTCCGGCTCGGCGGCCAGGAGGCGGAGGTCGAGCGTGACGCCCTCGGGCAGCGCGAGCGGCGCGTGGAGCGTCAGCTCGTCGAGGTGGGGGCAGTCGAGACGGGCCCCGGTGTGGAGCGCCAGATCGACCAGCGCGGTGGCCGGCAGGAGGGCCGTGCCGTTGACCGCGTGATCGGCCAGCCAGGGGTGTGTGGTGAGGGAGAGCTGACCGGTGAGCACCGTCGCGTGCCGGTCGGGCAGATCGAGGATCGCGCCGAGCAGCGGATGGCCGGCCGCGCTCTGGCCGAGCGCCGATACGGAGGAGGCGGTGGCGGCGGGCGGTGTGAGCCAGTAGGAGCTGCGCTGGAAGGCATAGGTCGGCAGTTTGATCCTGGGCTTCTTGGTCTTTTTGTTGTTGTTGGTGGTGGTCCAGGTGGGGTGGGGGTGGTGGGTGTTGATGTGGGCGAGTTGGGTGTGGAAGGTGTGTTGGTCGGGTTGG
>NZ_JBIBWD010000048.1:0-3170 GCF_043080985.1 Streptomyces sp. NPDC014894
GTGAGGAGTGGCGGTGTGCGGATTATTGGGTGCGGCAGGTGCGTGAGGCGGTGCGGTACGCGGATGCGGTGGGGGTGATGGAGGAGCAGGGGGTGCGTACGTTCGTGGAGATCGGCCCCGGCTCCGTACTCACCGCGCTGACCGCCCGGATCGTGCGCGATCCCGACACCACCCGGACCATCGCCCCGGTCCGTTCCCGCCTGCCGGAAACGGAATCCGTCGTACGGGCCCTCGGCGAACTGCACGGCCTCGGTGTGCCCGTGGACTGGGAGGCGTTCTTCGCCGGCACGGGCGCCCGTACGGTGCCCCTGCCCTCGTACGCCTTCCAGCGCGGACGCCACTGGCTCGACCAGACCGCGGGACCGGACGGCGGCTTCGTACCGGGGCCGGCCCCCGCGCGCGGCCCCGAGACGGAATCGGAAGCGGAATCGGAGTCCGTTGAGTCCGTACCGCTGGCCGAGCGGCTGCTCGATCTCACCGGGGCGCAGCGGGAGCGGTACGCGCTGGAGCTGGTGACCGGGCTGGTCGCGGCGGTCACCAAGCATCCCGACCCGTCGGAGATCTCCCCCGAGCGGCCCTTCCAGGAGCTGGGTTTCGACTCCCTGACCGCCGTCGAGCTGCGCGACCGGCTCGCCCGGACGACCGGCGTCACCCTGCCCCCGACCGTGGTCTTCGACCACCCGAGCCCGGCGGCCCTGGCCGCACGCGTACTGCGGGCGGCCGCGCCCGATCCGGCCGGTGCGGTACGGGCCGGGCTGGACGGGCTGGAGGCGGCGCTCGACGCGCTGCCGTACGAGGACGGGGCCCGCGCCGAGGCCGGGGCCCGGCTGCGGAGCCTGCTGGAGCGGCTGGCTCCGGACCTTCCGGATCTCCCGGATCTCCCTGACCTCGGCTCTTCCGGGAGGTCCGCTCCGGAGCCCGGCGGCGAGCGGGCGCGGGAGCTGCTCGCGGTCGCGTCGGCCGACGAGATCTTCGACTTCATCGACAGCCGGCTCGGCCGCGCGGCGGACTGACCCCGGCGGGCCCGGCCCGTCCCGGCTCGAAGTCCTTGAAGGTCCCGGACCGGACCGTCCGGTGAAGATCCCGGCCCGCCTCGGTCCTTGAAGGGCCCGGCCCGGCCCGGCTTGGCCCGGCCCGGGATGGCCCGGCTTGGCCCGGGACGGCCCGGGCCGCCGCCCCCTCCCCACCCACCCGTTCTTCCGATCGTTCAGCCGCGTGTCCCGCCCGGCCATCGAGGCCCGTCCGCCACGGCACCCGACGAAAGGCTCATTCCGCATGTCCGCTGCCAAGCCCGCCGCCGCCACGTCCGCAGAGCGGAAGGAGACGAGTGCCAGGGAGGAGAAGCTGGTCGACTATCTGAAGTGGGTGACCGCGGACCTTCAGAAGGCGAGGGAACGGATCACCGAGCTGGAGCGGCCCGCCACGGAGCCCATCGCCATCGTCGGCATGGCCTGCCGCTTCCCGGGCGGCGTCGCCTCCGCCGACGATCTGTGGCGGCTGGTCGCGGAGGGCCGGGACGCGATCGGCCCGTTCCCCGCCGACCGCGGCTGGGACCTGGACGGCCTGTACGACCCGAACCCGGACCGCACCGGGACCTCGTACACCCGCGAGGCCGGCTTCCTGGACGGAGCCGCCCTGTTCGACGCCGACTTCTTCGGCATCTCGCCGCGCGAGGCGCTCGCCATGGACCCGCAGCAGCGGCTGCTGCTGGAGACGGCGTGGGAGGCGCTGGAGGACGCCGGCATCGACCCGGCGGCTCTGCGCGGTTCGCGCACCGGCGTGTTCGCGGGCGTCATCGAGCAGAGCTACCTCGGGCTGGCCGGCCCCGAGGAGCTGGAGGGCTATCTGATGACCGGCAAGCTCGGCAGCGTCGCCTCGGGCCGGGTCTCCTACACCCTCGGACTTGAGGGCCCGGCGCTCTCGGTGGACACCGCCTGCTCCTCCTCCCTGGTCGCCCTCCATCTGGCCGTCGAGTCGCTGCGGCGCGGCGAGTCCGACCTCGCCCTCGCCGGAGGCGTCACCGTCACCGGCACGCCCGGCGGCTTCGTCGACTTCTCCCGGCAGCGCGGGCTCGCCCCCGACGGACGTATCAAGTCCTTCGCCGCGGGTGCGGACGGTACGTCGTGGTCGGAGGGTGTGGGGTTGTTGCTGGTGGAGCGGTTGTCGGACGCGCGTCGGCTGGGGCATCGGGTGTTGGGGGTGGTGCGGGGCAGTGCGGTGAATCAGGACGGTGCGAGCAATGGTCTGACGGCTCCGAACGGACCCTCGCAGGAGCGGGTGATCCGCAGTGCCCTGGCGGACGCCGGTCTGCGGCCCTCCGACGTGGACGTCGTGGAGGCGCACGGCACCGGGACCCGGCTGGGCGACCCGATCGAGGCCCAGGCGGTGCTGGCGACCTACGGCCAGGACCGTGAGGAGCCCGTCTTCCTCGGTTCGCTGAAGTCGAACATCGGCCACACCGTCGCCGCCGCCGGCGTCGGCGGTGTGATCAAGATGGTGCAGGCCATGCGGCACGGTCGGTTGCCTCGGACGCTGCATGTGGACGAGCCGTCGCCGATGGTGGACTGGTCGAGCGGTGCGGTGGAGCTGCTGACGGAGGAACGGGAGTGGTCCCGCTCCTCGGACCGGCCGCGCCGGGCGGGCGTCTCCTCCTTCGGGGTCAGCGGCACCAACGCCCATGTGATTCTGGAGGCGTACGAGGCGTACGAGGCGTACGAGGACGATGAGTCGGGTGCGGCGGACAGCGCCGGCGATCCCGGTGGGCAGCTCTCCGAGCGGCGGCCCGGGCCCGAGGCGTCCCTCCCCGCCGTCCCCTGGCTGATCTCGGCCCGTGGTGAGCAGGCCCTCGCCGCCCAGGCCGAACGGCTGCTCGACCATATGGCCGAGCGCCCCGGACTGTCCGTCGCCGACATCGGGCTCTCCCTGGCCACCACCCGCACGCTGCACGACCACCGGGCCGCCGTGAGCGGGGCCGACCGCGCCGAGATGGAGGCCGGCCTGCGGGAGCTGATCGCCGACCCGTCCCGGGCCCGCACTGCGGCCGGAGCGTCCTCGGCCGGCGCGTCCTCCGCCGGTGCGGTGGGGTTCGTGTTCTCGGGTCAGGGTGCTCAGCGGGTGGGGATGGGGCGGGAGCTGGCGGCGGCGTTTCCGGTGTTCGGGTCGGTGTTGGA
>NZ_JBIBWD010000049.1:0-2685 GCF_043080985.1 Streptomyces sp. NPDC014894
TTGATCCGATACCGCGAGAACGGCGGCAGACCCTCCACACCGTCGACCCGGTTGTCCAGCTGCACACCCGCGAACGACACCTTCGGCATCGACGCCGAACCACCCGCGCCATGACCCGTCCGCGTGATCGAGTCCAGCCACAGCGCCGGAGACGTACCGTCACCCGTCGCCGGATACGAACTCTCCAGCGCCCACGAGTCCACCGTCTTCAGCGCCGCCCCGGCCAGCACCTGCGTCGTGATCTTCACCAGACGCTTCGTCGACCAGAACGTCGGCGAATACTTGTCCGTGCACTTCGCCCCCGCCACACACTCCTGATCCAGCGGAGTGTCCGGCCAGTGCTTCGCGTTCGCCTTCGTCCGCTTCGACTCCGCACAGTCGAACGTCGCACTCGGCACACACCGCTCAGCCACCGAGAACAGAACCCGGCCCGCCGGCAGACCCGTGAACAGAGCCTCCGCCCGCTGACCGTAATCGATCCGCGCCAGACGCGCCGCCCGGTCATACTGAACCTGCTGATCGGCCTTCTGATTCAGACCGTAGAAATTGGTGTCCTTCTCCCACCAGAGCGTCATCGCGTCGCCCAGCGGATCCACCACATAGTCCAGATTCCACCGGTACGCCTGCGCGCACTCGGAATCCGTGAACAACGTCGCATGACACGGCTCACCCGGATGATTGCCCACCACCGGAACCGTCTGCACCGAATTCGTCCGCTTGTCAGCAGGCGCACCCGGCAGCTTGTTCAGACCGAAGTGATACTGAACACCGTCCGTACCCGTGACGACCCAGTATTCGCCGTCCTTGCCGCCATTGGCAGCACCCGTCTTGCGCTCGACGCGGGTCCCGTCGTCATCGGCGGGACGCCACGATCCGTTCTGGTCCTTGACGAGTTCGGTGCTGTTGCCGCCGAGCGACATCACCACATGGTCGGAGCCGTAGCAGAGGTCGCCGCTGTCGCCCTTGTTGTTGGGCTTCTTGCCGTCCTCCTCGGCCTTGTCGTCGGAGCAGGAGCGGAACCGGCGCTCGATGAAGCCCGGCTCGTAGTCCCAGCCCTCGGCGATCCACGACGACTGACCGTTCGTCGAAGCGGTGCGGCCGTCGACCGCCTGTGAGGAGTACGACAGCGCGATCTCGGGCTGCGGACCGCCCGGGACCTCCTGGGCCTCGATCGGATACGTCCACGAGAACCCGCCGGACGAACTGCCGGCCATCCAGGAACCCGACTGCGACAACGATGTCGCGCCATGGTTGCCACCAGGGCCGGAGGCCGCGGCGGTGGCGGCAAGCACCCTCGGCGCGGCGGCGCTGCGGGCCTTCTTGGCCACGCCGAGGTCGACGGTCGCGCTGACCGTGGTGGCCTCGGGGTCGTTGGAGCCCTTCAGCTCGGTCGGGGTGCGGCACTCGGACTTCTCCGGAGTCGTCAGCGCACACGCCGGCAGCTCCACCAGCCGCAGCCGCGAACCCCAGTCACCGCCGAAGCTGTCCTTGATCGAGAGGTAGTCCAGCTCGACGTCGACGATGCCCGACGCGGCGTCAGAGGTGCGCGAGGCCGCGGGGGCCGCCGTGAACAGCACGCCCTCGACGCCCGCGGCGCGAGCAGCCTTCGCGTCCTTCACCTGCACCCGGGCCGTCGTGCCCGGCTCGGCCGGCTTCGCGGTCCCGTCCTGCGCGGCGGCGTCGGACTGCGCGCTCCGGGCCTTCGCCGACGTGGCCTCGGCGGCCTTCGGCTTCGCGTCCTTCGACTTCGCGTCCTTGGGCTGTGCGTCCTTGGGCTGCGTGGCCTTCGGCTTCGCGGGCGCGGCGGCCTTCGCGGGAGCCTTGGCCTCGCGGAGCCGCACCGGCACCTTGGCGAAAGGTTCCTTCGCCGTGTCGAGCGCCTCACCCGCAGGTGCGCCGAGCGCGGAACGCGCCGCCTTGGCGGGAGCGTTGCCCTGGGCGTCGGCGACGGGGACCACGTACTCCCCGGCGGGTATCCGCCCGGCGACCGGCTTCCAGTCCTTCTCCGCCTCGTTCTTGACCGCGGGTCGCTTGCGGTCGAAGTCCCGTCCGGAGACGGAACGTTCCTGCTTCAGCTCGTCCAGGTCCGCACCGCCGCCGGCGGCGATGGCTGGATCATCCGGAACGAAGTTGATCATAAGCGCCATGAAGACGACAAATGACACGGATCTATGCCAGTGCCCCAAATAGCGCAACTGACGCAAGAGTTGTTGCACGAACCTTCCCATCCTACACAGATCTACATACGAGCAAAGTGACCCTAGGGTGCGAAAATCCCCCAAGCAACTTCGGTAGAAGGGCGACATAATCCCCTCAATGAAGATAAAGCGCGCGAAACTTGCATGTGAGTGACGTGTACTGTTCCGCCGACGTTGCTCTTGAAGCAGAAGGGATCATGGGGTTTCCGTCCATGTCAGACATACCTGTGAAGAGACGAGCGACCGGGCGCACCGCCCGTGCGGCGATCGCCGCCGTGTTCGTCGGAGGCACGCTGGGGCTCACTCCCCTCGGCCTCACCCCCTCGGCCGCCGCCGATACGAAGGCGTCCGAGACGAAGGCTCCCGGGACCGGGGCCCCCAGCGCGCCCGCCGGCTCGGAGGAGCATGCGCTGGAGAGGGCCAAGCGGACCGGTGAGCCGGTCGAGGTGCTGTCCTCGCGCACCGAGATCAGCGAGACCCACGCGCT
>NZ_JBIBWD010000050.1:0-2384 GCF_043080985.1 Streptomyces sp. NPDC014894
GCGATGTCGGGCAGGGGGATGTGGGGGTTGCGTGTGAGGTGGTCGCGGAGGCGTCCGGCCTGGGCCGCGAGGGCTGAGGCGGACTTCCCGGACAGGGGCAGAGACACGAAACCGTCGTCGACAGGAACCGGCCCGGACGTGGTCTGGACGGCTGGTGTGGTCGGTGGTGTGGGGCTGGTCTTGGTCTGGGTGATGGTGGGGGGTTGTTGGAGGATGAGGTGGGCGTTGGTGCCGCTGACGCCGAAGGAAGAGATGGCTGCGGTTCGGGGGTGGGGGTGGTCGGGCCAGGGTGTGGGCTGGGTGAGGAGGGTGATGTTGCCGGTGGTCCAGTCGATGTGGGGTGAGGGGTGTTGTGCGTGGAGGGTCGGGGGGAGGTGGGTGTGGTGGAGGGCCTGGACCATTTTGATGAGTCCGGCGATGCCGGCGGCTGCTTGGGTGTGGCCGATGTTGGTTTTGAGGGAGCCGAGGTAGAGGGGTTGTTCGGGGGTGTGGTGCTGGCCGTAGGTGTTGAGGAGTGCGTGCGCCTCGATGGGGTCGCCGAGGGTGGTGCCCGTGCCGTGGGCTTCGACCGCGTCGACATCGGCCGCCGTGAGGCGTGCGTTCGCCAGGGCTTGCTGAATGACCCGCTCCTGGGCCGGCCCGTTGGGTGCGGTGAGTCCGTTGCTGGCTCCGTCCTGGTTGACCGCCGACCCGGGGATGACGGCGAGGATCGTGTTTCCCTGCTGGACGGCGTCGGTGAGTCGTTGGAGGACGATGAGTCCGGCGCCTTCGGACCAGCCGGTGCCGTTGGCTTCGGCGGCGAAGGCTTTGCAGCGGCCGTCGGGGGAGAGGCCGCCCTGGCGGCTGAATTCGAGGAAGATCTCGGGGGTGGCCATGACGGCCGCTCCGCCGGCGAGGGCGAGGTCGGATTCGCCGTTGCGGAGTGATTGGCAGGCGAGGTGGACGGCGACGAGGGAGGAGGAGCAGGCGGTGTCGATGGTGAGTGCGGGTCCGTGGAGTCCGAGGGTGTAGGCGATGCGTCCGGAGGCGACGGAGGGGGTGGTGCCGGTGAGGAGGTGTCCTTCGAGGTCGGTGTCTCCGTGGGCTCCGTAGTGGTTGGGGCTGATGCCGGTGAAGACCCCGGTCTGGGTGCCGGCGAGGTGGTGGGGGTTGATGCCGGCGTGCTCGAGGGCCTCCCACGCCGTCTCCAGAAGCAGGCGCTGTTGTGGGTCGATGGCGCGGGCTTCGCGGGGGGAGATGTTGAAGAACGCGGGGTCGAACTGGTCCGCGTCGTGGAGGAAACCTCCGTACCGCGTCGACGAAGTCCCCGGCCGGCCATGTCCCTGGGCGATGCCATCGCCAGTACCGCCGGTGGGAGTGGTTGTTCCGGTCACCGATTCTGAGGGGAAGAGGGTGTCGAGGTCCCAGCCGCGGTTGGTGGGGAAGGGGCCGATGACGTCGCGGCCTTCGGTGACCAGGTTCCAGAGGTCTTCGGGTGAGCGGACTCCGCCGGGGAATCGACAGCCCATGCCGACGATCGCGATGGGCTCGTGCTGTCTGTCCTCCGCCTCCCGCAGCTGCTGACGGGCCTCCCGCAGTTCCGTGGTGGCTCGTTTGAGGTAGGAGCGGAACTTGTCTTCTTCTGACACCGTGATTCAGCCCCTTGCGGAAGTCGGAGGAAACATCGGGAATGGGTGTCGCTACGGAGTGTTGAGTTCGCTGTCGAGAGCGCTGAAGAGTTCCTCGTCCGTCGCGGATTCAAGGTCGCTCTTCGGCGCCGCCGCCCCGTTGGCGTGCGCGCGGTTGCTCTCCCACTTCCGCACGAGTTCCTTGAGGCGGGACGAGACCTCCGCGTGCCGCTCCGGTTTCACCGTGGCGGAGGTGAGCGCTGATTCGAGCTTTGACAGCTCCGACAGCAGATCGTCTTCGATGCCTAGCCTCTGGTGGAGGTGTGTCGCGATGTCGTGGGGGGTGGGGTGGTCGAAGGCGAGGGTGGAGGCCAGTTGCAGGCCGGTGGTGTGGGTGAGGTGGTTGCGGAGCTGGACGGTGGTGAGGGAGTCGAATCCGAGCTGCTTGAAGGTGTGGTGCGGGTCGATCTGCTCGGGGTCCGGGTGGGCCAGGATCGTGCCGATGGTGGCGCGGACATGGGCGAGGACAAGCCCGGCCGCTTCCTGCGCGGTGAGGTTCTTCAACTGATCTTTAAAGGAATGTCCGTTGGCCATCGCGGTGCTCGGCGGCAGCGCGAGGTCGGTGGAGGTGGAGACGAGATTTCGCAGCAGAGCGGGAACCCCTCCGCTTCGGCTCTGGGCATTGATGTTGTTGGTGTTGAGGTGGGTTGCGGTGGTGGTGGGGTGGTGGGTGGTGGTGAGGGCGGTGTCGAGGAGGGTGAGGGCGTTGTGGGTGGT
>NZ_JBIBWD010000051.1:0-2261 GCF_043080985.1 Streptomyces sp. NPDC014894
AGCACCAGCGTGTTCACGAAGAACCCCGCCAGATCATCCAGAGCCGCATCCCCACGACCCGCCACAGCCGCACCCACCGGAACATCCTCACCCGCACCCAACCGCGACAACAACGCCGCCACAGCCGCATGCACCACCATGAACATCGTCGCCCCACCACGCTGCGCCAACTCCACCAGCCGACCATGCACACCGGCCTCCACCCGCACCGGAGCCGTACCACCACGGAACGTCGACACCGCCGGCCGACGCCGATCCGCAGGCAGCACCAACTCCTCGGGGGCTCCTTCCAGGGCCTGTCGCCAGTAGCGGAGCTGCGCGCTGATCAGGCTGTCCTGATCGTCGAGGTCGCCGAGTTCGGTGCGCTGCCAGAGCGCGTAGTCGGCGTACTGCACCGGCAGAGGGTCCCAGCCGGGCGCGCGGCCCTCGAGCCGGGCTCCGTAGGCCGCGCGCAGATCCCGTGTGAGCACGCCCATGGACCAGCCGTCCGAGGCCACATGGTGCACGACGATCAGCAGCGCGTGCTCCGACGGGCCGGTGCGCACCAGCCAGGTCCGCCACGGCAGATCGACGCTCAGATCGAAGCCGCGGAGCGAGTGCTCCGCGAGCGTCTCGTCGAGCCGGTCCTCGGTGGTCTCCACGATCTCCAGCCGGGGCCGGCCCGCCGCGCCTTCGAGGATCTCCTGACGCGGGGTGCCGTCGGTGTCGGGGAAGACGGTCCGCAGGCTCTCGTGCCGGTCGGCCACATCGCCGATCGCCGCCTCCAGCGCCGCCGTGTCCAGTTCACCGGACATCCGCAGGGTCAGGGGGAGGTTGTAGCCCGCGCCCGCGCCGACTCCTTCGAGCCGGTTGAGGAACCACATGCGCTGCTGCGCGTACGACAGCGGCAGCACCTCCGGCCGGGCCTGCGGGGTCAGGGCGGTACGGGTCTCGCTCTGCCCGTCGTCGATGAGCCGGGCGACGCCCGCCACGGTGGGCGCGGAGAACAGATCGCGGATGCTGACTTCGGCGTCCAGGGCGGAGCGGATCTGGGAGACCAGCCGCATGGCGAGCAGCGAGTCACCGCCGAGGTCGAACCACGAGGTCTCCGCGTCGATCCGCTCCAGGCCGAGGATCTCGCCGAAGAGTCCGGCCACGGCCTCCTCCGTCGGTGTGGCGGGCGCCCGGCCGTCGGAGAGCGCCGCGAAGTCGGGCGCGGGCAGCGCTGCCCGGTCCAGCTTGCCGTTCACGGTCACCGGCAGGGCGTCCAGGACGACCACCGCCGCGGGGACCATGTAGTCGGGGAGCCGGGCGCCGACGAACTCGCGCAGGGCCCCGCCGTCGATCCGGCGGTCGTCGGCCGGGACGGTGTACGCCACCAGCCGCCGGTCGCCGGGCCGGTCCTCGCGGACGATGACCGCGGCCCGGTCGACGGTGTCATGACCGGCGAGCACGGACTCGATCTCACCCGGCTCCACCCGGAACCCGCGGATCTTCACCTGCTCGTCCGCCCGCCCGGCGAAGACCAGCTCACCGCCGGCCGTCCACCGCACCAGGTCCCCCGTCCGGTACATCCGCTCCCCACGCCCGTACGGACTGGCCACGAACCGCTCGGACGTCAGACCCGCCCGGCCCAGATAGCCCCGGGCCAGACCCGGACCCGACACATACAGCTCCCCGGCCACACCCACCGGCACCGGCTGAAGGAAACCGTCGAGCACATGGGCCCGGGTGTTGAGCAGCGGCCCTCCGATCGGTACCGGACTGTCCTCGCCGACCGGGGAGAGCGCTCCGCTCATGGAGGCGCAGACGGTGACCTCGGTCGGGCCGTAGGCGTTGACGAGGGCCAGTTGGGAGGACCAGCGCTCGACCAGCGACGGCGGGCACGCCTCGCCCGCCACGACGAGGCTGACCACGCTGTCCGGCAGCTGCCGGACCGGCGCGAGCACCGACGGCGGCACCGTCAGATGGGTCACGCCGTAGCGGTCCGCGACCTCTTCCAGCGATCCGTGCGGCGGCAGCTGATCCGCGTCGGCCACCACCAGCGCCGCACCCGACAGGAGAGCCATGCACAGCTCCCACACCGACGCGTCGAAGCTCAGCGAGGAGAGCTGGAGCACTCGGGAGTCGGGCCCGACGCCGAGCCCCGCCATCTGGGCGGCGACCAGGTTGCCGAGGCCCCGATGGGAGACCACGACGCCCTTGGGACGGCCCGTGGAACCGGACGTGTAGATCACATACGCCGCGTCGTCCAAGCCGGCCCGATCCAGCACCGCCCCCGA
>NZ_JBIBWD010000052.1:0-2168 GCF_043080985.1 Streptomyces sp. NPDC014894
CGGCTGGATTACGCGGAGTCGTTGGGCGAGCTGCTGGAGCGGGTGCAGCGTGAGCAGTCGGAGCTGCTGGATCATCAGTATCTGAGCCTCGCGGATATCCAGCGGATCGCGGGGACCGGGACCGGAGAACTCTTCGACACCACCACGATCTTCGAGAACTACCCGCTGGCGCTCGACGAGATCGTCGGCCCCGACAGCGAACTCCGTCTCACCGGTATGGAGACCCACGGCGAAGGCGTCACGCACTATCCGCTGACCCTCTCGATCGCTCCCGGCGACGGAATGACGGTCCGGTTGACCTATCGCCCCGACTGCTTCGACCACGAGACGGTCGAGACCGTCATGGCCCGCTTCCTCGGACTGCTGGAGGCCGTCGCCGACCGGCCGGACGAGCGCATCGGCCGACTGGACGCGCTCTCGGAGCGCGAACGCCGGCAGCTGTTGACCGGATGGAACCCGCCGGGCCCGGAGACGGCCCCCCGCTCTCTGCCGGAGCTGTTCCAGGAACGCGTGGAGCAGGCGCCGGACGCCGCGGCCCTCGCCTTCGAGGACGAGTCGCTGAGCTACGCGGAGCTGAACGCGCGCGCGAACAGGCTGGCACGGTTGCTCATCGACGCCGGGGTGGGGCCCGAGCGGATGGCGGCCCTCGCGCTGCCGCGCTCGGCGGAGATGGTCGTCGCCATACTGGCCGTGCTCAAGGCGGGCGGCGCGTATGTGCCGGTGGACCCCGAATACCCGGCCGACCGTATCGCGTACATGCTGGGCGACGCCCGGCCCGTGTGCGTGCTGACGACGGCCGACGCGGCTTCCGGCCTGCCCGACACAGACCTTCCCCGGGTGGTGCTCGACGCCCCGGCCACCCTCGAAGCACTGGCCGGATGCTCGGCGGCCGACCCCGACGACGCGGACCGCCCGCGCCCGCTCCTGCCCGAGCATCCGGCCTACGCCATCTACACCTCGGGCTCGACCGGCAGGCCCAAGGGCGTGGTGGTGTCACACCGCAATGTGCAGCGGCTCATGGAGTCCCTGCTGCCCGAGTACCCCTGCGGCCCCGGCGATGTGTGGACGCTCTTCCACTCGTACTCCTTCGACGTCTCCGTCTGGGAGATGTGGGGCGCGCTGCTGAGCGGCGGCAAGCTGGTCGTCGTCCCCTTCAGCATCGCCCGATCCCCCTCCGATCTGCTGCGGCTGCTGGTGCGCGAGCGGGTCACCGTCCTCAACGAGACACCGTCCGCGTTCTTCCAGCTCGACCAGGCCGACCAGGACGAGCCGCACATCGGCCGGGAGCTGGCCCTGCGATGGATCATGCTCGCGGGCGAGGCGCTGGATCCGAGCCGGCTGACCGGCTGGTACGAGCGCCACGCCGGCGACGGCTCGGTCGTGGTCAACGCGTACGGCCCCACCGAGGCCACCGTCTACACCAGCCATATCGCCCTGACCGGGGATGCGACCGCTTCCACGGCCAGCGTCATCGGACACCCGGTGCCCGACCTGAGGCTGCATGTGCTGGATGCGGGTCTGCGGCTGGCGCCGGTCGGTGTGGTGGGTGAGCTGTACGTCTCCGGGGAGGGTGTGGCCCGTGGGTATGCGGGTCGGGCGGCGTTGACGGCGGGGCGGTTCGTCGCGGATCCGTTCGGCGGTCCGGGCGGGCGGATGTATCGGACGGGGGATCTGGTGCGCCGGCGGCGTGACGGGAGTCTGGAGTATGTGGGCCGGGCCGATGGTCAGGTGAAGGTGCGGGGGTTCCGGATCGAGCTGGGGGAGATCGAGGCCGCGCTGCTGCGGCAGGACGGGGTGGGTCAGGCCGCTGTCCTCGTCCGCACCGACGACCCGGACGACCAGCGGCTGGTGGCGTACGCGGTCCCCGAGTCGGGCGCCGCGCTCGACGGCCCGGGCCTGCGCCGGGGCGTCGCCGAGCATCTCCCCGCCTATATGGTCCCCGCCGCGGTCGTGGTGCTGGACGAGCTTCCCCTCACGGTGAACGGGAAGCTGGATCGCCGGGCTCTGCCGGCTCCCTACTTCGCCGCGCAGCCGATTGACGACACACCCCGTACGGCCCACGAGGAAAAGATGTGCGAACTCTTCGCGGAGGTTTTGGGGGTGCCGCGGGTGGGGGTTCATGACAGTTTCTTCGAGTTGGGTGGGCATTCGTTGTTGGCGACTCGTTT
>NZ_JBIBWD010000053.1:0-2126 GCF_043080985.1 Streptomyces sp. NPDC014894
TGGGGGTCGAGTGCTTGGCAGGCTTCGTCGAAGGCGTCGGTGAAGACGGGGAGGCGTTGGTAGAGGTCTTGTCCCATGCCGGGGTATTGGCAGCCCTGTCCGGGGAAGAGGAACACGGTCTGGTGGGAGGGTCCGCTGGTCGCGCCGGTGGTGACTCCGGGGTGGGGTGAGCGGTCCGCGACGGCTTGCAGGGCTTCGAGGAGCTGGGTGCGGCCGGTGGTGCTGATGACGGCCCAGTGTTCGAACACCGGTCGTGTCACCGTCAACGCGTGGGCGATGTCGGGCAGGGGGATGTGGGGGTTGCGTGTGAGGTGGTCGCGGAGGCGTCCGGCCTGGGCGGCGAGGGCTGAGGCGGTCTTCCCGGACAGGGGGAGGGATACGAAACCGTCGAGGGTTATGGGCTCGGCATCCGCCGGAGAAACCGCCGACAGGGGCATGAACCCATAGGCAGGATCCGACTCCGTACCTGCCAGCGGTGCGGTTGTGTCGTCAGGGCCTGTGCGAGCGACGACGACTGCGGGCGAGGACGTCGGCTTGGGCGCTGGTGCGGATTGCTGCTCGGTATCCAGGGTGGTGCTTGTCGGCTGCGGCTGCTCGGTTTCGGGTGTGGGGGGTTGTTGGAGGATGAGGTGGGCGTTGGTGCCGCTGACGCCGAAGGCGGAGATGGCTGCGGTGCGGGGGTGGGGGTGGTCGGGCCAGGGGGTGGGCTGGGTGAGGAGGGTGATGTTGCCGGTGGTCCAGTCGATGTGGGGTGAGGGGTGTTGTGCGTGGAGGGTCGGGGGGAGGTGGCTGTGGTGGAGCGCCTGGACCATTTTGATGAGTCCGGCGATGCCTGCTGCTGCTTGGGTGTGGCCGATGTTGGTTTTGAGGGAGCCGAGGTAGAGGGGCTGTTCGGGGGTGTGGTGCTGGCCGTAGGTGTTGAGGAGCGCGTGGGCTTCGATGGGATCCCCGAGCGTGGTGCCCGTGCCGTGGGCTTCCACCGCGTCGACGTCTGAGGGCGCGAGGCGCGCGTTCGCCAGGGCCTGTTGGATGACCCGCTCCTGGGCGGGTCCGTTGGGTGCGGTGAGTCCGTTGCTCGCGCCGTCCTGGTTGACCGCTGATCCGGGGATGACGGCGAGGATCGTGTTTCCCTGCTGGACGGCGTCGGTGAGTCGTTGGAGGACGATGAGTCCGGCGCCTTCGGACCAGCCGGTGCCGTCTGCCTCTGCGGCGAAGGCTTTGCAGCGGCCGTCGGGGGAGAGGCCGCCCTGTCGGCTGAATTCGAGGAAGATTTCGGGGGTGGCCATGACGGCTGCTCCGCCGGCGAGGGCGAGGTCGGATTCGTGGTGGCGGAGTGATTGGCAGGCGAGGTGGACGGCGACGAGGGAGGAGGAGCAGGCGGTGTCGATGGTGAGTGCGGGTCCGTGGAGGCCGAGGGTGTAGGCGATGCGTCCGGAGGCGACGGAGGGGGTGGTGCCGGTGAGGAGGTGTCCTTCGAGGTCGGTGTCTCCGTGGGCTCCGTAGTGGTTGGGGCTGATGCCGGTGAAGACCCCGGTCTGGGTGCCGGCGAGGTGGTGGGGGTTGATGCCCGCGTGTTCGAGGGCCTCCCACGCCGTCTCCAGGAGCAGCCGCTGTTGTGGGTCGATGGCGCGGGCTTCGCGGGGGGAGATGTTGAAGAAGGCTGGGTCGAACTGGTCCGCGTCGTGGAGGAAACCCCCGTACCGCGTCGATGAGGTCCCCGGCCTGCCGTGCAGGGGATCGTCGTCGGCCGCGTCGGCGGAAGCGGCTTCGGTTGGTTCGGTGTCCTGAGGGAGAAGGGCTTCGAGGTCCCAGCCGCGGTTGGTGGGGAAGGGGCCGATGACGTCGCGGCCCTCGGTGACCAGGTTCCAGAGGTCTTCGGGTGAGCGGACTCCGCCGGGGAATCGACAGCCCATGCCGACGATCGCGATGGGCTCGTCTTGATTGGTCTTCGTCGGGGTGTTGCTGGTGGTGGTGGGTTGCTGGGTGGCGGGGCTGAGTTTCTGGTGGAGGTGGGTGGTGAGTTCGTGGGGAGTGGGGTGGTCGAAGGCGAGGGTGGCGGGGAGTCGGAGGCCGGTGGTGTGGGTGAGGTGGTTGCGGAGCTGGACGGTGGTGAGGGAGTCGAAGCC
>NZ_JBIBWD010000054.1:0-2015 GCF_043080985.1 Streptomyces sp. NPDC014894
CTCCCCGACTACATGATCCCCACCACGATCATGAACCTCGACACCCTCCCCACCAACATCAACGGCAAACTCGACCGCACCGCACTCCCCGAGCCCGAAGCCAGCGCCGTCCCGGCGGGCCGCGCGCCCCGGGGCACCCGGGAGACCCTGCTCGCCGGGGTCTTCGCGGAGGTCCTGGAGCTGGACGCGGTGGGCGCGGAGGACGACTTCTTCCGGCTCGGCGGGCACTCGCTGCTCGCCACCCGGGTGGTGGCCCGGGTACGGGCCGCCGGGATCGCCTGTTCCGTGCGGGATGTGTTCGAGGCGCGTACGGTCGCCGGGCTGGCGGCCCGGCTGGGCGGAGACGCCGACGCCGAACGGCCCGCGCTGACCGCGTCCGGCGCACGGCCCGAGCGGCTCCCGCTCTCGTACGCCCAGCGCCGGCTGTGGTTCCTGGACCAGATGGAGGGGCGCGGCAGCACCTACAACGTGCCGTTCGCGGTACGGCTGCGCGGGGCGCTGGACGTGTCCGCGCTGGAGCGCGCCGTACACGATGTGATCACCCGTCATGAGACGCTGCGCACCCTGGTCGCGGAGCACGAGGGCGAGCCCTTCCAGCGGGTGCTGGACCCCGAGGAGGCCCGGGTCCCGTTCACGGTGGCCGAGGCGGCGGAGGAGTCGCTCGCGGAGCGGGCGGCGGACTTCTGCGGTCAGGGCTTCGACCTGGCGGCGGACCTTCCGCTGCGGGTGACACTGCTGCGCACCGCCGAGCAGGACCACACCCTGGTCCTCCTCCTGCACCACATCGCCACCGACGAATGGTCGACCGGTCCCCTTCTCGCCGATCTGGACACCGCCTACCGGGCCAGAACGGCGGGCCGCGCACCGGAGTTCGGACCGCTGCCCGTGCAGTACGCCGACTACGCGCTCTGGCAGCGCGAGCTCCTCGACGACACTCCACTCGCCGCCCGCCAGACCGAGCACTGGCGCACCGCGCTGGCCGGGCTCCCCGACGAGCTGAACCTCCCCGCCGACCGGCCCCGGCCCGGCGACCCCGGCCACGAGGGCGACACGGTGGAGGCGGACCTGTCACCGGAGCTGGTGGCGGCGCTGGACGAGCTGGTCCAGGAGACCGGCGCGACGATGTTCATGGTGGTGCACGCGGCGGTGGCGGCCCTGCTGCACCGGCTCGGCGCGGGCGACGACATCCCCCTCGGCAGCCCGGTCGCGGGCCGGGGAGAGACCGCCCTCGACGAACTGGTCGGCTTCTTCGTCAACACCGTCGTACTGCGCGCCGACCTCTCCGGCGACCCCACCTTCGCCGAACTGCTGGAGCGGATCCGCGCCACCGACCTCGCCGCGCTGGACCACACCGATCTGCCCTTCGACAGCGTGGTGGAGGCGGTCAACCCGGAGCGCTCGCTCACCCGCCACCCGCTCTTCCAGACGATGGTGGCGTACGAGGGCGGCGGCCCCGACCTCACCCGGCTCCTGGGCGCGGAGGCGGAGGAGCTGCGGATTCTGGCCGGGGCGGCCAAGTTCGACCTGGACGTCCTCTTCCGGCGTACACGGCCCGGGGGCGAGACGGGAAGCGCCGGGATGGTCTGCGGGATCCGCTACTCGACGGATCTCTTCGACCGGGCGACGGTGGAGACGCTCGCGGAGCGGCTGCTGCGGCTGCTGGAGCGGGCCGTGGCCGACCCCGGCCGACCCGTCGCCGACCTCGCCGTCCTCGACGCCGCCGAGCACGCGCGGCTCGCCGTCTGGAACGACACCCGGCGGACCGTCCCGGACGCAGGCATCGTCCGTGTCCTCGCCGATCAGGCCGCCGCCACCCCCGACGCCCTCGCCGTCGTCGCCGGAGACGTCCGCCTCACCTTCGCCGAACTCCTCGCCCGCACCAACCGACTGGCCCGCCGGCTCACCCGGGACGGAGTCCGGCCCGACGACATCGTCGCCCTGGCGATACCCCGGTCCGCCGACGCCGTCGTCGCCACCTTCGCCGTCCTCACCGCCGGCGCCGCCTACCTCCCCCT
>NZ_JBIBWD010000055.1:0-1911 GCF_043080985.1 Streptomyces sp. NPDC014894
TGGAAGCCGTCGCCGCCGACCCCGATATACGGATCGGCCGGCTCGACGTCCTCCTGGAGGGCGAGCGCCGACAGCTGCTGACCGAGTGGAATCCGCCGCCGCGACCCCTGCCCGAGGCGGCGAAGACACTGCACGAGTGCTTCGCCGATCAGGTCGCCCGCACTCCGTCGGCCGTCGCCGTGCGCTCGGACGAGGAAGTGCTCACCTACCGGGAGCTGGATCTGCGGGCGAGCCGCCTCGCCCGCCGTCTGGTCGAGGCGGGAGTGGGCTCCGAGGAGATCGTCGGCGTACTCCTTCCGCGCTCCCCGGGTCTGCTCGTCTCCTTCCTCGCCGTCCTCAAGGCCGGCGGCGCCTATCTGCCGCTCGACGCCAAGGAGCCCGAGTCACGCAGGGAACGCCTCCTGGCGGAGGCCGACGTCCGATGGGTGCTGACCGACGCCGCCGGACGCGAGGACGTCCGGCTCCCCGACTCCGTACAACCGCTCGACGTCGACGGAGCAGGCGACGCGGACAGCGACGCGCACCTGGACACCCATCCGGCCGGCGGGGCCGGCGCCGGCGATCCGCGGAACCTCGCGTACGTCATGTACACCTCCGGATCGACCGGGGAGCCGAAGGGCGTGGCGGTCACCCACGCCTCCGTCGTTCAGCTCGCGCTCGACAGCTGCTGGCGCGGTGGGAGCCATCAGCGCGTGCTCTTCCACTCGCAGCATTCCTTCGACGCCTCCACCTATGAGATCTGGACCCCGCTGCTGTCCGGCGGAGAGGTGGTGGTGGCCCCGCCCGCCGCCCTGGACGCGGCCGAACTGGCCCGGCTGACCCGCGATGACAGGGTCACCGGTCTCTGGCTCACGGCGGGCCTCTTCCATCTCATAGCCCGGGAGAGCCCCGGAGCGCCGGCCGGAGTGCGGGAACTCTGGGTCGGCGGAGACGTCGTCGACCCGGACGCGGTACGGCGTGTCATGGCGGCGTGCCCCGGGCTCACCGTGGTGGACGGCTACGGACCCACGGAGAACACGACCTTCGCCACGCACTACCGCGTACCGCCCGGCGGGCTGGGCGACCGGCACTCGGTCCCGATCGGACGCCCGCTCGACAACACCTCCGTCCATGTCCTGGACCCCGGTCTGCGGCCGGTGCCGGTCGGTGTGCGCGGTGAGCTGTATGTGTCCGGCGCCGGACTCGCGCGGGGATATGTGCGCAGGGCCGCGCTGACGGCGGAGCGGTTCGTCGCCGACCCGTTCGGCCCCGACGGCTCACGGATGTACCGGACCGGAGACCTGGTGCGGTGGCGGGCGGACGGGAACCTGGAGTACGTCGGCCGGGCCGACGAGCAGGTCAAGGTGCGCGGCTTCCGGATCGAGCCCGGTGAGATCGAGTCGGCCCTGCTCCGCGCCGACGGGGTGGCCCAGGCCGTCGCCCTGGTCCGCTCGGACGGGCCGGGCGACAAACGGCTGGTGGCGTACGCGGTCCCCGGGGCGGGCTCCGTGCTCGACGGCCCCGGGCTGCGTCACGGTCTCGCCGAACTGCTCCCCGAGTACATGGTCCCCGCCGCGGTCGTCGTGCTCGACCGGCTGCCGCTCACCGCGAACGGCAAGCTCGACCGCCGGGCCCTGCCCGCCCCCGACTTCGCCGCCGCCGTGAGCGGCCTGGCGCCCCGTACCCCTCGTGAAGAGACCCTGTGCCGGCTCTTCGCCGATGTTCTCGGGTTGCCGGAAGTGGGTGTCGACGACGGTTTCTTCGATCTCGGCGGCGACAGCATCGTGTCGATCCAGCTGGTGAGCCGGGCCCGGGAAGCCGGTCTGGCCATCACCCCCCGTGAGGTTTTTCAGTGTCAGTCGGTGGGGGCGTTGGCTGTGGTGGCGCGGGATGTGGGTGTGGGTGTGGTGGGTGATGGTGAGGGTGTTGGTG
>NZ_JBIBWD010000056.1:0-1626 GCF_043080985.1 Streptomyces sp. NPDC014894
TGCGAACTCTTCGCGGAGGTTTTGGGGGTGCCGCGGGTGGGGGTTCATGACAGTTTCTTCGAGTTGGGTGGGCATTCGTTGTTGGCGACTCGTTTGATCAGTCGTATTGAGGGGGTGTTGGGTGTTCGGTATTCGGTGAGGGATTTGTTTGAGTGGCCTTCGGTTGCTGGTTTGGTGGGGCGTGGTGGTGGTGAGGGTGTTCGGCCGGGTGTGGTGCGGGTGGAGCGTCCTGGGGTGGTTCCGTTGTCGTTTGCTCAGCGGCGGTTGTGGTTTTTGAATCGGTTGGAGGGTTCGGGTTCGGGGGGTTCGGGTTCGGGGGGTACGTACAATATTCCGTTTGTGGTGCGGTTGTTGGGTGAGTTGGATTGTGTGGCTTTGGGGTTGGCGTTGGGTGATGTGGTGGGTCGGCATGAGAGTTTGCGGACGGTGTTTCCTGATGTGGGTGGGGTGCCGTGTCAGGTGGTGGTGGATGCGGGTGCGGTGGATGTGGGTTTGTCGGTGGTGGGGGTGGGTGTGGATGAGTTGGGGGTGGCTTTGGCGGAGGCTGCGGGTGTGGGGTTTGATCTTTCGGTTGATGTGCCGTTTCGGGTGCGGTTGTTCGGGGTGGGGGAGGGGGTTCATGTTCTGTCGGTGGTGATTCATCATATTGCGGCTGATGGTGAGTCGGTGGCTCCGTTCGTGGGTGATTTGGTGGAGGCGTATCGGGCTCGGTGTGGGGGTGGTGTTCCGGGGTGGTCGGAGTTGTCGGTGCAGTATGTGGATTATGCGTTGTGGCAGCGTGGGCTGTTGGGTGATGAGGGTGATGGGGGGAGTTTGGGTTCTGGGCAGTTGGAGTATTGGCGTGGTGCTTTGGAGGGGTTGCCGGAGGAGTTGGTGTTGCCGTTCGATCGTGTTCGTCCGGTGGTGGCGAGTCATCGGGGTGGGATGGTTGGTTTTGAGGTGGGTGGTGGGGTTCATCGGTTGTTGGTTGGTTTGGCTCGGGAGTGTGGTGCGAGTGTGTTCATGGTGTTGCAGGCGGGGTTTGCTTCGTTGTTGTCGCGGTTGGGTGCGGGGTCGGATATTCCGTTGGGGAGTCCGGTGGCGGGGCGTGGTGATGTGGCGTTGGAGGGGTTGGTGGGTTTCTTTGTGAATTCGTTGGTGTTGCGGGTGGATGTGTCGGGTGATCCGTCGTTCCGTGAGGTGGTGGGGCGGGCGCGTGAGGTTGATCTGGCGGGGTTCGGTCATCAGGATGTGCCGTTCGAGCGGTTGGTGGAGGTGTTGAATCCGGTTCGTTCGATGGCTCGGCATCCTTTGTTTCAGGTGTTGTTCACGGTGCAGGGTGATCCGCGTTTGGTGGTGGAGTTGCCGGGGTTGCGGGTGGAGGCGGAGGTTTCGGGGGGTGGGGTGGCGAAGTTTGATTTGTCGGTGGGGTTGGTGGAGCGGTTCGGTGAGGATGGTGGGCCGGCGGGGTTGGACGGTTATCTGGAGTTCGCGAGTGATGTGTTCGACCGGTCGACGGCCGAGGCTGTCGCGGCTCGGTATGTCCGGTTGCTGGAAGCCGTCGCCGCCGACCCCGATATACGGATCGGCCGGCTCGACGTCCTCCTGGAGGGCGAGCGCCGACAGCTGCTGACCGAGTGGAATCCG
>NZ_JBIBWD010000057.1:0-1587 GCF_043080985.1 Streptomyces sp. NPDC014894
CGAGGGTGCGCAGCAGCCGCATATGGGTGGCGAGGAGGCCCAGCCACACGGCCCGCTCGGTGCGGTCCAGCGGACGCGACGGCGAACCCTGCCGCCCGGCCTCCCCGCCCGCCCTCTCGCGGGAGGCGCTCTCGGTGCCCTGGCTCATGCGTACCCTCCAGAAGTTTGTTCCATAACGAATGATATCGGGCGCGGGCGGACCGCGGCGGACGGCCCGGCGGGCCCGGGCGCGGACCGTGGTCCGCGCCCGGGCCCGCCGGGCCGGCCGGAGCGGTCACTCGCCGGACTGGGGGATGATCAGCTTCTCGAAGCCGGTGACCATGCCGTACTCGAGCCGGAGGGCTTCGAGGATGGTGTAGGCGTGGTACTTGGTCATGACGTCGGCGCCGGCGAGGCGCTGGGCCCAGGTCTGGCCGTTGTCGGTGACCTTCTCCAGGGTCTTCTTGGTGACGTAGTTGGTCATCTCGTTGAAGTAGTTCTCCCAGAGGACCCAGGCGTTGGAGAAGCCGATCTTCTCGATGTACTCGAACTCCTGGCCCTCACTGAGGGCTTCCTTGGCGAACTCGATGATGTCGTTGGTGTAGTCGCGGGAGGCCCTGGCGTCCTCGGGGGTGCCGTAGCGGTTGACGTGGCCGGAGACGACGCCCTTGAAGTCGTAGGAGAGGATCCAGTCGTGGGCCTCGGCCCAGCCGCGGATGTTCTCGGAGGCGTCGCAGTTCTTGAACGCGCTCCATCCGGGGCTGATGATGTCGATCGCCGCGAGGGCCTTCTGCCGCGGGGCGTAGATGAAGATGTTGCCCGGGGTGTGGTTGACGCCGTGGTAGTCGAGGTTGAACCGGACGCCGTTGACGTCGAGGGTGTCGCTCTCGGTGATGGTGTCGGTCGGGACGGGCAGCGGGCGGTCGCCGCCGAGGTCGGGCCAGCGCTGGATCATCTCGCGGGTGTAGTCGTGGGCGATGACCTTGGGCTTGTCGGCGGCGAAGATGCCGGCGGCGCCGATGTGGTCGGAGTGCCAGTGGCTGTAGATGAGATGGGTGACGGGCTCGTCGGTGACATCGGCTATCGCGCGCTTGAGGTTGGTCCCCAGCAGCGGCGGGGCGTCCACCACGACGACGCCGTTGCCGGTGCGGACGAACATGGTGTCGTACGCCCCCGAGGTGACGTAGTAGGCGCCGTCGTGGATCTCCTCGACGTGGTAGCCCTGGGCGAGCCGGTTCGGCAGGAACAGCGCGCCGTAGGCGTCGGCGGGAATCGGCCGGTAGTCGGCGAGGGTGTTGAGCGGCATGCCCGCCGCGCCGAGCTGGTGGCGGTCGGTGGGCTCGCCGTGCTTCTGGGAGTCGGTCATCGTACTTTCCTTGTGGCTGGTGGAGACGCGGAGCGCGGCGCGGATGACGCCGGGGCTCCATGGATGCGGGGAGCGGTCCTCGTGGTGGGGACTACTCCCCGATGCGCAGCACGGGCTTGATCGCAGCTCCGGTCCGCGTGTCGTCGGCGGCTTCGTTGATGTGGTCGAAGTCGTAGAGGGTGATGAGGCGGTCGAAGGGGAAGTGTCCGGCGCGGTGGAGGTCGATGAGGCGGGGGATGAAG
>NZ_JBIBWD010000058.1:0-1574 GCF_043080985.1 Streptomyces sp. NPDC014894
TTGGAGACGCATCCGTGGCTGGTGGATCACACGATTTTGGGGAGTGTGCTGCTGCCGGGTACGGCGTTTGTGGATTTGGCGGTGCGGGCTGGGGAACAGGTGGGTTGTGATGTGGTGGAGGAGTTGACGCTTGAGGCTCCTCTGGTGGTGCCTGAGCGTGGTGGGGTGCAGGTTCAGCTGGTGGTGGAGGCTCCTGGTGGGGCTGGTCAGCGGTCGTTCAGTGTGCATTCGCGCAGGCAGGACGCTCTCGCGGAGGAGCCGTGGACCCGCCACGCCTCCGGCGTGCTCACCGCGGGCATGACGCGGGACCTGCCCGCCGGCTTTGACGAACTCACCGAGTGGCCGCCTGCCGGGGCCGTCCCCGTGGACATCGAGGGGTTGTACGAGGAGCTGTGGGAAGGCGGAGTCGCGTACGGGCCGGTGTTCCGGGGGCTCAGGGCTGCCTGGCGCCGGGGCGGCGAGCTGTTCACCGAAGTGGAGCTGCCGGGCGACGCGCGTCGGGACGCCGCTGGGTTCGGACTGCACCCTGCTCTGCTGGACGCGGGTCTGCACGCGATCGGCCATGGCACGCCTGAGCAGATGACGAGCGGTGCTCTGTTGCCGTTCTCGTGGGTTGGTGTGTCGTTGTATGCGGTGGGTGCGTCGTCGTTGCGGATGCGGTTGGCTCCGCATGCGGTGGGTGATCCGCACAGTCTGGCGTTGTGTGTCGCGGATGGTGTGGGGCGTCCGGTGGCGTCGGTGGATTCGTTGACGTTGCGGGCTGCGTCGGTGGATCAGGTGCGTGCGGCTGATGGCGGGCATGTTGATTCGTTGTTCGAGGTGGAGTGGGTGTCGGTGGCGGCGCCGGCTGTTGGTGTTGGTGGTGGGCGTTGGGCTGTGGTGGGTGGGGATGTGTTCGGTCTGGCGGGTGTGTCGGGTGTGGAGGTGTCGGAGTTCGGGGATCTGGCGGGGTTGGGTGCGGTGTTGTCGGGGGGTGGGGCGGTGCCGGATGTGGTGTTCGTGTCGTCTGTGCCGATGGATGCGTCTGTGGGTGGGGATGTGGCTGGTGGGGTGCGGGGTGCTGTGGGTGGTGCGTTGTCGTTGGTGCAGGAGTGGTTTGGGGATGAGCGTTTCGCGGGTGTGCGGTTGGTGTGGGTGACGTCGGGTGCGGTGGCGGTTGTGCCGGGTGAGGGTGTGGGGGATCTGGCGGGTGCGGCGGTGCGTGGGTTCCTGCGTTCGGTGCAGTCGGAGAATCCCGGGCAGTTGACGATGCTGGACCTTGACGGGGCTTCGGTGTCGGTGGGTGCGGTGGTGGCGGCTCTGGCTCTGGATGAGCCGGAGTTGGCGGTCAGGGGTGGTGGGATCAGTGCGCCGCGTCTGGCGCGGGTTCCCGCGAATCGTGTCGCGGGCGGTGACGGGGTCGGCTCGGTGGGGAACACGGTTGACCGGGAGGCGCTGGGTGCTCTGTTCGGCGGTCGGCTGGTGGATGGTGAGCTGACGGGGACGGTGTTGGTGACGGGTGCTACGGGTTCGTTGGGTGGGTTGTTCGCTCGGCATTTGGTGTCGGTGTATGGGGTGCGGCGGTTGTTGTTGGT
>NZ_JBIBWD010000059.1:0-1525 GCF_043080985.1 Streptomyces sp. NPDC014894
AGCGCGTGGGTCTCGCTGATCTCGGTGCGCGAGGACAGCACCTCGACCGGCTCACCGGTCCGCTTGGCCCTCTCCAGCGCATGCTCCTCCGAGCCCGCCGGCGCTCCGGAGGTACTGGTTCCGGAAGTCTTCTCCTCGGCGGCGACCGAGGTCGCGGCGCTGAGGGGAGTGAGCCCCAAAGCGCCTCCGACCAGCACCGCGGCGAGTGCGCCCCGTGCGGTGCGACCCGGTCCCCGTCTCTTCATGGGTATGTCCGGCATAGACAAATCCCCTTGATCCCTTCACTTCAAGAGCAACTTTCGGCGGAACAGTACACGGCGCTCTGATGGGAATTTCCGGCTGTTTAGGGGGAGTGAGGTGATTTATGGGAGTGCAACCCCTGTTGCTGGTGGGGTTGTTGGCACTTAGGGTCCCCTCCGGTCATGTGTTTATCCTGCTCAGGATGGGAAGGAAGCGTGCGACAACAACTCTTGCGCCAGTTGCGCTATTTGGGGCACTGGCATAGATCCGTGTCATTTGTCGTCTTCATGGCGCTGATGATCAACTTCGTCCCGGACGACCCGGCTGCGGCTGCCGGAAGCGGCCCGGACCTGGACGAACTGAAGCAGGAACGTTCCGTCTCCGGACGGGACTTCGACCGCAAGCGGCCCGCGGTCAAGAACGAGGCGGAGAAGGACTGGAAGCCGGTCGCCGGCCGGATCCCCACCGGGGATTACGTGGTCCCCGTCGCCGACGCCCAGGGCGACGTCCCGGCGAAGGCCGCCCGATCGGGACTGGGTTCCGGCGATCACGGCGTGATTACCGGCCAGTCGGAGAAACCTTTCGCCGAGATTCCCGTCCGCCTCCAGAAGCCTGAGGCCAAGGCCGGTGCGGCGCGCGGGAAGACTCTGGCCGAGCCGGGCACGACGGCTCGGGTGCAGGTGAAGGACGCGAAGGCGGCTCGCGCCGTGGGCGTCGAGGGCGTGCTGTTCACTGCGGCCCCGGCGGCGTCGGGTACATCTGACGCCGCGTCGGGTGCTGTCGAGATCGAGGTGGACTACCGCTCGATCAGGGACAGTTTCGGCGGTGACTGGGGTTCGCGGCTGCGGCTGGTGGAGCTGCCGGCGTGTGCGCTGACGACTCCGGAGAAGTCCGAGTGCCGCACTCCGACCGAGCTGAGGGGCTCCAACGACCCCGAGGCCTTCACGGTCAGCGCGACCGTTGATCTGGGAACCGCGAAGAAGGCCCGTGGGTCGGCTTCCGCGCCGCGGGTGCTGGCGGCGACGGCGTCGGCCTCGGGCCCTGGCGGCAACCACGGCGCTACGTCGCTGTCGCAGTCGGGTTCCTGGATGGCCGGCAGTTCGTCCGGCGGGTTCTCGTGGACGTATCCGATCGAGTCGCAGGAGGTCCCGGGCGGTCCGCAGCCCGAGATCGCGCTGTCGTACTCCTCGCAGGCGGTCGACGGCCGCACCGCTTCGACGAACGGTCAGTCGTCGTGGATCGCCGAGGGCTGGGACTACGAGCCGGGCTTCATCGAGCGCCGGTT
>NZ_JBIBWD010000060.1:0-1210 GCF_043080985.1 Streptomyces sp. NPDC014894
TCTTTTTGTTGTTGTTGGTGGTGGTCCAGGTGGGGTGGGGGTGGTGGGTGTTGATGTGGGCGAGTTGGGTGTGGAAGGTGTGTTGGTCGGGTTGGTTGCGGTGGAGGGTGTGGGTGATGAGGGGGTTGGTGGGGTGGGTGTCGGCGGTTTCGTGGAGTGAGGGGGTGAGGACGGGGTGGGGGCTGATTTCGATGAGGGTGTGGTGGTGGGTGTTGAGGAGGTTGGTGATGGTGGGGTGGAGTTGGACGGTTTGTCGGAGGTTTTGGAACCAGTAGTGGGGGGTGAGTTGGGTGGTGTTGAGGGGGGTGGTGGTGACGGTGGAGTGGAAGGGGGTGTGGGCGGGTTGGGGGTTGATGTGGTTGAGGTGGGTGTGGAGGTGTTGTTGGAGTGGGTCGGTGTGGTGGGTGTGGGAGGCGTAGGTGACGTTGATGGGGCGGGCTTGGATGTGGTGTTGGGTGCAGTGGTGGAGGAGTTGGTGGAGGGGGGTGGTGTCTCCGGCGACGATGGTGGTGGTGGGGCTGTTGATGGCGGCGATGGTGAGTTGGTGGGGCCAGTGGGTGGTGAGGAGTTGTTGGGTTTGGTGGGCGTTGAGTTTGAGGGAGGCCATGGCGCCGTGGCCTTCGAGTCGGGTGAGGGCTTGGGCGCGGGTGGTGGTGATGGTGGCGGCGTCGTGGAGGGTGAGGGCTCCGGCGATGTGGGCGGCGGCTATTTCGCCTTGGGAGTGTCCGATGACGGCGTGGGGGTGGATGCCGTGGTGTTGCCAGTGGCGGGCGAGGGCGACGAGGACGGCGAAGAGGGTGGGCTGGACGATGTCGACGCGGTCGAGGGTGGGGGCGTTGGGGTGTTGTTGGAGGACGTGGGTGAGGTTCCAGTTGATGTGGGGGTTGAGGGCTTCTTGTATTTCTTCGATGGTGTCGCGGAAGGTGGGGGAGGTGGTGAGGAGGCCTTGGGTCATGCCGGGGTATTGGGAGCCTTGGCCGGGGAAGACGAAGACGGTTTTGGGTGTGTCGGTGTGGGTGGTGTGGTGGTGGGTGAGTGCGGGGTGGGGTTGGTGGTGGGTGAGGGCGTTGAGGGCTTGGAGTGCGGTGTGGTGTTGGTGGGTGGTGATGATGGCGCGGTGGGGGTGGGTGGCGCGGTGGGTGAGGGTGTGTTCGATGTCTTGGAGGGGTGTGTCGGGGTGTGCTGTGAGGTGGTCGTGGAGGCGGGCGGC
>NZ_JBIBWD010000061.1:0-1190 GCF_043080985.1 Streptomyces sp. NPDC014894
TTGATGTTGTTGGTGTTGAGGTGGGTTGCGGTGGTGGTGGGGTGGTGGGTGGTGGTGAGGGCGGTGTCGAGGAGGGTGAGGGCGTTGTGGGTGGTGAGGGGTGGGAATCCGGTGCGGGTGGTGTGGTTGCGGGTGGTGGTGTTGAGGTGGCGGATCATGCCGTTGGTGTCGTTCCAGGGGCCCCAGGCGATGCTGGTGGCGGGGAGTCCTTGGGTGTGGCGGTGGTGGGCGAGGGCGTTGAGGTAGGCGTTGGCGGCGGCGTAGTTGGCTTGTCCGGGTGAGGCGAGGGTGGTGGCGAGGGAGGAGTAGAGGATGAAGGCGTCGAGTTGGTGGTGTCGGGTGGCGTGGTGGAGGTTGTAGGCGGTGTTGATTTTGGGTTGGAGGACGGTGGTGAGTTGTTGGGGGGTGAGTTGTTGGAGGGGGTTGAGGTGGATGGTGCCGGCGGTGTGGATGACGGTGGTGAGGGGGTGTTGTGGGGGGATGGTTTTGAGGAGGTTGTCGAGTTGGTCGGGGTCGGTGGTGTCGCAGGCGGTGATGGTGATGTGGGCGCCGAGTTGGGTGAGTTCTTGGTGGATGCGGGTGGCGTTGGGGTGGTGGGGTCCGGTGCGGCTGGTGAGGTGGAGGTGGCGGATGCCGTGGTGGGTGATGAGGTGGCGGGCGGTGTGGGTGGCGAGTGTTCCGGTGCCGCCGGTGATGAGGACGGTGCCTTGGGTGTTGTAGGTGGGTGTGGGGGTTGGGTTGGTGGGGGTGGGGAGTTGGGTGAGTCGGGGGGTGTGGATGGTGGTGTCGCGGAGGGTGAGGTGGGGTTCTTGGGTGGTGAGGGTGTGGGGGATGAGGGTGTGGTTGTGGGGGTGGTTGTCGAGGTCGAGGAGGGTGATGCGGTGGGGGTGTTCGGTTTGGGCGGTGCGGATGAGGGCGGTGAGTGTGGCGTGGGTGGGGTCGGGGGTTTCTTGTGGGTGGGTGGTGGTGGCGTGGTGGGTGAGGATGATGAGTCGGGTGGTGGTGTAGCGGTCGTCGTTGAGCCAGTGTTGGAGGAGGGTGAGGGTGTGGGTGAGGAGGGTTTGGATGGTGGTGGGGGTGTCGAGTGGGGGTGGTGTGGTGGGGTTGGTTCGTGGGGTGGCGGGGAGTGGGCAGAGGACGGCTTCGGGTGCGGGGGCTCCGTTGTCGAGGGTGTGGGTGAGGTCGTCGAG
>NZ_JBIBWD010000062.1:0-1175 GCF_043080985.1 Streptomyces sp. NPDC014894
GATGTGGCGTATGTGATGTATACGTCGGGTTCGACGGGTGTGCCGAAGGGGGTGGAGATTCCGCATTCGGCGGTGGCGGCGTTGGTGTCGGATTCGTCGTGGAGTGCGGCGGCGCGGGATCGGGTGTTGTTGCATTCGCCGCATACGTTCGACGCGTCGACGTTTGAGTTGTGGGTGCCGTTGGTGCATGGCGGTCGGGTGGTGGTGGCTCCGCCGGGGCTGGTGGACGGGGAGACGCTGGCGGGTCTGGTGGCGGCGCACGGGGTGACGGGGATGTTCATGTCCTCGGGGCTGTTCGGTGTGCTGGCGGAGGAGTCGCCGGAGGCTCTGGCGGGTGTGTCGGATGTGCTGACCGGTGGTGATGTGATGGCCGCGGGTGCGGTGGCGGCGGTGCGGGAGGCGTGCCCGGGTCTGACGGTGCGGCATGTGTACGGGCCGACGGAGACGACGGTGATCGTGACGGTGCATACGGTGGAGCCGGGTGTGGTGGCGGCGGATTCTCTGCCGATCGGGCGGCCGATGGACAATACGCGGTTGTTCGTGCTGGACGAGTTTCTTCGGCCGGCGCCGGTGGGTGTGGCGGGTGAGCTGTATGTCTCGGGTGCGGGTCTGGCCCGTGGGTACGGTGGTCGTCCGGGGCTGACGGCGGAGCGGTTCGTGGCGAGTCCGTACGAGTCGGGCGTGCGCATGTACCGCACGGGTGACTTGGCGCGGTGGACGCCGGACGGTGAGGTGGTGTTCGCCGGTCGGGTGGATCAGCAGGTGAAGATTCGCGGGTTCCGGGTGGAGCCGGGTGAGATCGAGGCTGTGCTGGCCGCGCACGGGAGTGTGGGTCAGGTCGCGGTGGTGGTGCGTGAGGACCGGCCGGGTGACAAGCGGCTGGTGGCGTATGTGGTCGCCGATGGTGCGGTGGATGTGCGGGTGTTGCGTGATCATGTGGGGGACCGGCTGCCGGAGTTCATGGTTCCGGCGGCGTTCGTGGTGGTGGACGGTCTGCCGTTGACGGTGAACGGGAAGCTGGACCGGGCGGCTTTGCCGGCGCCGGAGTTCGCGGTGCGGGGCGGTGGTCGTGGTCCGGCGACTCCGGTGGAGGAGGTGCTGTGCGGGCTGTTCGCGGAGGTGCTCGGTCTGGACCGGGTGGGTGCGGAGGCGTCGTTCTTCGATCTGGGCGGTGA
>NZ_JBIBWD010000063.1:0-1169 GCF_043080985.1 Streptomyces sp. NPDC014894
GCCGCGGCGGGTGTCGCGGGTGTGATGAAGATGGTGCTGGCGATGCAGCACGGGGTGCTTCCGCAGACCCTGCATGTCGATGAGCCGACTCCGCATGTGGACTGGTCGGCGGGCGATATCGCGCTGTTGACGGAGCTGCGGGAGTGGCCGGAGACGGGGCGTCCGCGTCGGGCGGGTGTGTCGTCGTTCGGGTTCAGCGGAACGAACGCGCATACGGTGCTGGAGCAGGCGCCGCTCGCTGCGGAGCCCTCGAAGGCTGCGGAGCTTTTGGAGGCTTCGGAGTCGTCGGGTTCGGGTCGGTCGGTGTCGGCGGGTGTGGTGCCGTGGGTGCTGTCGGCGAAGAGCGATGCGGCGTTGGGCGGCCAGGCGGAGCGGCTGCGGGAGCGGCTGGTGTCCGGTCCGGCCCTGGAGTCGGCGGATGTGGCCTTCTCGCTGGCGACGTCGCGGGCGGCGCTGGAGCGCCGCGCGGTGGTGATCGCATCGGAGCGGGACGGGTTCCTGGCGGCGCTGGAGGCACTGGCCTCCGGCGGACAGGCCCCGGGCCTGGTCACGGGCACGGCCACCGACGGCGCTCTCGCCTTCCTCTTCACCGGCCAGGGCAGCCAGCGGACCGGTATGGGCGCCGAGCTGTACGCGACCTATCCCGTGTTCGCGGACGCGCTCGACGCGGTCTGCGCGCACATGGACGCGCACCTCGACACGCCGCTGAAGGAAGCGCTGTTCTCCTCGGAGAGCGGTGCTCTCGACCAGACCGCCTACACCCAGCCCGCCCTCTTCGCCATCGAGGTCGCCCTCTTCCGGCTCCTCGAAGCGTGGGGTGTACGGCCCGACTTCCTCTCCGGTCATTCGATCGGTGAGATCGCGGCCGCTCATGTCGCCGGGGTGTTCTCCCTGGCCGACGCCTGCACGCTGGTGGCTGCTCGTGGCCGTCTGATGCAGGCGCTGCCCACCGGCGGGGTGATGATCGCTGTTCAGGCTTCTGAGGACGAGGTGCTGCCTCACCTCACCGACCGGGTCAGCATCGCCGCGATCAACGGCCCCCGGTCGGTCGTCGTCGCGGGCGACGAGGACGCGGCCCTCGCGGTCGTCGCCCACTTCGCCGACCGCAAGACCAAGCGGCTCACGGTCAGCCACGCGTTCCACTCGCCGCACATGGACGGCATGCTGGA
>NZ_JBIBWD010000064.1:0-1152 GCF_043080985.1 Streptomyces sp. NPDC014894
GCGTCGTCGGAGAACGCCTTGCACCGGCCGTCCGGAGCCATCGCCCGCTGCCGCGAGAACTCCACGAACGTCGTCGGCGTCGACATCACCGTCACTCCACCCGCCAACGCCAGCGAGCACTCCCCGTTCCGCAACGCCTGCACCGCCAGATGCAACGACACCAGCGACGACGAGCACGCCGTGTCCACCGTCATCGCCGGACCCTCAAGACCCAGCAGATACGAGATACGCCCCGAGGCGACGCCACCGCTGTTGCCGGTGATCATCAGCCCCTCGACGTCCTCCGTGGCCTCCGACAGCCAGGAGCCGTAATCGTGATACATCAGGCCGGCGAAGACACCGGTCCTGCTGCCGCGCAGCGAGGACGGATCGATCCCGGCGCGCTCGAACGCCTCCCACGCGGTCTCCAGCAGCAGCCGCTGCTGCGGATCCATCGCCGCCGCCTCACGCGGACTGATCCCAAAGAACTCCGCGTCGAAATCACCCGCACCCGCCAGGAACCCGCCCCGACGGGAGTAACTCGTACCGAGGTGGGTCGGGTCCGGGTCGTAGAGGCCGTCGATGTCCCAGCCCCGGTCGCTCGGGAACTCCGATGTCGCGTCCACACCGTCGACGACCGCCTCCCACAGCTCCCGCGGCGAGTCGATCCCGCCCGGCAGACGGCAGGCCATACCGACGATGACGATCGGATCGTCATCGACGGCGGCAAGGGCGGCCGGCATCGGATTCGTCGGGCCGGTGGCGATCTTGCCGTGGATCTGCTCGTCCAGGAAGCCGACCAGCGCCGTGCGGTTCGGATAGTCGAAGACCAGGGTCGACGGCAGCCGGAGCCCCGTCTCCGTCTGGAGCCGCTGCCGCAGCTCAAGACCGGTCAGCGAATCGAAGCCCATGTCACGGAAAGCACGATCCGGCTCCACCGAACCGGCCGACCCGAGACCCAGCACCAGAGAGATCTGCGTACTGACGAGGTCCAACAGCGCAAGCTCGCGTTCCGCCTCGTCCAGGGCGGACATGTCGGCGAGCCATGACGAGCCCTCGTCCGCGCCCGTGGCAGCCGCCGCCCGACGCGCCGGCGCACGGACCAGCGACGCGAACACCGACGGCAGACTCCCCCGCACCGCCCGGGTCCGCAACGCCGCCAGATCCAGACGA
>NZ_JBIBWD010000065.1:0-1090 GCF_043080985.1 Streptomyces sp. NPDC014894
TCTCCATCACCGCCGCGTCGAAACTGAACGACGCCAGCTGAAGCACCCGACTCCCCCCGCCCAGGCCGAACCGCTCCACCTGCGACACCGCCAGATCCTCCAACCCCGCATGCGACACCACCACCCCCTTCGGCAACCCCGTCGAACCCGACGTATAAATCACATACGCCGCACTCTCCGGACACACCACCACACCCTCCGGATCGGAGACAGGTGACGCGGCGAGCGCCTCCACCGTCTCCGGGGCGTCGAGAACCACCCGGGGAAGGTCCGTGTCGGGCAGGCCCGAGGCCGCGTCGGCCGTCGTCAGCACGCACACGGGCCGGGCGTCTCCGAGCATGTACGCGATACGGTCCACCGGATACTCCGGATCCACCGGCACATAGGCACCGCCCGCCTTCAGCACCGCCAGCGCGGCGATCACCGTCTCCACCGAACGCGGCACCGCCAACGCCACCACCCGCTCCGGACCCACCCCTGCCCCGATCAACAGCCACGCCAGCCGATTCACCCGCGCGTTCAACTCCGCATAACTCAGCGACACTTCCGCCGACGCCAACGCCACCGCATCCGGAGCGACCGCAACCCGCTCCTCGAACAACTCCGGCACACACCGACCCGCCGATCCCGACCCCGACGCATTCCACTCGGTCAGCAGCTGACGACGCTCGCCCTCCAGGAGGACGTCGAGCCGGCCGACTCGCTCGTCCGGCCGGTCGGCGACGGTCTCCAGCAGACGGATGAACCGGGTCGCGATGTCTTCGGCCGTGTCGTGGTCGAGCCGGTCGGGCCGGTAGGCGATGCGGATGCGCAGTTCGTCTCCGGGGAGTACGGCGAGACTCAGCGTGTAGTGCGTCGCGTCGCGGCCCTCCACATCGACCAGTCGGACGGCGTCGAAGGCTTCCGCGAAGGCGGCCGGGTCCTGCGGGTAGTTCTCGAAGACCGTGGTGGTGTCGAAGAGTTCTCCGGTCCCGGTCCCCGCGATCCGCTGGATCTCCGCGAGGCTCAGATACTGATGATCCAGCAGCTCCGACTGCTCACGCTGCACCCGCTCCAGCAGCTCGCCCAACGACTCCGCGTAATCCAGCCG
>NZ_JBIBWD010000066.1:0-1034 GCF_043080985.1 Streptomyces sp. NPDC014894
GGTGTCGGGGCTGTGTGTGGTGTCGTCGTCGTCTTGTCGGTCTTTCGTTTCGGGTAGGAGTGGGTTTTCCATGGCTGATGTTCTGGTGTGTGTCGATCATGTGGACGGTGTGGTTCGCAAGCCGTCGCTGGAGTTGCTGACGCTGGCGCGGCGGCTGGGTGATCCGGTGGCGGTGGTGCTGGGTGCGGGCGCCGGTGCGGCGGCGGGTGTGCTGGGTGAGCACGGTGCGGTGCGGGTGCTGGTGTGTGAGGCGGGGGAGTTCGGGGAGTGGTCGGTGGTGCCGCGGGTGGACGCGTGGGCGGCGGCGTGCGGGGTGGTGGATCCGGTGGCGGTGCTGGCGGTGTCGTCGGGTGAGGGGCGTGAGGCGGCGGCGCGGCTGGCGGTGCGGCTGGGGTCGGGTCTGGTGACGGACGCGGTGGACGTGGTGGCGGGTGAGGGTGGTCCGGTGGTGTCGCAGTCGGTGTTCGCGGCGGGGTTCTCGGTGTCGTCGCGGGTGTCGCGGGGGGTGCCGGTGATCACGGTGAAGCCGAATTCGGCGCCGGTGGAGGCGGTTTCGGCGGCGGGTGCGGTGGAGGTGCTGGAGGTGGTGTTCGGTGAGGTTCCGGCGGCGCGGGTGGTGTCGCGGTCGGCGCGGGAGTCGTCGGGGCGTCCGGAGCTGACGGAGGCGGCGGTCGTGGTGTCGGGCGGTCGTGGTGTGGGGGGTGCGGAGAACTTCGCGGTGGTGGAGGCGCTGGCGGACTCGCTGGGCGCGGCGGTGGGGGCGTCGCGTGCGGCGGTGGACGCGGGGTGGTATCCGCATGCGAATCAGGTGGGTCAGACGGGTAAGAGCGTGTCGCCGCAGTTGTACATCGCGGCGGGGATCTCGGGTGCGATCCAGCATCGGGCGGGTATGCAGACGTCGAAGACGATCGTGGCGGTGAACAAGGACGCGGAGGCCCCGATCTTCGATCTGGTCGATTACGGGGTCGTGGGCGATCTGTTCACGGTCGTGCCCCAGCTCACCGAAGAGATCAACAAGCGCAAGGGCTGACCGG